>NZ_JAMYED010000005.1:0-385121 GCF_033843685.1 Stenotrophomonas sp. RG-453
GGGCGGATCAGGGAGAAACCGGCGTGGGGACCCAAGCTACCGAGCGGTCGCAAGACCTAGAGCCACACGGTCGCCCACGCCGGGCTCTCGGCACCTAAAGTGCCAGATCGGCAAGAGATAAGAGCCAGGGCGAGGCGTGGAAATGCGGGCGCCGGCGCGCCAGCGGGAGACAGGGGGGAGGTCATGCCGACTCGGTACTGCGTAAGAAGGTGGGCAGTCTCATTGATGACGCTTCATAAATAAACCCGGATACTTCGATATCTGTCATGCATATCCGCATGAATCGGAGGACGTCATGGATCTCAACGCCGTGCGCATGCTGGTGCAAGTGGCAGAGGCGCGCAGTTTCACCCTCGCCGCCTGTCAGCTGGGGATCAGTCAATCCGGGTTGTCGCGCGCGATCGGGCGGCTGGAGAGCGCGCTTGGCGTGCGCCTGCTTCACCGCAACACCCGCAACGTCAGCCTGACCCCGGATGGCCGCCAGTTCGTCGAGCACTGCGCGCCGCTGCTGAGCGGGCTGGAGGATGCCGAGCGTCGGCTGGGTGATCGCCCCTCCACGCCGTCGGGCGTGCTGAAACTGACGGCACCGTCGATGTTCGGGCGCAAGGTGCTGGTGCCGCTGGCCGGGCAGTTGATGGCGGCACACCCGCAACTGCAGTTCGAGCTGGTGCTCAACGACCGGCTGGTCGATCTGGTCGAGGAAGGCTTCGACGCCGCATTGCGCACCGGGCCGATCAGCGATGTGCGCATGGTGGCGCGCCCCCTGCGGCCGTTGAACTGGGTCACCGTCGCCTCCCCCGCCTACCTCGCGCAGCACGGGGAACCGGCCACCGTGGATGCGCTGCACGATCACGCCTGCCTGGCGGTGCGCAATCTGCGCAGCGGGCGGCTGGTGGATTGGCAGTTCCGCGAGGCCGATGGCCAGCTGCGCGAGTTCACCCCGCCGGCGCGGATGGTGTTCGACAGCGGCGACCCGCTGGTCGAGGGCGCCCTGGCCGGGATCGGCATCGTGCAGGTGATGGATTTCGCGGTGGCCGATGCGTTGGCCGACGGCCGGCTGCAGCGGGTGCTGCAGCCCTTCGAAGGCCGCAGCCGGGTGCTGTCGCTGGTCTACCCGCCCTCGCGGCAGGCCTCACCGAAGCTGCAGGTGTTGGCCGAAGCGTTGTTGGGCGGTGATTGGTAACCCGCCGCATCACGACCAACGGTCGTGATCTGCCGCATGGTGCACGGGGCGATGGCGATCACGACCAACGGTCGTGATCCACCGCGCGACGTCTGGGGGTGACCCGGTAGGTGCCGACCGTTGGTCGGCACGTCTCCATCAACCCGCGAAGCGATCGGTCGCACGCACCAGCGCGTCGACATTCTCCGCTTCAAACGCGGAATGACCCGAGGCGGGGCTGATCTCCAGCGTCGATTTCGGCCACGCCTTGTGCAGTTCCCACGCGCTTTGCAGTGGGCAGACCACATCGTAGCGGCCGTGCACGATCACGCCCGGAATGTCGGCGATGCGGTGCGCGTCGCGCAGCAGCTGGTCTTCCACCTCGAAGAAACCGCCGTTGACGAAGTAGTGGTTCTCGATGCGGGCGAAGGCCAGCGCGAACTGCGGGTCCTGGTGGCTGTTCACGAAGTCGTCGTCCACGTGCAGGAAGCTGGTTGCCCCTTCCCATACGCTCCACGCCTTGGCCGCCGCCAGGCGGGTGGCCTCGTCATCGCTGGTCAGGCGGCGATGGAAGGCCGAGATCAGGTCGTGGCGCTCCACCGCCGGGATCGGCTTGAGGTAGTGCTCCCACGCATCCGGGAACAGGCGGTTGGCGCCTTCCTGGTAGAACCATTCCAGCTCCCAGCGGCGCAGCATGAAGATGCCGCGCAGGACCAGCTCGGTCACGCGCTGCGGGTGGGTCTGCGCGTAGGCCAGTGCCAGGGTCGAGCCCCAACTGCCGCCGAACACCTGCCAGCGATCCACCTTGAGGTGCTCGCGCAGCGTCTCGATGTCGGCCACCAGATCCCAGGTGGTGTTGTCGACCAGGTCCGCATGCGGCGTGGAACGGCCGGCACCGCGCTGGTCGAACAGGATGATCCGGTACTTGGCCGGGTCGTGGAACTGGCGCATCTTGTCGCTGCAGCCGCCGCCCGGGCCACCGTGCAGCATCACCACCGGCTTGCCATCGGGATTGCCGCACTGCTCGAAATACAGCGTGTGGCGGTCATCGACCTTCAGGGTGCCGACGTCGTAAGGGGTGATGGCGGGATACAGCGTACGCATGACAGGAACTCCATGTGGAATGACAGTCGCCGCATCACGCTGCGCGGCGGCCCGGTGGACAGGTCATTCTAGCCCCGGGGTGGGCGCGGGGCCGGCACGGTCAGGCCGCCAGACAGCCCAGGCTCACCCGGTCGCGCTGCTCCAGGTCGCGCTCGGTGGCGACCGACTGGAAACCGGCCTGCCGCAACAGCGCGCGGATCGCGTCACCTTGGTCCCAGCCGTGTTCGATCAGCAGCCAGCCGCCGGGAAGCAGGTGCGCTGCCGCACCGTCGATGATCAGGCGGATGTCGTCCAGCCCATCGGGGCCGGAGGCCAGCGCGGTGGCCGGTTCGAAACGCAGGTCGCCCTGCGCCAGGTGCGGGTCGTCGCTGGCGATGTACGGCGGGTTGGTGGCGATCAGCTCGACGCGCTCGCCCGCCAGGGGCGCGTACCACGCCCCCTGCCGGAAGCTGACATTGTCCAGTGCGTGGCGCTGCGCGTTGCGCGCTGCCACGGCCAGGGCCGCCTCACTGAGGTCGGTCGCGATCACCTGCGCCAACGGCCGCTCGCTGGCCAGGGCCAGCGCGATCGCGCCGCTGCCGGTGCCCAGATCCGCGACCCGCAGCGGGGTATCCGCGGGCAACCGCGCCAGCGCCAGCTCGACCAGCAGTTCGGTCTCCGGGCGCGGGATCAGGGTGGCCGGGCTGACCTCCAGGTCCAGGGTCCAGAAGCCGCGGCGGCCCAGCAGGTAGGCCACCGGTTCGCCGGCGAGGCGCTTGGCGAGCAGGGCCTCGAACGCGGCCACCTGCGCGGGGGCGACCGGATCGGTGGCGTGGGCGAACAACCAGCTGCGCTCACGCTCCAGCACCTGCAGCAGCAGCAGTTCGGCGTCGTGCCTGCCCTCCACACCGGGCAGGCGGGTGGCGGCATCGGCGAGCAGCTGGCGGACGTCTGGCGGGGCGGCAGTCATGGCGGATCGGAGCAACGTCGGGGCGCGCAGTGTAGTGCACCGGCAGCGGTCGGCCAGGCGTGCGCCAGGGGCCTTCGGCGGCAGCAACGCGATTGAAACTACGCATCGCCACTACATATATAGATTCGTAGCCGCTATCAAATTCCGTGGGAAAACCGGGCGTTCCGGCACTGAGGCGCCCCGCGCCGTTCAGGTTCCCACCGCGGCGCATATGCAGAAGCTATTGAAGCGATCACCCGCCACCGCCCGCTGGTCATTGCGCTGCAACGTTTTTGACGGCCATGGCCATCACCATTCATCGCAGGATCAGACCCTTTTGATAGCCTATGACTATCGCATAGATGCAATCAATGGATTGTCCTTATGGGAACGAAGCCGCTAACCTGTGTTGGTCGCTTCACCCACCCCCTTCACCAAGAGGAACAACGATGTCGCTCATCAACACCCAGATCCAGCCGTTCGAAGCCAACGCCTACCAGAACGGCGAGTTCATCAAGGTCTCCGACAGCACCCTGAAGGGTCACTGGTCCGTGCTGATCTTCATGCCGGCCGCGTTCACCTTCAACTGCCCGACCGAGATTGAAGACGCCGCCGACCATTACGCCGAGTTCCAGAAGGCTGGCGCCGAGGTCTACATCGTCACCACCGACACGCACTTCTCGCACAAGGTGTGGCACGAAACCTCGCCGGCCGTCGGCAAGGCCCAGTTCCCGCTGGTCGGCGATCCGACCCACCAGCTGACCCGCGCCTTCGGCGTGCACATCGAAGAAGAAGGCCTGGCCCTGCGCGGCACCTTCATCATCAACCCGGAAGGCGTGATCAAGACCCTGGAGATCCACTCCAACGAGATCGCCCGTGACGTCTCCGAGACCCTGCGCAAGCTGAAGGCTGCCCAGTTCACCGCCGCCAACCCGAATCAGGTCTGCCCGGCCAAGTGGAAGGAAGGCGAGAAGACCCTGACCCCGTCGCTGGACCTGGTCGGCAAGATCTAAGCCGTATCCCATCCCCATCCCCGCCCGCCGGGGATGGGGGTGAACCCAAGCCGGTGCCCCACGCGCCGGTTTCGGTTCACCCCCATGTCGCGCAGATGCACCCGCGGGGTTCGTCGACGCTGTTCCCTTGCCTGAATCAAGGAGTTTTTCGATGTTGGATGCCAACCTCCAGTCCCAGCTGAAGACCTATCTGGAACGTGTCACCCGTCCGATCCAGATCACGGCGCACGTGGATGACGGCGCCAAGTCGCAGGAGATGCTCGAGCTGCTCAACACGCTGACCACGCTGTCGGCGCAGATCAGCCTGGACGTGCGTCGCGACAGCAGCGAGCGCACGCCCTCTTTCGCGCTGACCACGCCCGGCCAGGACATCCATCTGGTGTTCGCGGGCCTGCCGATGGGCCATGAGTTCACCTCGCTGGTGCTGGCCCTGCTGCAGGTTGGCGGCCACCCGTCCAAGGCCACGGCCGAGCTGATCGAGCAGGTGCGCAACCTGGAAGGCGAGTACCGCTTCGAAACCTACTTCTCGCTGTCCTGCCAGAACTGCCCGGACGTGGTGCAGGCATTGAACCTGGCGGCGGTGCTGAATCCGCGCATCCAGCACGTGGCGATCGATGGCGGCCTGTTCCCGGCCGAGGTGGAAGCGCGCCAGATCATGTCCGTACCGACCGTGTACCTCAACGGCGAAGTGTTCGACCAGGGCCGCATGACGCTGGAACAGATCGTGGCCAAGCTCGATACCGGCGCGGCCAAGCGCGATGCCGAAAAGCTCAGCACCAAGGCACCGTTCGACGTGCTGGTGGTGGGGGGTGGTCCGGCCGGCGCAGCGGCAGCGATCTACGCCGCACGCAAGGGCATCCGCACCGGCGTGGCCGCCGAACGCTTCGGTGGCCAGGTGCTGGACACCATGGCGATCGAGAACTTCATCTCGGTCAAGGAAACTGAAGGTCCAAAGCTGGCCGCCGCGCTGGAACAGCACGTGCGCGAGTACGAGGTGGACATCATGAACCTGCAGCGCGCCACCGCCCTGGTGCCCGCCGGCGATGATGGCCTGGTCGAAATCAAACTGGAAAACGGTGCATCGCTGAAATCGCGTTCGGTGATCCTTTCCACCGGTGCACGGTGGCGCCAGATGAACGTGCCCGGCGAAGATCAGTACCGCAACAAGGGCGTGGCGTACTGCCCGCATTGCGACGGTCCGTTGTTCAAGGGCAAGCGCGTGGCGGTGATCGGTGGCGGCAACTCCGGCGTGGAAGCAGCGATCGATCTGGCGGGCCTTGTGACGCATGTGACCCTTCTGGAATTTGATGACAAACTGCGCGCCGATGAAGTACTGCAGAAGAAGCTTCGCAGCCTGGGCAACGTCACCATCATCACCAGCGCCCTCACCCAGGAAGTGCTGGGCGATGGCCAGAAGGTGACGGGCCTGGTCTACCAGGACCGCGTCGGTGGCGATTCGCACCGGGTGGAACTGGAAGGCATCTTCGTGCAGATCGGTCTTCTGCCCAATACCGAATGGTTGAAGGACACGGTGGCGCTGTCACCGCGTGGCGAGATCCTGATCGACGACCGCGGCCAGACCAGCGTGCCGGGTGTCTTCGCCGCAGGCGATTGCACGACCGTTCCGTACAAGCAGATCGTCATCGCGATGGGCGCCGGTTCCACTGCGGCACTGAGCGCCTTTGATCACCTGATCCGCACCTCCGTTCCCAAGAGCAGCGGCGCTGTCGCCGAAGCTGCCTGAAACGTTTCGGTTCCCGGTTCGCCGGGAACCTTGTCTGTCTGCTGGGTAGCCACGCCATCACCCGGTCCATTGCCGCAAGAGGTCCAAGGAAATGAACCTACGTGATTTGAAGTATCTGGTGGCGCTGGCCGACCACCGCCATTTCGGCAAGGCGGCCGCCGCCTGCTTCGTCAGCCAGCCCACCCTGTCCACCCAGATCCGCAAGCTCGAGGATGAGCTGGGGTTGCCGTTGGTGGAACGTGCCCCGCGCAAGGTCATGCTCACCCCCGCCGGGGTGGAAGCGGCCGCGCGCGCGCGCACCATCGTGGCCGAGGTGGAGCAGATGAAGGAAGCCGCGCGGCGCAGCCGCGATCCCGAAGCCGGCACCGTCCGGCTCGGCATCTTCCCGACGCTGGGCCCGTATCTGCTGCCGCATGTGATCCCCAACATCCGCGAGCGTTTCCCGCAGCTGGAACTGCTGCTGGTCGAGGAAAAGAGCGATGAGCTGCTGACCCGGCTGCGCGAGGGCAAGCTCGATGCCGCCCTGCTGGCACTGCCGCTGGACGATGACCAGCTGCACGCCGAGTTCCTGTTCGAAGAGCCCTTCCTGCTGGCGGTTTCCCAGCAGCACCCGCTGGCCCGCCGCCAGCATCTGGACGTGCAGGAGCTCTCGTCGCAGAAGCTGCTGCTGCTCGAGGATGGACACTGCCTGCGCGACCAGGCGCTGGCCGTCTGCCGGTTGTTTGGCGCCAACGAGAAATCGGAGTTCCGCGCCACCAGCCTGGAGACGCTGCGGCAGATGGTGGCTGCCGATGTGGGCATCACCCTGCTGCCGACGCTCTCGGTCAAGCCCCCGGTGCCGCGCTCGGACAACATCCGCCTGCTGGACTTCAGCGGCGATGACCGCCCCAGCCGCCGCATCGCGATGGCCTGGCGCCGCAGTTCGGCGATGACCGGGTTCCTGGAACAGCTGGCCCAGCAGTTCAAACGGCTGCCGCAGGGCCTGCTCGCGCTGGAGTCCACCGACGTTCCGGGTGCCACGGCCACGCCGCTGCAACGCGCTGGCTGAGCCTGGCTGAACCGGCCGGCGGGGCCGATACGCCGGACGGGTCGCATCCGTCTACGATTGTCAGCACAATAGGACGAGGCGGTGCCAGCAGGCGCCGCCTTTTTGCATGGGTCTTCCACAAACGCAAGGAGCTACACCATGTCCACTTCCAGCGGACTGCCCCCTTCCATCATTGTTTCAAGCCACGACATGGACCGCCTGGACGCCATGCTCGAGTCTCCCGCTGTCAGCCAGACCCCCGCCGGGATCGCCCTGGCCGAAGAACTCAACCGGGCGACCGTTGTGGCGCCGGACCAGGTTCCCGAGGGCACCGTCATGATGCATTCGCGCGTGGAGTGCGAAGATGAGCTGCAGAACGAAAAACACGTTCTGACGCTGGTCTATCCGCGCGAGGCCGATGTTGAACAGGGCAAGGTATCGATCCTCGCACCGGTGGGCACCGCCCTGCTGGGCCTGTCGATCGGCCAGACCATGGACTGGGTGGCACCGGGCGGCCGCAAGCTGCGCCTGCGGGTGACCGCCGTCCACCACCAGCCCCACGCCTGACCCCCGCCTGCTGCGTCGTCGCGCAGGTTCCACCGTTTCGTCCCAGGAGTTGCAATGAGCACCGTTTCGCTGTCCAAACTCTCCCAGCTGCGTGATCTGTCCGTGGTGGTTGCCGATACCGGCGATTACGAGGCGATCAAGCGCTTGAAGCCGGTCGACTGCACGACCAATCCCACCCTGGTGAAGAAAGCGCTGGACCTGCCGGTGTACGCCGATCTCATCGAGAGCGCGCTGGCCTGGGGCCGCGAGCAGGGTGGCGAGCGCGAGGCGGTTGTCCACGCGGTGGCCGATCGCCTGACCGTGGGCGTGGGCACCCTGCTCAGCACCCTGGTGCCGGGCCGGGTCTCGACCGAGGTCGATGCCGACCAGGCGCACGACACCGCAGCGACGGTCGCCAAGGCGCGCCAGTTCATCGCCATGTACGAGGCAGCCGGCGTGCCGCGCAGCAAGGTGCTGATCAAGATCGCAGCAACCTGGGCAGGCGTGGAAGCGGCACGTCAGCTGCAGGCCGAAGGGATCGACTGCAACCTGACGTTGATCTTCAATCCCACCCAGGCGCTGGCCTGCAGTGAGGCCGGTGCATTCCTGATTTCGCCGTTCGTGGGCCGCATCCTGGATTGGTATGTGGCCAACGGGCAGGCGCCGGCAAGCATCGATGAAGACCCGGGCGTGGTGTTCGTGCGCGGCGTGTATGCCGAGTTCAAGCGCCGTGGTTCGCCGACGGTGGTGATGGGTGCCTCGTTCCGTTCGACGGCGCAGATCGAGGCGCTGGCCGGCTGCGATCGCCTGACGATTTCGCCGGACCTGCTGGAGAAGCTGGACGCCGATCATGGCGAGTTGCCGCGCAAGCTGGTGGCCGGTGCGGCCGAGCCGGTGCAGGTGACACCGATCGATGCGGCGCGCTTCGCGGCGGATCTCGCCGCCGACCCGATGGCGACGGAGAAGCTGGCAAGCGGTATCGATGCGTTCGCCAAGGATCTGGAGGCGTTGCGCCAGACGATCCGCGAGCGCCTGTAAGCGCTGGCGGTTGGCTGGCTGTACGACAAAAGGCCCCGCTCATGCGGGGCCTTTTGTTTTTGGCGCCAACGGCAACGGCAACGGCAACGGCTCACTTTCGTTGGGGTTGGCGCGGTGTGGGTGCGTTGGGAAGAGCACGGGCAAGGAGCGTCGAGCAATGGTGCGAAACGCAGGTGACGAATCTGGTAGAGCCGACCGTTGGTCGGCTTCCTCCGCTATCAGGCGTCCACGCCGATGGGGCAGCTGACGCCGGTGCCGCCGATGCCGCAGTAGCCGTTGGGGTTCTTGGCGAGGTACTGCTGGTGGTCATCCTCGGCGTAGTAGTACTCGGGCGCCGGGAAGACGATATCGGTGGTGATCGCGCCGTAGCCGCTGTCGTTCAGGCGCTGCTGGTAGGCATCACGGCTGGCCAGGGCGGCGTCGAGCTGGGCCTGGGTGGTGGCATGGAGCGCGGAGCGGTACTGGGTGCCGGTATCGTTGCCCTGGCGCATGCCCTGGGTGGGGTCGTGACTTTCCCAGAAGACCTGGAGGAGGCGCTCAAGCGGGACGATGGCGGGGTCGTAGACGACCTCGACGATTTCGGTGTGCCCGGTGAGGCCGGAGCAGACTTCTTCGTAGGTGGGGTTCGGGGTGACGCCGCCGGCGTAACCGACCGAGGTCGAGTAGACGCCGGGGATGGTCCAGAATTTGCGTTCAGCGCCCCAGAAGCAGCCCATGGCGAAGCGGATGCGCTCCAGGCCGGTGAAGCTGTCTTTCAGCGGGTGGCTGTTGACGTAATGCTGGTTGTGCAGCAGTGGCAGCGGGTGCTCCCGGCCCGGCAACGCCTCTTCCGGGCGCGGCAGGCGCTGCTTGAAGGCGCCGATGCCCAACAGACCGTTTCCAATACCCAACATGGCGTTCTCCTAGGCCGGCAACAGGCCGGCGCTTTCGTCTCCATCGAACATGGGGGCGTCCGGGGCCGCGCCCAAGTCCAGCTGGGCGACGATGTCTTCGGCTTCGGGACGGGCCAGGTCGGGGACGCACACGCGCAGGACGCCGAACAACGGGAGTTCGCCCATGCCGCCCAGCAGGGATTCGCCGAAGACGAACGCGGGGATTCCCGCATCCTCCAGGGCGTGTTTGACCAGATGGGCGTCGAACAGGTTGTCGGCCTGGTAGATCACGTGCATGGGCGGGCTCCGGAGGGCATGGGGCCAGCATACGCCCGGGGGCTGAAGGTGTGCCGACCAACGGCCGGCACCTGCCCGTTTAGCCTGTCGCCTTGCGACAGGCTAAACTGTTGGTCTTTCTACCTTTTAACTGCGACCGCGCATCATGTCCGAGTCTACCGCCGCCCCCACCGACGCCCTTCCGGAAACCCAGGAAAAACGGGATTTCATCCGTCAGATCGTCCGCGAGGACCTGGCCGGCGGCAAGCATGCCGCGATCAAGACGCGCTTCCCGCCCGAGCCCAACGGCTACCTGCACATCGGCCACGCCAAGTCGATCTGCCTGAACTTCGGCATCGCCGGCGAGTTCAACGGCGTGTGCAACCTGCGCTTCGACGATACCAACCCGGCCAAGGAAGACCCGGAGTACGTGGCCGCGATCCAGGACGATGTGCGCTGGCTGGGCTTTGAGTGGAACGAGCTGCGCCATGCCTCGGATTATTTCGATGCGTACTACCTGGCCGCCGAAAAGCTGATCACCGATGGCAAGGCGTATGTGTGCGACCTCTCGGCCGAGGAAGTGCGTGCCTACCGCGGCACCCTGACCGAGCCGGGTCGCCCGTCGCCGTTCCGCGACCGCAGCGTCGAGGAAAACCTGGACCTGTTCCGCCGCATGCGCGCGGGGGAGTTCCCGGATGGTGCGCGCACCGTACGGGCCAAGATCGACATGGCCAGCGGCAACATCAACCTGCGCGACCCGGCCCTGTACCGGATCAAGCACGTTGAACACCAGAACACTGGCAATGCATGGCCGATCTACCCGATGTACGACTTCGCGCATGCACTGGGCGATTCCATCGAGGGCATCACCCACTCGCTGTGCACGCTGGAGTTCGAAGACCACCGCCCGCTGTACGACTGGTGCGTGGACAACGTCGATTTCGCCCACAACGACGCGCTGACCCAGCCGCTGGTCGATCGCGGCCTGCCGCGTGAGGCGGCCAAGCCGCGCCAGATCGAGTTCTCGCGGTTGAACATCAACTACACGGTGATGAGCAAGCGCAAGCTGATGGCGCTGGTCACCGAGCAGCTGGTGGATGGCTGGGAAGACCCGCGCATGCCGACCCTGCAGGGCCTGCGTCGCCGTGGCTACACCCCGGCGGCGATGCGCCTGTTCGCCGAGCGCGTGGGCATCAGCAAGCAGAATTCGCTGATCGATTTCAGCGTGCTCGAAGGCGCGCTGCGCGAAGACCTCGACAGCGCCGCCGCGCGCCGCATGGCGGTGGTCGATCCGGTCAAGCTGGTGCTGACCAACCTGCCCGATGGCCACGAAGAAACCCTGACCTTCTCCAATCACCCCAAGGATGAGGCCTTCGGTACCCGCGAGGTGCCGTTCGCCCGCGAGCTGTGGATCGAGCGCGAGGATTTCGCCGAGGTTCCGCCCAAGGGATGGAAGCGCCTGGTGCCGGGTGGCGAAGTGCGCCTGCGCGGTGCCGGCATCATCCGCTGCGATGAGGTGATCAAGGACGCCGACGGCACCATCACCGAACTGCGCGGCTGGCTGGATCCGGAATCGCGCCCGGGCATGGAAGGCGCCAACCGCAAGGTCAAGGGCACCATCCATTGGGTCAGCGCCGTGCATGCGGTGCCGGCCGAGATCCGCCTGTACGACCGTCTGTTCTCGGTGCCGAACCCGGACGACGAAACCGACGGCAGGACCTACCGCGATTACCTCAATCCGGACTCGCGCCGCACCGTCACCGGCTATGTCGAGCCGGCCGCAGCCAGCGCCGCGCCGGAACAGTCGTTCCAGTTCGAGCGGACCGGCTACTTCGTGGCCGACCGCCGCGACCACACCGCCGCCAAGCCGGTGTTCAACCGCAGCGTGACCCTGCGCGATACCTGGTCGGCGTAAGCTGCACCCGGCCGGTGCCAGGCACCGGCCACCGCGTGACCCCGGCGCGGCCCTGCATCGGCAGGGCCTGCGCTCCAGATTCCCTGCGACCGGCGCAGCCCTGCGCCGGCGTGCGCGTGGCCGCGTTCAGCGCGGGCACGGCATCCCCGGGCGCGGCCCGATACACTGCCGCTGCTCCATCTTTGAAGAGGTTCATGTCCCGATGCTGTACGCGCAAGTCCATCTCACCCTGCCCGCCTGGATCCACGACCAGATCGATCTGGGCCGTGTCTATCCCGAGGACGCCGACAAGGTCGCGCTGGCGATTGAACTGTCGCGCCTGAATGTCGAGGCACAGAGCGGCGGCCCGTTCGGCGCCGTGGTGTTTGGGCCGGATCATCGCGTGATCGCCGCCGGCGTGAACCGCGTGGTGCCGCATACGACCTCGCTGGCGCATGCCGAAAACATGGCCTACATGCTGGCCCAGCAGCGCCTGCAGACCCCGCGCCTGAACGATGTGCTGTCACCGATCACCCTGGCCACCTCCTCGCAGCCGTGCTGCCAGTGCTACGGCGCCACCATCTGGGCCGGCATCGATCGGCTGCTGATCGGTGCCAGCGCACAGGACGTGGAAGAACTGACCCCCTTCGATGAAGGCCCGCTGCCGGCGGACTGGATCGGCGAACTCAACAAGCGTGGCATCGAGGTCGTGCGCGACATCGAGCGCGACGCCGCGCGCGCGGTGCTGCGCCAGTACGGAGAGATCAACGGTGCCCATTACTGATATCCGCGCTTCGGGCGCGATGCGATGAGCGGCCTGCTGTGTCTGTGCCGCCAGGGGTTTGAACCGGAACTGGCCGCCGAGCTGTCCGAGCGTGCGGCCTATGCCAACGTAGCCGGCTATGCGCGCACCCAGCGCAATGACGGTTACGTGGTGTTCGTCACCGACGAAGGTGCGGCGCTGTCCAAGGCCCTGTCCTGGCGCTCGCTGATCTTCGCCCGGCAGAAGCTGCAGGTGCTGGCCGAACTGCCGCAGCTGGATGCTGCCGACCGCATCACCCCGATCCTCGCCGCCCTGCAGGGGCAGCAACGCTTCGGCGACATGTGGGTCGAACATCCGGACTCGGACGAAGGCAAGCCGCTGGCCGGCCTGGCCCGCGCGTTCGGCAATGCGCTGCGCCCGGCGCTGCGCAAGGCCGGCCTGCTGACCGACAAGCCGAACACCAGCCTGCCGCGCCTGCACATCGTGTTCGTGGATGGCCGTCATGCCTTCGTGTGCGTGGCCGACACCCGCGACAGCGCGCCCTGGCCGCTGGGCATTCCACGCCTGAAGCTGCTGCCCGACGCGCCCTCGCGCTCGGCGCTGAAGCTCGATGAAGCCCTGCTCACCCTGATGACGCCCGAAGAGCGCGAACTGTTGGTCAAGCCGGGCATGCGCGCGGCCGACCTGGGCGCTGCGCCGGGCGGCTGGACCTGGGTATTGACCCGCCAGCACCTGAAGGTGATCAGCGTGGACAACGGCCCGCTGCGCGAGCACGTGCTGGAGACCGGGCTGGTTGAGCATCTGCGCGCCGATGGCTTCCATTGGCAGCCGGAGACCCCGCTGGACTGGATGGTCTGCGACATGGTCGAACAGCCCCGCCGCGTGGCCGAACGCATGGCCACCTGGTTCCGCGAGGGCTGGTGCAAGCATGCGATCTTCAACCTCAAGCTGCCGATGAAAAAGCGCTGGGATGAAACCCGCATGTGCCTGGAGCTGTTCCAGGAACAGGCCGGCAGGCCGCTGCATCTACGCGCCAAGCAGCTGTACCACGACCGCGAAGAAATCACGGTGCTGGCCTCGCCGCTGCGCTGACCCACGCGCACCGCCGGTGGAGCCGGGCCATGCCCGGCTGGCCGCGCACCGCGCGGCAATGATCGAAGCACGCGCCGGTCGCCCGGCGCCCCTACGTCAAGAACGGAGATTCCATGCGACGCCGATCAAACCTCATCCTGCTGCTGACGCTGCTGCCCACGCTTGCCCTGGCCCAGGTCCGCCCGCCGTCACCGGCGGTCAGCGAACCGCTGCGCGAGGTCCCCGCGAGCGTGCGCGCGCAGCCGCTCGCGCAGGGCGAGGTGACCCATCAGGTCACCCTGGCGGCGCCGGCCGGCGAAGCAGCGGTAACGGTGCGTTCGGTGCAACCGGTGAGCGTGGTCGGTCAGTACCGGATCGCGTTCGCGGCGCTGGATGTCGATGGCGACGGCTTCATCAGCCGCGCCGAAGCGCAGGCCAACCCGACCCTGGCCGATGAGTTCAACGCGCTGGACGTGAAGCGGCGCGGCAAGCTGGACCGCGCCGACCTGGCCGGCTGGCTGATCGACTGAGCGCGCGGGTCACAGCCCCGCGGCGCGCTTCCAGAACATCGACACCAGCGGCGGCAGCTTGCCGGCGCAGCCCAGCGCGCGCCCGCGCGCCAGGGTCAGGTGCATTTCATCGTTGGAGAACACCGTATTGATCGCATCGAAGCTGTACGCAGCGACGGTGTTCTCGCTGCGGCGCTCGCGCGCCCAGCGCTGCAGGCGGTGCGGTGACATCCAGTCCTGGCGGCGCTGCTGTGCGGCCAGCACCATTGCCCGCAACGCAGCCACATCACGCAGGCCGAGATTGACGCCCTGCCCGGCCAGCGGATGCACCACGTGGGCCGCATCCCCCAGCGCGAGCACGCGGCCGGCCACGTAACCGGTCGCCAGCTGTCGGCGCAGCGGGAAGGCCGCGCGCCTGGAGGCCAGCGTCATCGCGCCCAGGCGGCCGGCAAAGGCGTTGGTCAGCTCGCGACCGAACGCCGCATCATCCAGCGCCAGCACGCGCTCGGCCTCGGCGTCGGGCAGGGTCCACACGATCGAGCTGCGGTGCGTGCCGATCGGCAGCACCGCCAGCGGGCCGGTCACCAGGAAGCGCTGCCAGGCCGTGGCTTCGTTGGCTTTTTCGGTATCCACGTAGGCGACCACGCCACGCTGGCCGTACTCCTGGCGCGTGACCTCCAGCCCGGCCAGCCGGCGCAGGGTGGATTCGGCCCCGTCCGCGGCAATCGCCAGCGACGCCTCGAGCCTGCGGCCGTCATCCAGGCGCAGGCGCACCCCGTTGGCGTCCTGCTCCAGGGCTTCCACCCGCGCCGGGCAGCACAGCTGCACGCCGGCCGCCGGCAGCGCCGCCCACAGGCGGTCCACCAGCAGATCGTTTTCCACGATCCAGCCCAATTGTTCGCGGCCGAGCGTGTCCGCATCGAAGCGCAGTTCATCGCCGCCGGCCGCATCCCAGACCCGCATCCGGCGGTAGGCACACGCCCGCGCCGTGCTCACCGCCGGCCACACGCCGAGCGCGGCCAGCAGCTGCGCATTGTCCGGCGCGAACGCATACACGCGCAGGTCCGGCTGCTGCGGCTGCCACGCGGCGGGCTCGCGGCCTTCGACCAGCGTCACCGTCAATCCGGCATCGGCCAAGGCCAGGGCGCAGGCCGCACCGACCACGCCGCCGCCGACCACCACCACGTCCTGCGGGCGCCGGCTCACAGGCCGGCTCCGCGGCACAGCGCCGGCACCTGACCGCGGAAGCCCATCGCGCCACCCACCAGCATCGACTGCATCGGCGTCGCCTGTGCCGCCAGCAGGCCGAGCGACCGCAGCGGCCGCATCAGCGGCGCCGGGTTGCTGGTCAGGCGCGCCAGCCCACCGGAGAAGGCGATGGTCTGCTCGCGGTCCTCCAGACGCCGTGCCACGTGTTCGCGCAGCAGCGCATCGCTGCCTGCATCGTCGGCGTCGGCCACGAGTTCGGCCAGGGTCAGCGCATCGCGCAGGCCCAGGTTGAAGCCCTGGGCGCCCAGCGGATGGATGGTCTGCGCGGCATTGCCCAGCAGGACCGTGCGCTCACCGACCAGCGCGCGCGACAACACCTGGATCAAGGGGTACGCGCTGCGTGGCCCACTCTCCAGCAGGCGGCCGGCACGCCAGCCGATGGCCCCCTGCAGCCGGCTCACCCAGGCCGCATCGTCCAGCGCCATCACCGCATCGGCCTGCTCGCGGGCAACGCCGTGCACCGCACCGAAGTGGCGGTCGCCACGCGGCAACAGCGCGGTCGGGCCGGTGTCGGTGAAGCGCTCGTACGCGGTGCCGTCCGGCGCACGTGCGGCGCGCACCCGCGAGACGAACAGGGTCTGCTCGAAATCATGCTCGTCCACCTCGATCCCCAGCGCCTCGCGCACGCCGCTGCGGGTGCCGTCGGCACCGACCACCAGGCGCGCCAGCAGGCAGCGCTCACCGCTGTCATCGGCGATGAAGACCTGGCGATACCCGTCTACCGTGGCGCCCAGGCGCACGAACCGGGCCGGGCGATAGCGGGTCAGGTGGGCCAGCGTGTCCAGCCGCGCCTCCAGCGCCTGGCCGAAATCGCGGGCGACCACGACCTGGCCGAACCACGGGCGCTGGTACTGCGCGGCCGCCATCTGCACCCGGCCGAAATCGCCTGCGCGGCTGACATGGATGCGGGTGATCGGGCCGGGCGCAGTAGCCAGCTTCTGCATTACGCCCAGCGCGGTCAGTGCGTTGACGGTGGCGGCCGCGAAGCTGAGGTTGCGCTGGTCGAACACTGCCGGCAGCGTGCCCAGCGGCGAAGCCTCGACCAGGCCGACATCACGGCCGGCACGGTCCAGGGCGATGGCCAGGCTGGCACCGACCAGCCCGCCGCCTACGATCACTACATCATGTCGTTCACTCATGCCCGCCATGATAAGGGTTCGCCCGTTCGGGCGGCGTGCGGCGGGGTGCCGCAGCAGGCGCTAGAATGAATGCCTGCCCCCACCCGTCACCGCCATGACCTCCACTGCCCACCGCGCCTTCGTCCTGTCCGTGCTCGTGCTGCTGATTGCGGCCACGCGGGTCAACCATTTCGCGGCGATTCCGGATGCGTCCTGGGCGGTGTTCTTCATCGGCGGCTTCTACCTGCGCGCGTGGACCCGCGCGGCGTTTCCGCTGCTGATGGCGGTGGCGGTGCTGGTCGACTGGATCGTCATCCGCCGCAGCGGCCTGGACTTCTGGCAGCACTACTGCGTGTCACCGGGCTACTGGATGCTGCTGCCGGCCTATTTCGCCATGTGGAGCGGCGGCATGCTCCTGCGCGCCGGCTATCACGGCGCCAGCTGGGCCGCACTGGGCAAGGGCGCGCTGCTGCTGGTCGCGGCGGTGGCGGTCTGCCACCTGTTCGCCCAGGGCGGTTTCTACTGGACCAGCGACAACGTCGCCACGCCCACCTTCAGCGGCTGGGCGAAGAACTACGGCGACTGGTTCCTGCCCTACCTGCGTACCGCCGCGGTCTACGTCGGTCTGGCCGCCGCCCTGCAGCTGGCGACCGAACAGGTCGGCAAGCTGCTGCAGGCGCGCCGCGACGTGCTGCGCTGACCGCGGCCGGAGGCGACCGTGGGCAACCGCTTGTCCCGCATCTATACGCGCACCGGTGACGATGGCAGCACCGGCCTGGGCGATGGCAGTCGCGTGGCCAAGGACGACGCCCGGGTGGCCGCCTACGGCACCGTCGATGAAGCCAACTCGGCGCTGGGCGTGCTGCTTGCGGTGCCGCTGCCGCCCGATGTGCGCACCCTGCTGACGGTGATCCAGCACCAGCTGTTCGATCTGGGCGGCGAGCTGTGCATCCCCGGCCATGCCGCCATCCACGCGGCCGACATCCAGGCCCTGGAGCAGCAGCTGGATCACTACAACGCCGATCTGCCGGTGCTCAAGGAGTTCATCCTGCCCGCCGGTGGCGAAGCCGCCGCGCGCTGCCACCTGGCCCGCACCATCGTGCGCCGCGCCGAGCGCGAGACCGTCACCCTGGCGCGCCGGGAGACGGTCCGCCCGGAAGCGCTGCATTACCTCAACCGCCTGTCGGACCTGCTGTTCGTGCTTGCGCGCGTACTGGCCCGTGCCGACGGCCACGGCGAGGTGCTCTGGCGCCACGAGCGCCGCCACGCCTGAGCGGCCCCGCCGCCCCACCGGATATCCTGCCCGCATGCTGGTTTTCACCCACCCCGCCTGTCTGCAACACGATCCCGGCCGCGGCCATCCCGAATGCCCGGCGCGCCTGCAGGGGGTACTTGATGCGCTGAAGGCGGCCTATCCGGACCAGCTGGACTGGCGCGAAGCACCGCCCGCCAAGCTCGGCGAGCTGGCCCGGGTCCACGACAGCGAACTGATCGATCTGGTGCTCAAGCCGCAGACCGAGCCGTTGCGCCTGATCGACATGGACACCATGACCTCGCCCGGCTCGGCCAGCGCGGCCCTGCATGCAGCCGGTGCCGGCGTCGCCGCGGTGGATGCGGTGATGCTCGGCGACGACCCGGTCGCCTTCTGCGCGGTGCGCCCGCCCGGCCACCACGCCAGCGCCAGCACCGCCATGGGCTTCTGTCTGTTCAACAACATCGCCATCGCCGCGGCCTACGCGCGTGACCGCTACGGGCTGGAGCGGATCGCCATCGTCGATTTCGATGTGCACCACGGCAACGGCACCCAGGACATCTTCATCGCCGATCCCGGCGTGGCCTACTACAGCACCCACCAGGCCGGGCTGTTCCCCAACTCCGGCCTGCGCCGCGACCGCGGGGCCGGCAACCTGATGAACATCCTGCTGCCGCCGGGCAGCGGCGGCTTCCGGTTCCGCAACACCTGGGCCGATGAGATGCTGCCGGCCATCGATGATTTCCGCCCGCAACTGCTGCTGATCTCGGCCGGCTTCGATGCGCACATGCGCGATCCGCAGGCCGACCTGATGCTGGAAACCGAGGATTTCGCCTGGATCACCACCGAGCTGCGCGGCCTGGCCCGGCGCCACGGGGCCGGCCGGATCGTCTCCATGCTCGAGGGCGGTTACGACCTGCAGGCCCTGGCCGAGTGCAGCGTGGCCCACGTCGGCCAGCTGCGCTGAGCCGCGCGGGGCCGCCCGGCGAATGAACCCGGCCCCCTGCCTGGGCCGGACCTTCATTGCCCCTATGCAAGGGATGGGGCAAGCTACGATCCGTTTTCGTCCGAATCCGATACCGCGTGCGCCGAGCCCTCCGCCTGCTGCCCCTCCCCCTCAGTATCGCCATCTGCCTGCCGGCCCTGGCCGACGACAAGCCGGTGAACTGGGGCCTGTGCCCGGTGACCGACGTGCTGCCCGTGTTCGACGACGCGCCCAAGGCCGACAAAGCCGCGGCCGCGACGCGTGACCAGCAGCCGACGGACATCGAAGGCGACCAACTGACCGGTACCTCCGTGGTGCCTAACTACCAGGGCAATGTCGCGCTCAAGCGCGGCGACCAGTTCCTGGGCACCGACAACCTGAGCTTCGATACCGAAAGCGGCAACTACATCGCCGAGGGCAATGTCCGTTACCAGGACTCCTCGATCCGGATGAAGGCCCGTCGCGCCGAGGGCAACCAGGAAAGCGACACCCACAAGATCAGCGATATCCAGTATCAGCTGGTGTCCCGCCGCGGCAATGGTGGCGCCGAGTCGATCGACCTGCAGGGTGCGGTCGGCCAGATGCACCGCTCCACCTACACCACCTGCGATCCCTCGCAGCCGGTATGGAAGCTGTCGGCACCGCAGATCGAGGTCGATAACGACGCCGGTTTCGGCACCGCACGCAACGCGGTGCTGCGGATCGGCAAGGTGCCGATCCTGTGGGCGCCCTACTTCAAGTTCCCGATCGATGATCGCCGCCAGACCGGCCTCCTCTATCCGCAGGTGGGCCTGTCCGGGCGCAACGGCTTCGATTACACCCAGCCGATCTATCTGAACCTGGCGCCGAACTTCGACGACACCCTGATGCCGCGCTACATGAGCAAGCGCGGCTTCATGCTCGACAACGAATTCCGCTACCTCTACGACGGTGGCCGCGGCGAACTGCTGACCGCCTACCTGCCCAACGACAAGCTGCGCGACAAGGATCGCGGCCGCGTGGAGTTCAGCGGGTACCACAACATCAACGCCAACTGGCAGGCCCGTGCCAGCCTGGCCTGGGTCAGCGATGAGCGCTATCTGGAGGATTTCTCCAACCGGCTGCTCGGCGTGACCACCTCCAACCTGCAGAGCCAGATCGGCATCTACGGCACCGGCGAGAACTGGACCGGCGGCCTGATGGCCGATTACTGGCAGCTCACCGATTACACCCTGACCGAAGCGTCCCTGCCCTACGCCCGCCAGCCGCGCCTGTTCGTCAACTGGGACAAGCCGCTGCTGCCCTGGCTGGAAACCGGCGTGTACGCCGAAGCCGTCAACTTCACGCACCTGGATGTGCATGAGAAGTTCGGCGCCGACCAGGAGTACGAGCGCACCGGCGTGTCACGCAGCATGGACGGCGGTTCGCGCCTGGACGTGAAGCCATATGTCTCCATGCCCTTCAGTGGCGCGGCCTGGTACGTCACCCCGACCCTGGCCTACCGCTACACCGGGTACGACCTGGAGCGCGGCCTGGCCGACGACATCCGCCGGCAGAACCTGATCGCCGCCGGTATCGATCCGGCCACCGCGACCCCCGACCAGCTGCGCGGCAATACTTCGCCAAGCCGCAGCCTGCCGATCGGCACCATCGACGCTGGCCTGTTCTTCGATCGCGAGACCAAAATCGGCGATACCCGCTTCCTGCATACCCTGGAACCGCGCCTGTTCTACCTGCGCACGCCGTACCGCGACCAGAGCGATCTGCCGGTGTTCGATACGCGTGACTTCACCTTCAGCTGGGGCCAGCTGTTCCGCGATTCGCGCTATTCCGGCGCCGATCGGCAGAACGATGCCAACCAGCTGACCATGGCGGTGAGCACCCGTTTCATCGACCAGGACACCGGTAAGGAGCGCTTCTCGGGCAGCATCGGCCAGATCCTGTACTTCGATGATTCGCGGGTCACGCTCAACAGCAGTGAAACCCCGGTCGAGCAGGGCAAGTCGGCCTGGATCGCCGATACGAACTACATGATCAACGACCGCTGGACGCTGGGCGCCACCTACCAGTGGGACCCCAAGTACAAGCGTGAGGACCTGGCCAGCGTGCGCGCGCGCTACCTGATGTCCAACGACGGCATCGTCAATCTGACCTACCGCAGCCGTCTGAATCCGCAGGCCTCGACCACGGCGACCCGCCGTGACCGGACCCTGCTGGAGCAGGCCGACCTGTCCTTCCTGTACCCGCTCAATGAGCGCTGGAGCCTGGTCGGCCGCTATTACTACTCCATCCAGGACCGCGCTCCGCTGGAAATCATCGGCGGTGTGCAGTGGGACAGCTGCTGCCTCGCCGTTCGCGCCATTGCCCGCCGCTACGTGCGCAACCGCGAGGGTGAACTCAACAACTCCTTCCAGATCGAGTTCGTGCTCAAGGGCCTGAGCTCCATCGGCCAGAACACGGACCGCACCTTGCGCCGTGCTATTCTCGGGTACTACCGAGACGACCTCTATCTGGTGCCGCCCAGCAACACCGGTGCAGCCCGCGACGACTACGATCCGAATCAGATCCCATGACCAAGACCCTTCCCGTACTCCTCGCCTCCCTGCTGGCGGTCTCCTCCGCGACGGCCCCGTTGCAGGTGCTGGCCCAGCAGAGTCAGCCGCTGGACCGCATCGCGGCGATCGTCGATGAGGACGTCGTGCTGCAGAGCGAACTGGACCGTGCCGTCCAGAACATCAAGGCGCAGTACGCTGGTCGCGAAAACCAGCTGCCGCCCGATGATGTGCTCAGCCGCCAGGTGCTGGAGCGTCTGGTCCTGGTCAAGCTGCAGGTGGCGCGTGCCGAGAGCAGCGGCATCAAGGTCAGCGACCAGGAACTGAACCAGGCCATCAACGCCATCGCCCAGCAGAACGGCTCCACCCTGGATGCCCTGCGCCAGCGTCTGGCCAGCGACGGTCTGGATTTCAACGATTTCCGCAATTCGGTGCGTGACGAGATCACCGTCCAGCGCCTGCGCCAGAGCTTCGCGCAGAGCCGCATCACCGTCAGCGAGGGCGAAGTGGACGGCGCGCTCAAGCAGCAGGCCACCGTGGGCACCCAGTACCACCTGGCCCACATCCTGATCGGCCTGCCCGAAGGTGCCACCGCCGAGCAGATCACCACCGGCCAGAAGAAGGCCGATGGCGTCAAGGCACTGCTGGACAAGGGTGAGATCGACTTCAACGCCGCGGCTGTCCGTTATTCGGACAGCCCGAACGCGCTGGAAGGCGGCGACCTGGGCTGGCGTTCGCTGGATGAGATCCCCAATGCCTTCGCGCAGATGATGAAGGAAATGAAGACCGGCGACGTGGTCGGTCCGCTGCGTGGCCCCAGCGGCTTCCAGCTGCTGAAGCTGGTGGAGGTGCGTGATGCCAGCGCGGCTGCCGCCGGCGGTCACACCATCACCGAGTACCACGCCCGTCACATCCTGGTCCGCATCACCGACCAGCAGGACAACGCCGCGGCCAAGGCCAAGATCGACACGCTGCGCGCCCGCATCGCCGGTGGCGCCGAGTTCGACGCGGTCGCCAAGGAATCCTCGGAAGACAACAACAGCAAGGGTCAGGGCGGCGATCTGGGCTGGTTCCCGGTCGATGCATTCGGCCCGGACTTCGGCAAGCAGGTCGAAGGCGTGGCCGACGGCGGCGTGAGCCAGCCGTTCCGCACCGATGCCGGCTGGCATATCGTCCAGCGCGTTGCCACGCGCCAGACCGATGCCACCACCGACAACCAGCGTGCCCAGATCCGTGAAACGATCGGCCGCCGTAAGCTGGAGGAAGAGTACAACCGCTTCCTGCAGGAACTGCGTGGCGAAGCCTACGTGGACATGCGCGGCTATGCGCCGGGTGCCGCGGCGACCACGCCGCCGCAGTCCTGATCCATGTTCCCGCAGCTCGCGCTGGTACCGGGCGAGCCGGCGGGGATCGGCCCGGAGCTCTGCCTCCGCCTGATCCAGCAGCCGCGCGCCGATTGCCGGCTGCTGGCCTTCGCCGACCCGGATACCCTGCACGCCGCCGCCGCGGCGCTGTCGCTGCCGCTGCAGCTCCTGCCTGAAGACGCGATCGCCCGCCAGCCGGGCGATCTGCCGTTGCGGGTGGTGCCCAATGCGGTGCCATCCCGTTTCGGCACCCCCGACCCGGCCAATGCCGGCGCGGTGATCGGCGCCCTGCGCCAGGCCGGCCAGGCCTGCCTGACCGGTGAACTGGCCGGCGTGGTCACCGGCCCGGTGCACAAGGCGGTCATCAATGAAGGCGGCATCGCCTACAGCGGCACCACCGAACTGCTGGCCGACCAGGCCCGCACCCCGGTGGTGATGATGCTGGCCAACGAGATCGTGCGGGTCGCCCTGGCGACCACCCACCTGCCGCTGCGGTCGGTGGCCGATGCGATCACCGCCGATGGCCTGGCCTTGACCCTGCAGATCGTCCACGACGCCCTGCAGCGCGATTTCGGCCTGGCCTCGCCCCGTATCGCCGTGCTCGGGCTCAACCCGCACGCCGGCGAAGACGGCCACCTGGGCCGCGAGGAGCTGGACCTGATCATTCCGCTGCTGGAGCGCCTGCGCGCCCGCGGCATGGACCTGGTCGGGCCGCTGCCGGCCGATACCGCCTTCCTGCCGGCCAAGCTGGCCGGGTTCGACACCGTGCTGGCCATGTACCACGACCAGGGCCTGCCGGTCCTCAAGTACAGCGGCTTCGAACAGGCCGTCAACATCACCCTGGGCCTGCCCTACCCGCGCGTCGCGGTCGACCACGGCACCGCCCTGGATCTGGCCGGCCGCGGCATCGCCGACCCCTCCAGCCTCCTCGCTGCCACCGCGCTGTGTGCCCGGCTGGCGCGCCAACGTACACTGGTGCCATGACTTCTTCGTATTCCTCCTCCGGCGCGCCCGGTTTCTCCGGCCCCGCCAAGAAGCAGCTCGGCCAGCACTTCCTCGCCGACCGCAGCTATATCGACAAGATCGTCCTGGCGGTCAACCCGAAAGACGGCGACCGCCTGGTCGAAATCGGCCCGGGCCAGGGCGCCATCACCCTGCCGCTGCTGCGCCGCCACCCGAAACTGACCGTGATCGAGTTCGATCGTGACCTGGTCGGGCCGCTGGCCGCCGCCGCCGAACCGCTGGGCGAGATGACCATCATCCACCGCGACGTGCTGCAGGTGGATTTCACCGAGCTGGCCGCCGGTAGTCCGATCCGCCTGGTCGGCAACCTGCCCTACAACATCTCCTCGCCGATCCTGTTCCATGCGCTGGACCACGCGGCGGTGATCACCGACATGCACTTCATGCTGCAGAAGGAAGTGGTCGACCGCATGGCCGCCGATCCGGGCAGCAAGGTCTACGGCCGGCTGAGCGTGATGCTGCAGGCGTTCTGCAAGGTGACCTCGCTGTTCGTGGTGCCGCCGGGTGCGTTCCGGCCGCCGCCGAAGGTCGATTCGGCCGTGGTGCGGCTGGTCCCGCGCGATCCGGCCACGGTCGGCATCCTGGACCGCAAGCGATTTGCCCACGTGGTCAAGGCCGCCTTCGGGCAGCGCCGCAAGACGCTGCGCAATGCACTGCAGAACGTATGCACGCCCGAGCAGTTCGAAGCAGCCGGGGTGCGCAGCGATGCCCGTGCCGAGCAGCTGGACGTGGCGCAGTTCATCGCGCTGGCGAACGTGCCGTACACCGACGGTGACGACGCCGCGCAGGGATGAGCGCCTCGCCCGCGGCCCCCGGGCGCCGCGCGCACGTGGAACCGCCTGACCTTCATGACGGGGCGCTGCCAGCCGGGCAGCACTCATCTCATCGTGCACAACTTTTACTACACTGCCTGCATGAACGACGCTGCAAATTACGCGATCTCCGTCGAGGTCGCCCCCCGCTTCCTCGATGACCAGTCCACGCCGGAGGACGGGCGCTACGCGTTCGCCTACACGATCCGCATCCTCAACCAGGGGCGCGTCGCCGCACGCCTGGTGGCCCGCCACTGGCGGATCACCGATGCCAATGGCCGCACCGAGCGGGTCGACGGCGACGGGGTGATCGGCGAGCAGCCGCGGCTGCGCCCCGGTGAAGACTTCCGTTACACCTCCGGTGTCATGCTGGAGACCGAGCACGGCACGATGCAGGGGCACTACGACATGGTGGCCGATGACGGCACCGAGTTCGCCGCCCCCATCGCGCCGTTCGTCCTGACCGTTCCGCGCACACTGCACTGATGGAGGCGCACGCATGAGTGTCTGGGCCATCGGCGACCTGCAGGGCTGCTACGACGTCACCCAGCGGTTGCTGGAAAGGATCAACTTCGACCCCGCGGTCGACAAACTGTGGTTCTGCGGTGACCTGGTCAACCGCGGTGGGCAGTCGCTGGAAACCCTGCGCCTGGTCCATTCGCTGCGCGAGAGCAGCGTGATCGTGCTGGGCAACCATGACCTGTCGCTGCTCGCGGTCGGTGCACGCACCGAGGAAGAGCAGCGCAAGGTCAACCCGGACCTGCTGCGCATCGTGCAGGCCGAGGACCGCGACGAGCTGTTGGAATGGCTGCGCATGCAGAAGCTGGCCCATGTGGACCGTGAGCTGGGCTGGATGATGATCCACGCCGGCCTGGCCCCGAAATGGACCACCCAGCTGGCCGAGAAGCACGCCCGCGAGGTCGAGCAGCAGCTGCATGGCAGCGGCTACCGCAAGCTGTTCCGCAACATGTACGGCGACAAGCCGAGCTGGTCGCCCGGCCTGGCCGGCTACGACCGCTCCCGCGCGATCATCAATCTGTTCACCCGCATGCGCTACTGCACGCCGCGTGGCCGGATCGGGATCGAGGACAAAGGCACGCCGGGTACGCAGGAGCAGGGGCTGTATCCCTGGTTCGAAGTGCCGGGCCGCGCCGAGCGCGATCTGAAGATCGTCTGCGGGCACTGGTCCGCCCTGGGCCTGACCATCACCCAGGGCGTGCACGCCATCGATACCGGCGCGGTCTGGGGGGGCAAGCTCACCGCCCTTCAGCTGGATACCGACGAGCTGCGCGTGGTGCAGGTGCCGGGCCGCGATGTGCCCAAGCCGGTCTCCGCGCCGCGTCCGCCGGCACGCCGGCCGGCCGCCGAAGGCACGCCGCCGAACGGGCGCCCGCCGCGCCAGGGCCAGGGCCAGGGGCGCGACCGTGGCCTTGGCGGCCAAGGCCGCCAAGGCGGCGGCACCAGGCCCGCACAAAGCACACAGCCGCATCCGCAGCACAGCGACGTCACCAGCGACGCGGACTGAGCCGCAGGCCGGTCAACACGACCGGCCTGCCTGCACCGCCGGCTCAGGCGCGGCGGTAATCCACGAAATCGAACGCGAACGCGTGCCGCTCGTCGGCCGCGTGGTGTTCCCGCGCCACTTCCACCCATAGCGCCGGATCGACCGGCGGGAAGTGGGTATCGGCCGGGACGGTGGTGTGCACCCAGGTCAGGTGCAGATCGGTGGCCTGGTCCATGGCCAGGCGATAGATTTCGCCGCCACCAATGACGCACAGCTCTTGTGCGCCCGCATCGCCTGCAGCCTGCAGCGCCTGCTCGATCGAAGCCACCGCCTGCATGCCCTCGAACGGCACCTGGCCACTGCGGGTCAGCACCAGGTTCAGGCGGCCCGGCAGGGCGCGACCGAGCGACTGTGCGGTCCTGCGCCCCATCAGGATCGGCTTGCCGACGGTCAGCGCCTTGAAGCGCTTGAGATCATCCGGCAGCTTCCACGGCAGGTCGTTGTCACGACCGATACCGTGCTCGGTGTCGAGCGCAGCGATCAACGAGAGCTTCATGCGCGGGCCACTCACACGGCCACCGGAGCCTTGATCGCCGGGTGCGGGTCGTAACCGTCGATGCGGATGTCCTCGAACTGGAACCCGAACAGATCGCTCACCTCGGGGTTCAACCACAGCGTCGGCAGCGCGCGCGGTTCACGCGACAGCTGCTCGCGGGCCTGTTCGAAGTGGTTCGAATACAGGTGCGCGTCACCCAGCGTGTGCACGAAATCGCCAACGCCCAGCCCGGTGGCCTGCGCCACCATGTGGGTCAGCAGCGCGTAGCTGGCGATGTTGAACGGCACGCCCAGGAAGATGTCGCCGCTGCGCTGGTAGAGCTGGCAGCTGAGCTTGCCGTCCACCACGTAGAACTGGAACAGGTTGTGGCACGGCATCAACGCCATCTGCGACAGCTCGCCCACGTTCCAGGCACTGACCACCAGCCGGCGCGAATCGGGGTTGCGCTTGATCTCGTCCACCAGCCACTGCATCTGGTCGATCGCGCCGCCATCGGCAGTGGCCCAGCTGCGCCATTGCTTGCCGTAGATCGGGCCGAGGTCGCCGTTGGCATCGGCCCACTCGTCCCAGATCCGCACCTGGTGGTCCTTCAGGTACCCGATGTTGGTATCGCCCTTCAGGAACCACAGCAGCTCATGGATGATCGAGCGCAGGTGCAGTTTCTTGGTGGTGACCAGCGGAAAGCCGTCATTGAGGTTGAAGCGCATCTGCCAGCCGAACACGCTGCGCGTGCCGGTGCCGGTGCGGTCGGATTTTTCCGTGCCGTGCTCCAGCACGTGCTCGAGCAGCGCCAGGTAGGCCTTCATGCCTTGGCTCCTGCCGGGGCGACCGGCAGCACCGGCTGCAGCACCGGCGCGCGACGCGACAGCGCCAGCAGGACCAGGCCGAACGCCACCAGCGGCAGGCTGAGCAGCTGGCCACGGGTGAACCAGTCGAAGGCGAGGTAGACGCCGTTGTCGGGCATGCGCACGAACTCCACTGCGAAGCGGAAGATGCCGTACATCAGCGCGAACAGGCCGGCGATCACATAGCGGTGGCGCGGCTTGGCGGAGACCGCCCACAGCACCACGAACATCACCAGGCCTTCCAGCAGCGCTTCATACAGCTGCGAAGGATGGCGCGCGTACTGGTTGAGCGCGCCGGTGGCGAACTCGGCCTTGAGCGTGGCCAGGTCCAGACCGTTCAACGGCGCCGGCAGGCCGCTCGGGAACACCACGCCCCAGGTGCCGTCGGTGTACTTGCCCCACAGCTCGGCGCCGATGAAGTTGCCGATGCGGCCGAAGCCCAGGCCCAGCGGCACCAGCGGGGACATGAAATCGAGGGTGTCGAACAGGTGCAGGCGGTGCTTGCGCGACCACCACCACGAGGCGAACAGCACGCCGAGCAGGCCGCCATGGAAGCTCATGCCGCCGTCCCACACTTTGAACAACAGCAGCGGGTTGTGCAGGAATTCGGCGGTCGTGTAGAACAGCATGTAGCCCACGCGGCCACCGACAACCACGCCGAGCATCGCGTAGAACAGCAGATCGGAGAAGCCGTTGGCATCGACCCCGGGCAGGCGACCGGCGGCGATCCGCTTGCGCCCCAGCCACCAGGCAGCGGTGAAGCCGAGCAGGTACATGATGCCGTACCAATGCACCTTGATCGGCCCGAGCGAGATGGCGATGGGGTCGATGTCGTGGAAATAGATCATGAAGGGCGCCTTGCAGAGATGCCGATATTCTAGCGCCGCCCGGGAGCGGCCTCGCGGCGGCCCCGACCGCGCCATTGCCAGGCTTCAGCCCAGGATCTGCGGCGTGTCCGGCAGGCCGTCCTCCTGTGACCCCGGAAGGGGCGGATAGTGCCCGGCCAGCAGGTCCGACACCTCTTCGATCGCCAGCAGTACGCCCGCCTGCAGGGCCCCCTCACGCAGCCGCTGCTGCATGTGCGCGCAGATCGCCTGCCACTGCGCCTCGCCGATGCGCCCGCGCAGGCCGCGGTCAGCGACCAGCTCGATGGCATGGTCGGCCAGCAGCAGGTAGATCAGTACACCGTTGTTGTGTTCGGTATCCCAGGTGCGCAGTTGGGCGAAGGCATGTTCGGCGCGCTGTTGGGGCGTGACGCCCTGCCACAACGCGGCCAGCGGCAGATCCGCTTCCACCGCGAACATCACCTGGCCACCGTGGCGTCGCTCGCCGGCGCTGATCGCATCGGTGATCGCCTGCAGATGTGCCGCTGGGAAGGCGCGCCGCACCGACGGAGAAAACACGTGCCGGAGCCAGCGCATCACCAGCCTCCCGAGGCGCCACCGCCTCCCGAACGCCCACCACCACCGCCCCAGCCACCACCGCCGCCGAAGCCACCGCCACCACCGAACCCGCCGCCACCGCCACCGCCCCAGCCACCGCCACCCCAGCCGCCACTGCGCGCGAACACGCCGCCGCGACCGGCCGATGTCAGGCCGACCAGCAGGCCCACCACGGCGGCCGCGCCACTGGCGACCACCAGCGAGGTGAACAGGAACGCGGCCACCCCGGCCCCGGCACCGCTGGCCAGCGCGCGCAGCGGTCGCGGCAGCCAGCCCAGCATGCCGCGCAGGAACAGGCCGGCAAACAGGCCGATGCCCAGCGCCATCGTCCAGTTGCCCCCCGCCGGGGCGTCCTGGGCGCGATGCGTGCTGACCGGCGCGGGCAAGGCCTCGCCGTCGATCAGTTTGACCAGTGCAGCGCTGGCATCGGTGAGGCCGCCGGCGTAGTCGTTGCTGCGGAACCGCGGGGCCAGGTATTCCTGGATCACCCGGTTGGCGATCGCATCCGGAATCGCGCCTTCCAAGCCGTAGCCCGGCTCGATGCGGACCCGGCGGTCGTCCTTGGCCACCACCAGCAGGACGCCGTCGTCCACGCCCTTGCGGCCGATGGACCACTGCTCGAACACACGCTGGGTGTACTGCTCGATGGTTTCCGGCGCGGTGCTCGTCACCATCAGGATCTGCAGCTGGCTGCCCTTGCGCTGCTGCAGCGCCAGCGCCTGCGCCTCCAGCGCCTGGATCTGCGCTGCGTCCAATGTGCCGGTGGTATCCACCACCGGCGAGGACATCGGCGGGATGGCCGCCTGGGTCTGCGCCCAGGCAGGCAGCGCCAGCGCCAGGCAGAGCAGCAGCAGGAAACGCAGCAGGCGCGTGCTCACGGGCTCAGTTCGCCGGCTGTGGCTGCTGCTGCGGGGCCTGCGGCTGCGGCTGCGGCGCGGGGGCCGGTTGCTGCGAACCGAACTTGACCGCCGGCGGCTGCGAGATCTGCGCTTCGTTCTCCACCGTGAAGTTCGGCTTGGTCGCATAGCCGAACAGCTTGGCAGTGATCACCTGCGGGAACTGGCGGATGTAGGTGTTGTAGTCCTGCACCATCTGGATATAGCGGCCACGCGCCACGGTGATCCGGTTCTCGGTGCCTTCCAGCTGCGCCTGCAGATCGCGGAAACCCTGGTCGGACTTCAGGTTCGGGTAATTCTCGGTGACCACCAGCAGGCGTGACAGCGCACCGCTCAACTCACCCTGGGCCTGCTGGAACTGCTTGAGGGAGTCGGCATCGTCGGCGTTGACGTTGACCTGCCCCACGCGTGCACGGGCGTTGGTGACGTCGGTCAGGACCTGGCGTTCCTGGTTGGCATAGCCTTCCACGGTCTGCACCAGGTTGGGGATCAGATCGGCGCGGCGCTTGTACTGGTTGAGCACCTCGGCCCAGCCCGCCTTGACCTGCTCATCCTTCTGCTGGATGGCGTTGTAGCCGCAACCGGACAACAGGGAGGCCAGCACGGCCAGGCACAACAAACGGGAGAACGATCGCATGGCCGGCTCCGGATCTCGATGAACGGGATCCGGAGCATGCCACGTCTGCAGTAAAGCCGGCGTAACCAGCCACGCCCCCTGAGTCAGGGGGCTGCCGCTTCCCCCTCCTTCTTACCAGTTGCCGGCACCCGGCACGTGGTGGGCCACGGCGCGGCGGCGCATCAGCAGGTTCAACCATTCCACCAGCACCGAGAAGCCCATCGCGGCATAGATGTAGGGCTTGGGCACGTGCACGCCCAGGCCGTCCAGGATCAGCACCACGCCGATCAGCAGGATGAAGGCCAGGGCCAGCATCTTCACGGTCGGGTTGGCGTCGATGAAGCGGCCCAGCGGGTTGGCGGCCAGCAGCATGACGGCCACCGACAGCAGGATCGCGGCGACCATCACCGGGATGTGGTCGGCGATGCCGACGGCGGTGATCACCGAGTCCAGCGAGAACACGATGTCGATCACGGCGATCTGCGCGATCACCATGCCGAACACGGCCGAGGCCTTGGTGGTGGTCGGGTCTTCGTCTTCGCCGCCGGTGATCAGCTCGCGGATCTCCATGGTGCCCTTGATGATCAGGAACAGGCCACCGAGGATCAGCACCAGATCGCGGATGGAGATGCCCATGCCGGCGATGGTGAACAGGTTGGCTTCCATGTGGGCCAGGTAGGCCAGCGAGACCAGCAGCAGGATGCGGGTGATGCAGGCCACCGCGATGCCGAGTTTGCGCGCGAACGGGCGGCGCGCTTCGGGCAGCTTGCTCACCGCGATCGAGATGAAGACCAGGTTGTCGATGCCCAGCACGATTTCCAGCGCGCTCAGCGTGAACAGGGTCAACCAGACATTGGGGTCGGACAACAACTCAAGGAACATGGACTTCCATCCTTACAGGGGGGATGACGCGCGTAACGCGTCAGAGGTGTTACGTCAGAGGATCTGCGGCAGCAGGATCAGGACCCAGCACACCAGTACGTTCATCATCAGCACGAAGACCGCGGCCGAGCCCATGTCCTTGGCGCGACCGGCGAGCTCGTGGAACTCCGCGCCGTAGCGCTCGATCACCGCCTCGATCGCCGAATTGGCCAGTTCCATGGCCAGCACCAGCAGCACCGAGCCGATCATCAGCGCGCGTTCCACCGGGGTCTGGCCGAGCCAGAGTGCCAGCGGCGCGAGCACGATCAGCAGGTAGACCTCCAGCCGGAACGAGGACTCGTGCAGCCAGGCTGCACGCAACCCCTGCCAGGACCACACCGCGGCCTTGAAGATGCGCTTGGGGCCGCGCGGCAGGTGGCCGATTTCATCGGCCATGGGCAGGCACCCCGGTCGGCAACGCACGCCGGAACGGCAGGAACAGCACACGGCAGACAGTCATGGGCATCGCTGAATGGGGCAGGCAATCCCTCATTTTGCCATAAGCGGGTCGGGGCATTGTCGAAGGCGGCCAACGCCCGTTCGTGGTAAAGCGCGCCCGGGCCGCAACTTCTATGATGAACGTCTACCCGTCCGGGCGCCCCAGGCGCCCCACCACAGGAGTCGTCCATGCTGCACCGTCGTGCCCGCCCCCTTCTGCTCGCTCTTGCCCTGGGGGCCGCCCTGCCCGCGCTGGCGCGCTCCCCCGCCCCTGCCGCACCGCAGGTGCCGACCCAGGTCTCCAACGTGGCCTGGGCCGGCGACATGGCGCAGTTCGCGGCCCAGGACGCGGCCAACCCGCCGCCGCGCGGCGGCATCGAGTTCATCGGCAGCTCCTCGGTACGCATGTGGGAGAGCCTGGCCACCGATTTCCCGGGCCAGCCGGTGTTCAACCGCGGCTTCGGCGGCTCGGAAGTGCGCGACAGCACCTGGTATGCCGACCGCATCGTGATCCCGTATGCGCCGTGCAAGGTGTTCTTCTACGCCGGCGACAACGACCTCAACAGCGGCCGCAGCCCGGCCCAGGTCCGCGACGACGTGGTGGCCTTCGTGCAGCGCGTGCACCGCGACCTGCCCAAGACGACGGTGGAGATCATCTCGATCAAGCCCAGCCCGTCGCGCGCGAACCTGCTACCCGCGGTGGTGGAAGCCAACGGCTTGATCCAGAAGGCCCTGGCCTCGCTGCCCAACACCGGCTACACCGATGTCTACACGCCGATGCTCGGTGCCGATGGCCAGCCACGCGCCGCGCTGTTCCGCGAGGACATGCTGCACATGACCCCGGAAGGCTATGCGATCTGGCGCAAGGCGCTGGCGCCCAAGGTGCAGTGCGACTGAACCAGGCGGGGAGGCGCCGCGCCTCCCCGATTCAACGGTAGTGGATCGTGGCCTGGGTGCCCTGCCCGGGCGCACTGCTCAGGCCGATCTTCCAGCCGAAGCGGTCGCACAGCCGGCGCACGATCGACAGCCCCAGCCCGGTGCCCTGCGGGCGGCTGGGTTCGGCACGGTAGAACGGCTCGAACGCGCGGCTGAGCGCTTCGGGCGACATGCCGATGCCGGTATCGCGCACGACCACCCGGTCGTCTTCGACATCGACATCGATCCGGCCTTCGTCGGTGTAACTGCAGGCGTTGCGCAGCAGGTTGCTGACCACCACCTGCAGTACCCGCGGCGGGGCGTGCAGCATCACCGGGCCGTGGCTGTGCAGGTGGATCTCGACCGGTCGCCCGGCGATCAGCTCGCGGGCGTTGTCGACCTCGTAGCGGACGATCTCATTGACGTCGAACAGCTCGACCTGCGGCTCGACATCGGCCTCGCGGGCCAGGATCAGGAAGGCATCGATCACCGCTTCCATGTCACGCCCGGCGCGCTGGATGCGCTGCAGGCCACGGCGCAGGCGTGGCGTCATGTCCTGGTCGCCCAGTGCCATGTCGCTGGCCACGCGGATCACGGTGAGCGGGGTGCGCAGCTCGTGGCTGGCATCGCGGGTGAAGTTGCGTTCGCGCGCGACGTGCGCGGTGACCTTGGTCGCCAACGAGTGCAGCGCGGCGGCCAGCTGGCGGGTCTCGCCCTGCATGTCGGCCGGCAGTTTGGCCGGCGCCAGATCGGCCGCCTCCGGGTGCCCGGGATCCCAGCGCGACACGCGCCTGGCCAGCCAGTTGACCGGCGAGACCAGGCGTTTGGAGGCGCGGTAGGTGATCCAGGAGGCGCCATAGACGGCCAGCAGGGTCAGCAGCACCGGCACCACGCCGAACCAGAACGCCAGCATCTCCGCGCGCGAGCGCAGGAACACCAGGTACAGGCGGCCTTCCGGACGCGCATCGACCAGCACCAGTTGGTCGTCGTCCTTGAGCTCGTGGAAGCCGGGAGGGAGCGTGCGAAGGTTGGCTGGCAGGCTCAGCGGCGACTGCCCGGTCTCGAGCAGATACCCGCGGATGTTCTGGGTGTTGGGCGGCGGCTGCACCGGCGAGGCCTCGTGCAATTGCCAGTAATAGCTGGCCTCTTCCTGCAGCGCGCTGCTGACCAGGCTGTGCTTGATCACCAACGACACCAGCCATGCGCCCAGCAGGATGCCCAGGCTGGCGAGCACGGCTTGGAGGATGAAGACGATGCGGATCTTGCGCGGCAGACCGTGCGGCATTACGGGGTCCAGGGCGGTTCGCGGCGATTATAGGAAAGCTTGCCGTGATTCCATCGTGCAAACCATGACAACGGCCCGGCAAGCGCCGGGCCGTCATGCTCCAGAGGGTGCCGGAGGGTCGCCGCCCAGCTCACCGGCAGGTGGCCGAGCGGCGATGGATCCCCTGTCAGCTCATCGGCTGGGCGATATCGGCAATGCGGTAACCGGCACTCTGCACCGTGTGCAGCAGCGGGCGGTCGAACGGCTTGTCGATGATCTTGCGCAGGTTGTACAGATGGCTGCGCAGGGTGTCCGAGTCGGGCAGGCCATTGCCCCAGATCTCGCGTTCGATTTCCTGGCGGGTCACCACACGCGGCGATTCGCGCATGAGGATCGTCAGCAGGCGCAGGCCGATCGGCGAGAGCTGCAGTTCGGTCCCGGCACGGGTGGCGCGCATGCTGACCGGATCGAGCACGAGGTCGGCGACCTTGAGCACTTCCGAGCCGACCTGGCGACGCTCGCGGCGGATCAGCGCGCGCAGGCGGGCTTCCAGTTCCTGGATCGCGAACGGCTTGGTCAGGTAGTCATCGGCGCCGAACCCCAGGCCGGTGAGCTTGTCGTCCAGCGTGTCGCGCGCGGTCAACATCAGCACCGGCGTCGACTTGCGGGCGTCGTTGCGCAGGCGGCGACAGACCTCGATGCCGTCCAGACGCGGCAGCATCAGGTCCAGCACGACCACGTCGTAGCTGTTCTCGGCCGCCAGACGATAACCGTCCAGCCCATCCTGGGCGTAGTCGACTTCAAAGCCGCGCCCTTCCAGGTACTCGCCGATCATCTCGGAAATATTACGGTTGTCTTCGACCACCAGCACCAGGCCGGAGGTCTCCTTTGTCTGACGCATGGGATTCCCTCTTTCTTCAGCTTTGTGAAACATGCCGCATCGCCAGTGGACGCGGCGTGAAGTTCCTCACACACCGATCAAAGCAGGGGTTTGAGCAGCGGCCAGACGTTGTCCAGCACCTGCGGCTGCGCAGCTGCGGTGGGGTGCAGCCCGTCGGCCTGCATCAGGTTGGGCTTCAGCGCCACGCCTTCCAGCAGGAACGGCAGCAGCGGTACGTCGTACTGCCGGGCCAGCTCCGCATAGGTCTTGCGCAGGCGCTGGCGGTAGGCCGGGCCGTAGTTGGGCGGCACGTCGATGCCCAGCAGCAGCACCTTGGCGCCGGCCTTCTGGCTGGCCACGATCATCTTTTCCAGGTTGCCGCGCAGCTGGGCCGGAGTGAGCCCGCGCAGCGCATCGTTTCCACCCAGCTCGATCACCACCACCGAAGGGCGGTGCTTCTCCAGCAGGCCCGGCAGGCGGGTCAGCGCGCCGGCGGTGGTTTCGCCACTGATGCTGGCATTGATGATCGCCGGCGGCGGCTTGATCTGTTGTTTGACCCGCTGCTGAAGCAGGTTTACCCAGCCCGACGCGGCCGGGATATTGTGGGCGGCACTGAGGCTGTCGCCGACCACCAGCACCGCTGCACGGGTGTCCGGACCTTTGGCACAGGCCAGCATCGGCATCAGCAGCAACCATGCCAGCAGCCAGCCCATCGGGGCCGCACGGCCCTTTCCACTTGCTTGGTTCATTGGAGAATCCTCATCGACAGCCTGTCCCCCCGCAGCGCGCCCGTCGCCATCGCCGCCCACAACGTGGGCAAGTCCGCACGTGGCCCGGAGGGTGAAGTCCACATACTGGACAACATTGACATGACCGTCCATGAAGGCGAGAGCGTGGCCATCGTCGGCGCTTCAGGTTCGGGCAAGACCACCCTGCTCGGCCTGCTCGCCGGGCTGGACCTGCCGAGCCACGGCAGCATCGCGCTGGCCGGTGCCAATCTCAACACGCTCGATGAGGAAGCCCGCGCGCAGCTGCGCGCGCGCGAAGTGGGTTTCGTCTTCCAGAGTTTCCACCTGTTGCCGGCGTTGACCGCCGAAGAAAACATCGCGCTGCCGCTGGAACTGGCCGGCCGCGAAGATGCCGCGCGGGTGCGCGAGGTACTGGAACAGGTCGGTCTCGGCCACCGTGCGCGTCATTACCCGCGCCAGCTCTCCGGTGGCGAGCAGCAACGGGTGGCGCTGGCGCGTGCGTTCGTGGCGCGGCCGCGCATCCTGTTCGCCGATGAGCCGACCGGCAGCCTGGACCAGGCGACCGGGCAGCAGATCAGCGACCTGCTGTTCGCGCTCAACGCCACCAGCGACACCACTCTGGTGCTGGTCACCCACGACCTGCGCCTGGCCCAGCGCTGCGAGCGCATCTACCAGCTTGACGGTGGACGCCTGGCCGACACCGTTGCCGGCGTCGGCGCATGAACGTCGTGCGCCACGCGGCGCGTGCGCTGCGACGCGAGTTCCTGGCCGGCGATCTGCTGACCGTATTCGCCGCGCTGGTATTGGGCGTGGCGGTGATGACCGCCGTCGGGACATTGGTCAACCGCGTGACCCTGGCACTGACCAGCAGCGCGGCGGAGATGCTTGGCGGCGACCTTGGCCTGAGCGGCCGGGAAGACATCCCGCAGACCTTCGCCGATGCAGCGCGCGAGCGCGGCCTGGCCAACACGCGCATGGTCAGCTTCCCCAGCGTGCTGTTCCATGGCGATGACAGCCAGATGGCCAACATCAAGGCGGTCGCCGATGGCTATCCGCTGCGTGGCGAACTGCGGGTCAGCCGCAGCCTGCATGACAACGCCAGCGACACCGCAGGAACGCCGCCGCCAGGCGAGGCGTATGCCCATCCGCGGCTGATGCAGGCGCTTGGCCTGCAGGTGGGCGATGCACTGGAATTTGGCGCAGGCACGTTGACGGTGACGCGCGTGCTGCAGGCCGAGCCGGACACCTCCGGTGAGCTGATGCAGCTGTCGCCGCCATTGCTGGTCAACCGCGTCGATGTGGACCGTGCTGGCCTGCTGGGGCCGGGCAGCCGCGCGTCGTACCGGATGATGTTCGCCGGTGAGCCGGCGAAGATCGAAGCCTTCCGCGAATGGCTGACGCCGCAGGCCAAGGGCTATCGGATCGTCGGCATCGACGATACCCAGCGCGGGGTGCGCGGCGCATTCGATCTGGCCGGCCGTTTCCTGTCGCTGGCTGCGCTGTTGGCGGTGTTGTTGGCCGGTGTCGCCACCGCGCTGGCCGCCAACCGCTTCGCGATGCGCCGCATCGATCAGGTGGCCATCCTGCGCTGCCTGGGCGCGCGCCAGCGCGACATCCTCACGGCAATGGCGCTGCAGCTGGTGATGCTGGCGGTGCCGGCCTGTCTGGTCGGCATCGGCTTGGGCATGGCGGCGCAGGCCGGGCTGGTGCAGGCGCTGGGGGGATTGATTCCGAACCGCCTGCCGCTGCCGCAGGCCACACCGGCACTGAGTGGTGCGGGCATCGGCCTGGTGCTGCTGCTCGGCTTTGGCCTGCCGCCGTTGCTGCGCCTGCGCAGCGTGCCGCCGATGCGCGTGCTCAACCGCAGCTTCGCGGCGTTGCCGCCGAGTTCCATGCTCGTCTATGCGGCCGCGCTGGCGGCCACCGTCGCGCTCACGGTGCAGGCCACCGGCGACGTCAAGCTGGCTGCGTGGGTGCTGGGCGGGCTGGCCGCGCTGGCGGCACTGGCCGGTGCGCTCGGTGCGCTGCTGCTGTGGCTGCTGCGTGGCGTGCAACCGCGCCTGCGCGGGCGCTGGAAACTGGGCCTGGCCTCGCTGACGCGGCGGCGCGGGCTGGCGGTGATGCAGCTGGTCGGCCTGTCGCTGTCGCTGTGTTCGCTGCTGCTGCTGTCGGTGATCGGCCCGGGGTTGTTGGCGCAGTGGCGCGACCGCCTGCCGACCGATACGCCGAACTACTTCCTGATGAACATCCAGCCGGAGCAGCGCGATGCGGTGCTCTCGACCCTGGCCGGGCTGGGCGTCGTCTCGCCGGGCATCGAGCCGTTCAGTACCGGTCGCCTGCTGGCGGTCAACGCGCGTCCGCCGCAGCGGCAGGCGCGCGAGGACAACAGCAACGAGGACGACGATGCCAACCGCCCGGTCAACTTCTCGTGGCGGCATGATTTCCCGCCGGCCAACACGCTGCTCGGCGGAACCTTCTGGAAGGCCGGCAGTACCGCGGCGGAAGCCTCGATCGAACAGGGCTGGGCCGAGCGTTACGGGATGAAGCTGGGCGACATGGTCACGCTGCAGATGGGCGATCAGGAGCGCAGCTTCACGGTCACCAGCATCCGCAAGGCGGACTGGGATTCGTTCCGGGTCAATTTCTTCCTGCTGCTCAACGAAGGCGCGGTGGCCGATGCCCCCTACAACCTGATCACCGCTTTCCACCTGCCGCGCGCGCAGGCACCGGCGCTGGCCGGGCTGACCCGGGCGTACCCCAATATTTCGCTGCTGGACATCGACAGTATCCTCGAGCGCGTGCGCGAGGTGATCAACCGGGTGACGCAGGCGGTGCAGCTGGTCATGGGCTTCAGTCTGCTGGCCGGCCTACTGGTGCTGCTGGCGGCATTGCAGGCCACGGCCGGCGAGCGCCGCTATGACAGTGCGGTGCTGCGCACGCTGGGGGCCACGCGCCGCCAGCTGCGGGGCGCGGTGCTGGTCGAGTTCGGGGCGCTGGGCCTGTTGTCGGCGTTGCTCGCGGTGGGCACGGCGGCGCTGCTGGGCAGCGTGGTGGCGCGGCAGGTGTTCGAGTTGACGCTGAGTCCGCCCTGGGGGCCGTTGCTGCTTGGCGGTGGGTTGGGCGTGCTGTTGAGCATGCTGGCCGGCTGGTGGGGCACGCGGCGGATCCTGCATACCCCGCCGGCGCTGGCCCTGCGGGAGGCATGAGCACGCGGCGATGACACGGGCACGGGGCGTGCCTCGGTATGCTGCACGCCCCTGCCCCCCTGAGATCGCCCGGATGCCCGGCACCCCGTTCACTGCCTATCTGTATCCCGTACTGCTGCTGCTGGGCAGCAACATTTTCATGACCTTCGCCTGGTACGGGCATCTGAAGTACAAGAGTGCGCCGTTGATGACGGTGATCCTGGTCAGCTGGGGCATCGCGTTTTTCGAGTACTGCCTGCAGGTACCGGGCAACCGCCTGGGCAGTGCGGTGTATTCGGCGCCGCAGTTGAAGGGCATGCAGGAGGTGATCACCCTGGTGGTGTTCGCGGCCTTCTCGGCGTTCTACCTGGATCAGCCGCTGAAGTGGAACCACTGGGCCGCGTTCGGGCTGATCCTGGTAGCGGCATTCCTGATGTTCAAGGAATGAGGGCGACGCCCGCATTCGGGCCGCCACCGGCTGCGCGTCGGTGACAGCTGCGATGGCGCGGCATCGTCGCCGGGCCGGCCCGTTGTTTCAGATTACAGCTGGATCACCGGCATGCCGTCGGCTGCCCACGCTCCGCCGCGGCGAGCGGCGGTGGCGCAGCAGCAGTCGTCGACCCATAGCTCGCCTTCGGCCCCTTCGACGTGGCCGATCCGGCGCGCGGTGGTCGCCCCCAGGGCCGACAACGAGGCCAGGCTGGCGGCGAGTTCGCGGCCTTCGCCGACCTGCAGGCGCAGTGCGCACATGCGCCAGGCGTCGTTGCCCAGGCGCACGGCCAGTCGCCGCCACAGGCGCTCGGCGACGCCGGCGTCGTTGACCGGCTCGGGGCGTGCGGGGAAGGCGGAAACCAGGCGGTCCCAGGCGAGGAAATCGCTGTCCGGCAGCAGGTACAGTCGCCAGCAGCAGCGGCCGCGGGCATCGACGAAGCACAGGCTTTCGCGGATGCCTTCGCTGTCCATGCCCTGGCAGGCGTGGGCAGACACGGCGTGCTTCCAACCGCCGAGTTCACTGCTGTCCGGGCGGTACAGGCACAGCACGGTGCCCAGTGAGGCCAGCTGTGCGGCCGATGGCAGGCCGGCGATGGGATGGCGGCCCGGTGGGCGGCCGACGGAAAGGGCGCGGCTCATGGGATCTACCTGCAATCGGCGGTTGCGGGGGAGACCCTCGACCCACGCCGCGGGCCGGAGCCGACGGCGGAGTGTCGAGGGGGAGAGAGCTGGGATAACGGCCTGCCCAGGGAAGGCACGGATCGCGTAGCCACGCGGTCATTGGTGCCTCCCCGCGGGGGAGGCAGCGCCGTTACTTGGTCAGGATCAACTTGTCGTTGCTGGTATGGCGCAAGCGATAGAAGCGGTCGCCGTGCTGGATCAGGATTTCACGGCGGCCCTTGAGCAGGGCTTCGCTGTCGATCACTTCTTCGGGCGGGACCACGCGGACCGGACGGTCGCGGAGGGTCAGCGTTTCGGGGCGCAGCAGTACAGCAGCTTGAGTGTTCATCGTCTGGACTCGTTGCGAGGGGCGAGTCAAATGATAATGATTCTCAGTTAACAATCAACAACCATTCTCAATTTGATAGATGGCATTAATGATCGCAATTCATCTATCAATAGATTTTGTCAATGGCACAGCGGAGAAGTGTGCCGCTCAACGGGATTGCGGAGCCGGCCAGCGGCCGGCACGAGCTTCCACCGGTCGGGTAGCTCTAAGTCCCTGTCGAACAGGGATCGATAGTGCCGGCCGCTGGCCGGCGCCCCTGCTTCCCAACCGATCGATCAACCAAAGACCGCGTCCACCTGCTGCCAGACGCTTTCATCGAGCTGCTCGAACAGCGCCAGTGCGCCCAGGTTCTCTTCCAGCTGGCTGACCCGGCTCGCGCCGAGGATCACGCTGGACACGTTGGGATTGCGCAGGCACCAGGCGATCGCCAGTTGCGCCGGGGAGACCCCCAGCTGCGCGGCCAGCGCGGTATAGCGGCGGACCCGCTCCAGGCGGTCGCTGCCATCCTCGAGCACCTGCGCCTTCAACCAGCCCAGCTGTTCCTGGCCCAGCCGCGACTGCGGGTCGACGCCGGCGTTGTACTTGCCAGTGAGCAGGCCCGAGGCCAGCGGCGACCAGATCGTGGTGCCCAGCCCCGCCTCGGCATACAGCGGCGCGTACTCGCGCTCGACCCGCTCGCGGTGCAGCAGGTTGTACTGCGGCTGCTCCATCGACGGGGCATGCAGATGGCGTGCACGGGCGATATCGACCGCTTCCTGGATCTGCGCGGCCGACCATTCCGACGTGCCCCAATACAGCACCTTGCCCTGGCGGATCAGGGTATCCATGGCCTGTACGGTCTCGGCGATCGGGGTGTCCGGATCCGGACGATGGCAGTAGTACAGGTCCAGATAGTCCACCCGCAGGCGCTTGAGCGCGGCGTGGCAGGCGTCGGTGACGTGTTTGCGCGACAGGCCCTGCTGGGTCGGGCGCGGGTCGTCGACCGCCCCGAAGAACACCTTGCTGGAGACACAGAAGCCATCACGGGGCAGGCGCAGGTCGGCGATCACATCTCCCATCACCTGCTCGGCGCGGCCGCGGGCATAGCCCTCGGCGTTGTCGAAGAAGTTGACCCCGGCATCCCAGGCGGTGGCGATCAGCTTGCGGGCCTCATCGCGGCCGATCTGGTCGCCGAAGGTCACCCAGGCCCCGAAGGACAGGGCCGAAAGCTTCAGGCCGGTGGAGCCAAGACGGCGATAGAGCATGTGATTCTCCTGCTGCGGGCCCGCAACCGGGCCGGATCGATGCCGGTAAGTGTAGAGGGTGGCGCGCAGCGCGCGCAGGCCGGCCGCCGCGATCTCACGGCCCGTGACACACCACGCGCCAAGCCAGCCATGCCTTGTCGATACAGGCCCGATCACGACCGATCGGCTCGCAGACGCTGCTTTTCCTTGCCCCGCCCTTGCCGCTGCTCTAGGCTTCCCGTTTTTCGCGGCGCCCCAAGGGAAGTCTCATGGTCGAAGGTTTGGGCAGGATTGGCTTCGGCCTGTTCGGGTTGGCAGTGCTGATCGGCATTGCCTGGTTGTTCTCGAACAACAAGCGGGCCGTCGACTGGCGCCTGGTGGTCACCGGTATCGCACTGCAGATCGCCTTCGCGGCGGTGGTGCTGCTGGTGCCGGGTGGCCGTGATGTGTTCGATGCGCTGGGCAAGGGCTTCGTCAAGATCCTGAGCTTCGTCAACGAGGGCTCGGGCTTCATCTTCGGCAGTCTGATGAACACCGAGCAGTTCGGTTTCATCTTCGCCTTCCAGGTGTTGCCGACCATCATCTTCTTCTCGGCGCTGATGGGGGTCATGTACCACCTCAACGTGATGCAGACGATCGTGCGTGCGATGGCCTGGGCGATCACCAAGATCATGCGCGTGTCCGGTGCGGAAACCACCAGCGTCTGCGCCAGCGTCTTCATCGGCCAGACCGAAGCACCGCTGACGGTGCGCCCGTACATCGCCAAGATGACCCAGTCCGAGCTGATCACGATGATGATCGGCGGCATGGCGCACATCGCCGGCGGCGTGCTGGCCGCCTACGTGGGCATGCTCGGCGGCAGCGATCCGGCCCAGCAGGCCTTCTACGCCAAGCATCTGCTGGCGGCGAGCATCATGGCCGCCCCGGCGACCCTGGTGGTGGCCAAGCTGCTGGTGCCCGAAACCGGCACCCCGCTGACCCGCGGCACGGTCAAGATGGAAGTGGAGAAGACCTCCAGCAACATCATCGACGCCGCCGCGGCCGGTGCCGGCGACGGCCTGAAGCTGGCGCTGAACATCGGTGCGATGCTGCTGGCCTTCATCGCGCTGATCGCGCTGCTGAACGCCCCGCTGACCTGGCTGGGTGACGTGACCGGCCTGGCCGCGATCATCGGCCGCCCGACCGACCTGTCCACCCTGTTCGGCTACCTGCTGGCCCCGATCGCCTGGGTGATCGGCACCCCGTGGGCCGATGCCACCACGGTCGGCTCGCTGATCGGCCAGAAGGTCGTGATCAACGAGTTCGTGGCGTACTCGGAGCTGTCCAAGATCGTCAACGGCCAGGTGCCGGGCATGGTGCTCTCCGACGAGGGCCGCCTGATCGCCACCTACGCGCTGTGCGGTTTTGCCAACTTCAGCTCCATCGCGATCCAGATCGGTGGTATTGGTGGTCTGGCACCGGAGCGCCGCCACGATCTGGCCAAGTTCGGCCTGCGTGCGGTGCTGGGCGGTACCATTGCCACCTTCATGACGGCGACCATCGCCGGCGTGCTGACGCATTTCAGCTGATATCCGTTCCCTGAGAAACAGTCTTTATGAGTAGCAGTGTCGTCGTAATCGGTTCCTTCAATGTGGATCATGTCTGGCGTTGTGAGTCGCTCCCGGCCCCGGGTGCGACCATTGCCGGCCGCTACAGCACCGGTCCCGGCGGCAAGGGCTTCAACCAGGCCGTGGCCGCCCGCCGTGCCGGCGCGCCGACCACGTTCCTGTGCGCGCTGGGCGATGACGCCGGCGGTGCGATGGCCCGCGGGCTGGCCGAGCAGGACGGTTTCGCGCTGACCGCCGAGGCCAGCAGCGAGCCGACCGGCACCGGCGGCATCTATGTCGACAGCCGCGGCCGCAACACCATCGTGATCGGCCCGGGCGCCAACGCCGCGTTGAGCCTGGGTTTCGTTGACCAGCAGCGTGCGCTGCTGGCCGGTGCCAAGGTGGTGCTGGCGCAGCTGGAATCGCCGGTGGAAACGATCGAGGCGGCCCTGGCCATCGCACGCGAGGCCGGTGCCACCACCGTGCTCAACGTCGCGCCTGCCGATGCGCCCTCCAGCATCGGCCTGCTCAAGCTGGCCGATGTGCTGACCCCGAACGAGACCGAGTTCGCCGCCCTGCTCGGCCGTCATGTCGGCGAGCGCGTGGATGCCAACGATGTCGCCGCGCTGGATGGCGCCAGCCTGCATGCGCTGTGCCGCAAGCTGGTCGGCAACGGCACCGTGGTGGTGACGCTGGGTTCGGTGGGTGTGTTCGTCTCGCACGCCGAAGAGAACCTGCGTGGCGATACCCAGCCGTATTACCGCGTGGGCGCCGAGCAGGTGCAGGTGCTGGACACCACCGGTGCCGGCGATGCGTTCAACGGCGCCCTGGTCGCCTCGATCGCGCAGGACCCGGAGGCGGCCTTCGCCCGTCACGTGCGGTTCGCCAACCAGTTCGCCGGTCGTTCGACCGAGAAGGAAGGCGCCGCTGCGGCGATGCCGCACTTCACCCCGGGTGATGCCGAGAACAAGTAAGCGTCACCGGTGTGGATATCGGAAGGCCAGCGTTCGCGCTGGCCTTTTTTTGTTCGCGACCGTGAGGGCCCCGTAGCGACCGGTAGGCCCCTCGGCAAATGTCCCCCGGCCGCCGCCTTGCGGCGACGGCCTCCTCCTTGATTTTGCCCAGGGGCCTACCGGTCGCTACGGAGCTCCGGCTCGCGGTATGCAAAAGGAAAACCGGTGCTCTCCATGCAACGCCGGTGGCCTGGACACGTGGGGCGCGATGCCCTTGTGGGCGAAATCAAGGGGGAGGCGGCGGCCGCAGGCCGACGCCGGAGGACATTCGCCGGCAAGGGCATCGCGCCACAGCGCCCGACCCACTGACCGCCGCGCCTGCACTCGCCTTCGAGGATGGATCAGCCGTCAGGCCCCAGCGACGTCGCCAAACAGCGCGGTGATCCACAGCGCCAGCGCGCCCACCAGGAGGCCGGCAAGCACGTCCAGCAGATCGTGCTGCCAGGTGGTGAGTGTCGAGACCAGGATCAGCCCACAGGCGCCGTGCCACAGCCAGCGCAACGCCGCCGTATCGGCCAGCAGCCAGCGCCGCCATGCCTGCCAGACCACCACCAGTACCGCGGCATGCAGCGACGGCGCCATGTTGAACGGCGCCTCGAACGCGCGCAGCTGGGCGAACACCAGTCCGCTCGCGCCATCCGGCTGCGGCAAAACACGCACGTTGCCGGTCGGCCAACACACGAAGGCGAGCATGCAGGCGGCCTGCACCAGCGCGATGGCCATCGCATGGCGGCGCAGGGCGGATCGGGTCGGACAGAGGAAGAACGTCAGCGGGTACAGCAGGTTCAGCGCCAGGTACGGCCAGATCGTCCATGGCCAGAACGGGATCGCCTCGTCCCAGCGACCGTGCAGGCTGTAGGTATGGGCCTGGCTGGCGGCCCATTGATTGGTCCAGCTGTAGCCATGGATGAACATCGCGCCGAGCAGCAGCATCCACAGCATGGCCTCGCGCCAGGGCGGATGCGGGAGCGGAGCGCGGGCATGAGGCGGGGTGGGCACGCGCGCACCGTAGCAGAACGTGGCAAGCGTGTTTGCCGCTATCCTTGCGCTTTCGCGGATACCGGGACTGTACGCAGTGGCAGCAGCAGGCAGTCAGCAACACGCACGTACGCACGCGGACACACCGCGCTGGACGCGCAATCCGGCCTGGGCCCTGTTTTCGCAGACCCATGCGCAGCGCCCGCTGCTGCTGGTGTCCGGTGGCGCCGACGAATTGTATGTGGTCGACGAGGCCGATACCCCGACGGTCATCGAACGCATCCTCGGCCATTGGCAGGACGACACACTGACGCTTCTGCAGGACGATGCCGACTGTGGCCCGGCGGTCCGCCAGTTGATGCGCCTCGGCGTACTGGTGCCGTCGCAGGCGGCGCGCCCTGTGCGCCGCTATGCACTGGATTGGCTCGGGGAACCGCTGCCTGGGCTGGCCGAGGCCTTCGACCAGCATGCTGGTGCGGACCTGCAGCGCGTCGATGCCGCCGCCGATGCCGATCTCCTCGTGCTGGTCCGCCACGGGCTCGGCTGGGAACAGGCCTTGGCCCGCTACGTGTCACATATGCCGGTACAGCCGCATCTGCTGCTGGACCTCAGCTATCACCATACCCTCGCGCTTGGACCCTATGTGGCGCCCGGCCAGACTGCCTGTGTGTATTGCCTGGGCAACCGCGTACTGCGCCGCTGGGGCGAAGCGGTGGTGCCGGCACTGCCGGAAGTCGCAGCGCAACCGGCACGGATCGCGGCGCTGGTCGCGCCGTTGCTGGATCAGCCGCACCTGTTGCTGGGCTATCTCGAACGCAGCGTCTGGCTCGACCTGCATCGCCTGCATGGGGAACGCGACCGGGTGCTGCGGCTGCCGTGGTGCCCCGCCTGCCAGGGCGGTGAGATGTCGATGCCTGCACCGCTGCCGCTGCCTTGGGACACCGGGCGCCCGTGATAATGTGGGGCGTGCGCCGGGCGTTTCCGCCTCGGTCAACGGAGTGACCCCATGTATCGCCTGCCGACCCAGTTCGATGCCAGTGCCTCGCGCCAGGACCTTGCCGCGGCAGGTGGCGGCTCGACATCGACTACCTGCAGTTCCTGCGTCGTCACCCTGCTCGGCACCTCGGTACTGTCGGCAGTGGTGCTGGGCAAGCTGGAACCCGTCGCGCCCGCCGCCATCAGCAGCGCCGCAGACATCCCCCCCGTCACCGTCGATACCCCCACCGAGCGCCACGGCCAGCCACCTGCGTTGCCGCAGGAACCGCCCAGTGCCGTCACTCCCGATCACCCGGCGGCACCGGCACCGGTGATGCCGGCAACCGGCCTGAGCCGCACCAGCCGGATACTGCTGGGGCTGTTCGCCTTGCCGCTGGCCGCGATCGGCGGCGGCATTTTCATCAGCACCTCCAACCCGATATTCGGGCTGTTCGTCGCCGTCGGGCTGTATCTCGGCATTTATGCCTTGGTCTATGAGCGCGCGGGGCGTTCGCTCGGGCGCGGCATCGGCATCGCCATCGGGCTGCTGCTGGGCCTGTTCGCCGTGGGCGCGCTCGAGATGATGCTCTGGCTGAGCGTGATGAAATGAGCCGCGCCGCCGTGCAGGCGGCAGAGCCGGATATGCCCACGCTGTCGTCGCACCTGCTGCACGGCGCAGCGCGTCCGCGCTGTGGCCTGGTGCGCCCGGCCCAACCGATCGAGGCCAACCCGTGCGATGCAACCGGCCCCTTGTTCGAGGGACGGCGCGTACACAATGCCGCCACGCCGGCCGACCCGGCCAATCCCTGGCAGGGCGTCTCGGGCGCGGTTGCGCTGGAGGCCGCTGCGGCCGCCGACGGCGCGGTCGCCGAGGCGCTGGAGCGGCTGGCGGCGGCGCAGGCGAGCCTGGACGTGCGTCGTCGCGATGCGCTGACGCCCACACAACGTCTGGACGAATCGGCGTTCGCGCTGTTCTCGGCGAGCCAACGCGCCATGCCGGACTTCCCGTGGCCGATGCCCGAACGCGACGAGGACCTGTTCGCAGCGGTGCATGCGCTGGACGACAACCGGGTCGCCTGGGTGCCGCAAGAGCTGGTTGGACTGGGGCCGCGCAGCGGCCAGGCGCGATTGCCATCGACGTCCAGTGGTCTGGCGGCCTGGCGGGATGGGCGCGATGGCGCCTGGCTGGCGCTGTTGCGCGCGGCGCAGGAACTGCTGGAGCGCGATGCACTGGCGGTCACCTGGCTCAATGGCGTGGCCGGCCGGCGAATCGCCCTGCCGGCGCAATGGCACGCCCATGTGGACGCGCGCGGTGGTGAACTGCAGGCGTTCGACCTGACCCAGCACTGGAATCCGCACCCGGTCATCGCGGTCGCCGGTGGCATTCCCTTCGAAGGCCGCCCCCGCTACGTCCTCGGCATCGCCTGCCGCGCCGATCCGGGCGAGGCACTGCACAAGGCGCTGCTGGAATGGCAGCAGGCACTGACCTTTGCCGCGCATCTGTGTGGCCGCGAAAGCGCCCGGCTGCCTCGTGAACCCGCAGCGCTGCGCAGCTTCGACGAGCATGCCGCCTTCTACACCCTGCGCCCGGAGCTGTGGTCGCAGCTGCCGCTGCTGCGGGAGGCGGGCCGCAGCACGTTGCAGTTGCCCCCACCCGGCGCAGCGGATCGCCCGGCCGCGCCGCGCGCGATGGGCGAGCTGGATCAGCTGCGGCGCCGGCTGGGCCGTGCCGGCATCGCGCTGTACTACCGCGAGTTGACCACCGCCGATGTGGCCGCGGCTGGCCTGCGGGTGATGCGGGTGTTGTCGCCACAGCTCAGCGGTCTGCATGCCGACGAACGTGCGCCGTTCCTTGGTGGCCGCTGCCGGGACGTGGCATGGCGCTATCCCGGCGTGCCGCACGGCGGCGCTTTTCCCAACCCCTTCCCGCATCCATTGGGCTGATCCCCGAGGACCGCATGCCGTCACCGCCTTCCCCCTGGGACGATGCCCCGCTGTTCCATCTGTTCTGGCACAACGGCGAGCTCAATCCCGCGCGCGCAGACGTGATGCGCGCGCGCATCGCCGAAGATGCCGCACGCGCCTGGTCGCCGCCACGGCCGTTGCATGCAGCAGCCGGCGTCGCCTTGCCGGACCCGGTACGCCCCGGCGATGCCCTCGCGCAGCGCCGCAGTGGCCGCCGTTTCGGTGATGTACAGTGGGGCGTGAAGGAACTGGGGCGCGTGCTGGCCCCGCTGCGGGCCCGGCCCGGCGACAGTGACACGCGGCGTCTGCCGTCCGGTGGGGCCAAGTACCCGATCCAGGCCTATGCCGCGCTGTACGGCATCGACGATGCGATCGCATCAGCGCCGGGCATCCATTGGTACGACCCGCTCGAGCACGCGCTGGTACCGGTGGGGCCCTGCCCCGCATGGCCGGCGCTGTCCGGGCTGCTGGGCGTGGACTGGCCGGAGCGGCCGGCGGCCGTGCTGTTCCTGATCGCCGAGCCAGGTGGGACGCTGGCCAAATACGGCGAGCGCGGCGGCCGCTTCGTGTTGATCGAGGCTGGAGTCTGGCTGGGAGCGCTGGGGCAGCAGGTGGCGTCGATGAACGCCGCCGGCTGCGCGATCGGCTCGTTCGACGACGCCGCCCTCCTGGCCCTGCTCGGGCTCGACCCGCAGCGGCATCTGGCGGTGTTGGCCTATGCGTGCGGCCCGGTGCCCTGAACGATCGCCGGAATCGCGGCAGGCCGCACCTGATCATGCGATTCCAGACCAGCGGCCGGCACGACCGGTAACCACCCAGCATCCGCCGCTGCTGGGGGCGGCGGAACCAATCGTCAAGCATATGCTCATGACCGGAGCGCATCAGGCCCTTCCGGATAGGCCTGAACAGGTAGCGGTACCTGCGTGGTTGGCGGCCAGCGGCCGGCACTACAATGCGCACATGCAGATTGGCCCCTACAACATCCAGCCCAACGTGGTGCTGGCACCGATGGCCGGTGTCACCGACAAGCCCTTCCGCCTGCTGTGCAAACAGCTGGGCGCGGGCCTGGCCGCCTCGGAGATGACCATCTCCGACCCGCGCTTCTGGAACACCCGCAAGTCGCTCCACCGCATGGACCATGCCGGCGAGCCGGACCCGATCAGCGTGCAGATCGCCGGGACCGAGCCGCAGCAGCTGGCCGAGGCAGCACGCTACAACGTGGACAACGGTGCGCAGATCATCGACATCAACATGGGCTGCCCGGCCAAGAAGGTCTGCAACGCCTGGGCCGGCTCGGCGCTGATGCGCGATGAAGACCTGGTCGCGCGCATCCTGGGCGCGGTGGTCAATGCGGTGGACGTGCCGGTCACGCTCAAGATCCGCACCGGGTGGGACTGCGACCACCGCAATGGCCCGCTGATCGCGCGCATCGCCGAGGACAGCGGCATCGCCGCGCTGGCCGTGCATGGCCGTACCCGCGACCAGCATTACACCGGCACCGCCGAATACGACACCATCGCCGCGATCAAGGCGGCGCTGCGCATTCCGGTGGTCGCCAACGGCGACATCGATTCACCGCAGAAAGCGGCGCAGGTCTTGAAGCAGACGGGCGTGGACGCGGTGATGATCGGCCGCGCCGCCCAGGGCCGGCCCTGGATCTTCCGCGAGGTGGCGCACTATCTGGCCACCGGCGAGCTGCTGGCGCCGCCCTCGGTCACCGAGGTCCGCGATCTGCTGCTGGGCCACCTGCACGCGCTGCACGATTTCTATGGCGAGCAGCAGGGGGTGCGCATCGCGCGCAAACACCTGGGCTGGTACGCCAAGGACCGGCCGGAGAACGCCGCCTTCCGTGCGGTGGTCAACCGCGCCGAGGATGCCGCCAGCCAGGTCGCCCTGACCACCGACTATTTCGACGCCCTCGCCGCCGGCGAGCCGTTGTCGTCCGCTGCCTGAGCCTTCTGTCATGAACCCGCCGATCACCGCACCGACCTATCTCCACGGCTTTTCCGATACCGAGCAGCATCGCCTGGTCACCCAGTCGCGCCTGTTCGAATCGAGCATCTTCAGCGGCATCGACTACGGCGGCGCAACGCGCCTGCTGGAAGTCGGCAGCGGCGTGGGCGCACAGACGGACATCCTGCTGCGGCGGTTCCCGGACCTGCACGTCACCGGCGTGGACCTGAGCGAAGCGCAGCTGGCCACTGCCGCCACCAACCTGGCCAAGACCCCATGGTGCCGCGAGCGCTACACCCTGCTGCAGGCCGACGCCGGCAATCTGCCGTTCGGTGCGCGCGAGTTCGATTCGGCCTTCCTGTGCTGGGTGCTGGAGCATGTGCCTTCGCCGGCGCGGGTGCTCAACGAAGCGCGCCGCGTGCTGGTCCCGGGTTCGCCGGTGTATGTCACCGAAGTGATGAACGCCTCGTTCCTGCTCGATCCTTACTCGCCGCACATCTGGCGCTACTGGATGGCGTTCAACGATTTCCAGTACGACCACGGCGGCGATCCGTTCGTCGGTGCCAAGCTCGGCAACCTGCTGCTGGCCGGCGGCTTCCGCGACGTGCACACCGAGATCAAGACCATCCACCTGGACAACCGCGAGCCGGCGCGTCGCAAGACGATGATCGCGTTCTGGGAGCAGCTGCTGTTGTCGGCGGCCGATCCGCTGCTGGAAGCCGGCCTGGTCGACCAGGAGACGGTGGACGGGATGCGCCGCGAGTTCAGCCTGGTCCAGAACGACCCCAACGCGGTGTTCTTCTTCTCCTTCGTGCAGGCGCGCGCGACGGTGTACTGACCGGGGGGCGGCGCTAGCGCGTCGCCCAGGCGATCACGGTCACCACGACCGCGGCGGCCAGCAGCAACCAGATGCCCAGTCCGCCCCGGTCCCCCGGGGCCACCGTGCTGCCACCGGCGGTGTTGCGGGCCCCTTCGCGCGGGCGTGCGGTGGGCGTGCTGCCCACTTCCAGGGTACCGGTGGCCGGCCGCTGGCTGCGCTCGGTGAGCTTGTTCTGCATGCGTCGCGCGCGCTCGGGATCGACCTTGCGCAGCTCGTCCAGCAGCACCTGCTGCTGGCGCGCGCGGTCCGGCTGCGCCTTGGCCTTGTGCAGGATCTCGCGCAACGGCACCGCCGGCTGCTCGGCCGAGCGGCCCGGGGTCACATCCAGCAACAGCGCGCGGTATTCCGGCGGTACATCGGCCAGCCGCGTGTAGCGCGTGCCATTGATCTCCATTTCAAACCGTTCGGTCACGGTGCCTCCGTCCAACCTGCCTTCGGTGCGATCACGTCGGTGCTCGGCGGCGCATGCCAGATGCGCTGCCACAGGGCCGCGAACCGGCGCTTCAGCATCGTCCTGCCCTGCTCCCCTTCATACGCCGGGCGCAGCTGTCGCGGTGTGATCCCGGCCCAGCCATCGCCTTCCGCCCGCGCAACCGCGAAGGTGAAGGTGTAGTCCGGCTCCAGGCCCATGCGCAGATCGCTGAGCCGCAGTTCGCCATCGACCACCTGGGCACGCATGAAGCCGCGGTTGAACCAGTTCAGCCGCTGCACGGCCGGCAGCTCGGCTGCCTGGCGCAGGGCCTGCACGTTGGAGGGATGGCCCTCGAAGGTCATCGGGCCGCGGTCGGCGATCAGCGAGCGTTCGCCGATCACGTAGCCGTTGGGCGTCATCGCCACCACCTGCCAGAGCAGCGTGTTGAACGGCATCGCCACCGAGAAGCGCGGCGCATCGCCCAGCCCCATCGCCGCCAGCGCGCGATCGGCGTCGCGATCGACGGTGTGCTTGGCCAGCAACGACCAGCCCAGGTAACCACTGCTTAGCACCAGCCCGGCCACCAGCGCTTTCTGCGCCAGCGGACGCGCCCGCGCGAACCATGCCACTGCACAGGCGAGCAGCAGCCAAACGGTGTAGAGCGGGTCGATGATGAAGACGCTGGCCCACATCGTCGGGTGCGGGGTGAACGGCCACCACAGCTGGGTACCGTAGACGGTGAAGGCATCCAGCAGCGGATGGGTGATCAGCGCCAGCAGGATCGCCCAGAACCAGCGCCCCGGCGCCTGCGCCACGCGGCCGTGACCGAACCGTTTGAACAGCCACCAGATCAGCGCAGCCACCCACGGCAGCACCAGCAGCGAGTGACTGTAGCTGCGGTGCTCGACCATCAGCGCCACGGGATCGGCAGCAGTGAAGGCCAGTACCAGCGCATCCAGGTCCGGCAGGGTGCCGAGTGCGGCACCGGCCAACAGGGCCGCGCGGCGATGGCCGGCCGGGGCGATGGCGGCGGCGACCGCGCCGCCGAGAACGATCTGGGTAAAGGAGTCCATCGGCCGATGCTAGCAGCCGGGACTGGCCATGCGCCTCTGCCGTTCTGCTCAGGCCGCTCTGGCCAATTCGGCGCTGCCGGGCAGCGCCACCAGGGTCTGCCCGGTGTGATCCAGCAGCCGCAGGCTCCCATCCGGGTCTTCGGCCAGCACGGTCAGGCTTTCCACCCAGTCACCGTCGTTGGCATAGATCAGCCCGTCGCGCTCGACCAGCGCGGCACGGTGGATATGCCCGCAGACGATCCCGTCCAGCCCACGCCGACGCACATCCTCGAGCCCGGCCTGGACGAAGCGTTCGATGTAGCGTTCGGCCGCGCCGCTGCGCTTCTTGAGGAATTCAGAGAGAGACCAGTAGCGCTGACCCAGCCGCCGCCGGACCGCGTTGAGCAGGTGGTTGCCGGTCAGGATGCGGTAGTACAGCCAGTCGCCGAAGCGCTCCTGCAGGCCACCGAAATGGGTGATGCCGTCGTAGTCGTCACCATGCACGACCAGCAGCCGCCGTCCGTCGGCGGTCACGTGGATCGCCCGCCGGCGTACCTGCATGGCCGGCAGCATCAGCCCGCAGACCTTGCGCAGCGAAGCATCGTGGTTGCCCGGGATGTAGATGATCCGGGTGCCGGCCCGCTGCAGCGCGTGCAGGGCCTGGATCACCTCGCTGTGCGCCGGCCGCCAACTGGCCCGGCGGTGCGCCATACACCACAGGTCGATGATGTCGCCCACCAGATACAGGCGCTCGCAGCGCAGCCCGGCCAGGAACCTGGCCAGTTCGGCGGCATGGCAGTGGCGTGAGCCAAGGTGGACGTCGGAAAGGAAGACGGCCCGCCGATGGGGCGCCAGGGTCGTCACGGGCCGTTTGGCGGCCCCCCGCGCGTCGCGCTGCTCGACGTCGTGCATGGCGTGCTCCTCAGGTCCGGCGGCCGGATGCGCCGAAGCCTGCCCTGCGTCGACGACAGCCCGATGGCGGTTTGACGACGGGCCGATGACGCTCGCGGGGTTCGGACGCCCGTCGCGCCCATCGTGAGGGCGCGTGCGGCTGGCGTGCCGGTCGGGGCAGGTGCCGCTGCGGGCGGCCGTTTGTCACGCTGGTGGAACACTGGGCGGTGACGCTGGGCCTCAATCCCGTCACACCGGGCCCTGCGACGGGCACGCAGGCTTAACCACGGGCAACCCTCGCTGGCGCACAATGCAAGCGCGCGACTTGCCGTGTATCATTCGCGCCCATCTTTCCATCCGAATCAAAGGATATTACGCCTGATGTCCAGCTACCTGTTCACCTCCGAATCGGTCTCCGAAGGCCATCCGGACAAGATTGCCGACCAGATCTCCGATGCGGTGCTGGACGCGATCCTGACCCAGGACAAGCGTGCGCGCGTGGCCTGCGAAACCATGGTCAAGACTGGCGTGGCAATCGTCGCCGGTGAAATCACCACCAGCGCCTGGATCGACCTGGAAGCCTTGACCCGCAAGGTGATCCTGGACATCGGCTACGACAGCTCCGACGTCGGCTTCGACGGCGCGACCTGCGGCGTGCTGAACCTGATCGGCAAGCAGTCGCCGCACATCGCCCAGGGCGTGGACCGCAAGAAGCCCGAAGAAATGGGCGCTGGCGACCAGGGCCTGATGTTCGGCTATGCCACCAACGAGACCGACAGCTACATGCCGGCCGCGATCCACCTGTCGCACCGCCTGGTCGAGCAGCAGGCCAAGATCCGCAAGAAGAAGAACTCGCCGCTGTCCTGGCTGCGCCCGGATGCCAAGAGCCAGGTCACCCTGCGCTATGAAAACGGCGCCGTCTCGGCCATCGACGCGGTGGTGCTGTCGACCCAGCACGCCCCGGGCGTGAAGCAGAAGGACCTCATCGAGGCCGTCCGCGAAGAGATCATCAAGCCGGTGCTGCCGGCCAAGTGGCTGCACAAGGGCACCAAGTTCCACATCAACCCGACCGGCAAGTTCGAGATCGGCGGCCCGGTGGGCGACTGTGGCCTGACCGGCCGCAAGATCATCGTCGACACCTACGGCGGCTGGGCCCGTCACGGTGGTGGTGCGTTCTCGGGCAAGGATCCGTCCAAGGTGGACCGTTCGGCTGCCTATGCTGCCCGTTACGTCGCCAAGAACGTCGTGGCCGCCGGCCTGGCCGACCGTTGCGAAGTGCAGGTCTCCTACGCCATCGGCGTGGCCGAGCCGACCTCGATCTCGGTCACCACCTTCGGCACCGGCAAGATCAGCGATGACAAGATCGAAAAGTTGATCCGCAAGCATTTCGACCTGCGCCCGTACGGCATCATCCAGATGCTGGACCTGATCCACCCGATGTACCAGCAGACCGCGGCCTACGGCCACTTCGGCCGCAAGGCCAAGGAGTTCAGCTACACCAACGGTGCTGGCGAACAGGTCAATGCGACCGCCTTCTCCTGGGAGAAGACCGATCGCGCCGCCGCCCTGCGCGCGGATGCAAAGTTGAAGTAAGAAACGGGCCGCGAAAGCGGCCCTTTTCTTACGGGTGGAGCCGACCGTTGGTCGGCTGGCGGCGGGTAGAGCCGACCGTTGGTCGGCTGGCCGCGCGCAGCGCGGCAATGATCGGCGAAACAAACGGCGGGCCGCGAAAGCGGCCCGTCGTCGTTTTGGCGCCTTGACCCATCGTCGCGCCGCGCGCGACCAGCCGACCAACGGTCAGCTCTACCAATGGGTCAAGCGGCGCTACACTCCAGCCATGCCCGAATTCAAATCCAACCAGCTCTCCATGACGGTGCTGATGTCGCCGGACATGGCCAACTTCTCCGGCAAGGTGCACGGCGGTGCGGTGCTGCGCCTGCTCGACCAGGTCGCCTACGCCTGCGCCAGCCGCTATGCCGGCAGCTACGTGGTCACCCTGTCGGTGGACCAGGTGATGTTCCGCCAGCCGATCGCGGTCGGCGAGCTGGTCACCTTCCTGGCCTCGGTGAACTACACCGGCACCTCCTCGATGGAAATCGGGGTCAAGGTGGTGGCCGAGGACATCCTCAAGCGCAGCGTGCGCCACGCCAACAGCTGCTTCTTCACCATGGTCGCGGTGGATGACGACGGCAAGCCGACCCCGGTGCCGCCGTTGGTGCTGGAAACTGCCGACGAACGCCGCCGGCATGCCGCCGCGTTGATCCGCCGCCAGCTGCGCGAGGAGATGGAGCAGCGCCACCTGGAGCTGCTGGCATCCAATCCGCCTGCACCAGGTGATCTGGTCGAGCGGGTCTGAGAAGCGCTGCCGGCCAGCGGCCGGCACTCCCCCTTCATGGCCTACCCGGTGTTCTGTACGCCCTGCGAAACACCGTTCACGCACGCCACCAGCGCGCGCAGCACGTCATCGTCTTCGCCACCGCTCTCCCGCCAGCGGCGCAGCAGGTCCACCTGCAGCACGCTGATCGGATCGATGTAGGGATTGCGCAGGCGGATCGACAGCGCCAAGCGCTGATCGTGCTGCAGCAGCGTGTCCTGCCCGGTCAGTGCCAGGATCCACTGTGAGGTGAGGTCGAGCTCCCCCTGGATCTGCGGGAAGAAGCGCCCATGCAATGCACCGGACAGCTGCGAGAACTGCTCGGCGATGGTCAGGTCGCCCTTGGACATCACCATCGCGATGTCGTCCAGGAAGGTGCTGAAGAACGGCCAGTCGCGCGCCATCTCTTTCAGGAGGCCTTCGTGACCGGCATCGATCGCCGCCTGCAGGCCACTGCCGACGCCATACCAGCCCGGGATCACGGCACGCGCCTGGCTCCACGCAAACACCCATGGAATCGCGCGCAGGTTGGTCAGTGCGGCATCCTCGCCCAGCCGGCGCGAAGGGCGTGAGCCCAAGGTCATCCGCTCGATCACGTCGATCGGCGTGGCCAGGCGGAAGTACTGCATGAAGTCTTTCTGGCCGACGAAGGCGCGGTACGCCTCCGCACTCTTCTGCGCGATCAGGTCCATCACCGGGCGCCACTGTTCCTCGCGCGGTTCCGCTGCGCGCGGGCGCAGGCTGGAGCGCAGCACCGCACCGGTGGACTGCTCCAGCGAGCGCAGCGCCAGTGCACGGATGCCGTACTTGCGATGGATCACTTCGCCCTGCTCGGTCACGCGCAGACGGCCGTCGATGCTGCCGCGCGGCGAGGCATCCACGGCGTGCGTGGTCTTGCCACCCCCGCGGCTGATCGAGCCGCCACGGCCGTGGAAGAAGGTCAGCCGGATGTCGTTCTCGGCGGCGACGTCCAGCAGTTCCACCTGGGCGCGCTGCAGCCCCCAGCGCGAGGCCGCGATACCACCGTCCTTGCCACTGTCCGAATAGCCGAGCATCACCATCTGCACATCACCGCGCGAGGCCAGGTGCGTGCGGTAGACCGGGTCGGCCAGCAGATCGCGCAGGGTGTCGGTACCGCGCTTGAGGTCATCCACGGTTTCGAACAACGGCGCGATGTCCAGCGGCACCGCGCCGGCGTCATCCACCAGGCCGCCGCGGCGCGCCAGCGCGAGTACGGCGAGCACATCGCTGCGGTCGTGCGCCATCGAGATGATGTAGCTGCCCAGCGCATCGGCACCGTGTCGCCGGCGTGCATCGGCCAGTGCCGCGAACACTGCATCCAGCCGCTCACCGCCCTCCTCATCGCTCGCCGGCAGCGCCCGCTCGCCACTGGCGAACGGGGCCAGGCGCGCCGCGCGGGTGACCGCATCAGCGGCGTCCCAGGCCTCCTGCCCATCCAGCACGCTGGCCAGCGCCCGGCCGTGCACGCTGGACTCCTGGCGCACATCCAACCGCGCCAGATGGAAGCCGAAGGTGCGCACCCGCCACAGCAGGCGACGCACCGCGAAGCCGCCGGCATGGTCGCCCTTGTTCTCGTGCAGGCTGCGCAGGATCAGCTCGATGTCGTCGGTGAGTTCCTGCGGCGACACGTATGCGCCTTCCGCATCGTCCATCGTCGCCTGCACGCGTGCGCGCATGCGGTCATTGAGCAGACGGTACGGCATGTCGGCATGACGCGGGCGCGAGGTGACCTTGGGCAGCAACGCCTTGTAATGGTCCACGCGGGCCTGCAGTTCATCACTGACCGCCACGCGCTCGGTGGACTGGCTGAGCAGGCTGGCCAACTGCAGCAGGTCTTTCTGGTAGCGGCCGAGCACGGCCTGGCGCTGCGCATCCAGGGTGTTGCGGATGGTGCCGGCATCCACGTTCGGATTGCCATCCATGTCGCCGCCTACCCACGTGCCGAAACGCAGCAGGCGCGGCAGCGGCAGTTCCTGGCCATAGGTATCCAGCAGTGCCTGCTGCAGCGATTCGTACAGCACCGGAATCACCCGGTACAGCACCTGCACCAGATAGAAGCCGACATGCTCGCGCTCGTCTTCCACGGTCGGGCGCACGGGCGAGGAATCGGTGGTCTGCCACGAGGCGGTCAGCGCCATGCGGAAACGCGCGGCGTCGGCGGCCGCTTCACCCGGCGTGCGCTGGCCGTCGAGGTTGTCGACCAGGCTGGCCACCATCAACTGCTCTTTCTCCAGCAGCGCGCGGCGGACCGCTTCGGTCGGGTGCGCGGTGAACACCGGCTCGATGTCGATGCGCGGCAGCCACTCGGCCAGTTCGTCCAGGGTGACGCCCTGTGCCTTGAGGTTGACCAGTGCGTCCTGCAGGCCATCGGGCTGCGGCGTGGCGGTACCGGCGCGCTGGTAGTCGCGGCGGCGGCGGATGCGGTGCACCCGCTCGGCGATGTTCACCACCTGGAAATAGGTACTGAACGCACGCACCATCGCTTCGGCGCGTGCCGGTGGCAGGCCGGTCAGCGCATCATTGAGATCGGACAGGGGGGCGTCGCTTTCGCGGCGGGCGATGGCGCGCGTACGCACCTGTTCCACATCATCGAAAAACTGCGTGGAGACCTGCTCGGCGAGCAGGTCGCCGACCAGTGCGCCGAGTCGGCGTACATCGTCGCGCAGGGGAATATCGGGAGTGGCAAAAACGATGCTGCTACGGTACTCGTTCATCTGCGACGCACTGGCCTCGGGAACGGAATCCGCTCAAGCCTAACCCACAATCGCGTCGTTGCTGCGTCGCGCAAATAGTTACATCTGGTAGTGCCGGCCGCTGGCCGGCGCTTGCCGATCATTTTTCGTACCGGCCAACGGCCGGTACCTACCCGTCATTTTTCGTACCGGCAACGGCCGGTACCTACCTGTCATTTTCCGTGCCGGCCAACCGCCGGCATCAACGACCAGGATCCGCATCGGATCGTGGCCGGCCCCATCACGATGGGTGCCGGCCAGGGCCGATCAGCGCTTCTTCTTGACCGGCTTGCCCTCGCCTACGGTCTGCTCCAGCCACCGCTCGCTTTCGGCCAGCATGGTCATGATCGATTCGCGCGCGCGGTAAGCATGCGATTCGTTGGGCAGCATCACCAGGCGCGAGGTACCGCCCAGCCCCTTCACCGCGGCGAACATGCGCTCGCTCTGGATCGGGAACGTGCCGGAATTGTTGTCGTCCACGCCGTGGATGAAGAGGATCGGGTCCTTGATCTTGTCGGCATAGTTGAACGGCGACATCTTCTGGTAGACGTCCTGCGCCTGCCAGTAGTTGCGCTCTTCGGCCTGGAAGCCGAACGGGGTCAGCGTGCGGTTGTAGGCGCCGCTGCGCGCGATGCCAGCCTTGAACAGGCGGGTATGCGCGAGCAGGTTGGCGGTCATGAACGCACCGTAGGAGTGACCACCGATCGCGATGTGCTCGCGGTCGGTCACGCCACGCCGCACCACTTCATTCACGGCGGCCTCGGCATTGGCGATCAGCTGCGGCAGGTAGGTGTCGTTCGGTTCCTTGTCGCCCTCACCGATGATCGGCATCGACGGGCTGACCAGCACCGCGTAGCCCTTGGCCAGGAACGCCTGCGGACCCCAGTAGCTGATCGCGTTGAAGCGGTACGGCGAATCGGTGACCTGGCTGGCGGCTTCGGCGGTCTTGAACTCCCCCGGGTAGGCCCACATCAGCAGCGGCAACGGACCGTCCTTCTTCGCGTTGTAACCCGGCGGCAGCATCAGCGTGGCGGTCAGGTCGACGCCGTCGTTGCGCTTGTAGCGGATCTGCTCCTTGCTCACCCCACGCAGCTGCGGCAGCGGGTGCTGGAAGTGGGTCAGCGCCTTCGGTGCAGCCGTGGCATCACCCAGCGACTGCACGTAGAAGTTGGCCGGCTCATCGGGCGATTCACGGGTCAACAGCAGCGAGGTGCCTTCCTGGTCGAGCAGCGCCACCGGCGCGGCATAGGACGGGGCCTGCGAGTGGAACAGGCGCGTGGTCTGCTTGCTGTCCAGATCGAAGCGGTCCACGAACGGACGATCGCCTTCCGGCGAGGCGCCCAGCCCGTACAGGAAGATGCTGCGGCCATCGGCACTCACCTGCAGGCGCGCGCGCCCGTTGACGTCGCGCACCAGGCCCGGGCGACCGGGATCGTTGTAGCGGTCCTGCGAGGAACGTGCGGACAGCAGTTCAGCTGCCTTCTCCGGCTGGTCGGGCGCGATCCGCCACTGCTTGACCTCGCGGTTCTTCCACCACGATTCATTGAGCAGCGCCAGATCACCACGGCCCCATTGGATGCCGGCATAGCGGCTGCCCAGCTGCGCCAGGGTCACCGGCGGCTTGTCGAAGGGGGCGGCCTGCATCAGCACCGCATCGCGCACCTTGGCCTCGCGGTTCGGGTCGCCACCATCCTGCGCCTCGGCCCAGACCAAGGTCGCCGGGGCATCGGCGCGCCAGTCGATCCGGCGCACGCCGGTGGCCACCGCATCGTTGCCGGTCGGCAGGCCTTCCTTCAACGGCAGGTTGGCTACGGTGTGCTCCAGCTTGCCGTCCACGGCGGACAGCACTTCGATGCGACGCGCGAACGCGCCGGCCGGCACCAGATAGGAATACGGACGCACCACCCGCTCGCTCAGCAGGTAACGGCCATCCGGGGAGAGGGTGACATCCCAGTACACCCCACCGGTGGTCAGCGGCGTGGTCACGCCGTCGAGCGCGACCTTGGCCGGCTGCGCGCTGGCGTAGTAGTCAAAGAGGCGGGCATCGGCCTCGTTCTTGAGCATGTCCTGGTAGGTGCGGATGGTGCGCACACCGGCGTCGGCCTCGGTCTGCTGGATCGCCGGGCCGGTCGGAATGCCGCCGGCGGACGGTGCCGGCCCCTGGCCCTTGAGCTGCTGCATCACCAGCAGGCCCCGGCTGTCGGGCTGCCAGCTGTAGCCATCGCCCATCACCGTGTTCAGATCGCCGACCAGGCGCCGTGCCGAACCGGCGTCCACATCAACGATCCACAGCTCATTGGTGCGGGTGGCCGCGTGCACCTGGTTGAAGGCGATGTACTTCTGGTCCGGCGACCAGGCAAAGGTGGCGATCGACAACGGCTGCGGCAACCCGCTGATCTGGCGCTCCTTGCCATCGGCGACGCTCATCAGCCACAGCTTGTCGGCGAAGCTGAAGCGGCTGGCCGAATGCGTGGCCGGGTTGATGCGCAGGCCGGCCAGCTTCAGTTCGGGCTGGGCGACGTCGTTGATCGACGGCAGCGGCGGGGTCTGCAGCAGCGCGGCCAGGTCACGGCGCGGGGACAGGCTCAGGGTCGGGGCACGCGGCGCGTCGACCACCGCCTGCAGCGCCGGCGAGGGCAGCTCATAGCCGCTCGGGTCGCCCTTGGCGGCGGCCACGGCCTGCGCAGAGGTCTTCGCGGCCGGCGCGGCGGCCAGCGCCAACGGCGGCACCGCCAGCAGGGCCAGGCCGAGGATCAAGGTATGGCGCCATTGCGGTGCGCGTCGACCATGGTTGCGTGTCATGTTCCGTCCCTATGCTGATACAAACCCCCGACCTTAACAGCCGGGCGCCGATCGCCCCCCTGCCGATGGTTGGGGGCGGGGACCGATTCATGCCAACGCAGCGGGCCGCGATATAATGGGCGACCCTCCACCGAGGGGCGCTGCGACCGTTCCGGACCTTTCCGGGGGCGGCCAGGCTCGGTGGCCAGGATTGGTTCCAACGGCGCCCGGCGAACACGAGTACCGACTCGTCATTACACCGGAGCTTTGAATGAACGCTGTTGCCAAGACCTTCTCCACCGAAGGCGATTACAAGATTGCCGACATCTCCCTGGCCGATTGGGGCCGCAAGGAGCTGGACATCGCCGAGCATGAAATGCCGGGCCTGATGTCGATCCGCCGCAAGCACGCCGCCACCCTGCCGCTGAAGGGCGTGCGCGTGACCGGCTCGCTGCACATGACCATCCAGACCGCGGTGCTGATCGAGACCCTGAAGGACATCGGCGCCGACGTGCGCTGGGCCTCGTGCAACATCTTCTCGACCCAGGACCACGCTGCCGCCGCGATCGCCAAGTCCGGCACCCCGGTGTTCGCCTGGAAGGGTGAGTCGCTGGAGGAATACTGGGACTGCACCCTGGATGCACTGACCTTCACCCTGCCCGACGGCACCCTGACCGGCCCGGAGCTGGTGGTGGACGATGGCGGCGACGTGACCCTGCTGATCCACAAGGGCTACGAGCTCGAGAACGGCAGCAACTGGGTCAATGAAAAAGCCGCCTCGCACGAAGAGCAGGTCATCAAGAACCTGCTCAAGCGCGTGGCCACCGAGCGCCCGGGTTACTGGGGCCGCGTGGTCAAGGACTGGAAGGGCGTCTCCGAAGAGACCACCACCGGCGTGCATCGCCTGTACCAGCTGGCCCAGGCCGGCACCCTGCTGATCCCGGCGATCAACGTCAACGACTCGGTCACCAAGAGCAAGTTCGACAACCTGTACGGCTGCCGCGAGTCGCTGGCCGATGGCCTCAAGCGCGCGATGGACGTGATGCTGGCCGGCAAGGTCGCCGTGGTCTGCGGCTACGGTGACGTGGGCAAGGGCTGCGCCGCTTCGCTGCGTGCCTACGGCGCGCGCGTGGTGGTCACCGAGATCGACCCGATCTGCGCCCTGCAGGCCGCGATGGAAGGCTTCGAGGTCAACACCATCGAATCCACCCTGGGCCGTGCCGACCTGTACGTCACCACCACCGGCAACAAGGACATCATCCGCATCGAGCACCTGAGCGCGATGAAGGACCAGGCCATCGTCTGCAACATCGGCCACTTCGACAACGAGATCCAGGTCGATGCGCTGGTCGGCTTCCCGGGCGTGCAGCACATCAACATCAAGCCGCAGGTGGACAAGTACGTCTTCCCGAACGGCAACGCGATCTTCCTGCTGGCCGAAGGCCGCCTGGTGAACCTGGGCTGCGCCACCGGCCACCCGAGCTTCGTGATGTCCAACTCGTTCGCCAACCAGACGCTCGCACAGATCGACCTGTGGGCGAACAAGGACAGCTACGAGAAGAAGGTGTACCTGCTGCCGAAGAAGCTGGACGAGGAAGTGGCGCGTCTGCACCTGGAAAAGATCGGCGTGAAGCTGACCACCCTGAGCCAGGAACAGGCCGATTACATCGGCGTGCCGGTGGATGGTCCGTTCAAGCCGGAGCATTACCGCTACTGATCGGCCTGCCGGTCCAGTTGCGTTGAAAACAGACGGGCGCCGAAAGGCGCCCGTTTTCGTGGCGGAAAACCCTTCAGTCCTGGCCGAAACACCTGCGGTCGTCGTTCAGGACGGCCTGACACTGCGCGGCGAAGTCCGCTTGCCAGCGCGACAGCGCGAACCCTTCCCGTTCCTGGAACGACACCGTTTCGCCCGCAAGCACGTAGCAGCGGTTCTGCGACAGTCGCAGCGCGGTCAGCGCGTCACCGGCGGCCCAGCAGTCATCGATGCAGGCCTGCATCAGCGCGTAATCCGGATTGGTCTTGGCGCCGCCAAAGGCGAAGCCCATCCGCTGTACCAACGCGATCACCGGGTCAGCGCTGGCCGGGGCAGCGCGCAGAATGCGCAGCACGCCGGCCTCGGGAACGCCAAACGCCCAGTTGGCAATCACGGCCGAACGTGCTGCATCGATCGCCGCATCGCGCTGCCCCTGCCGCATGTACTGGCTTGCCAGCAGCGCCCAGCCCTGCTGAAGCTCCGGGAAGGCGGTGCATGCTGCGCGCAGCAGTTCAATCGCCTGCTCGACCTGCCCCGCCAGCACCTGCGCGCGCGCCTGCTCCAACTGCCCGGTTGGCGAACCGGGATCTTCGACCTCAAGCTCGCCATACTCGCCTTCGTTCAGTTCCAGCCACTGCGAAAACACCTGCACCGAGGAATGGCGCAGTTCCATACGCCACTCGTCATGGAACATCTCGCAGACGAAGGGCGCATCTCCCTCACGCCCCAACGGCCAGTACAGCCCGAAACAATCGCCGTTGCCGAGCGCGCCTTCCGCGATCGATACAAACCCCTGAGGGGGATACGGTCCGCGCGCCACATCACTGTCGAAGGTGAGCGCGTTGAATTGGCCAGAGAGGCGCATGGGATCTTTCCAGACGGGAACGCCGCCATTATCGCAGCGACCGCAGTAGCCTCGGTCAAGTCAGCCGGTACGCACCCCGCTACGATGCCGCCATGACGCCCGCCATCAACCTGCTGAAGCAATCAGGCATCGCCCACACCGTGCTGTCCTATCACCATGACGCCGCCGCCGAATCCTACGGTGGCGAGGCCGTGCAGCAGCTCGGACTGGATCCGGCCCAGGTGTTCAAGACCTTGCTGGCAAACACCGAGACACATGAGCTGCTGGTGGCGATCGTGCCGGTGAGCGGCACCCTGGACCTCAAGGCACTCGCCGCCGCGGCCGGCTGCCGGAAGTGCGGGATGGCCAACGCCGAAGCGGCGCAGCGCGCGACCGGTTACCTGGTCGGCGGGATCAGCCCACTGGGGCAGAAGAAAAAGCACCGCACCTTTCTTGATGCCAGCGCGCAGGCCTTGCCGACCGTGCATGTCAGTGCGGGTAGGCGTGGGCTGGAGGTGGCGCTGGCACCGGCCGATCTGCTGCGGCTCACCGGCGGATGCTATGCCGCCATCGGCAAGGCCCGGTGATGCGCTGGCCTTTCAACCGGGACTCAGTCGCCCCCACCGAGGGACCTGGCGCGCAGCACCTGCAGGCGCTGCTGTCATCCGAGCCTGACCGCATCTACAGCGCAGCCTGCGCCATCGCCCAGCTCCGTGATCCGGCCGAACTGGACGCGCTTTCGCCGTGGGTCGAACGGATCGAGCGCGCCACCGCGCACATCGCGCTGGGTGGCGCCCTGTTCGCCAACAACCATCACCTGCAGTTCGCCCTGCGCCGGCTGCGCTTCTGGCGGGACCGGACCGGCTGCCTGTGTGCGCTTTACCCGCACTACCCGTTCTTCGATCCGCGTCGGGAAGCCACGCGCGGGCATGTGGTCATCGATGCCGTGGGGGAAGCCGAGGACGGCTGGGGCGAGGCGCATGCCGTCACCTGCGTGGACTGCGCAACGCACTGGCTGGCCACCGACCGCGAGTATCACTACCCGTGGTGGGAGTGGAAACCAACGCGTCCCACCGTGGAGGGAACCCCAACGCATGCGTGATTGCATCGCCGCTGCACATCGTACTGGCGCGACGCTTCGGCGCATGGGCATCCAGCCGGACGCTTCATGGACCTGTAGAGCCACGCCATGCGTGGCTGCGTTCGCCCCGGTCCGCGTGCAGCCACCCATGGGGTGGCTCTACAGGGGAGGCGTGCAGCGAGTCTGGGCGCCTCAGGGACGCCAGTTGGCGTTGCTCTCCCAGAACGCCACCGCGCGCGCATAAGCGTCGCGATCCAGCGGCACACCCGAGCCGCCTTCTTCCACGCCCAGCGCATTGCGCATCATGGTGATCGGGGCCATCGGCACTTCCTCCGGCTCGGCGGTGTAAATGCAGCCCACGATGCCCCAGTCCGCATCGATGGGGGAGCCCTCTTTGGCCAACTGCTCGGCGCTGTACAGGATCACCACCAGGTAGTTCGCGCGCGGGGATTCCACGCCTTCGAACCAGCGCACCAGCACCGGCAGCTCCTCGCGGTTGCGCGCTTCATAACCACTGCGCAGCTGGTGACGGTTGGCCTCGGTGATCGGCACGGTCAGGCAGCGCGTGGAGGTCCAGTTCTCATACACGTGCAGCTTGCAGAACGGCGCGTAGCCATCGAGCACCTTGAACGGCGCGTGCGTGTTGAGGTGCTGTTCGAACTGCTCGGCGCTGCAGTCCTGGATGGTGTTGCCGCGCGGCACGCGGGGGAACAGGCGGGGACGGGCGAATGCAGTGAGGACGATGGACATGGGCACAGTCAGGCGGTGGAGATCCCATACAGGGTAGCGTGTGCGACGCGTGCCCTACAGCGCCAACCGCTCACGCAGCTCGCGCGCCTGGCGCCGCGAGACCTCGACCTGGCTGCCGTCGTCGAGGGTCAGGTCGTAGCCATCGCCGAGCGATGGTTCGATCGCCCGCACGCGGCGCAGGTTGACCAGGGTGTTGCGGTTGGCGCGGAAGAACATCGCCGGCGACAGTCGTGCTTCCAGGGTACTGAGGCTTCGTGCCAGCACCGCGTTCTGGTCACGGAACCAGAGCCGGGCATGGTTGCCGTCGACCACGATCTTGCGGATCTCGCCCAGTGCCACGAACCAGCAGCGCTCGCCATCGCGCAGGAACACCTGATCGTCGGCGCCCAGCAGGTCACGCGTGGCGTGCGGCGCTACAGGCGCGGCCGGCACCGGGAGGCGCGCCCGGCCGCGTTCCAGCGCCGCCCGAAGGCGGTCGGCCTCCACCGGCTTGACCAGATAATCGAGCGCATTGGTGTCGAAGGCGCGCACGGCGTACTGGTCGTAGGCGGTCACGAACACCACCATCGGCACGGTCTCCAGTCCATCCAGCACATCGAACCCCTCACCCGAGGGCATCTGTACATCCAGCAGCACCAGGTCGGGCTGCTCACGCAGGATCGCATCGCGCGCGGCGGGTACATCGTCCGCCTCACCGACACAGTCCACCCACGGGATCGCCGCCAGCAGCGTGCGCAGTTCACTGCGCGCCAGCCGCGCATCGTCCACGATCAGCACGCGCAGGGAGGGGCTCATTGCCGCACCTGCAATCGGGCCATCATGTGCTCACCCTGACGCTCCAGCAGGAACGTGCCGCGGCCGGATGCGGAACGCGACTCGTCCAGGCCGAGCTGGGCGCGCAGATACGTCAACCCGATACCGTGGCCTGCGCTGCTGGCGTCGTGCGGGGCGGGATTGTCCACCTCCACCCGCAGCCAGCCGCCATCGAGGTGCACGCGGATCGTCAGCTCGCCACCGCCCGGGTGGACCGCGATGCCGTGTTTGATCGCGTTCTCCACCAGCAGCTGCAGGGCCATCGGCGGCAGCCGTGCGGACAGCGCGGCGGGGTCGATATCGGTGCGCACCCGCAGGCGGTCTTCGTAGTGGATCGCCTCCACCGCGAGGTAGTCCTGCACCACGCGCCACTCCTCGGCCACGGTGACCCAATCGCCATCGGTATGCACCAGGGCGTGGCGCAGCGTGCTGGACAGATGGGTGACCATGTCGCGTGCGCGCGCCGGGTCTTCATTGATCAGTGCACGCAGGTTGTTGAGCGCGTTGAACACGAAGTGGGGATTGAGCCGCGCACGCAGTGCCTGGTGCTCCAGCGTCGCCCGCTGTGCTTCGGCGCGCAGCTGTGCCATTTCACTGTGCCGGGCCCGCTGCAGCGCGCGGCGGCCGGTCCACAGTGCGCACCACACGCTCAGGACGATGGCGGTGCTGAGCCAATAGTTGAACGTGTCGATCGGCCTGTAATAGGCGCGCTGGCCCGGCAGCGCCACCCAATCCCACGCAAGCGCGGGAAGCAGCACTGCGGCGGTGAAGAGCTGGATGGCGGCCGCGACGATCATCACAGCCTGCGCCATCCGCCACGTCAACCCGAGCAGATCACGCTGCAGCCATGCATGACGGAGTGCCCAGCTGCGTATCGATGCACTGCCGACGAACAGGCCTAGCGCGACCGTCACATAGATCAGCGTCCCGCCCGACCAGTTGCCCCGGTAGGCGATGCCCATTCCCAGGCTCAAGCCAAGGTAGCCGGACCATAGCCCCGCGTTGGCCCACCAGAAGCCGGAACTGCGTGCTGCCTGCGTCGTGCTCATCATCTCCATGCCGCTATCGATCAGGGCGCCGCAGGCAGATCGAGGACGTCCCGAATCTGCGTCTGCAGCCAGCGCGGATCATCCCACATCAGGAAGTGGTAGCCGGCGCGGCTCATCTCGATCCGCACCCCGGGCAGCGCGGCGTACTGCGTCGCGAACACTTGGCGCGTGCTGGCTTCGGTCGCACCGAACGGCTGGTAAGCCGCCCAGGCACCGAGCACCATCACCGGGGCGGTGATGCCGGCGATCGGCTGGCGCAGGTCGGTCATGGTCATCGAATACATCGCGTTGGCGGTAGTGGCGCGGTCACTGTCGCGTCCCCATTGCTTCAACGTTGCAACACGTTCTGGTGCATGCGCCATCCCGGCCACCGCGGCATCGGTCTGCGCCGCGTACCGGGTGGCGTCGGCGGCGAGCATGCCGGCCCGCATCTGCTCGGCCATCGGCTTGAGCGTAGCCGGTGTCGCCGCCGGGTTCTGCACCGCGCCGAAGTAGGGCAAGGCATCGACGATCACCAGTGGGCCGATCTTCTGCGGCGCCGCGATCGCCATCTGCAGGGCCAGGACGCCGCCGAGGCTGTGGCCGATCACCGCCGGATGATCGAGCTTGCGGTCGGCGCTGTAGGCCAGCAGGCGGTCCCGCATGGCGCTGAGGAAATCATCGCTGGCCACGGCGGGCGCACCGGCGAAGCCGGGCAGCTGGATCAGGTGGCATTGCACCTGCGGCTGCAGCGCGGCGCAGGTCTCGCGCCAGACCTGCGCGCCGCTGTTGAGGCCGGGGATCATAAGCACCGGCCGGCCGGTGCCGATCACCTCGACCTGCAGAACCTGGAACGCTTCGGTCGCTGCGTGGGCGGGGCTGACCAAGGTGGCCCAGGCGGTGAGCGCGAGTGCGGCCAATGGCGCAAGGGAGTGGATGCGGCGGTTGCGGCGGGTCGACATGGCAGGCTCCGGCTGGGGTGAGCCTGCAGACTGCCGCATGCAGGCACGGCCGGGGCGATGACATGAGCAGCGGCCGCAGCGGGCCATGAGCGGTCGCCAGGCGGGGATGGAAATGCGACCTCAGTGCTCCGGCGCGCCCACGATGGCCTGCAGGGCGCCCGGCAGCGAGGGGTACTGGAACGTGAAGCCTTCGGCCAGCGCGTGTACCGGCTGCACGTTCTGCCCGGTCAACAGCAGCCCGGCCATCTCGCCGAACGCCACCTTGAGCGCGAAGGCCGGGGTGGTCAGCCGCGCAGGACGATGCAGCGCTTCGCCCAGCGTGGTGGCGAACACGCGGTTGGTGACGGTACCCGGCGCGGTCCCATTGTAGGCACCGCGCGCCTGCCCGTTGCCCAGCAGCCACAGGATCATGCCGACCAGGTCCTCGCGGTGGATCCAGCTCATCCACTGCCGGCCGTCGCCCATCGGGCCGCCCACGCCCATCCGGAACGGGGGCAGCATCTTCAGCAGGGCCCCGCCGTCCCGGTCGAGCACGATACCGGTTCGCAGCACGCAGGTACGCACGCCGAGGTCTTCCGCCTTCAGGGCCTCCGCTTCCCATTGCCGGCACAGCATCGCCGCGAAGTCATGCCCGGGCGAGGCGGTTTCATCCAGGGGTGTGCTGTCACGCGGGCCGTACCAGCCGATCGCCGAACCGGACACCAGCACCCGGGGCCGTTCGGGCAGCGCAGCGATCCAGGCGAGCAGCGCCTGGGTGGTGCCGATCCGGGAGTCGCGCAGCGCCTGCTTGCGCGCATCGCTCCAACGGCCGTCCATCAGCGGCTCGCCGGCCAGGTTGACCACCGCCTGGACCGGGCCGACCTCGTCCAGCGTGGCAACGCTGCGGATCCCCGGCTGCGGGTTCCGGCCGGGCCGGCGGGTCAGGACGATGGGGTCGTGGCCCTCGGCCAGCAGGCGCGTGCACAGGCGACGCCCGATGAAGCCGGTGCCGCCGGTGACGAGAATCTGCATGACGGTTGCTCCGTTGAGGTCTGGGCCACTGTACGCGCCGCGATGTGCACGCGACATACCATGCACTTCACATTCATCGCGATGAAGAGATATGATTGGACCACACCCGCCGACGCATCCCGCCCATGACCGCCATCAGCTTCGAGTTCTACCCGCCCAAGACCGACGAGCAGCGCGCCCAGCTGGACCGGACCGCGGCCAAGCTGAAGGTGTTCGCGCCGGAGTACGTGTCGTGTACGTTCGGTGCCGGCGGTTCCACGCTCAGCTACACCTCCGAGACGGTCCGCCACCTCAAGCAGCACCATGGTTTCGAAGCCGCCCCGCACCTGTCCTGCGTCGGTGGCAGCCGCGAGGAGATCCGCGAGCTGCTCAAGCTGTACCGCGCTATCGGCTGCCGGCGGATCGTCGCCCTGCGCGGTGACCTGCCCTCCGGCATGGGCCATCCCGGCGACCTGCGCTATGCCTCCGAACTGATCAGTTTCATCCGTGCCGAGCATGGCGATGCGTTCCGCATTGAAGTGGGCGCGTATCCGGAGACCCATCCGCAGGCCAGCGACGCCCTGCTCGACCTGAAGCACTTCAAGACCAAGATCGACGCGGGCGCCGATGCGGCGATCACCCAGTACTTCTTCAACGCCGACGCCTACTTCCACTTCGTCGATGCCGTGCGCGCGCTGGGTGTAACCGTGCCGATCGTGCCGGGCATCATGCCGATCTCCAATTTCAGCCAGCTGCGCCGCTTCTCCGAGCAGTGCGGTGCGGAAATCCCGCGCTGGATCGGCAAACGCATGCAGGCCTATGGCGACGATGCCGAATCGGTCCGCGCGTTCGGTGCCGAGGTGGTGGCCAGCCTGTGCGAACGCCTGGTCGCCGGCGGCGCCCCGGGCCTGCACTTCTATACGCTCAACCTGGCCAAGCCGACCACCCAGGTGCTGAAACTGCTGCGCAGCTGAGGCGGTTGCGCATCGCTTGCAGATAACGCCGGCGCCGCTACGCTGCTGCGATGAAACCGCTCGTGTGGCTCCTGCTGTGTGCGCTGTGCCTGCCCTCGCTGCCCGTCCTGGCGCAGGCGCCGCAGCGCGTGAACCGCTGTACCAACGCGCAGGGCGAAACCGTCTTCACCGACCGCCGCTGCGATGCAGTGGGTGCTACGTCGCGCTTGCCCCCGCGCACCGCGAGCGTGGGCAACACCGGCATCTATCGCGCCGGCTGCGCGCGCCGGCTCAGCGAGCTGACCGGCCAGATCCGCGACGCGGTCAGCGCGCAGGACGTGAACCGGTTGTCCTCGATCTACCTGTGGAGCAACGTCTCCAACGCCACCGCGAACCACATCATCGGGCGGCTGGAATCGGTGGTGCAGCGCCCCCTGGTCGACATCGCCCCGGTCTACCCCGAAAGCGCGCCGGTGATGGTGGACCCGGCGCTTGCCGCTGCAGGTCCTGAATCGGCGCCTTCGCGCCCCCGCCCCATCGGACTGCGCATCGAACAGACCCTGGGCAGCACCGCCACCCCGGCCCGGACCGTGTTCGGCCTGCGGCGTCAGTACGGCTGCTTCTGGATCACGCTGTAGCTGGCCACAGCGAGCGGATCGCCGCGATGCCCTGCGCGCCGTGGCGGCGCGCCTGCTCGATATCGCCGGGGGTCATCCCGCCCAGCGCGTACAGCGGCAGCGAGACCTGCTCGCGCAGCGCTTCGAACGCGTCCCAGCCCAGCGGCGCGATGCCGGGATGGCTGTCCGTCGTGTGCACCGGTCCCAGCACCGCAAAATCACAGCCCAGCCGCTGCGCCGCCTGCAGCTGCGCCAGATCGTGGCAGGAGGCCGCCACCAGCTGACCGGCCGGCAGCGGCCGCTCGCCCAGCGCCAGCAGCTGCTCACTGCCCAGATGCACCCCGACGCCCAGCCGCCCGGCCAGGTCGATATCCCGGTTCACCAGCCACTGCGTGCGCGGCCCATGCTGCTGGATCACGCGCTCGGCCAGCGCCACCCGCGCCGGACTGGATGGCGTGCGCAGCTGCACCCGGCGCACGCCACTCTCCAGCGCCTGCGCCAGGCGCCCCAGCCAAGCCTGGTGGACACTGTCCTCCTCGCCCTCCAGCTCCGGGGTAATCAGATACCGATCCGGCTGGCGCAACGCCGCCACCACCGGCAGGTCTGCCGGCGGCATCGAGTACCGGTGCAGTTTGTCCGGGGCCACCCAGGTGATCGCCTGCCCTTCCCGCCCACGCGGCGAGCCCTTCCAGCCCTGGATCCGGCGCACCTCCAGGCGGAGCCGCTTGTCCGGGTAGATCTGCGGCACGTCCATGATCCACTCACCGACCTCCGCCTCGATCCCCAGCTCCTCGCGCAGTTCCCGCACCAGGGCCTGCTCGGAGGTCTCGCCGGGCTCCCGCTTGCCGCCCGGGAACTCCCACAGGCCGGCCATATCGCGGTTCTCGGTACGACGGTTGAGCAGGATGCGGCCGCGGGCATCGGTGATGACGCCGGCCACGACATGGATCGAACGAAGGGGAGATGACATACCCCGAGGATGCCCAAACCGGGGCCCGTGACGCAATGCCCCTGCGGGTAGTTGTAGGGGCTCGTTGTGGCTCGTGGTGGCGTCTCCGCTCGAAGCTGCCGCGAGCGTAAGGGCCCCGCAGCGACCGGCAGGCCCCTCGGCAAATGTCCCCCGGCCGCCGCCTGGCGGCGACGGCCTCCTCCTTGATTTTGCCCAGGAGCCTGCCGGCCGCTACGGGGCTCGCGCGCGGTAGGAGTGCGGAAAAGCGGACCTTGCTGTTGGGCGCCAGTAGTCTCGATACGTGGGGCGCGATGCCCTTGTGGGCGAAATCAAGGAGGAGGGGACGGCCGCAGGCCGGCACCGGGGGACATTCGCCGACAAGGGCATCGCGCCCCAGCGCCCGACCCATCGACCGCCGTGCCTGGAAGGGTCAACGCGCACCACATACCTGCCACGCGGATGGAAGAAGAACCAAAAAAAAGCCCCGCACAAGGCAGGGCTTCTTCGGCACGTCCAATCAGCCGATCAACTCAGCTGACCATGGCAGTGCTTGTACTTCTTGCCGCTGCCGCACGGGCACGGATCGTTGCGGCCGACCTTCGGCTCATCACGGGTGACCTGCGGCACGCCGTTCTGGGCGGCCTCCACCTGCGCGGCCTCTTCGTCTGCACCGTAGCCGCCGGCGTCCTGGTGCTGGAACTGCGACTGCAGCAGGCGTGCTTCGGCCTGCTGACGCTCGGCCTGCTCCAGTGCCGCCACTTCCTCTTCGCTGCGGATGCGCACGCGCGCCAGCAACGTCACCACTTCGCGCTTCACGTTCTCCAGCATTTCCGAGAACAGCTCGAAGGCTTCCTTCTTGTACTCCTGCTTCGGCTGCTTCTGCGCATAACCGCGCAGGTAGATGCCCTGGCGCAGGTAATCCATGCGCGCCAGGTGCTCCTTCCAGCTCTGGTCCAGCACGGTCAGCATCACGTGCTTTTCCAGCGCGCGCATGGTCTCGTCGCCCACGCCGGCTTCCTTCGCGGCGAAGTGCTCGTCGACCTTGGCCTGCACCTTCTCGGCGATGCCTTCGGCGTCCAGCTCCTCGTGTGCCTTGACCAGCTCGGTCAGCGACATGTCGATGCCGAAGTCCGAGGCCAGCGTCGCTTCCAGACCCTGCAGGTCCCACTGCTCATCGATCGAGTTCGGCGGCACGAAGCGCGCCACCACATCGAAGATCACGTCGCCGCGGATGCCGTCGACGTTCTCCTTCACCGACTCCGCATCCAGCAGTTCGTCGCGCTGGCTGTAGATCACCTTGCGCTGATCGTTGTTGACGTCGTCGAAGTCCAGCAGGTTCTTGCGGATGTCGAAGTTGTGCGCTTCGACCTTGCGCTGCGCCTTCTCGATCTGGCGGCTGACCAGACGATCCTCGATGACGTCGTCTTCCTTCATGCCCATCATGCGCATCGCCTTCTGGACCCAGTCCGAGGCGAAGATGCGCATCAGGTTGTCTTCCAGCGACAGGTAGAAACGGGACGAACCCGGATCGCCCTGGCGGCCCGAACGGCCACGCAGCTGGTTGTCGATACGGCGCGATTCGTGGCGCTCGGTACCGACGATGTGCAGGCCACCGGCCGCCTTGACCGCGTCGTGGCGCTTCTGCCACTCGGCCTTGACCTGGGCGCGCTGCTCGTCGGTGGCGTCTTCGCCCAGCTCATGCAGCTGCGCTTCCAGCGAACCACCGAGCACGATATCGGTACCACGGCCGGCCATGTTGGTGGCGATGGTCACCGCGCCCGGCATGCCGGCGTTGGCGATGATGGTCGCTTCGCGGTCGTGCTGCTTGGCGTTGAGGACTTCGTGGTGCACACCGGCCTTGGTCAGGTGCTCGGACAGCATCTCCGAGGTTTCGATCGAGGTGGTACCCACCAGCACCGGCTGGCCGCGCTCGTTGCAGGCCTGGATATCGGCCAGCACGGCGTTGAACTTGCCGTTGCGGTTGAGGAACACCTGGTCCGAACCGTCCTTGCGGATGGTCGGCCGGTTGGTCGGGATCACCACCACTTCCAGGTTGTAGATGCTCTGGAATTCGTAGGCTTCCGTATCGGCCGTACCGGTCATGCCGGACAGCTTCTTGTACATGCGGAACAGGTTCTGGAAGGTGATGCTCGCCAGGGTCTGGTTCTCGCGCTGGACCGGCACGCCTTCCTTCGCTTCCACCGCCTGGTGCAGGCCATCGGACCAGCGGCGGCCGGCCAGGGTACGGCCGGTGAATTCATCGACGATCACCACTTCGCCATCGCGCACGATGTAATCCACGTCGCGCTGGTAGATGGCATGCGCGCGCAGGGCGGCATTGAGGTGATGCACCACGGTCAGGTTCTGCGCGGCGTACAGGCCCTCGGTTTCGGCATTGAGGATGCCGGCTTCGACCAGCAGCGCCTCGGCATGCTCCATGCCCGCTTCGGACAGATGGACCTGCTTGCCCTTCTCGTCCACCCAGAAATCGCCCTCGCCTTCCTCGGCATCCTGCTTGATCAGGTGCGGGACGACGCGATTGACGCGGATGTACAGCTCCGGGGAGTCATCGGCCGGGCCGGAGATGATCAGCGGGGTACGGGCTTCGTCGATCAGGATGGAGTCGACTTCGTCGACGATGGCGTAGTGCAGGCCGCGCTGGTAGCGGTCCGCACGGGAAAGCGCCATGTTGTCGCGCAGGTAGTCAAAGCCGAACTCGTTGTTGGTGCCGTAGGTGATGTCGCTGGCGTACGCCTCGCGCTTGTCGCCGTGCGGCATGCCCGGGTAGACCACGCCCACGCTCAGGCCCAGCCAGTTGTAGAGCTTGCCCATCTGCGCCGAGTCACGGCGGGCCAGGTAGTCGTTCACGGTGACCACGTGGACGCCCTTGCCTTCCAACGCGTTGAGGTAGACCGGCAGCGTGGCGACCAGGGTCTTGCCTTCACCGGTGCGCATTTCGGCGATCTTGCCCAGGTGCAGGACCATGCCGCCGATCAGCTGGACGTCGTAATGGCGCATGCCGAGCACGCGGCGGCTGGCTTCACGGCAGACCGCGAACGCTTCGGGCAGCACCTTGTCCAGGGCTTCACCGTCAGCGATGCGCTGCTTGAACTCCGGGGTCTTGGCCTTGAGCTGCTCGTCGGAGAGCTTTTCGATTTCCGGCTCCAACGCATTGACCTTGGCGACGATGCGGTTGAGCTGGCGCAGCTGTCGTTCATTACGACTGCCGAAGACGCGGGTAAGCAGGCTGTTGATCATTGAAGGAACCGGTTGGAATGAGACGCCCCAACGGCGGCGCTCTCCCCGGGGGATGCGCACGCCGCAAACGAAACAGGGCGCACCGCGCCCTGTCTATGGCAACACCCATTGTAGCTTGGGACGGGGGTCCGGCGTTTCAAGCACCCCCGTTCAAGTTCGTTACCGTGATCAGCCCCGCGAAACGCGGCCGACCGGGGTGTTGCCGCCATCACCGAGGAACTTGCGCGGATTGACCACCTGGCCGCGTTCCCAGACCTCGAAGTGCACGTGGGCACCGGTGGAACGGCCCGTGGAACCGGCCTTGGCCACTTCCTGGCCGGCCCGGACCAGATCGCCCGGCTTCACCACCAGGCGCGAATTGTGCGCATAGCGGGTCACATAGCCGTTGCCATGGTCCACATCGACCACGTTGCCGTAACCGCCCTTCACACCGGCGAAGCTGACCACGCCATCGGCCACCGACATCACCGGGTCACCGACCTTGGCGTGGAAATCCATGCCCTTGTGGGTGGCCGCACCGCGACCGAACGGATCGCTGCGGGTACCGAAGTTGGAGGTGATGTAGGTGTTGCGGATCGGCATGCGCGAGGGCACGGCATTCTGTTCGAGCTGGTGGTCGAACATCAGCGATTCCATCACCGACAGCTGGCGGCCTGAAGCAGCAAAGCGCTGCTCCAGCACCTGTAAGTCGGCGTTGACCGCGCTGACCGGGATGTCCTGGGTCGGGCCGGGCTCGCCTTCACCGAGGCCGGGGGTCTCGTTGAAGTCGAATTCGCCGTCTTCCAGCTTGCCCATCTGGGTGAGTCGTTCGCCCAGGGCGTTGAGACGGGTGGCCTGCGCCTGCAGCTCGCCCATCCGCGCTGCCAGCGCGTTGACCTGGGTCTGAGCGTCCTTCTGGGCCTGCGCCAGTTCGCGTTCCTGCTGTGCGACCTTGGCGTGGAGCCGGGAATCGTTGAACATGCTGCCACCGATACCGGCACCGAAGCCGATCAGGCAGCCCACCCCCAGCACACTGCCCAGCAGGGCACGGGGGGAATCTTCGAAGTAGAAACGCAAACGCGCCAGCGGCGTCTTGGCCTGTCCTTCACGCGTTTTGATTACGATCTTTTTGAATGCCATCAGTGAGTTTTCATGTCTGAGCCGAAATCCAGTGCCCGTTCCCCATCCACGCCGAAGCCGGCGCTGGATGCGGTCATGGCGGACAAAGCCGGTAACCCGCTGCGTCGTGCCTTGTGGCTCGACGCGCTGGACCGTCAATTGCGCCCCCATTTGCCGCCTGCACTGGCCACCCGTTGCCGGCTGGCGAATGTAAACGGCGAGCACCTCGTTTTTCTCGTCGAATCTCCCGTGTGGCACGCCAAGGTCCGGCTTGCCGAAGCACAGTTGATCGACGCGGCCCGGTCCATCGGGCTGAAGGTCACCAAGGTGACCGTCAAAACAGCGTCCGCCCCTCCCCCACGCTCCCCAGCGATCGACAACAGGAATGGCCCCCACGCTGTTTCAGCCGCCACGCACAAAGGGCTACGCGACGCGTTGGCTTGTCTGCGCGACGTGGATTCCTCCAAGTCGTGAAGCCATCGGGGCATCCCGCCCCTTCCCGGCCGCGTCACGATCACGTGAACTTTGGCTGGGAGCCGGTCTGCACTGTAGCGGCGTCGGTGCCGCCAGTCGTTAGTGTTTTATTAAATTAACGTTAAATTCGGCACAAACCTTGATGAGGTTCACAAATCTGTGCGCTGTGCACCCCTACGGTTCATTGACGTCAAGATCACGCGGCGTTGAGCCCGTCCTGACCCCCTGAAACAGAAACGGCGCCGTGGGCGCCGTTCTATTTTCTTTCAGATCAATGGGTTGGCCAGAACCTGGCTCAGGCGTAGGCCGGCAGACCATAGACGACGGGGGCCTCGACCGTAGGCGACTCGTAGCTGACCCACTCCCACGCGCTGGCATCGGCCAGCAGGGCGCGTACCAGCTTGTTGTTGAGCGCATGGCCGGACTTGAAGCCCTCGTAAGCGCCGAGCACCTGGCCACCGGCCAGGTACAGATCGCCGATCGCGTCGAGGATCTTGTGGCGCACGAACTCGTCGGCGTAGCGCAGGCCGTCGTCGTTGAGCACGCGGAACTCGTCGAGCACGATGGCGTTGTCCATCGAACCGCCCAGGCCCAGGTTGCGCTCGCGCATGTATTCCAGATCCCGCATGAAGCCGAAGGTCCGGGCGCGGGAGATTTCCTTGGTGTAGGCCAGGGTCGAGAACTCGATTTCCGCGCGCGACTGCTTGGCCGGGATCATCGGGTGGTTGAACTGGATGGTGAAGCCGAGCTTGTAGCCTTCGTACGGCTCGAAGCGGGCGACCTTGTCGCCATCGGTGACTTCCACCGTCTTGAGAATGCGGATGAAGCGTTTCGGCGCGTCCTGTTCGGCGATGCCCGCCGACTGCAGCAGGAACACGAACGGGCCGGAGGAACCGTCCATGATCGGCAGCTCGGCCGAGGACAGCTCCACGATGATGTTGTCCACACCCAGGCCGGCCAGGGCCGACATCAGGTGTTCGACGGTCTGGATCTTGGCCTCGTGGTAGGTCAGGCCGGTGCACAGCGTGACTTCGGTGACCAGGTCCGCACGCGCGGGCACTTCCACCACCGGGTCCATATCGACGCGGCGGAACACGATGCCATGGTTGACCGGGGCCGGGCGCAGGGTCATGTAGACCTTGTCACCGCTGTGAAGGCCGACGCCGGTGGCGCGGATCGTGTTCTTGAGGGTGCGTTGCGGGATCATCGGGGGGCAGGACCAGAAAGCGCGCGGTCAGCGCGGCTGTGACAAACAAGAATAACACGCACTACCGCTGTCCCTTCCGTGAACCGTGGTGCGTCGACAGCACTGCCCGGACGTGCGCGATGCACGACGGCGGTCAGACTGCCGGGCCGATCCTGGCCCGGCAGCATGGGACATGGAGGTGCTTACCGGGGAGGACAAGGCCCCGGCCAGCGTTACTCAGTCCGCCTGGCGGCGCAGGAACGCCGGGATGTCCAGGTAATCGTTGGGCAGCTCAGCGGCGGCCGGACCCGAAGCGCTCGGAGCCGACGGTGCCACGGTGTCGGCGCTGGGACGACGCAGGCCCATGCCCATGCCCATCCCGCCGACGGCCTTGGAGACCGCATCGCCGCCGTTGTCGAATTCGCCGAACTCCGGCTGGCCGGTGGTGGCGTTGCGGACCAGCTTGATCGGTGCGCGCTCGCCCGGACGCTGGGTCTTGGCGGTGACGGCACGGTTCAGGCCGGTGGCGACCACGGTCACGCGGACTTCGTCCTGCATGTCCGGGTCCAGCACGGTACCCACGACCACGGTGGCATCTTCGGAGGCGAAGCCATCGATGGTGCGGCCGATCTCGTCGAACTCGGCCATCGTGAAGTCGGCGCCGGCGGTGATGTTGACCAGGATGCCGTTGGCACCGGCCAGGTTCACATCGTCCAGCAGCGGGTTCTGGATGGCGGCTTCGGCCGCGGCCTGGGCGCGGTCATCGCCACGCGCGGTGCCGGTGCCCATCATCGCCAAGCCCATTTCGGACATGACGGTGCGCACGTCGGCGAAGTCGACGTTGATCAGGCCCGGACGCACGATCAGATCGGCGATGCCCTGCACGGCGCCCTGCAGCACGTCGTTGGCGGCACGGAAGGCCTGGATCATGGTGGCGTTGCGGCCCAGCACGGTGATCAGCTTTTCGTTCGGGATCGTGATCAGCGAATCGCAATGCTGGCTCAGCTCTTCGATGCCCTTCAGCGCGACCTGCATGCGGCGACGGCCTTCGAACGGGAACGGCTTGGTGACCACGGCGACGGTCAGGATGCCCATCTCCTTGGCCAGCTGCGCCACGACCGGGGCTGCACCGGTGCCGGTGCCGCCGCCCATGCCGGCGGTGATGAACACCATGTCCGCACCCTGAAGGGCATCCATGATGCGCTCACGGTCTTCCAGCGCGGCCTGGCGGCCGACTTCCGGGTTCGCGCCTGCGCCCAGGCCCTTGGTGACGTTGGTACCCAGCTGCAGCTGCAGCTTGGCACCGCAATTCTTGATGGCCTGCGAATCGGTGTTGGCGGTGATGAATTCCACGCCGTCCACACTGGTGCTGACCATGTGCGCCACGGCGTTACCGCCGCCGCCGCCCACGCCGATCACCTTGATCACCGCATTGGGTGCCATCTTTTCAATCAGTTCGAAATGCGCCATGTCCGTGTCCTCGTTGTATCCGCTTTCGGTGGCATGGGCGGTCAGGCCTCCTGCCTTTCGCGCGTCATGTTGCCGTTGCGGCTGTGTGGGTTGTGTGTTGCCGGTGCTGCCGTGTTGCGGTGGTGCGTTGCGTTGCAGTGGTGCGTTGCGTTGCAGTGGTGCGTTGCGTTGCAGTGGTGCGGGGGTGCAGGTGATGCAGCCGACCAACGGTCGGCTCTACCGCGGGCCGCGTCAGAACTCGCCGCGGAACCAGGTTTTGAGCTTCTTGAACATGCTGCCGGCGCGGCCGGTCGGCAGCGACGGGCGACGCGGGTGTTCGATCTGGCTGCCCATCAGCAGCAGGCCCACGCCGGTGGCATGCACCGGGTTGCCCACCACTTCGCCCAGGCCGGTGACGTGCTGCGGGATGCCCACGCGTACCGGCATCTGCAGCATTTCCTCGGCCAGTTCGACCACGCCTTCCATCTTCGAAGCGCCGCCGGTGAGCACCATGCCGGCGCGCACCAGTTCCTCGAAACCGGAGCGGCGCAGTTCGGCCTGCACCATCTCGAAGATCTCTTCGTAGCGGCCCTGCACCGCCTGGGCGAGTGCATGGCGCGGCATCCGGCGCGGCGGACGATCGCCGACGCTGGGCACCTGGATGCTTTCCTCGGCGGTGGCCAGCTGGGCCAGGGCGCAGGCGTAGCGCACCTTGATCTGCTCGGCTTCCGGGGTCGGCGTGCGCAGCATGTGCGCGATGTCGTTGGTGACGTGGTCGCCGGCGATCGGCAGCGAGGCGGTGTGGCAGATCGCGCCCTGCACGAACACGGCCAGGTCGGTGGTACCCGCGCCCATGTCGACCAGCACCACGCCCAGCTCGCGCTCGTCGGCGGTCAGCACGGCCACGCTGGAGGCCAGCGAGGACAGCACCAGGTCATCGACCTGCAGGCCGCAGCGCTGCACGCACTTGGAGATGTTGGCGGCGGCCGACTGTGCGCACACCACCAGGTGGGCGTGCACTTCCAGGCGCACGCCGGTCATGCCGACCGGATTGCGGATGCCTTCCTGCGAATCGTCCAGCACGTACTCGCGCGGGATCGCATGCAGGATCTTCTGGTCCGCCGGGATCGCCACCGCCTTGGCCGCGTCCAGCACGCGATCCAGGTCGCCCCAGGTCACTTCGCCGTCGCGGATCGGCACGATGCCGGGCGAGTTCTTGCACTGCACGTGGTTGCCGGAGATCGAGGCGTACACCGAGCGGATCTCGCAGCCGGCCATCAGCTCGGCCTCTTCGACCGCACGCTGGATGGACTGCACGGTCGATTCGATATCCACCACCACGCCGCGCTTGAGACCGCGCGATTCGTGCGAGCCGATGCCGATGACCTCGATCGGATTGCCCGGCGAATACTCGCCGACCAGCGCCACCACCTTGGAGGTGCCGATGTCCAGACCGACGATCAGTGATTTGTCACCCTTGCGATTCATGTCCTGTCCTGCGTCCTGTGCGCCACATTGGCCGGCGCGGCCGGTGCGGCCGGCGTCGCCGGAGCCGGGGTACCCCAGCTCAGTGTGAAACCATTGGTATATCGGAGGTCGGCGCGCTCGATCGGCGCCGCCTGGTTGGCCAGCTGCGGCAGCACGCGCACGAAGCGCTGCAGGCGCGAGCGGGCATCGTCGCGGCCCACGACCACTTCGGTGCCGTTGCTCAGCACCAGCGACCAGCTGCCGCGTGCGTCCATGGTGACCCGCTTGACGTCCACCCCGGCCGGCGCGAACAGCGCGCGCGCATCGTTGTAGAGCGCCACCACTTCTTCGGTCTGGCTGTCCGGACCATCCAGGTCGGGCAGTTCCAGGTCCTGCAGTTTCTTGGGCGTGGCGAACAGCTTGCCCTGCTCGGAGAGCAGGCGGTCATGGCCCCAGCGCGCGAACGGCTTGTGCTCGACCAGGGTGATTTCCAGCACGTCGGGCCACTGCTTGCGGACCTGCGCGCTTTCCACCCACGGCAGCGTTTCGATGGCGTCCTGCGCATCCTGCAGCTTGACCGCGAAGAAGCCGGACTTCGCATACGGCAGCACCACCTGCTGCAGCTGCTCGGCCGGCACCCGCTTGAACTCACCGTGCACACGCAGCTTGGCCAACGGCCACCGCTCGGCACCGACCCAACCGTTGAGCACCGCCACCACGGGCAGTGCCACGACCGACAGGGCCAGCAACCAGACGAAGATGCGCAGCACCGCGTTCATGCGTGGCGGTTCTCCTGCGCTGCGTGACCCGGCAGGGTCTGTTCCAGTACGCGCCAGACCAGCTCTTCAAAGCCGATCCCGGCCTGGCTGGCCGACTTGGGCACCAGCGAATGGCTGGTCATGCCCGGCGCGGTGTTCACTTCCAGCAGGTAGAAGCGGCCCGTGCCGCGGTCGCGCATCACGTCCACCCGGCCCCAGCCGCGGCAACCGGCAGCGCGGAACGCGGCCAGTGCAAGGCGGCGGATCTCGATCTCGTCCTCGCCTTCCAGCCCCGGGCACAGGTACTGGGTGTCCTCGGCGATGTACTTGGCGTTGTAGTCGTACCACTGGCCCTTGGGCACGATGCGGATCGACGGCAGTGCCTGGTCGCCCAGGATCGCCACGGTCAACTCGTCGCCGACCACCATCTGCTCCATCAGCAGCTGGCCGTCATAGCGCACCGCCAGTGCGACCGCCTCATCCAGGCCGGCCTCTTCCACCACGCGGCTGATGCCGACGCTGGAGCCTTCGTTGGCCGGCTTGACCACCACCGGCAGGCCGAGCTCGGCCGCGGCGGCATGGACATCGGAGGCCTGGTCCAGCGCGATGAAGCGCGGGGTCGGCAGGCCGTGCGAGATCCACACCTGCTTGGTGCGGATCTTGTCCATGCTCAGCGCCGAGCCGAGCACGTCCGAGCCGGTGTACGGCACGCCGAAGGCCTCCATCAGGCCCTGCACGATGCCGTCCTCACCACCGCCGTTGTGGCCGTGGAGGATGTTGAAGACGCGGTCGAAACGCTTCTCGACCAGCGCCAGCGCCAGGGCCGGGATGCCATCGACGGCGATCGCATCGACGCCGCGCGCGCGCAGCGCTTCGATCACGTTGCGGCCCGAATCCAGCGAGACGTTGCGCTCGCTGGAGGTGCCACCGAGCAGCACGGCGACGCGGCCGAACATGGCCGGGTCGGTGAGGCGCAGTGGCGGGAAGGTCAGCGCGTTCATGCCGCCGGGGCCTCCTGGAAGCCTTCGCCGGCGATCTGCTGGGCGATGTAGCCGATGTCGCCTGCGCCCATCATCAGCAGCAGGTCACCGTCCTGCAGGACGTCGGGCAGCACGTGCGCCAGTTCGGCGGCGTTGCCGACCACGACCGGCTCGCTGCGGCCACGCGCGCGGATGGCGCGCGCCAGCGAACGCGAATCGGCCCCCGGGATCGGCGCCTCGCCGGCCGGATAGACCTCGCTCAGCACCAGTGCGTCCACTTCGGAGAGGACCGCCGCGAAGGCGTCGAACTGATCGCGGGTACGGCTGTAACGGTGTGGCTGGAACGCCACGACCAGGCGCTGGCTCGGCCAGCCGCCGCGGGCGGCGGCGAACACGGCGGCCAGTTCGCGCGGGTGGTGGCCGTAATCATCGATCACGCGCACCTTGGCACCGGTGTGCGTGGTGACGATGCCCAGAGCGTTGAAGCGGCGGCCGATGCCGGCAAAGCTTTCCAGCGCGCGTGCGATTGCCTCCGGCGCCACGCCCAGCTGCCAGCCCACGGCCGCGGCGGCCAGGGCGTTGAGTACGTTGTGTGCGCCCGGCAGGGCCAGCGTCACCGGGTGGCTGCTGCCTTCGGGCAGGCGCAGGGTGAAGCGCATGCGCGGGCCATCCTGGACCACATCCTCGGCGCGCACGTCGGCGTTGCTGCTCATGCCATAGCTCATGACATGGCGCGGCGTCTGCGCGGCCAGCGCGGCCACTTCCGGATCATCGATGCACAGCACCGCCAGGCCGTAGAACGGCAGGCGCTGCAGGAACTCGGCGAACGCAGCCTGGACCCGGGCGAAATCGTTGCCGTAGTTTTCCAGGTGGTCCGAATCGATGTTGGTGATCACCGAGACCAGCGGGTTCAGGCGCAGGAAGCTGCCATCGCTTTCATCGGCTTCGGCCACCAGCCACTGGCCACTGCCGAGCTTGGCGTTGGCACCGGCAGCGAGCAGCTGGCCGCCGATCACGAAGGTCGGGTCCAGCCCGCCTTCGCTCAGCACCGCGGCCGTCAGGCTGGTGGTGGTGGTCTTGCCGTGCGTGCCGGCCACCGCGATGCCGCGGCGGAAGCGCATCAGTTCGGCCAGCATCGCCGCGCGCGGCATGATCGGAATGCGCTGGCTGCGCGCTTCCATCAGCTCGGGGTTGTCATCGCGGATCGCGCTGGAGACCACCACGCAGTCGGTGCCGAGCACGTTGGCAGCCGAATGGCCACGCATCACGCGCGCACCCAGGCCGGCCAGGCGACGGGTCGCGGCGTTGTCGGCGTTGTCCGAACCGGACACTTCATAGCCCAGCGTCAGCATCACTTCGGCGATGCCGCTCATGCCGGTGCCGCCGATGCCGACGAAGTGCACGCGCGGGAACGCACGTACCAGGTCGTTGGTGTCGTGGAGGCGGCGGATCATGCGCGGCCTCGCGCCAGGCTGGCGCGCGTAGCGGTGTTCATTTGGATTCCTCGAGAATGATGTCGGCGATGCGCTCAGCGGCATCGACCTTGGCCAGGGCACGCGCGGCGTTGGCCATCTGCATGCGTCGGGCGGAATTTTCGGACAGATCGCGCAGCACGCCTTCCAGCTGCGTCGCCAGCGTTTCATCCTGCTTCAGCAACACGGCCGCGCCGCGCTCGACCAGATACTCCGCATTGCGGGTCTGGTGATCGTCGACGGCCGCCGCGAACGGCACCAGCACACTGCCCACACCGACCGCGCAGAGCTCGGCCAGGGTGGAGGCACCGGAACGGCACACGACCAGATCGGCCCAGGCGAACGCCTCGGCCATATCGGCGATGAAGGGTTCCACGCTTGCCTGCACGCCGGCATCGGCATAGGCCTGCAGCGCTTCGGCATGCAGCTTCTCGCCGCTCTGGTGACGCACCTGCACCGGCATGCCGGCGCCCAGTGCGGCCAACGCCTTGGGCACCGCGTTGTTGAGCACGCGTGCGCCCTGGCTGCCACCGAGCACCAGCAGGTGCAACGGGCCATGGCGATTGGCCAGGCGCAGATCCGGCGGCGTGATCGCGGCGATCTCGGCACGCACCGGATTGCCGACCGCCTCCTCCCGCTTCGCGAAGCTGCCCGGGAAGCCGGCCAGCACGCGGCGCGCGACGCGCGACAGCACGCGGTTGGTCATGCCCGGGGCGCGGTTCTGTTCGTGCACCAGCAGCGGCAGGCCATGCAAGCGCGCGGCGATGCCGCCGGGGCCGGAGGCGAAGCCACCGAAGGCGATCACCGCACGCGGCTGGCGATCGCGGATCAGGAAGCCGGCCGCGCGGATCGCACGCAGCAGCCGCAGCGGCGCGCCGAGCAGGGCCAGTTTGCCCTTGCCGCGCAGGCCGCCGATGGCCAGCGTGTCGATGGGGATGTCGTGCTGCGGCACCAGGCGCGTTTCCATCGCGCCATCGGCCCCCAGCCAGGTCACCGGCACGCCGCGCTCGCGCAGCACCTTGGCCACGGCCAGGCCCGGGAAGATGTGCCCCCCGGTACCACCGGCCATGATCATGACCGGGCGACGGGACGGATCGAGACGAGGCGTGCTCATCCCATCCTCCCCAGCGTCGGCTCGATGCGCTGCTGCATGCGGCTGGTGCCACGGGTGGAACTGTCGCGCGGTGCCGCATCGCGGTTGCCGCTGTCCTGCATCGCTGCGGCGACCGCACTGGCGCTCTCGGCCCTGGGCGTATCCCCCGGCAGCGGCCCCTCCTGGTCGGCACCCATGCGCACGGCCTGGCGGCGCTCGGCGCGATCCAGTTCGTAGGAGACGCGCAGCAGCAGGCCCATCGCCACGCAGGTCATCAGCACGCTCGAGCCGCCCGAGGAAATCAGCGGCAGGGTCAGCCCCTTGGTCGGCAGGATGCCCAGGTTGACCCCGATCGAGACGAAGCTCTGCATGCTGATCCACAGGCCGATGCCGAAGGCGATGTAGCCGGAGAAGTGACGCTTCATTTCCACGCAGCGCATGCCCAGCCAGAAGGTGCGGCCAACCAGCAGTGCGTACAGCGCGATGATCAGGCAGGTGCCGAGGAAGCCCAGCTCTTCGGCGGTGACCGAGAAGATGAAGTCGGTATGCGCTTCGGGCAGGTAATAGAGCTTCTGCACCGAGTTGCCCAGGCCCACGCCGGTCCACTCGCCGCGGCCCACGGCCATCAGCGCGTTGGACAGCTGGTAGCCGTCGCCCTGCTGGTCGGCCCACGGGTCCAGGAAGGAGGTGATGCGGCGCATGCGGTACGGTTCGATGATCGCCAGCGCGCTCATGCCGACCATGCCGATGATCACCGGCATGGACATGCGCGGCATGTTGACCCCGCCCAGCACCAGCATGCCGGCGGTGATCGCCAGCAGCAGCGTGGACGAGCCGAAGTCCGGCTGCAGCAGCAACAGCACCACCAGCGCGCCGGCCACGCCGAGCGGCTTGAGCATCGCCGGCCAGGTGGCATTGACCTCATCGCGGAAGCGGACCAGGTAGCTGGACAGCCACACGATGTAGAGCACCTTCACCGCTTCGACGGTCTGGAACTTGGAGATGCCCAGGTTGATCCAGCGGCGGGCACCGTTGACGCTGCTGCCCAGGCCCGGGATGAACACCACCACCAGCAGCGCGAAGCAGCCCAGCAGCAGGATCTGGTTGTACTGCTCGATGCTCTTGAGCTCGGTGCGCATGGCGATGATCGCCAGGCCGATACCCACCGCCAGGAAGATCAGGTGGCGGTTGAGGTAGTAGAACGGGCTGCTCATCAACGCGATCGAGCTCGACGCGACCATCACCACGCCCAGCCCGGTGAGCGCGATGATCGCGCCCAGCAGCCACTTGTCGAAGTGGCCTCCGATGGCTTCCAGGCGGGTGGCTTGGCGCGAGAGGTCGTTCATCAGCGGACCTTCAACGTGGCCAGGCCGATCAGGACCAGCACGACCGAGATGATCCAGAAGCGCACGATCACGCGCGGCTCCGGCCAGCCCTTCAGTTCGAAGTGGTGGTGGATCGGCGCCATGCGGAACACGCGCTTGCCGGTCAGCTTGAACGAGGCGACCTGGATCATCACCGACAGCGTCTCGATCACGAACACGCCACCCATCACCACCAGCACCAGTTCCTGGCGGGTGATCACCGCGATCGTGCCCAGCACCGCGCCCAGCGCCAGCGCGCCGATGTCGCCCATGAAGACCATGGCCGGATAGGTGTTGAACCAGAGGAAGCCCAGCCCTGCGCCGGCGATCGCCGCGCAGATGATGACCAGCTCACCGGCGCCCGGGATCTGCGGGATCTGCAGGTAGCTGGAGAACACCACGTTGCCCGAGGCGTAGGCGAACACGCCCAGCGCGCAGGCGACCAGCACCGTCGGCATGATCGCCAGCCCGTCCAGGCCGTCGGTCAGGTTGACCGCGTTGGAGAAGCCGACGATCCAGAAGTAGGCGATGGCCACGAAGCTGATGCCGGCCAGCGGCAGCGCGATCGACTTGAACATCGGGATGTAGAACGTCATCGCCGCCGGGACATCGGCGGTGTAGAACAGGAACAGACCGGCCGCGAGGCCGAAGATCGACTGCAGCAGGTACTTCCAGCGCGACTTCAGGCCGTTGGGATCACGACGGACGATCTTGATCCAGTCGTCGTACCAGCCGATCGCACCGAAGCACAGCATCACCGCCAGCACCAGCCAGACGTAGCGATTGCGCAGGTCGGCCCACAGCAGCACCGACAGCGTGATCGTCAGCAGGATCAGCGAACCGCCCATGGTCGGCGTGCCGGCCTTGGAGAAATGGGTCTGCGGCCCGTCCTTGCGGATCGGCTGGCCGCCCTTGAACTGGGCAAGCTTGCGGATCATCGCCGGGCCGAGCCACAGCGACAGGAACAGGGCGGTCAGCGCCGCGAGGATGCCGCGCAGGGTCAGGTAGCCGAACAGCCCGAACAGGCTCTCCAACTGCTGCAGCCATCGGGCCAGTTCAAGCAACATTGGGGGTTTCCTCTCCTTGCGCGAGCAGCGCTTTGACGATCGTGTCCATGGCGCTGCCACGCGAGCCCTTGACCAGGCAGCGCACGCCGGCATGCAGTTCGGTGGCGAGCGCGGCGGCCAGGGCCTGGTGGCTCTGGAAATGCTGGCCGCCTTCACCGAAGGCGGTCGAGGCGGCGGCGCTCAGCGGACCGAGCGTGTACAGCCGCGCCAGGCCAGCCTCGCGCGCACGGCGGCCGGCCTGCGCATGCAGCGCCTCGCCGTCCGGGCCGAGTTCGCGCATGTCGCCAAGCACCAGCCAGCCTTCTTCCTTCGTGCCTGCCAGGGCATCGATGGCCGCGGCCAACGAGCCGGGGTTGGCGTTGTAACTGTCATCGATCAGCACCGCGCCATTGGGCAGCTGGTGCGCGATCTGGCGGCCGGGGACCGGCTCGGCGCGGGCCAGGCCGGCGGCGATCTGCGCCACCGGAAGGCCTGCGGCCAACGCCAGCGAGGCAGCGGCCAGGGCATTGCTGATGTTGTGCCGGCCCGGCAGGCCCAGCGTGATCTCTGCATCGCCCTGCGGCGTGGACAGCACGAACTGGCTGCCCTGCGCGGCCGGACGGATCGCACGTGCGGTGACATCGGCGCTGTGGTCCAGGCCGTAGCGCAGCACGCGGCAGCGCGACGGCTGGCCGACGATGTGCTGTTCGAACCAGATCCCGAAGGCGTCATCGGCATTGATCACAGCCACGCCATCGGAGGGCAGCGCCGCGTAGATCGCACCCTTGGTGGTGGCCACGCCCTGCAGGCTGCCCATGCGCTCCAGATGCGCCGGCGCGATGTTGTTCACCAGCGCGTAGTGCGGGCGCACGATCTCGGTGAGGTAGGCGATATCGCCCGGCTTGCCGGCGCCCATCTCGTAGACGGCGTAGTCGGCATCTTCCGGCGCATCGAGCACCGCCAGCGGCAGGCCGATCTCGTTGTTGCGGTTGCCCGGGTTGGCGTAGACCACCTTGCGGTCGTCCCGTGCCACCTGCTCCAGAATCGCCAGCAGCAGGCTCTTGACGCTGGTCTTGCCGTTGCTGCCGGTGATCGCGAACACCTCGGTGCCGCGGTCGCGCTGCATGCCGGCGGCGATGCGGCCCAGGGCGTGCTCACTGTCGGCAACCACGATCTGCGGCAGGGCCACATCCAGCAGGCGCTCGACCAGCATCGCCGAAGCACCGCGCGCCAGGGCGTCGGCTGCGAAATCATGACCATCGAAACGCTCGCCGCGCAGCGCCACGTACAGGCTGCCCGGGGCAAGCGTGCGGGTGTCATTGCTGATCGCATCGATGGCGGTGTCTTCGCCATGGATCTCGCCACCGGCCCAATGGGCGATCAGCGACAGCGGTGTGCGCTTCATGGGGCCTCCCTGCGCAGCGTGCCCACGTTGTCCACACGCGCGGCCAGCACTCGGCCGGCAACCTCGGTGTCGTCGAAGGCGTGCTTGACCCCGTGGATCTCCTGGTAGGGCTCATGTCCCTTGCCGGCGATCAGCACGATGTCGCCCGTGCCGGCCTGGCCGATCGCAGCAGCAATCGCGGCGGCACGGTCGCGCTGCACGGTGACCGCCGCGGGTGCGTCAAATCCCTTGAGGATGTCGGCCACGATCACGTCGCCGTCTTCGCCGCGCGGATTGTCGTCGGTGACGATCACCACGTCGGCATGCTGTTCGGCGATGGCGGCCATCTGCGGGCGCTTGCCGGTATCGCGCTCGCCGCCGCAGCCGAACACGCAGACCAGGCGGCCGGCCAGATGGCCCTGCACGCTGGTCAAGGCCTGTTCCAGTGCATCCGGGGTGTGGGCGTAATCGACCACCACGGTGGGCAGCCCACCCTCGCCGCCCAGGCGGTTCATGCGGCCGGCAATCGGCTGCAGCTGCGAGAGCAGCGCGGCGATCGCGGCCGGGGTGTGGTCCAGCGCATACAGCGCACCGGCCACGGCCAGCAGGTTGTCCACGTTGAAACGGCCGAGCAGCGGCGACTGCACCGGATGGCGCTGGCCGTCGACCACCAGGTCGAAGGCGATGCCGCGCCCATCCAGGGTGAGCGAATCGGCACGCAGGGTGGCCTGTGCGGCACCGCGCGAGCTGACGCCGATCGGGCGGACGCTCTCGCCGATGGTGCGCAGCAGCTCGCTGCCGAAGCTGTCATCGAGGTTGACCACGGCAGCCTTCAGGCCATCGCGGTGGAACAGCCTGGCCTTGGCCGCACCGTACTGCGCCATGTCGCCGTGATAGTCGAGATGGTCGCGGGTGAGATTGGTGAACACCGCCACGTCGTAATGCACGGCGTCCACGCGGCCCTGGTCGAGCGCGTGCGAGCTGACTTCCATCGCCACGGCCTGGGCGCCGGCATCGCGCAGCTGCGCCAGCACCTCATGCATCTGCAGCACCAGCGGCGTGGTGAACCCGGTCGGCACGACGTCGCCGTACAGACCCACGCCCAGCGTGCCGATGCTGCCACTGGCGGTGCCGAGCAGGTGCCAGGCCTGGGCCAGCAGCTGCACGGTGGAGGTCTTGCCGTTGGTGCCGGTCACGCCGACCATCGTCATCGCGCGCGAGGGATGGCCGTGGAACTGGTCGGCCATCGCACCCATGCGGTTGCGCAGGCCCGGCACGGCGATCGCATCGGCCGGCGCCGGCAGTTCGGCCGGGGCCGGCGGGTCGAACAGGATCGCTGCAGCGCCATTGGCGCGCGCCTGGTCGACAAAGCCCAGCCCGTGCGCGCCGAAACCGGCGATCGCCACGAAGGCGTTGCCCGGGCGCACCGCGCGGCTGTCCAGCACCAGGCCGGTGAGGGTCGGATCGTGGCTCAGCGCCACATCGGGAAGCAACTGCGAAAGCAACATCGTCTGGCTCATTGGGTGCCTCCCTGCGCGGGCGGCACCGTGGCGTGCGCGCTGGGCAGCGCGGCATCGAATTCTGCGGCGGCGTCGGGGGCGATCACCGTTTCCGGCGGCGGCATCGGCAGCACCGAGGCCGAGTGGCCCATCTTTCCGGACTGCTGGGCGGCCAGCCACGACTCGATGTCGTCCGGCGGCACGTCCATCAGGCGCAGGGCGCCTTCCATCACGTTGTGGAACACCGGTGCGGACACCAGGCCGCCGTAGTACTTGCCGGCCTGCGGGTCGTTGATGACGATCACCGTGGCAAAGCGCGGGTTGGTGGCCGGCACCACACCGGCGAACAGCGCGTTGTAATGCCCGCGCTCGTACCCGCCCGGGCCGGCCTTTCGGGCCGTACCGGTCTTGCCGGCCACGTGGTAGCCCAGCACCGCGGCCTGCTTGGCGCCGCCCTGGGTGACCACGGTTTCCATCATCGCCACCACTTCCTTGGCGATGCTCTCATCGATGATCTGCTTGCCTTCGTTGCGCTGGCCCTTGACGAAGGTCGGCGCGATCAACTTGCCGCCGTTGCCCAGCGCCGAGTACGCCGTGGCGATCTGCAGCGGGGTGACATTCAGGCCGTAGCCGTAGGACATGGTGGTCTTGGACGAGCCGCTCCAGCGTGCCGGGCGCGGCAGCACGCCGGCCGATTCGCCGGGGAAGCCGCTGTGCGGCGACACGCCGTAGCCGAAGCTGTGCACGTGGTCGTAGAAGACCTGGTCCGGCATCTTGGCCGCGATCTTGGCCGCGCCGATGTTGGAGCTGCGGGTGATCACGCCGGTGACGTTGAGCACGCCGTTGTTGCGCGGCACGTCCTTGATGGTGAAACGCCCGACGGCCATGTAGCCCGGGTTGGTATCCACCGTGGTGTCCTTGGTGACCACGCCGGACTGCAGCGCCGAGGCGATGGTCAGCGGCTTCATGGTCGAACCCGGCTCGACCAGATCGGTCACCGCGCGGTTGCGACGGGTGTCCGGTGCCGCGCCGCCGACGGCGTTGGGGTTGTAGGTCGGCAGGTTGACCATGGCCAGCACTTCACCGGTGGCCACGTCCATGATCACCATCGAGCCGCCGGCCGCCTTGTTGGCGATCAGCGCGTTGCGCAGCTCCTTGAAGGCCAGGAACTGGATGCGGCGGTCGATGCTGAGGGTAAGGTCCTTGCCCGGCTCGGCGGCGCGCAGCAGATCGCTCTCGACGGTGTCGCCCTTGCGGTTGCGGATCACGCGCTTGGCACCGGCCTTGCCGCGCAGCCATTCGTCGAAGGCCAGTTCCAGCCCTTCCTGGCCGCGGTCGTCGATGTTGGTGAAGCCCAGCACGTGCGCCATCGCCTCACCCTGCGGGTAGAAGCGGCGGAACTCGCGCTGCGAGGCCACGCCCGGGATCTTCAGCGCGACCACCTTCTCCGCGTCGTCCGGATTGATCCGGCGGCGCAGGTACATGAATTCCTTGTCCGCCTTCTGCGAGAGCTTGGAGGTCAGCTCGTCCAGCGGCATGCCCAGCGCGGTGGCCAGCTCCGGGATGCGGTCCGGGGCGCGCAGCAGTTCCTGCGGGTTGACCCAGATCGAGGCGACCGGCGTGGAGACCGCCACCGGCTCGCCGTTGCGGTCGGTGATCATGCCGCGCGAGGTATTGATCGGCAGCTCGCGCAGGTAACGGGCTTCGCCCTGGCGCTGGTAGAACTCGCTGTTGATGATCTGCACGTAGGCAGCGCGACCGACCAGCGAGACCGAGCACAAGCCGAGCGCCAGCCCCACCCACTTCAGGCGCTGGCGGAGGTTGAAGCTGTTGCGCGCACGGTTGCGCCCGGACTTGTTCATGGCCGGATCACCACGACATCGGCCGCTTCGGGGAACTTCATGCCCAGGCGCTCGCGGGCGACGCGGTCGACCCGGGTGGCCTCGGCCAGGGTGGCCTGCTCGAGCTGCAGGCGACCGAACTCGATGTTGATCTCATCGCGCGCCCGCTCGACCCGGGACAGCTCCACGAAGGTCTGGCGGTGGCGATGGCGCATGAACACCACGCCGATCGCCGAGGCGACGGTGCAGGCCAGCAGCACGATCAACAGCAGGCGGCTCATCCGGCCACCTCGCACTTCTCGGCGACGCGCAGCACGGCGCTGCGCGAGCGCGGATTGACCGCCAGCTCGTCATCGTCGGCCTTGATGGCGCCGCCGTGCAGCAGCAGGGTCGGCACGAACGGCTGCGCCTCGGGCACCCGGCGGTTGCTCGGCGGGGCCTTGGCATGGCGGTTCATGAACTGCTTGACGATGCGGTCTTCCAGCGAATGGAAGCTGATCACGGCCAGGCGGCCACCGGGCTTGAGGCGCGCCAGGGCGGCATCCAGGCCGGCCTCGAGGTCGGCCAGTTCGCGGTTGATGTGGATGCGGATCGCCTGGAAGCTGCGCGTGGCCGGGTTGATCTTGTCCTTGCCACGCGGCATCACCGAGGCGATCACCTCCGCCAGCTCGGCGGTGCGGGTGAAGGGTTGCTTGTGGCGGCGGGCGACGATGGCCTTGGCGATGCGGCGGCCCTGGCGTTCTTCGCCGTAGGTCCACAGCACGTCCATCAACTCGCGCTCTTCAACGCGGTTGAGCCACTGCGCCGCGCTTTCGCCGCTGTCCGGGTCCATGCGCATGTCCAGCGGGCCGTCCTTGCCGAAGCTGAAGCCACGCTCGGCGACATCCAGCTGGGGCGAGGACACGCCCAGGTCGAACAGCACGCCATCCAGGCCCTGCGCCGTGGCCTCCCAGTGCAGCAGATCGGCGAAGCTGCCACGGAAGATCGAGACGCGCGGGTCCGGCGCGAAATCACGCTCGGCTACCGCAATCGCCTCCGGATCCTTGTCCATGACCAGCAGCCGGCCTCCGGGACCGAGTTGCTCGAGCACGCCGCGGGCGTGACCGCCACGACCGAACGTGCCATCGAGATACACTCCGTTTTCGATCACCTTCAGGCCATCCAGGACCTGCGTGTACAGGACCGGCAGGTGGCCTGCCGGCGACTGCGACACCGGAAGGTGACCGGTCTGCGCTGCTCCGCGCATCCGGGCACCCCGGCTCACAACTTCAGGTCGAGCAACCCATCGCCGAGATCCTCGTCAGACAACGTCTGCTGGATCAACGCGCGATGAGCCTGCTCGCTCCACAATTCGAATTTGTCGCCCATACCGAGCAGCACCGCCTTCTTTTCAATGCCAACGGCACCACGGTGGCTGGCGGGAATACTGATGCGGCCATTGCCGTCCAGCTCCAGATGCGCGGCCGAACCGACCAGCTTCTGTTGCAGGAGGCGCACGACGCGCTGTGTGTTGGGCTTGGACATGACGTCATCACGGACGCGTTCCCATTCCTGTTCGGCGTACAGCCAGAGGCAGCCGGACTCGAACGGGTTGTAGGTCAGGACCAGACGGTTGTTGCTCACACGCGCGACAAGGTCGCGATGCGCGGTCGGAACCGCCATGCGCCCTTTGTCGTCAACAGTGATGGCCGTCTCGCCTTGAAACACGACGTTTTCACCTTTCCTTCGCCTGGTGAAACATTGAACCACGAAAAACCACAAAAAACCCGGTTTCCCCTCTCATGCCCACCTTAGCAGTGCCGATTGGGTTGTCAACAACTTTGCGAAGGGGAAATCACTTTGAACATCAAGGGCTTGCAGCAATGTTTAGAGACTTGTTCAAGGCTTATCCACAAGTTGCTGTTTCGTCTCATTTTTTGAGATTTCGCCGAAGTTCAGGCCTGTGGAGACCGCGTGAAACATCGCCGCGTATTCAGTCCTGACGCGGTCGGCATCGTCTCGCCGCTGCGCAGAACCTGCACAATGTGAGGCATGTGTCTGCTCGCCCTCGCATGGAAAACACACCCCCTCTGGCAGCTGGTGATGGCCGGCAACCGCGATGAGTTCCACGCGCGGCCCACCGCCGCGCTGGCGCGCTGGCCTCCGCCGGATGAGGCCGTGGCCGCCGGCCGCGACCTGCGCTCGGGCGGGACCTGGGCCGGGATCGGCGCGCAGGGTCGGATGGCGGTGGTGACCAATGTCCGCGACCCGCTGGCCCGGCAGACCGGCCCCTCGCGCGGCGCCCTGGTGGCCGGCTACCTGCGCGACGATGCGCCGGCGGCCGTCTTCGCCGACCAGCTCGCCGCACGCGCGGTCGAGTTCGCCCCCTTCAACCTGGTGCTGGCCGACCGCGGCAGCTGCCAGTTCCTGGGCAACCACCCCCTGCACCGCCAACCGCTGGCCCCGGGCATCCATGGCGTGTCCAACGGGCCGCTGGACGCGCCGTGGCCGAAAACCGTGACATTGAACGCAGCGCTGCGCGCGTGGGTGGACGCCGGCAGCGAGGACCTGACCCCGCTGTGGGACGCCCTGCGCGATGAGACCCGCGCCGACGACCGCGCCCTGCCCGACACCGGCATCGGCCTGGCGCGCGAGCGCTGGCTGTCCTCCGCCTTCATCCGCAGCCCCGAGTACGGCACCCGCGCCAGCACGATCATCGCGCTGGACGCCAATGGCCACGGCTTCATCGCCGAGCGCCGGTTCGATGCGGAGGGTGTCTGCATCGGCGAGACCCGGCTGACGACCACGCAGCTGTCTGCGCCGAGGTGACGTGAATGTGGGACAATGCGCACGGCGGAGTCGGCCAGACAGTCGCGTCATCCCTTGCGGATGCCGAGGAAAGTCCGGGCTCCACAGGGCAAGGTGCCAGGTAACGCCTGGGCGGCGCGAGCCGACGGAAAGTGCAACAGAAAGATACCGCCTACGTTTCCTTCGGGAAGCCGGTAAGGGTGAAATGGTGCGGTAAGAGCGCACCGCGAGTCTGGCAACAGACCGGCACGGCAAACCCCACCTGGAGCAAGACCAAATAGGGACCTAATGGCGTGGCCCGCGTCGGGTCCGGGTAGGTTGCTTGAGCGCTGCGGTGACGCAGCGCCTAGAAGAATGACTGTCCACGACAAAACCCGGCTTATCGGCCGGCTCCGCCGCTTTTTTCGTCATGACGAAAAAGCCCCAGGGTTTGCAGCGCAAACCTGGGGCCCCGGGCCACCAGCGCCCAGTTCCCCGCGGCTGTCGCCGCGCCCCCCTTTACCAAAGGGGGCTGTGCATCCAGACGGTTGGCGTGGGCCGGCATTCAATCTGCACGCGCGGTAGAACCACCCCATGGGTGGCTGCCTCACGTTCTGGCACCGCGTGCAGCCACCCATGGGGTGGCTACCTTCTTTGGCACCGCGTGCAGCCACCCGTGGGGTGGCGCGACCGGCCGATCAACCGCCGTACAGGGCTTTTCTGGGGGCACCGGTGAGTTCGGCGGCGAGCTTGGCTGCGGTGGACGGCGGGAGGTGTTCGCTGAGCTTGGCGTACATGCGGCGGCCGGCGGCCAACTGAGCCTCCTCATCGTCGGCCGCGCCCTGCACCATCACCACGAACTCGCCCTTGCGCTGGTTGTCGTCCGCCTCGACCTGCTGCAGCAGCGAGGCCAGGTCGCCGTCCAGCACGGTCTCGAACAGCTTGGTCAGTTCGCGCGCCAGCACCGCCGGCCGCTCGGGCCCGAACGCAGCCATCATGTCCGCCAGCGATTCGGTGATCCGGTGCGAGGATTCATAGAACACCAGCGTGCGGGTTTCACCGGCCAGTGCGTTGAGGCGCTCACGACGGCCGGAGGCCTTGGCCGGCAGAAAGCCTTCGAAGGTGAAGCGGTCGCTGGGCAGGCCGGCCACGCTCAGTGCGGCAATCGCGGCGCAGGCGCCGGGCACCGGGCTGACCCTGATCCCGGCTTCGCGCGCGGCGCGGACCAGGCGATAGCCCGGGTCGCTCACCAGCGGGGTGCCGGCGTCGCTGACCAGCGCCAGCGACTCACCGGCCAGCAGGCGCGCCACGATCCGCTGCGACAGCGCTTCCTCATTGTGATCGTGCAGCGCCACCAGTGGCTGCTGGATGCCGAAGTGGGCCAGCAGCTGGCCGCTGCGGCGGGTGTCCTCGGCGCAGATCGCGGCCACCGAACGCAGCACGTCCTGTGCCCGCGGGGTCAGATCGGCGAGGTTGCCGATCGGGGTGGCAACGACATACAGCGTGGGGACAGCACTCATCAGCGGCTCTTCCGTGGTCAAGGGTAGAATCGTACCGTTCCCCGGCCACGGCCGCTGCCCCCATCGAATGGACCTGATCATGAACAAGCCCGTCGTACGGATCTCCGCCCTTTCGTTGTCGCTGATGCTGCTTGCCGGCTGCGCCACGACCAGCTTCACCAGTGCGCCGGATTCGCCGGCCCAGAGCCAGGCCTTGGCGCTGATCGAGCAGGGCAAGCCGCGCGATGCGGCGGTCCAGCTGGAAGCCCTGGCCAACACCCTGCGCGGCAGTGCCCGCAGCGCCGCGCTGGCCGATGCCGCCTTCGCCTGGCACGAAGCCGGCGATGCCACCCGCGCCCGCACGCTGCTGGCCCAGGTCACTGCGCGCCAGCTCAGCGGCGCCAGCCTGCAGCGGTATCAGCTGACCACCGCCGAGCTGGCCCTGGCCGACAAGCAGCCGGCGCAGGCGCTGGCCGCACTGAAAGAATCGGCCGAGGCGGTCACCCCATCGCTGCGTACCCGCTGGCAGTTGGCGCGCGCCAACGCACTGCAGGCCACCGGCGACAACCTCGGTGCCGCGCTCGAGCGCGCCCGTGCGCACGCCGCGCTGACCGGCAAAGCGCGTACCGACAACCAGCAGGCCATCGCCGGCCTGCTCGGCACGCTGGACGATGCCACCCTGCGCGCCCGCGCGGCGGCACTGCCGGCCAACGAGCCGCTGTACAACTTCGCCGGCCGTGCGCTGATCGCCCGGGGCCTGCCGCTGCCGCGTCCGTTCGATCGCGAAGGCGCCTCGCAGTTCGATACCAGCAAGCGCCCGCCGGCGATGAGCGATGGCTATCGTCCGCCCGTGAAGATGGCCGTGCTGCTGCCGCTCAGTGGCCGCCTGGCCACCGCCGCGCAGCCGGTCCGCGATGGCCTGCTCAGCGGTTACTACGGTGAAACCCGCCGCCGCCCGGACATCCAGTTCATCGATACCGCCGGCACCGCGGCCGGGGCCGTGGCGGCCTACGACAAGGCCGTGACCGCCGGCGCCGATTTCATCGTCGGCCCGCTCGGCCGCGACGAAGTGGATGCCGTGTTCGGCCGCCGCGAGCTTCCGGTGCCGGTGCTGGCGCTGAACCGCGGCAAGGACACCCCGCCGGCCGGTAGCGCCGGTTTCTCGCTGGCCCCGGAAGACGACGGCATCATCGCCGCCGAGTATCTTCGCGGCCGCGAACGCAGCAAGGTGCTGGTGATCCACAGCAACGATGACAACGGCCGCCGTGCCGCTGCCGCCTTCCGCGAGCGCTTCGCGCAGCGTGGTGGCCAGGTGGTGGCGACGATCGGCGTCAGCGACACCGTCGGTGATATCGGCGCGCAGGTGCGTGCCGCCGGTGCCATCGACGGCGTGCTGCTGGCGGTCAAGGCACCACAGGCGCGTGCGCTGACGCCGCAACTCGCACTGGCCGGTGCCGGCGGCGCCACCCGCGTCGGCACCTCCCAGCTCACCGTCGGCGCCGGCAAGCCCGAAGAAGACATGGCGCTGGACGGCATCGTCTACCCGAACGAAGCCTGGAACGTGCGCGGCGTGCCCGGCCTGCCAGCCGCGTCCACCGCCGGGCAGATCCTGCCCTCGGCACGTGGCGCCTCCGGTCGGCTGTTCGCGTTTGGTTTCGACGCCTGGAAGATCAGCGCCTACCTGGACAAGGTCGCCACCGAAGGCGGCCTGGCCGGCGCCACCGGCACCCTGTTCCTGGACAGCAACGGCAACGTGTTGCGGGTACCGGCGTGGTCGACCTTCAGCGGCGGCCGGCCGATGCCGATCGCCAGCAGCAACTGATCGGCGTGCCGACAGGGCGCGCGCTACGTGGCGCGGCGGTGGAAGCCGCCGCGCAGCACCATCTCCGTGAGGCCGGGCTGCGCCCGGTCACCACCAACGCGCGTTATCGCCGCGGTGAGATCGACCTGATCATGCGCGACGGCGATGTCGTCGTGTTCGTGGAAGTGCGCTACCGCGCCAGTGCCCGCTTTGGCGGCGGCGCGGCCTCGGTGGACCTGCGCAAGCGACGCAAGCTGGTGATCGCCGCGCAGTTGTTCCTGCAATCGCATCCCTGGCTGGCCGAGCAGCCCTGCCGCTTCGACGTGGTTGAAGCCAGTGGCGAGCCGCCGCAGCTGAACTGGCTGCGCGACGCGTTCCGGCTGGACGACTGCTGATGCCCTCCATCTTCACCCACGCCGCCATTCCGCTGGCGCTGTGGTGCGCCGCGGATCGCGGTCGCATCGCCGCGCCGTTGCTGGCCGCGGGCGTGGTCGCGGCGATGCTGCCCGACGCCGATGTGCTGGCCTTCGCGCTGCACATTCCCTATGCCGACAGCTTCGGCCACCGTGGGGCCAGTCATTCGATCGTGTTCGCTGCGGTGCTGGCCGTGCTCGCTGCGGTACTGCATACGCGCCTGCGCGCCAGTGCAGTGCAGGCCGCCGCGTTCGTTGGCATCAGTGCGCTGTCGCACCCGCTGCTGGACGCGCTCACCTCCGGCGGGCTGGGTGTTGCCCTGTGGTGGCCATGGAGTGGCGAGCGGTTGTTCGCACCGTGGCGCCCGATCCGTGTGTCGCCGTTCGCCGGGCAGTTCTTCAGCGCGCGCGGGCTGGCCACTGTTGTATCTGAACTGCGTTGGGTGTGGTTGCCGCTGGCCGCCGCCGTGATCGGCTGGAGGCTGATCCAACGCGCCCCTGTGAATTCCCGGAACGCCTGATGTCGACCACCCCCGCCCTGCCCGCCGCCTTCTTGTCCACCGTGCATGCCCTGCTGGGCGACGACGGCTGGCGCACCGATGACGCCGTGCTGGCCGCCCACGCGCAGGACAACTCCTGGCGCAGCCAGTTGCCGCTCGGCGTGGCGTTTCCGCGTGACCGCGAGCAGGTGGTGGCGCTGGTCCGCGCCTGCCGCACGCACCATGTGGCCGTGGTGGCGCGCGGCGCGGGCACCGGCACCACCGGCGCGGCGGTACCGGTCAACGGCAGCATCGTGCTGTCGTTCGCGCGCATGGCGCGCATCCTCGACATCCAGCCTGGCAACCGCTGCGCGGTGGTCGAACCGGGTGTGCTCAACGGCGACCTGCAGCAGGCGCTGATGCCGCACGGCCTGTTCTGGGCACCGGACCCGTCCAGCGCCGACATCTGCAGCATCGGCGGCAACCTGGCGTGCAATGCCGGTGGCCCGCGCGCGGTGAAGTACGGCACCAGCCGCGACAACGTGCTCGGGCTGGTGGCGGTGACCGGCGCAGGCGACCTCATCCACTGCGGCGGCGCCTACACCAAGGACGCCACCGGCTACGACCTTACCCACCTGCTGGTGGGCAGCGAAGGCACCCTGGCGCTGATCGTGGAAGCCACGCTGAAGCTCACCCCGCTTCCGGTCGCCCAGGCCGGGCTGCGCGTGTTGTATCGCGATGCCGATGCGGCCGCGGCGGCCGTGTCGCGGCTGATGGCGCAACCGGTGGTGCCCACGCGGCTGGAATTCATGGACGCGCGCAGCCTGGAGCTGCTGCGTCGCAATGGCGCCGACGTGCCCGAGGCCGGCGCGATGTTGCTGGTGGAAGCCGACGGCGACCACGACACCCTGCCCTACCTGCTGCAGGCACTGGCCACCGCCGCCGAGGGCGACGGCATGATCGCGTTGGACGTGGCGATGGAAGGGGCCGCGCGCGAAAAACTGTGGGCCGCGCGCAAGGCGCTGTCGCCCGCGCTGCGCAGCATCGCCCCGGGCAAGATCAACGAAGACGTGGTGGTGCCGGTGTCGCGCATCCCCGACCTGGTGGCCGGCGTGCAGGCGCTGGCGCGCGAATACGCGCTCACCATCGTCACCTTCGGCCATGCCGGCAACGGCAACCTGCACGTCAACATCCTCTACCACCCCGACGACGCCGACGAAAACGCACGCGCGCATGCGGCGCTGCCGAAGATCTTCGAACTGACGCTGGCGTTGGGCGGCACGTTGTCGGGCGAGCATGGCATCGGCCTGGCCAAGCGCGACTTCATGGCCAAGGCGTTCAGCGCGGCCACGCTGGCAACGATGCGCGCGATCAAGGCCGCGCTGGATCCGGATGGCATCCTCAACCCAGGCAAGGTGCTGCCGCCGGGGTGACACCCGCCGGGCATGGCCCGGCGCTACCGGTTACCCGGGGTCGGATCCCATTGCCAAGCAATGGGCTCCGACCCCGGCACTGTCGCTTACCAGGCCATGCGCAGGCCCACCTGGCCACCCACATTGCGGTAACCGTGGTCACCCCGCTGCACGGTCAGGCCACCCCATGCGCCCCAGCGCTGGCCCAGCTTCAACTCGGCACCGGCCTGCATTTCATAGCGGTTGCGCGGCACATCCGCACCCAGCGTGTCACCGTTGAACTGCAAGGCGCTGGTGCCGCTGCCGCGCAGCCAGTTCCCCCCCAGGTACGTGCCAGCTGCAGCGCCATGACCGAACACGCGCACAGCCCGGGCGCCCGTTCAGGCCACCGGCATCGGCACGATCGATCGCCGTGCAGTTGTGTTCCATGGCGATCAGCGTCGAAGTCGACATACGACAGCTGCGGCTGCAGATACAGCTGGCTCGACGCACCCTGCCAGACGTTGAACGTGTAACCGGCCTCCAGCGACGCCCTGGCCATCCGCGAATCGTATTGCTCCGGCTCCAGGCCGATACCCCTCACGCGGTTGTCGAAACCGCCGTACTGCACGTTCGTATCCATATAGGCGCCGTGAGTGCCCTCGCCATCCTGCAACCAGGTGCCATAAACACCCAGCGGCAGTACCACGCACGCGGCCGGTAGCGGTGTAGCCGGTCAGATCCGCCTGCGACGCTGGCGAAACTCCCGACATCGCCGCTACCAGTAATCGACGTTCAACACCGCCTCCCCCTTGATGATGCCGGGCGTGAGTGTCTCCGTGGTGCGGATGTAGCGCGCCGTGAACTCGTGGTTATGCATGCCGCCCACCCCCGGGTCGAAATCCCACTGCTGGCCGAACTGGACCTCGCTGCCTGCACGCATCAGCTGCACACGGACACCGCCGGCATCCGAACCCGCACTGGGTGTCAGCTGGCTTCCGGTATTGCCAGGGTCTGCAGCATCATGCAACGAGATCCTGGCCCGGGGCGTATCCGCGCCGCAATCCATCCGAATGGCCACCACTTTCTCTCCTGCCGTGCTGCCTGGTGCGGACAACTCGGCGAAATCGACATCCCGCAGGTCCTCCGCCGCGTCCAGCAGCGGGCACGTGACGTGTGGGAATTTCAGGTTGATCCTGAGCGGAATCGTGAGTCCCAGCGAAGGAAAATCAGGCGCATCGATCTTGAGGCTGCCTGACATCTCATAGGTGCGCATGGGAGTTCCCCGTGAGAAAGCGTAGGCGCGAAAATTGAAATCGGCTTTGGGGCTCTCCGTTGCCGCTATATCCATGACATACGGTGTGGTACTACCCGGAGTGACGGGTTGAGCAGACCATCCTATGACCTGCATGAACGCAAAGCCGATCAACGGCGAATCATCCGCAAAGTCGTAAACGGGCAGCGTCATTCCGTCATAGCTGATGGTACCTGCCGGCCTGAGTCCAGGCATATCCAGCGTGAGCGCCATATCATAGAGGCCGGGGACACTGCATGCGCTGAAGTTGGCAACGGCACCGCCGTAATCCATGAACCGTCCCTCGGAGGGCGGCGAGGAGCTGTAGGTCTTGTCGAAGTTCATCGGGTAACCCCGGCTTGTCGTACACGCAACTGCAGTCGCGCAGAAGCCAAGTGAACACAGCAAGCCGATCGCCATGCGCAGTCCGGAGTGCCTTGCCCGCCTGATTTGGCGCGCGGCGCTGATCATGCTTCTGGTCGGCGTGGGTACATTCGTTCTCATTCGTAGTCCGCCGTCACCACGATCTCCGTGGAAACCCCACCGGCTTCGGGCACGCCTGCGGGAGGCAGGTAGTACGCCGCTCTCAGGTCGTAACGCGCGCTGGTGCCGGTCACCGGCACATCGATGCCGGTGTCGCCGTCCTTGAGATAGGTGCTGCCGGTGGTACCCGACAGCAGCGAAATCGACACGCCACCGGCCGGGTCGGTAGCTTCGGTGTTCTTCCAGCGCGTCGCATCGCCGTCGGCAGCGGTGCCGGCGAAGGACAGCACCGCCTTGCTCACGCCCACGCAGCCGTTGAACTCCAGCGCGCCGGCCTTGATCTGGCTGTCCGTGCCGGGGGTGAGGTCGCTGGTTTTGACCGGGTCCAGATCGATCCGCGCATCCGTAAGCGTGCAGGTGCCGGGCAGCACCCGGCCGCTGATGGTGAGGGTGGCGCTGTCGGCCATGGCCAGCGGCGCCACGGCCAACAGAGCGGTGCACAGGGTCAAGCGGTTGAACAGATTCATGCAGAACTCCAGATAGGGAAAGGAAAGAAAGACTCAGAACGACGCTGCGCTGGACACATCCAGAGCGGCCTGCAGACCCGGGCTGGGCGCGGGCAGCGGTGTGCAGACCGCCTGGCTCCAGGACAGCCCGTAGGCATCCGGGGCATCGGGCGTGGTGTAGTGCAGGCGACAGCGCTGTGGACCATCGGGATCGACGATCAACTGGCCGTGTTCGGGCGCGCCGCGCAACTGGATCACCCCGCCCTGCCCGACCGCACCGAATGCGCGGCCGGCCTCGTCTTCAACGCGGGCGGCGAACGGCAGGGGCTGGCCCAGCGCGTCGGTGGCATCGATGAACAGCGTGCGCTCGCGCTTGGCGTTGAAGGCCACCCGCACGATGCTGCCGGCGGTGGGGGCGACACGCTGCGAGGTCTGCAGCAGTTCCACATCCAGCGGCAGGCCGGACGGGTCCAGGTCGATCTGGTTCCAGCGGTAGGGGCTGACGTGCGGCAGCAACGCATAGCCATTGCGCGCCACCCGGGTATCGCTTCCGTACCCGACCTTTGCCCCATGCGCACCCTCGGCCTGGATCAACGCAAAGCCGTCGCCCACCGGGGCGCCGAGGTTGACGCCGCCGCCATGCAGCACCACGCTGCCGGCCGCGCTGGCCGACACCGCGCTGTAGTCGCCGGAACGGGTATACCCCGCGCTGAAGGTGCCACGTCCGCCCTGGTAGGTGGTGTAGGCACTGGTACTGCGCTGGCCGTTGCTGGCATCGCTGGCCGACAGGCTGTAACTCAGTGCGCGGTCCTCACCCAGCGTGCCGTTGATGCCCAGCTGCGCCTGGTGACCGGCAGCGGACTGCCCGACCTGGCTGCTCAGGCGCGGCGCACTCGGGCTGCGGCCCAGCGGCACGCTCACGTTGAATGCATAGCGGGTGTCCTGGCGGCCGTTGCCCAACTGGTAGCGCATCGCGGAGATGCCGTAGTTGGCGCGGCCCCAGGTGCTCTGGAAGCGCAGCTGGAAATCGTTCTGGCGGTCGGCGCTGTCCCAGTAGCTCACATGGCCCCCGCTCAGCGACAGCGTGCTGCGCTCGCCCACTCGCTGCGAGAAGTTCACCTGGTAGCGCTGGCGCGCACGGCGGCCATAGCCCCAGTCGTCGCTGCGTGCGTCGGCGAAGTCGGTCAGGGTGAGATAGCCCTGCGTGCTGTAGCGGTGCGCGGCCAGGCCGAAGTTGGTGCCGGTGGCGGCAACATAGCGCTGGAAGTTGAGCCGCACACTGTTGCCGGTCACCTGCTCGCCGTTGCTCAGGCGTGCGCGCGAATGGGTGATGTCGGCACCGAACGCGCCGATCGGCGTGTTCACCGCACCGCCGACCAATGCCGCCTGGAAACCTTCACTGGCCTGTACGCCGCCCAATGCGGTGAAGCGGTTGCTGATGCCGCGTGCGTAGGTGCCTTCGGCAAAGCGCAGGTCTTCACCGCCGCGACGGGAGGCGCGCAGTTCACCAGCGGTGGCGCTGAAGCGGCTGGCGCCGGGGCGCAGCGCCTGCGGCACCGCCGAGAAGCTGACCTTGAAGCGCTGGGTCCGGCCGTCGGCTTCGGTGACAGTCACGTCCAGGTCGCCGCCGAAGTTGGTGGGGTACAGATCCTCGATGGAGAACGGCCCCGGCGCGACGGTCACCTCATGGATGACATGGCTGTTCTGGCGGATGGTGACCACCGCGTTGCCCTCGGCAATGCCCTGCACCACCGGGGCAAAGCCGCGCAGCGAATCGGGCAGCATGCGCTCGTCGGTGGCCACGCGTGCACCGCTGAAGGCCACGCTTTCAAACAACTCGCCGCCGGTGCTGCTCTGGCCGATCAGCAACTGGCTGTTGAGCCACGGCAGGTCGCGCTGCAGGTGGCTGCTGATCACATCGTGTCGCGAACCGTGCGTGCCCTGGCTGAACGACGCGCGATGGCGCAACCGCCAGGCACCCAGATTGATGCCCGCATTGACGCTGGCGTAGGTGTTGTCCTGCCCTTGGCTGCGATTGTGGTTGACGTTGTAGTCGAAGAATCCTGCCGTGACGCCATAGTCGCGCTGCGCCGGTGCCACGTAGCCACGCGCGGTGCTGACCTGTGCGGCCTGCGGAACCGTCACCAGCAGCTGCAACGCGCCGCTGTCGAAGCTGACCGTGGCGCCCGGCACGATGGCCACCAGGTCGACACAGGCCGACGCATCATCACCCAGTGGCGTCAGGTAGGCATCCTTCAGACCCAGTTCGCGCACCAGTGCCACCGGCAGGCACGGCACGGCGCCCTGTTCGCCCGGCACGAAGGTGATGTCGCGGCTTTCGCGGAACGCCCCGTTGACCACCAGGTCCAGCGGGTACACGCCTGGCGCCATCGGATTGCCCTGCGCGTAGCGCTGCAGGTCGATGGCCTCGCCGCCGATCAGGAACCCCTCGCTGAACTGCAGGCCGTCGAGCGGATCGGCCCGGCTTGGCGCGACCATACCCAATGCCAGCGAGACGGCGATAGCCGTTGCCAAGCAGTGGCGCGTGCGACGACGAGGCGGAGCGAAGACTGGCGAGCATGCATTCATGGCGACGATCATTCGACGTCGGCTGAAACCGACATCTCCCTGTGGATGAGGGGTCGCAGCGTAGGGGTCTACCGCGCGTCATCCCATGCAATTAGTTGCAATGCTCAATGCAACCCTTAGAACTAGAGAGATTTTGCCTATCTAAGTTTCAAGCGCATTCATTTTCAGCGTCACCCGATCTGCAGTTTTTGAAATGCGGCGGATTCCCTATAGGTGTCACGCGCGGGCACGGTGCGCCGTGCATTGAACGCCACCTGTACAAACGGCGGCCATTTAAGACACCGCCTATCGTTTGCAACTTATTGCATGGTTCCGAGATATGTCTGGAACGACACTGCGCTCCTCGTATTTTCCAACCCGAGTGCAGATCATGTTGAACAAATTGAATGTAGCGATCATTTCCCTGCTGGCTGCCACGGCCGCACCGTCGGCCATGGCCGAGAAGCTGGAGATCACCGGCGAGCTGATGACCTCCACCTGCGCGGTGGACTCCACCGGCGGCACCATCACAGTGGCCATGGGCCAGGTCGACCTGAAGTCGGTCAACGCCAACACCCGTGCCGGCCAGAAGAACTTCAGCATCGGCCTGGACTGCTCCGGTTCGGGCAGTTCCCAGGAGGTGGGTGTGCGCTTTGGCGGCACGCCGCATGGCAGCACCGGCAACCTGGGTGTCGCTCCGGGCGGCGCGCAGAACGTGGGCGTTGCGCTGTACGACGCCGCCGGTGCGCACCAGAAGATCGGTGAAGATCCCACGCAGTGGGTGGTCATTCCTGCCGACGGCAAAGGCCAGCTGGACTACAGCGCGTGGTACGCCTCGCCGGGCCAGGACGCAACGGCCGGCAAGGCCGATGCATCCGGTGATTTCGTGGTGCTCTACAAGTAACTCAACGCCCTTTCGCCGTACCTGCCGCACGTGCGGCAGGTACGGCACTTTCTTCTGGAGCAGGTGAGCAATGAACATGCGCATTACATCCCGGGCGTTCGCCCTGGTGACGCTGCTGCTGGCGAGCCATGCCTCGCTGGCCGCGGTTACGCTGCAAGGCACCCGCATCGTGCACGACGCAGGCAAGGGTCGCGACGTCACAGTGAAGGCAAGCAACGGTGGCGACCAGCCGGCCATGGTGCAGGTGTGGGTGGACGCGGGCGATAGTCATGCCCGGCCGGAGAACGTGCGCACGCCGTTCCGGCTTACCCCGGCCGACCCGCGCCTGCTGCAGGCGCATCAGGGCCAGGCCTATCGCATCACCTATGCACCGCGCCCGTCGGAGGCACCGCTGCCAACCGACCGCGAATCGGTGTTCTATTTCAACCTGCTGGACATTCCGCCCAAGCCGACCGATGCCGCAGGCAAGAATCTGCTGCAATTCGCCGTGCGCACGCGTGTGAAGCTGTTTCACCGTCCCGCAGGGTTGCCCGGCAACGCCCGCGATGCCGCGGCTGCGCTGGTATGGACCGGTGCGGGCAATGCCTTGCAGGTCACCAACCCTACCGCCTACCACGTCACCCTGAGCACGCTGACGCTGGCGGACGGCCGCAAGGTGGAGGTGGACATGATCGCCCCGGGCCAGCAGGTGCGCTACGCGCTGCCGGCGGGTGCCCCGATGCCGGCGAAGGTGACGTTCCAGTGGCTGGACGACTACGGCACGCCGCGGGACCAGCAGGCGACCGTGAGCATCCCGTAACACCCGCCTCGCGACCGTGGCGCCGGGCTCTGCCGGCTGCTCACTCCGCGAAGTGCTGGTAGCCGCCGGGCCCGGTTTCGCCTTCGCACTGCACGCCCTGCCCTTCCACGATGCGGCCGATGCGGGTGAGCGGCAGGCGCAGCGATTCGGCCACGGCATGCAGCGCCTCGCGCTGGTCGGCGGCGGCGGTGAAACACAGTTCGTAATCGTCGCCGCCGCGCAGGGCACACGCACGCGCGGCGTCGCGGCCAAGCACCGCACGCAGGGCCGGTGACAGCGGCACGGCGTCGGCATCCACTTCGGCACGCACGCCACTGCGCGTGGTGATGTGGCCCAGGTCGGCCAGCAGGCCGTCAGAGATATCCACGGCAGCATGCGCGAAGGCACGCAGGCGCAGGCCCAGCGTCACCCGTGGGGTCGGCCGCAGCAGGCGCAGGCGCAGTGTTTCGTAATCACCCAGCACGGTGGCGGTGGCGATGTTCAACTCACCGCGCTGCCACAGCTGCAGGGCACCGGCGGCGTCGCCGAGTGTGCCGCTCACCCAGATGTCATCGCCCACCTGGGCGCGGTCGCGGCGCAGCGCCTGGCCGCGTGCCACCTGCCCCATCGCCGTGACCGACAGCGACAGCGGGCCACGCGTGGTGTCGCCGCCGATCAACGCGATGGCGTGTTCGTCGGCCAGCGCGAAGAAGCCGTCGGCGAAGGATTCGATCCAGTCCGGGTGCGCGTCGGGCAGCGACAACGCCAGCGTGCACCAGGCCGGGCGTGCGCCCATGGCAGCCAGGTCGGACAGGTTGACCGCCAGGGTCTTCCAGCCGATGTCGAAGGGCATGGTCTCGGCCGGGAAATGCACGCCGCTGTTGAGCGTGTCGGCGGTGACCACCAGCTGTTCGTTCGGGCGCGGCTGCAGCAGCGCGGCGTCATCGCCGATGCCGAGCACCACGTCGTCGCGCTCGGCGGTGCGGGCACGGATGCGGTCGATCAGGGCGAATTCGGCAAGGGACATGGGGCGCTCCCGCGGTTGTGCGTGCCGCGCAGTGCGCGGTGGGGCGGTTGTACGTGCCGCGCGGCGTGCGGTTGTCGGTAGTGCCGGCCGCTGGCCGGCAACCTCAGACGCCCGGTGGTTGCCGGCCAGCGGCCGGCACTACCAGACGGGTCATTACCGCCGGCGGCTCATTGCCACCGGCGGGTCAGTGACCCGATTCGACCTTGCGCCATTCCACGGCCGCGCGGTCCAGCACGCCGTTGACGTAGGTGTGACCATGCTCGGAGCCGAAGCGCTTGGCCGATTCGATCGCTTCGTTGATCACCACGCGGTACGGCACGTCCAGGCGGTAGCGCATTTCGAAGGCGGCCACGCGCAGCGCGGCGCGTTCGATGGCGTCCACTTCGTCGATGCTGCGATCCAGGTACGGGGTCAGTGCCTCGTCCAGGTCCTTGCGGTTGTCCAGCACGCCGTGGATCAGCGCTTCAAAATAGGCCAGATCGGCGATTTCACGCGCCTGCTCGTGGGCAAACTGGGCAATCACGGTCTGCGCGTTGCCACCGGAAATCTGCCACGCATAGATCGCCTGCAGGGCACGACGGCGCGCGCGCGAGCGCAGCACGGGGTCGATGCCATCACGGCGGACGGGTTTACCGGAGGGCTTGCCCGGGTTCGACTTGTTCACGGCAACTGCTCCAGAAGATTGACCATTTCCAACGCCGTCAGTGCGGCTTCCTCACCCTTGTTGCCATGGCTGCCACCGGCACGGGCCTCGGCATCCTCGGCGCGTTCCACGGCGAGCACGCCATTGAGCACCGGCACGCCGAAATCCAGCTGCACGCGCATCAGGCCTTCGGCGCAGCCATCGGCCACGTGTTCGTAGTGGCGGGTGTCGCCGCGGATCACACAGCCCAGGGCGATGATCGCGGCATGTTCATGCGCGGCGGCCAGGCGGGCGGCCACCAGCGGCAGTTCCCATGCGCCGGGCACACGGATCACGTCGATGGCGGCTTCGTCGATGCCGTTGCCGGCCAGGCTCTGCCGCGCGCCAGCGACCAGTACGTCGGTGATGCGGGCATTCCAGCGGCTGGCGAGGATGGCGAAACGGGCCTTTTCCGGAGTACGGAGGTCGCCTTCGTAGTGGCTCATGTTCGGCGTGGGGTCCAAAAGGTTGACTAGTTTAACGCGGGCGGGCCGGTTACGCCGGACACGGGCCGGCGGCCATGGCCACGTAGCGCCGGGCTCTGCCCGGCTCTACGGGAGGGTGGGCGGTCGGGCGGGCGGTCAGGGGGTGACCGTTTCCACTACTTCCAGGCCGTAGCCGGCCAGGCCGATCTGGCGGCGGGGGGTGCCCAGCACGCGCAGCTTGCCCAGGCCGAGGTCGGACAGGATCTGCGCACCGGCGCCGTTGCGGCGCCACTGGCTCACATCCTTGTCCTTGCCCGGGGTCACCGGGGCCGGCTGCTGGCGCAGGCGGGCCAGCAGGGTGTTGGTGTCGCGTGGCGCCGACAGCACCACCATCACCCCGCGCTCGGCGGCGGCAATGGCGCGCAGGGCGTCGGTGGAGGCCACGCCGAAATCGTCGCGGCGCCAGTGCAGCAGGTCGGCCAGCGGGTTTTCCACCTGCACGCGGACCAGCGTGGGCTCGGCATCCGGGGTGCCGCGGACCAGGGCGAAATGCAGGTCGTGGGCGATGCGGTCGCGGTAGGTGACCAGCTTGAAGGGACCGAACTCGGTGTCGATCTCGCGCTCGTCCACGCGCTCGACCGTCTTCTCGGTGGCCAGGCGGTAGGCGATCAGGTCGGCGATCGAGCCCATCTTCAGGCCGTGCTCGCGGGCGAACACCTCCAGCTCCGGGCGGCGCGCCATGCTGCCGTCGGGGTTGAGGATCTCCACCAGCACGCCAGCCGGCTCCAGGCCTGCCAGCATGGCCAGATCCACGCCCGCTTCGGTATGCCCGGCGCGGGTCAGCACGCCGCCCGGCTGGGCGATCAGCGGGAAGATGTGGCCCGGCTGGTGCAGGTCGGCCGGCTTGGCGTCCGGCTTCACCGCCGTGCGGATGGTGTGGGCGCGGTCATAGGCCGAGATGCCGGTGGTGACACCCTCGGCCGCTTCGATGCTGACGGTGAAGTTGGTCTGGAACTGCGCGGTGTTGGCCTGGACCATCGGCGCCAGGCCGAGATCGGCAGCGCGCTCACGGGTCAGCGGCAGGCACACCAGGCCACGGCCATGGGTGACCATGAAGTTGATGTCCGACGGCTTGACCAGCTCGGCGGCCATGATCAGGTCGCCTTCGTTCTCGCGGTCTTCGTCATCGACGATGACGACCATGCGGCCAAGGCGGATGTCCTCGAGAATCTCGGGAATGGGGGCGAAATTCATGCGCGTGCTCCTGCACCCAACAAACGTTCGACGTAACGGGCGACCAGATCGATTTCAAGATTGACCGCACTGCCCACGGCCGTTGCGGCGAAGGCGGTGTTGGCCACGGTGTGCGGGATGAGGGCGACCTCGAAGCCCTGCTCGTCCACCTCGTTGACGGTCAGGCTGACTCCGTCCACGCAGATCGAGCCTTTCTTGGCGATGTAGCGCAGCAACGCGGCCGGCGCGGCGAAGCGCCAGCGCTGGGCACGCGCATCGTCATGCACCGACAACACCTGGCCCAGGCCATCGACATGGCCGCTGACCAGATGACCCCCCAGGCGATCGGTCGGGCGCATCGCGCGTTCGAGATTGATGACGGCGCCGTCGGCCAGCTGCCCCAGCGTGGTCAGGCCCAACGTCTCGGTCGAGGCGTCGGCCTGGAAGCGGGTGGCGTCATAAGCGATGACAGTGAGGCAGACCCCGTTGATGGCGATGCTCTCGCCCATCTGCACGTTCTCGAACGGCAGGGTGCCCACGTCAAAGGTAAAGCGGACATCGCCGCCAAGGGTGTCGCGTGCGGCCAGACGGCCGACGCCTTCGATGATTCCAGTAAACAAGGAACGTTCTCCGCGGAAAGTGAGCGAAAAACGCCGCAAGGCATATAGGTGCACGCCGAGCACCAAGGCCCGGCCGCACCGTCTTCTTTCATCCGGACTATACCGTCGGCTCCGGCATCGGACCGGATCTGCTGACCTTCCCGAGGACCGGGAAGCGCTCGCGGGCTCGTGCTTGCGCACCTACCGCCGGTGGGGAATCGCACCCCGCCCTGAAGACGTTTGTGTACCGGCGAACCGGCGCCGCTAGTGTAACAGGGCACCCTGACTGGGGGCTTTAAGTTAAATAAGTGTTAAGCTATTCCGCTGAGTGCTGCGCCCCGTGGATAGGAGGGCACACACGTCGGTTACTGATCGGGCTGCGGCGTCCGCGCCGCGCCATGATCGAACGGGTCCCGCAAGGGGCCCGTTTTTTATGGGCGCAGCAACAGGCGGAGGTCCTCACCCACCTGGCGCCTGTCCACCACGCGCAGCCGGCGCTGCTGTTCCATCGCGTGGATACCCAGGCCGGACAGCAGCGGCAGCCCATGCTCACCGAGCAACGTGGGCGCCTGATACAGCAACAGTTCGTCGACCCAGCCGCCGGCCAGCAACGCGCCGGCCAAGGTGGCGCCGGCCTCGGTATGCACGTCATTGATGCCGCGCTCGGCGAGCAGCGCCAACACCGCGCCCAGATCCAGACGACCGTCATGGCTGGGCACGCTGGCGAACTCCGCATCGGCGGCGTCCGGCGGGCTGACCGCGGCGTCATGCACGTACAAGGTCGGCGCCCCGCCCTCGCGCACCCGCGCGCACTCCAGCGAGCGCAGGCGTGCATCGAGTACCACCCGCAAGGGCGGCAATACCTCGGTATCGGCCAGCCGCACGGTCAACACCGGGTCATCGGCCAACACGGTGGCCGCGCCGGTGAGAATCGCACCGGCACGCGCACGCCAGTACTGCACATCGTCGCGGGCGGCCGCACCGGTGATCCATTTGGAGCGGCCATCGGCCATCGCCGTACGCCCGTCCAGACTGGCCGCGAGCTTCACCCGCACCCACGGGCGGCCGCGCTCGATGCGTGACAGGAACCCGTGGTTGAGCTCGCGCGCCTGCGCAGCCATCAACCCTTCGGCGACCTCGATGCCGGCGTCGCGGAGCAGCACGAAGCCCCCCCCATCGACCTTCGGGAAAGGATCGCGCATCGCCGCCACCACGCGTGTCACCCCTGCCTCGATCAAGGCCAGTGCACACGGCGGCGTGCGACCGTGGTGCGCGCATGGCTCCAGGGTCACGTAGGCGGTGGCACCGCGGGCCTGCTCACCGGCCTGGCGCAGCGCGAACACTTCGGCGTGCGGGCCGCCAGTGCGCTGGTGCCAGCCCTCGCCCACCACGACCCCATCGCGGGCAATCACGCACCCCACCATGGGATTGGGCCGCGCGGTGTACGCGGCACGTTCGGCCAGGCGCAGCGCGTGCGCCATGTGCTGATGGTCGAGAGCGGAGAAATCGGTCATGGCGGGGATCATCTGGCGGCGTGCAGCCGCGATGGTAGCCCAGCCGGGGTGGCCGCGATGCGGCCGGGGCTCAGCCCTTTTTCTTCTTGGTCAGCGCGATCACATCGCCGAGCAACTGCAACTGCTCGGTGCTGGAGGGCAGCTCGCGTTCGAGCTTCTCGATCTCCTCGCGGAAATCGGCCACGTCTTCGAAGCTGCGGTACACCGAGGCAAAGCGCACGTAACCCACATGGTCCAGCTTGCGCAGTTCGTTCATCACGAACTCGCCGACCTTGATCGAGGGGATTTCGCGTTCGCCACAGATGCGCGCCTGCTGCATCACCGCGCGCACCGCCAGCTCGATCTTGTCTTCAGGCACCGGACGCTTCTGCAGCGCGCGATCAAAGCCGCTGCGGACCTTGCGCGCATCGAAGGCCTCGCGGCTGCCGTCGCTTTTGACGATCGCCGGCAGTTTCAGTTCGATGGTTTCCAGGGTGCTGAAGCGCTCGTTGCAGGCCTCGCACTCGCGGCGACGCCGGATCGTCGCGCCGTCTTCAGAGACGCGCGAATCGATCACACGGGTATCGGCATGCTGGCAGAACGGACAGTACATGGAACGCCTTGCATCGGGAAAACGTCATGCCGCGGTCACGGCAGCGTCGCAACGGTACCTGAGAGAGACAGGCAACAGCAAATGGCAGGGGGCAGAGGCCAGCCCAGCCTAGGCCGGCTGCCAGCGCAGCCACAGCAGGTGCGCCGCGCAGGAGAGCATCGGCGGCCCGGCCAGCAGCAGAACCAGTGCCATCGGACTCGCGGCGGCCTGCCAGAATGCCATGCCGACCACCGCCAGGGCGGCAAGGACGCCAAGGCCCAATGCAGCCCACGGCCAAGGCCCGGCATCGCGCAGGCCGGTGCGTCCCTTTCGGAGATAGCGGCCACTCAACCACAGCCAGCCCACGATCCCGATCAGGCCGGCCACCCCCCAGCCGCCGATCACCAGGCGCGAGGCCCGGTCCAGATAGGCCGGCTCGACGAACGCGACCCAGACCCCAATGGCGGCGAAGGTGCCACCGCCAGCCATCCCCACGATGCCGCAGACCAGGGCCAGCACGGCGTAGATACGCCGTTGCCGGCCCTCGTCCATGTCAACCGTAGACCGGGTACTTGCGGCACTGCGCGCTGACCGCATCGCGCACGCGGGCGATCACGGCCTCGTCAGCCGGGGCATCGAGCACGTCGGCGATCCAGTTGGCCAGGTCCACGCAGTCCTGTTCCACGTAACCGCGCGTGGTGACCGCCGGGGTGCCCAGGCGCAGGCCCGAGGTCACGAACGGCGAACGCGGGTCGTTGGGCACCGAGTTCTTGTTGACGGTGATGTGGGCCAGGCCGAGCGCGGCTTCGGCATCCTTGCCCGAGACATCCTTGCCGATCATGTCGACCAGCATCAGGTGGTTCTGGGTGCCGCCGGACACGATCTTGTAGCCACGCGCGATCAGCGTGTTGGCCATCGCCTGGGCGTTCTTGACCACCTGCTGCTGGTAGGCCTTGAAGCCCGGCTCCAGCGCTTCCTTGAAGGCCACGGCCTTGCCGGCGATGACGTGCATCAGCGGACCGCCCTGGATGCCCGGGAACACGATGGACTGCAGTTTCTTCTGCAGTTCTTCGCTGGCGCCCTTGGCGATGATGATGCCGCCACGCGGGCCGCGCAGGGTCTTGTGGGTGGTCGAGGTGACCACGTGGGCGTGCGGCAGCGGGCTCGGGTAGACGCCGGCGGCGACCAGGCCGGCCACGTGCGCCATGTCCACGAACAGGTAGGCACCGACCTTGTCGGCAATGGCGCGGAAGCGTGCCCAGTCCACCACCTGCGAGTAGGCCGAGAAGCCGGCCACGACCATCTTCGGCTTGTGCTCCAGGGCCAGGCGCTCGACCTCGTCATAGTCGATCAGGCCGGCTTCGTCGACCCCGTACTGGATGGCGTTGAACAGCTTGCCCGAGGCATTGACCTTGGCACCGTGGGTCAGGTGACCGCCGTGGGCCAGGCTCATGCCCAGGATGGTGTCACCCGGCTGCAGCAGCGCGAAGTACACCGCCTGGTTGGCCTGCGAACCGCTGTGCGGCTGCACGTTGGCGTAGTCGGCGTCGAACAGCTGCTTGAGGCGGTCGATCGCCAGCTGTTCGGCGATGTCCACGTATTCGCAGCCACCGTAGTAGCGCTTGCCCGGATAGCCTTCGGCGTACTTGTTGGTCAGCTGGCTGCCCTGGGCCTCCATCACGGCCGGGCTGGTGTAGTTCTCGCTGGCGATCAGCTCGACATGGTCTTCCTGGCGCTGGGTTTCGGCGGCGATGGCCTTGGCCAGTTCGGGATCGTAGGTTTCGATGCGGACGTCACGCGGGAACATCGGTTACTCCAGGCAGGCAGAGGGGGTACAGCGCGAGCCTTGGATTGTAGTCCCCGGGCGCGGGGCTGACCAATTGTGCCGCCGATCGCCGGCACCACCGCATGCTGCCCAGGGCGCCAGCCGCAGCGGCCCGCCGTGGAAACCAGAACGGCGCCCCGAAGGACGCCGTCCGTGTGAGGTACCGCCGCGATTGGACCCGGTCTTACCGGTTGTTGATCACGTAGTCGGCAATGATCCCGGTGGCGATGGCGACCAGCAGCAGGTTGCCGCGGTCGTCCCGGATCCAGTGATGGTCGCGCGGCGGGCGGCGCACCGAGTAGCGGCTGTAATCGTTGACCACATAGACCGGGCCACCGTAGTACTCACGGTAGCGGTGGCCGCGGGCCCAGCCGTAGGAGCCATAGCCCGGCGCCGGGCGATAGACCACCCGCGGCGGCGGCGGGCCCGGGCGGTAGTAGCCGCGGTTGTCATAGCGGCGGTCGTAACGGCGGTCGTGGCGGACTTCGCGACGGTCATGACGATCGTGCCGGTCATGGCGATCGTGGCGGTTGTCACGGCGGTCATCACGCCACTCGCGGCGGTCGTGACCGCGCCACGGTGGTCATCGGCAAAGGCCGGGGCCACGGTGCCCAAGGCCAGCAGCGAGGCAACGGCCCCGACCACAAATCGATTCATGCGCATGATTGGCCTCGCTTGTTGGGTTGATGGCTCCATCATGCGCACCCCATCTGAACGGTCTCCGGCTGGAAACGGTTTCCAATTCAAGGGCTTTGACCCCGCATTCAGGCGGCGGCAAGCCCCGGCGCCCTTGGCTCCCGGCGGCATTGATCGCTTCCGGCTATAATCGGGGCATCCTTTTCTTCCTCTGTTCCTGTTCCGTCCGGAACGGGCGCAGGGTTGCGCCTTCGGAGAGCTCATGTCCTCGCAATACATCTACACCATGAACCGCGTCAGCAAGGTGGTCCCGCCCAAGCGGCAGATCATCAAGGACATCTCGCTGTCGTTCTTCCCGGGTGCCAAGATCGGCCTGCTGGGCCTGAACGGTGCCGGCAAGTCCACGGTGCTCAAGATCATGGCCGGCGTGGACACCGATTTCGAGGGCGAAGCCCGCCCGCAGCCCGGCATCAAGGTCGGCTACCTGGCCCAGGAACCGGAGCTGGACCCGACCAAGACCGTGCGTGAAGCGGTCGAGGAAGGCGTCGGCGAAGTGCTGCAGGCCCAGGCCCAGCTGGACGCGGTCTACCTGGCCTATGCCGAGGAAGGCGCCGACTTCGACAAGCTGGCCAAGGAACAGGAGCGCCTGGAGGCGATCCTCGCCGCCGGCGATGCGCACACCCTGGAAAACCAGCTGGACGTGGCCGCCGATGCGCTGCGCCTGCCGCCGTGGGATGCGGTGATCGGCAAGCTCTCCGGTGGTGAAAAGCGCCGCGTGGCACTGTGCCGCCTGCTGCTGCAGAAGCCGGACATGCTGCTGCTCGACGAACCGACCAACCATCTGGACGCCGAGTCCGTCGAGTGGCTGGAACAGTTCCTGGCGCGCTACACCGGCACCGTCGTGGCGGTCACCCATGATCGCTACTTCCTGGACAACGCCGCCGAGTGGATCCTGGAACTGGATCGCGGCCGCGGCATTCCGTGGAAGGGCAACTACACCGATTGGCTGATGCAGAAGGACGAGCGCCTGAAGCAGGAAGACAACCAGGAAAAATCCCGCCAGAAGGCGATCCAGAAGGAACTGGAGTGGTCGCGCCAGAACGCCAAGGGCGGCCGCACCAAGGGCAAGGCCCGTCTGGCCCGCCTGGAAGAACTGCAGTCGGTGGATTACCAGAAGCGCAACGAGACCAATGAAATCTTCATCCCGCCGGGCGAGCGCCTGGGCAACTCGGTGATGGAGTTCAAGAACGTCTCCAAGAAGTTCGGCGACCGCCTGCTGTTCGACGAACTGAGCTTCCTGGTGCCGGCCGGTGCGATCGTGGGCATCATCGGCCCCAACGGTGCCGGTAAGTCGACCCTGTTCAAGATGATCACCGGCCAGGAAAAGCCGGATTCTGGCGAAATCACCGTCGGCCCGACCGTCAAGCTGTCCTACGTGGACCAGAGCCGCGACGCGCTGGAAGGCAACCACAACGTCTTCCAGGAAATCGCCGGCGGCCTGGACATCCTCAACATCAACGGCATCGAGATCCAGTCGCGCGCCTATATCGGCCGCTTCAACTTCAAGGGCCAGGATCAGCAGAAGCTGGTTGGTTCGCTGTCCGGTGGTGAGCGTGGCCGCCTGCACATGGCCAAGACCCTGCTGCAGGGTGGCAACGTGCTGCTGCTCGATGAACCGTCCAACGATCTGGACATCGAAACCCTGCGTGCGCTGGAAGATGCGCTGCTGGAGTTCCCGGGCAACACCTTCGTGATTTCGCATGACCGCTGGTTCCTGGATCGCATCGCGACCCACATCCTGGCGTTCGAAGGCGATTCGCACGTGGAGTTCTTCCAGGGCAACTACCGCGAGTACGAAGAAGACAAGCGCCGCCGCATGGGCGACGACGCTGCGCCGAAGCGCCTGCGCTTCAAGGCGCTGAAATAAGGCAACCGGAAAGGCCGCGCTCGCGCGGCCTTTCTCATTTCGGTAGGTCACCACCGTTGGTGGTGATGCTTTGAAGCGTACCGACCAACGGTCGGTACCCACCACCAACGGTTTGAGATTTCGCGATGTCCCTCCCCGAACGCCTGTTCCAGCTGCAGCAGCACGGCACCTCCGTGCGTACCGAACTGCTGGCCGGCCTGACCACGTTCCTGACGATGTCCTACATCGTCTTCGTCAACCCGGACATCCTGGCCACCACCGGCATGGACCCGGGCGCGGTGTTCGTCGCCACCTGCCTGGCCGCCGCGCTGGGCTCGCTGGTGATGGCGTTCGCGGCCAACTTCCCGGTCGGCATGGCCCCGGGCATGGGCTTGAATGCGTTCTTCGCCTTCACCGTGGTGGGCGCGGCCGGCCTGCCGTGGCAGCAGGCGCTGGCGGCGGTGTTCATCTCCGGCCTGGTCTTTCTGGTGCTGTCACTGACCGGCGTACGCGCCTGGCTGGTGGCGGGTATCCCCGCTTCGCTGCGCGCGGCGATCGTGGCCGGCATCGGCCTGTTCCTGGCGATCATCGCGCTGCAGAAATCCGGCGTGATCATCGCCAACACCGACACCCTGGTCGCACTCGGGCCGCTCAACACCGCCCCGCCGCTGCTGGCCCTGGCCGGCTTCCTGCTGATCGCGATCCTGGAGGCACGCAAGGTGCGCGGCGCGATCCTGATCGGCATCCTGGCGGTGACCGGGGCGGCCTGGCTGCTCGGAGAGGTGCAGTTCCATGGCCTGATCTCGCTGCCGCCGAGCCTGGCGCCGACGTTCCTGCAGCTGGACCTGCCGGGCCTGCTGCACCACGACGGTGGCGCGCCGATCGCGGTGCTGCTGCAGGTGGTGCTGGTGTTCGTGCTGGTGGAAGTGTTCGATGCCACCGGCACGCTGTACGGCGTGGTCGGGCGTGCGGGCCTGTTGAAACTGCCCGGCGCGCAGAAGCGGTTCGGCCGTGCCTTGTTGGCCGACAGCACCGCGATCGTGGCCGGTTCGCTGCTCGGGACCAGCAGCACCACCGCCTTCGCTGAAAGCGCCTCGGGCGTGCAGGCCGGTGGCCGTACTGGTCTGACCGCGCTGGTGGTGGCGGCATTGTTCCTGGCGGCGCTGCTGTTCTCGCCCCTGGCGGCGATGGTGCCCGGCTATGCCACCGCCCCTGCCCTGCTGTTCGTGGCCGGGTTGATGCTGCGCGAGCTGGTCGATGTGGACTGGGGCGACCTGACCGAATCGGTGCCGGCCGCGCTGTGCGCGCTGGCGATGCCGTTCACCTACTCCATTGCCAACGGCCTGGCCTTCGGCTTCATCGCCTATGCGGTGCTCAAGGCCGGCACCGGGCGCTGGCGCGACGTGCATCCGGCGGTGTGGCTGGTGGCCGGGTTGTTCGTGCTGCGCTACGCGCTGGAGTGATCGACGGGCACCGGCCGTGTGCCGGTGCTGGTGCTGGTCAGGCCCAGGCTGGGCGCAGTTGGCCGTCGGCGGCAAAGCGATAGCGGCCTTCGTACCAGCCCAGGGCAAACAGACTGAGCACCTGCTCGTAATAGCGCGGCGGCGCGGCGCGCTGCTGCTCCGGTGTCGGCAGCGCAGCGACCATTGCCTTGGTGCGTTCGGCCTCGCCCTGCGCCTGCAGGTACGGCACCAGGGCCGCCTGGAAACCGTAGTTGCCGGTGCCTTCGCGTATGCCGGTGAGCGTGTTGACCTTCTCCGGCATCGGCTGGCCCTCGCGCAGGGTGCTCAGCGGGCCGTGCAGTGCATCCAGAACCGAGCGGAAACTGGGATCGTTCACGGCGGTCATGCCTGCCCACAGATAACAGCGGATGGCGTCGTAACTGCCGAGCGGACCCTTGTCCGGATCAGCGATGAAGCCGCCGTCGCGCCACGCGGTCCAGTCCGGCGCAAAGCCGTGGGGTGCGGTATCGCGCAGCAGGCGAACGCCGTTGCCGATCACGGTGGTCCACGGCCCGCTCGGATCAAGCGCGGCGAAGCGGCGCAGCAGCGGCAACGGCAGGTAGCTGGGGTTGAACCGCCACGTGTCTTCCGTCGCAAATCCTTTGGGCCCAGGCATCAACATCGTGCCCAGGCCCGGCACATCGACCAGCTCCTGCACCTGGATCGCCGCCAGCATCGCCTCGGCGGTCTGCCGCAGCGCCGGCCGTTTCCACAACCGCGCTGCCTCGTGCAGGGTATAGGCCAGCCAGACATCCGAGTCGCTGGCGGGATTGTCGTCGAGCACCTTCCATGCATTGGCCGTGGTGTCGCGCCCCCATAGCCAGGCCGGCAGGCGCTGGGCCATGCTGCCGCCGGCGAGGTTGTCCTCCGTCCAGCGCAGCAGGCGATCGAACAGCGGCTGGTCGTTGTCCACCAGCGCGAAAAACAGCGCGTAGGACTGGCCTTCGGAGGTCGAACGCTGGTCGGCGTTGTTGTGGTCGACCATGCGCCCGTCCGGGGTCACGCTGGAGGCACGCATCACCTGCCAGGCCGTCCACGGGCCAGGCCCGCGCGCCGGGCCGTTGGCCGAGCAGGCCAGCAGCGGAGTAACGGCCAGCGCCTGCAGCAGACGGCGGCGCATCCGATGGAACGATGGGGACTCAGTCACGGACATCAGCCTCTTCGCAGCAGGAACCTGGCAAGCCTGCGGGACGCCCGCGGCCAGGTAAAGCCTGGCAGCGGGCCGGTCATCAACGCATGACGGTAATCATTCACCCGACGCGTACGGCGAGCGCAGCGGCTGCGGCTGCTTGCCCAGCCCGGCGCCGAGGCGGTCGAGCAGGAAGCGCAGGTACAGGCTGGTGCCGAACTGCCGGTAGTCACGCGCGTTGTTGAACTCCATGCGCCCGCCCAGGAACAGCTGCGAAGACAGCTGCCATTCGGCGGCGGCGCTGAGGTTGTAGGACACGCCGGTCTTGGTCTGGCCGGTATAGACCGGGTCCACGTACTCGGTGGTCAGTCCCAGCAACGCGGCCATCGAGGCGGCCTCGTAGGCAGCCTGCTGCATCGCCGGATCGGTCGGGAAGTACGGCGCGGCGTCTTCCTTGAAGTGCTGTACGCCGACGCTGGTATCCAGCTGCCACGCCACGCGGCCGCTGGAAGTACGCCCGTTCCAGTGCACCGGGAAGCCGACATCCAGATAGCGCTGCGGACTGAAGTAACCGCCATGTCCGTAGGTGAAGCCGCTGAGGTTGCGGTCGTACTGCATCGCGGTCAGGTTGAGGCCGGCGGTCAGCGACTGGTTGTCGGTCTCCAGGGCGTGCACGTAGACGCCCACGCCGACTTCCTGGCGATCGTTGTCGGCCACGTTCTCGCCTTCCAGGCGATGCCAGGACGCGCTGGCGTAGCCGCCCAACTGACCGTTGTCGACGGTCGCGGTGAGCTTGGCGCCGCTCGCGGTCACCCCGCCCCAGCGCAGCCCGTTGCGCCCGTCTTCCACGCCGGCGAAGGACAGCAGGCTGTCGGTCACCGCGCGGCGCGAGGCTTCGCCGGACCAGGTCAGCGCATCGCCGATCTGACCGCGGTAGCCGATGCCGCCGACGATCTGCGTGTCATCGAAGCCGAGCGGCGTGCTGCCGACATCGGCGCGGAAGCCACCCCGCTCATAGCCCACCGAGACACCGGCGCCGCTGGCATCCTGGGAACTCATGCGGCGCGCGCCGGCGGCATTGGCCACCATCGCGTACAAAGTGTCCTGGAACGCCTGCGGTGTCTGTGAGCCACCGCCGCCCTGGGCCAGCGTCTTGAGCTGGGCCTGCTCGGCCGCGCTCAGCCCGCGCACCAGGCCGGCATTGCCCAGCACCTGGGTGGCGATGTCGCTGATCGAGGTATTGGCCAGATCACGGCTGAGGATGTAACTCGGCAGCGGATCGGCGAACAGCAGCGCACGTGCGGCAGCGGCCCGTTCGGCCTGGGTGAGCGAACCGTCGGTCTGGTTGAACAGTTCCTGGTAACGACCGTTGTCCAGCGCGCGGTCGTAGATCAGATTGCGGGTCGCGTTGCTCTCGCCACGGGTCAGCAGCGTCTGGTACAGCGACGAGCCGACCAAGTCATCGACCGGTGTGCGGTCAGCGGCCAGTGCACCGGCCAAAGCGGCCTGCGGGCCACCGCCGAAGCGGCTGGCACTGGTGTATTCCGGATCGGGGCGCCCGGCATCGAGCACGGTCGGGGTGATTGCCACCTTGAGCTTGCCATCGCCGACCGCGAACTGCCCTTCCAGCGGCACCTGCAGGTCATCGAGCTGGCCCATGCCGGCTTCGCCAGCGCGGGTGCGATACGCCGCGCCGACCGCCAGGCTGCTGCTGTTCTCGGCCTTGAGCGCGCGCAGTTCGTCGAGCACGCCGTTGCCGGTGGTGGCTGGCGGCAGCGGACCAAGCGCGGTATTGCGCGAGGCGCGCGGCGCACTCGCCTGGCTGGGCACCTGGCGCGAGCCGGGCACCGGCAACGGCAGGGCGACACCGCCGCTGGCCGCAGCCGTGGCCATGACCGGTTCCGGCAGGCCATCGGCATCGATTACCGGGGTGACGCTTGCCGGGCCCAGGCTCATGCCCATCGCCGGGCCGGCGTCCATCGGCAGGGGTTGGGCAGCCAGGCGGGCAGTCGCGGCCGGCAGTGGCAGACCACCATCGCGCAGCGCTGCGTTACGGGTGCCACCGCCACGGTTGAGACCGGCGAACGGATTGAAGCTGCCACCGCTGGCCAGCATCGCGGTGCTGGCCTGCGGGTAGCCATTGTCGAGTTGGCCGCTGCCCTTCGCGGCGGCGGCCAGCGACGCGCGGAAGTAGCTTTCGGCGCGGCGGTTCTTGCCGGCCGCGCGATACACGCGCCCTGCCGCCGCCAACACATCCGGCGATTCCGGGGCCTGCTTCAGCGCGCGCTCCAGATACTGTTCGGCCAGATCCATGTCACGCATCGCCGCGGCACTGCCCGCGGCGGCAACCATTGCATCCAGATCGCCCGGTGCCAACTGCAGCTGCTGCTGGTACAGCGCCAGGGCCTGGCCGTTGTCGCCCGCGGCGGCATACAGCCGTGCCAGCGCGGCGATGTTGCGCGGGTCCTGCGGGCGCTCGGCCAATGCCGGGGCCAACACCGCGTATGCGCCTTCAAGATTGCCAAGCTCCCGCAGGGCATCGACCTGGCGCAGCACGTAACCGCTGCGCAGATCGTTCAAGCGGGTCTGCTGGCTGGCCGAGAGCGGCACGTCGGCGAGCTGGCGCAGGATCGCGGCGACCTCGCCATCGCGACCGGCGCGCAGCAGCACCGAGGCATATTCCAGGCGGTTGTCGACGCTGGGCGAACCGCCTTCGATCAGGCGCTGCGCGAGCACGAGGGCGCGCTGCTGGCTGCCGATGTCGGCGTAGGCACCGGCCAACGCGGCCACGATGGCCGGGTTCTTGACCCGGTCGCCGAGTGCGGCTTCGGCGCGGGCCAGCAACAGCTGCGCTTCGCCGCTGCGCTGGCGCTGCATGAGCGAGCGCGCCTGGGCGGCCTGCACCTGCACCCACGCGGTGTCGTGCAACGCGGTCATTTCCGAATCACGCGACGCGGTGGGAATGCGTTCCAGCAACGCATACGCGCGCGGCCAGTCGCTGTTCTCCTGAGCGAACAGGGCCTGCGCATACAGCGAGGTCGCCGAGCTGTCGTCCAGCGCGCGCAGCCCTTCGATGACACCGTTGGCCTGGTCCGGACGACCCGCGCGCGTGTACAGGCGCGCCAGTTCCAACCGCAGCCATGGGTCACGCGGCTGCACCAGCAATGCATCTTCCAGCTCGATCTGCGCCATTTCGATGCTGCCCTCGGCCAGCGCCTGCTGCGCGCGGGCACGCGCCAGGTTGGCACGCAGCACCGACTGGCCACCGGCACTTTCCTGCTGGGCCGGGGTCAGCCGGTCGAACAGGGCGGCCGCTTCATCGGCGCGGCCAAGACGACCAAGCAGGCCGACCAGGCCCTGCAGCGCACCGGCATTGCCGGCATCCAGTTCCAGTGCCTTGCGGTAGCTGCGTTCGGCCGCGGCCGGATCGCTCCCGCTCTGCAGGTCGGCCAGCGCGACGTAACCCGCAGGCTCCTTCGGCTGCAGCGCGATGACCTGCTGCACCCGGGCGATGGCATCGCCGCTGGGCTGGCGACGCACCTCCTGCAGGGTCAGCCAGTAGCGCGCGGCATCGGCCGCGCTGCGCCATTTGCCGTTGATCGCAGCCGCCGGGCGCAGCAGTTCATTGGCTTCGCCGAAGCGCTCCTGGCGCAGACGCACAGAGCCCAGGCCACCGAGTGCCTCGGCATCGCGCGGACGCGCGCGCAGCACCTGGGCGAAACGGGCTTCGGCCTGGGCCAGGTTGTTGCTGTCCAGGGCACGGAAGCCCTCGCCCAGCAGCCGCTGGTTCGGGTCCTGCGGCACCGGGCGGTTGGCGATGGCCTGTTCACGCAGCTGCGCCTGCTTGGCCGCCACCTCGCGATCATTCGGCACCACGTCCAGGAAGGCCTGGTACAGCGGTGCATCGGCGGTGGTGGCGTTGAGCCACAGCAGCGCCTGGCGCCAGGCCGCACGCGCGGGGCCGGCGGTATCGGTGGCCTGGCTGAGCGTACGCAGCTGGGCGATGCCCTCGCGGCGGGTGGGCTCGCGGTAGGTCAGCACCTGGGCCAGCGCCAACTTGGCCGGGTTGTTGTTGCCGGTGGCGATGCGGCGCAGGCCATCGCGCGCGCGCGTCCAGCCTTCCGGCGTACCGGCCAGCACCTGGTAGTACTCCAGCGCCAGATCATTGGGCGGACCGCCTGCGCCGAAGGCCTCGTCATAGGCACGTACCGCTTCGACATAGCGACCGGCCGCCGCCGCGCGACGCGCGGTCTGCAGCTGGTTCCCCCCACCGCCACCGCCGAGCGCCATGCGCAGGCGCGTGGTCTGCGCCGAGGACGGATGACGCGCCTGCAGCTGCTGCAGTCGCTTCTGCGCCTCGGCACGGCGGCCCTGGTTGAGGTCGATCAGGCCCAGGCCGAGCAGTGCATCGGCCTGGTTGGGATCGGTGGCCAGCAGCTTGCGCCAGGCATCGGCGGCCAGATCCTCGCGGCCCTGGTCCTGCCAGTAGTTGCCTTGGCTGACCAGTTGCTGCGTCGACGACGCGTTCTGCGCGAAGGCCGGCACGGTCAGCACGCACAGGCCAACCAGGCAAAGAGGTGTCAGGGTCTTGCGGAACATGGCGAACTCCACGCGGGCAGCAGTCGCCCATCGGCAGAAAAACGGTAGCGGCGATCCATCCAGCCCTTGCCGAACAGCACCAGGGCACGATCGTAATAGTTGAGGGTGCCGGCGGCGGGAATCCGCGCCAGCTGCGCTTTGGCCAATGCGGGCTGGCCAAGTGCACTGAGATACGGCAGCAGGGCGGCGGCAAAGCCCGTTGACGGCGTACCGGTGCCCACCCCAAGCCGTGTGTCGATCTTTTCGGCAAAGCCGCTCTGCGCGCGCAACATCGATGCCGGCCCAGACAGGCCATCAAGCAAGGTGCGCCGCAACGGATCGGCCGGATCGGTCATGCCTGCCCACAGATAGCAGCGGATCGCGTCGTAGCTGCCGATCGCGCCCTTGCCCGGGTCGGCTACGAAGGCCTTGCCGTTCCAGGCGATCCAGTCCGGCGCGAATCCGACCGGCGCACTGGCACGCGTCATCGCCACGCTGCGTTCGGCCAGCCGCGCCCACGGGCCACGTGCATCGACGGCGGCAAAACGACGCAGCACGAACAACGGCAGGTAACTCGGGTTGAGCGTCCAGCGGTCGGCCTGCACGAACCCGCGGTTGCCGGGCAGCAGCATCGGGCCGAAGCCGGGCAGCTCGACGACTTCAGCCGTGCGCATCAGCGCCAGCGTCTGCCGGCCGGCTTCGACCAGCCCCGGCCGTTTCCACAAGCGGCCCGCTTCAAGCAGCGCGTAGGCGATCCACAGCTCGCCGTCAGCGGCGGTGTTGGGGTCGAGCACGCGGAACTGGCCATCGGCGGCACGCCCCCACAACCACGCAGGCAGATTGAGGTCGGCACGGCCGCGGCACAGGTGGCGGCGGGTCCAGGCCAGGATACGGTCGAACAGCACTGGATCGTTGTCCACCAGTGCGAAGAACAATCCGTAGGACTGCGATTCGGAGGTGCTGCGCAGGTCGGTATTGAGATGATCGACCACGCGGCCATCCGGCTCGATATGCCGATCGACAAACGCACGCCACTCACGCCACGGCGTACCGCAGGCCTGTGCCAGAACGTCGAGCGGCAGCACGGCGGCAGCACCAGCGGCCGCCATCGCCTGCAGGAAGCGACGGCGCGCAGGCGCCGGCGCGGGGACGGACGGGTCGCGCATGCTCAGCCGGACATCCCGATGCGTGCCCTGGCGTTGCGCTTGAGCAGCCAGCGCGCGATCAGCGCCAACAACAGGCAGGCCAGGCCGACGAGGGCGCCGAGCAGCAGCGGGCTCTGCGAGAAGTACCAGCGCAGCCAGGTCAGCGGCGGCAGGTGGCCGACGTAGTAACTCTGGTTGCCGGCCAGGCTGCGCACCTTGTCCTTCTGCAGCAGCACCACGCTGCCCTGGAAATCGCGCAGGCGGTCCGGATCAAACCATGCTTCGAACAGCCGGTTGACCTGGGCCGGGTCGTCGGCCATCACCGCGATCACACTGCGGCCCTTGCGCAGGGGCGACTCGAAGCCCATCAACACGACGTCGCCGGCATCGGGACGCACGGAGACTTCGGCCGTGGTGGGCAGATCGGTGCGGCGCGCATCCGGCGACAGGAACGAGGGCATGCGTTCAAACACCCAGTCCGAGAGCTGCACGCGGCGCGACTGCCCCGCCTCGCCGATCGGCAGGTGCGCCGCCCATTCGCCGAACAGCGGCTGGCTGCGGCGCGAGCCCAGCACCACCAGGTCCTGGTCGGCGTGCTCGCCGACCTGGCGCGCGGCGATGATGCGGTTGCGCAGCGCCGGGTAGCCGGTCGAGGCACCCATGCGGCCGAGCAGGGTCAGCACATTGCCGACGTCATCGGCGTTGGGGTTGTCCGGCAGTACCAGCACGGTCTCGGACAGATCGGCCAGGCGCGTGAACGGGTAACCGGCGTTGCCAAAGGCGGCCAGGTTGGGCATCGCCATGTAATGGTCGAAACCGCTCAGGTCGATGCTGGTGTCGCCATCGATCGCCGCGGAGACATCCGGGAAGGTGTTCTTGCACTCGGCTGCCTGCGGGCGGTCGAAGAAGAAGTGGAAGCGCAGCTGGCTGTTGGACGAGAACGGGCCGGTCGGCAGCATCACCTTCTGCTGGATCGGCATCGCGCCGGGTGCCTTGAGCTTGTTCCACACCATGTCCGAGACCGAGCGCGGTGCCGGCCGACCGTTCAACGGAAGGGTGGTAACGAAGGCGTCGTTGATGCTGATGTTCAGCGCTGACTTGTCCGCCCCTTCGGGCAGCGTATAGCGGTAACGCAGGTCCAGTGGAATGCCGTCGCGGCGCCACACGAACAGATCCGGCGGCAGCTGCAGGCCGATGCGGATCAGGTCCGGGTGGTAGCCGACGACGTTCAACTCGCTGGTCTGCCGCACCAGTTCGGACACGCGCACGGGCCGGTCGCTGGGAATCCAGTTCGGCGCGTCGTACGGCTTGCGCGGCGCGATCTCCTTGAAGTCCCCGATGCTTGCGGTCGGGCCGGACAGCGGCGCGCCCAAGGTCAACGCGGTGGCGGCGATGCGCAGTTCGGCATCATCGCGACCCAGCACCAGCAGCAGCTTGCCGTTGGCATCGTTGGGGTTGGCGATCACGGCCAGGGTCGGCCCGCTGATGTCGGGCAGCACCAGGCCGGCCGGCGGATTGCGCGGGGTGGCCACGACCACCGCATTGCCTTCCATCGGCACCGTATCGATCGAGGCCGGGAACAGCGCGCCACGGTAACCGGCCAGTGCGCCGAACCACGACGACACGATGCCGGCCGACTGCAGCAGGCCCTGCCCCGGCTGGCCGGTGAACACGAACGGGAGTTCCAGCCGGTTGGTGTCGCGTGCGTCGAAGAACGGCACCGGCAGCAGCGACAGATCATTGGTCAGCTGCAGCGGCGCCCAGCCCAGCTCCAGGTAGCTGGCGCTGTCGATGTTGGCCCACAGGCTGGTGTGATCGGGATCTTCGCACTCGCGTGTGTAGTGGCCGATCAACTGCAGGTTGATGCGGTTGTAGTCGATGATCATGCGCGGGTCGATATCGATATCGCGCTCGATCATCCGGCCGGCCTGGTCCACCGGCGTCGGCAGGGTCGCCACGGTGACGTCATTGACGGTCACCTTCAGGTGCGACAGGTCTGGCAGCAGCGCTGGCGAATAGCTGTATTTCAGATGCAGCGATGCGCGGTCCACCACCTGGTCGTTGCGGATCGAGAACGGCACGCCGGCCGTGCCCTGGATGCCGCGCAGGGTGATCTCATAGTCGATGCCGAGCTGCTTGAGCGTGGAGCGGCTCTGCCGGGTCCCTGCAGCCGGCGTGGCGGGCATCACCGCCGCCGGCGCGGCGTCTGCCGGGGTGGTCGCTGGCAAGGCAGCGGGCGCTGTCGCGGGCACGGGCGGGCTCTGCGCATAGACCGCCCCGCACAGCAGGGTCAGGGTGAACGCCACCGCTGCGGCGGACGGGCGCGGCAGGCGCACCGGGCGGAACAGGGAACGGTGACGACGGGTCATGCGGAATCTCCGGTGCGCGGCGGCGTGGGGGCATCCTTGCGGCCGCCCGCGAAAACGAACTGGCCCAGGCGGTGGAAGCCGCGCATGCTGGCCTTGAGGACGTCAGTGGTGGAACGCAGGAAGGTGTCGCGGTCGTGGCGGCCCCACAGCTTCACCCAGATGTCGGCACGGGCGAAGGTGGACGTGACCAGCCAGCGCTCCTGCTCCAGGCTCAGCTCACCGAACTGGATGCTGATGCCCTGGTCGTCGCGGTCATGCCGCACTTCGGCCGGCAGCCGCTGGCTGCGCTGGCGATGAGCCAGCTCGACCTCCACGCGGGTGCCCGGCTGTACCGGCTGCACCTGGTCCAGGCGGATCGCCATGCCACCGGTGGAGAAGTTCAGCGTGCGGCATGGCAGCGCCTGGCCATCAGGCAGATGCAGCACGGCGCGCATGTTCAGCGGCACGCGGTGCGCGCGGCGGATCTGGCGCTGTTCGCTGGAGGTGGCGATGACCGCGCCAAGCATGATCATGTTGTAGACGGTCCAGCCCAGGTTCAACCAGATCGTATTGACCTCGCCGCTGGTCTCGGCCATCACCATCCGCACGATGCCGGCGATCACGCCGGCCAGGTTCAACAGCAGCAGCAACAGGTACGGGCGGGCGATCTGCGCATCGAAGTAGCTGCGCTGGACCAGGCCGCCCTTGGCGGTGACGTTGAACTTGCCCAGCTTGGGGTTGATCACCGCCATCAGGGTCGGGCGCAGGATGTACCAGGCCAGCGTGGTCTCGTACACCTCGTTCCACAGCAGATGGCGATGCTTGCCCTGCACACGCAGGTTGGTCAGGTTGGCCATCACGATGTGCGGCAGCGCGTAGGCGAGGATCATCAGCGCCGAGGCGTGGATGACATGGGCGCCGAAGAACAGGAAGGCCAGCGGCGCGGTCAGGAAGATGATCCGTGGCAGGCCATAGAAGAAGTGCAGCATCGCGTTGGTGTAGCACAGCCGCTGCACGAAGCTCAGGCCCTTGCCGAACATCGGGTTGTCCACCCGCAGGATCTGCGCCATGCCGCGCGCCCAGCGGATGCGCTGGCCGACGTGCGCCGACAGGCTCTCGGTGGCCAGGCCGGCCGCCTGCGGCACCGGGATGTAGGCGCTGCGGTAGCCGGCACGGTGCAGGCGGATGGCGGTATGCGCATCCTCGGTCACCGTCTCGATCGCCACACCGCCCACTTCCTCCAGCGGAGCACGCTTGATCACGGCGCAGGAGCCGCAGAAGAAGGTCGCATTCCACTGGTCGTTGCCGTCCTGCAGCAGGCCGTAGAACAGCTCGCCTTCGTTGGGCACGCGGCCGAAGTTGCCCAGGTTGCGTTCGAACGGATCGGCCGAGAAGAAGTAGTGCGGGGTCTGCACCACCGCCATCTTCTCGTCGTGCAGGAACCAGCCCATCGACATCTGCAGGAACGAGCGGGTCGGCATGTGGTCGCAGTCGAAGATCGCCACGTACTCGCCACTGGTCTTCTTCAACGCCGCATTGATGTTGCCGGCCTTGGCGTGGTTGTTGTTGGTACGGGTGATGTACTGCACCCCGACTTCTTCGCAGAACGCGCGGAACTCATCGCGGCGGCCGTCATCGAGCAGGTAGATGTTGAGCTTGTCGGCCGGCCAGTCCAGCACGGTCGCGGCGAGCACGGTGGTACGCACCACCGAAAGCGGCTCGTTATAGGTGGGGATCAATACGTCCACGCTCGGCCACAGCGACTGGTCTTCGGGCAGCGGCATCGGCTTGCGGTGCAGTGGCCATGCCACCTGGAAGTAGCCCAGCACCAGCACGATGAAGGAGTACACCTCGGCGGCCACCAGGCCCAGGCCCAGGGTAAGGTCGACGAAGCTGCTCATGCCCATGGTGTCGGTCAGGCGCCAGTACATGTAGCGCGTGGACATCACCAGCGACAGCCCCATCAGCACCAGCGGGATCAACCGGTTCTCGCGGTTGCGCAGGCACAGGGCGATCAGGAACACCACGGCCGAGAACAGGAACTGCTGGCCGATCTCCATCGGGACGGTAACCACAAAGGCCAGCAGCACGGCGCCGCCGACCGCCAGCGCGAGCAGCGCCAGGCGGGCCAGAATGGCATCCCCTCTCGGGGTGGATGACTTGCTCATGATGTTCCCCCAACACGGCCGCAGATCGCGGCATCCCCTTGCATCAGCCGATCCCGTTGCCGCACCCGGCTGGGCGCGACGGACGATCACCGACTACGTTTCAACCCTGGCGCAGACGGCTCAGTGGGCTGTGCCCCGGCGTGGCGCTACGTGCCTCCGCCAGGCGCTGGAACAACTGCTCCAGCGGTGTCTTGCGCCCCGGTGCGGCCGTGGCCGGCGTCTCCACGGTGGTCGCCTGGACCGGCGTGGTCACCGGCGCGAGAGTGACCGCGGGCGGCAGGTTCGTCGCGGCCGGAACCGGCGGCGGCACCTCATCGCGCGGCTTGGCCACCGTGCTCACGCGGGACTGGCTGTGGGAAAAATCCCGGTAAGCACGCGTGTCATCGCGAGCCCCCAGGCGGTTGAAGAGACCAGCCACGTCGTCGTGGCTCTCGGCATCGGCAGGTTGCTGAAACTTGCTCATGGCACCATCGAAAGGGGGAGAGGGTCAGAACACACGCGACAGCGTGTAGGTAGCTACATCGGGATGATCACTCTGCAGATAGCGCACATCCAGCACCGACATCATCCCGGCGGCCCGGAACCACTGGCGGTACACACCTTCCAGAAACCCAGTGTCCCACCCGGCCCGGGCGCCGAGGACGGCTGACAGCGGCGAGGCGGCGTGGTGGATGCGGACCTGTTCGGGGGCTTCCTCGAACACGACCTGCCCCCATTCCGTCGAGGACCACACCGCATTGGCCGCCTGCTGCAGTTCATCCAGTGTGGCGACCGCCGGCAGCGCATGGTCACGGCCGAAGCGCTCACCGATACGCGCCATCAACCGCGACAGTTCGGCATCGGGCAACGCACTGTCGAACTCTTCGCAGAGCGCCAGCAGGAAGCCGCGCCACTGGCGTGAGCACGCGTGGGTCCGGTAGTAATCGAGCAATGCTGATGACTTCATGTGGAAAGCCTAGACGAACCACGATGCAGAGGCGGTATACGGGCAATTACCGGCATCGATGTCGGTCAAAAGTGTGAACTACGCCTCACAATATTGTGGCACATCTGGCTTTCCTGCATAGCGAGCGCCCTGCGTCGCTTCCTGACCCGCCGCGTCACCCGCCACCGCTTCGCTGAACGGATGTGCGTACCGGGCCGCCCCGGCGCCGGAGCCGGACGGCGGCCAAGCGTGCCACCCGTTGCCGGGGTCAGGCCTCGGCCGGCAGCTCGAACACCTGCCGCAGGTAGGCCAGATACCCCGGGTCATCGCACATGCTCTTGCCGGGCGAATCGCTCAGCTTGGCGACCGGCTGGCCGTTGCAGCGGACCATCTTGATCACGATGTTGAGCGGGGTCGGGCCCAGGTCGTTGGTCAGGTGGGTGCCCACCCCGAAGGCCACCTGGCAGCGGCCGCGGAAGTAGTCGAACAGCTGCATGACCTTTTCGATATTCAGCCCGTCGCTGAAGACCAGCACCTTGCTGCGCGGGTCCACGCGGCGGCTGTGGAAGTGCGCCAGCATGCGGTCGCCCCAGGTGAAGGGGTCGCCGGAATCATGCCGGACGCCATCGAACAGCTTGCAGAAATACATGTCGAAGTCGCGCAGGAACGCCTCCAGGCCGACCACATCGGACAGCGCGATGCCCAGGTCACCGCGGTACTCGCGTGCCCACGATTCCAGCGCCGCCACCTGCGAATCGCGCAGCCGCGGGCCAAGCGCCTGGAAGGCCTGCAGGTACTCGTGGGCCATGGTGCCGTGCGGGGTCATGCCGTACAGGCGGGCGAAGTGCACGTTGCTGGTGCCCACGAACTGCGCGCCCAGCGCATCGCGCAGCATCGGCAGCATGCGCCCGTGCCACTCGCGCGAGTAGCGCCGGCGGCTGCCGTAATCGGCGATCCGGCACAGCTCGAAACCGGGCGTATCGCGCAGCAGCGCGGTCTTGGCCTGCAGGCGGCGCTCGCCCTCGCTGAAGTCCGAATCGGTGGTATTGCGGAACCAGACCTCGTTGATGATCGCCAGCAGCGGCACCTCGAACAGGATGGTGTGCAGCCAGGGGCCGGTGATGTCCAGCTCGATCTCACCCGGGACGGTGGCCGAGGGGCGCAGCGCGATGTACTTGCGGTCCAGGTGGAACAGGCCGAGGAAATCGGCGAAGTCCGGTTTGACGAAACGCAGGCCGCGCACGTAGTCCAGCTCTTCGGCACTGAATCGCAGGCTGCACAGGTGGTCGATCTCGGCGTTGATCTGGTCGATGAACTGCGCCAGGTCGATGCCCGGGGTCCGGCACTTGAACCGGTACTGCACCTGCGCGCCGGGGTACTGATGCAGCACCGCCTGCATCATGGTGAATTTGTACAGGTCGGTGTCGAGCAGGGACTGGATGATCATGCTGGGGATTATGCGCCCGCCACCGGGTACGACCAACGGCCGGTGCCCGCAGCGTGGAATGCGTTCACGGCAGGTATCGCCCCGGTGCCGAAGCGAGTGCGCGGGCCTCTACCGGCGGCGGAGCAGACGCGGCACCTGCGCCAGCGCATGCGCCCAGATCGCGCCCCACACGGCACAGCGCACCGGCCAGGCGCGTTGCGGCGCCTCGAATTTCCGGAAGTAGCGCCACAGCCCCCGGTGCTTGTGCCATTCCACGAAGAACGGCCGTGAGCGGCTGGAGACACCGCGTACATGGGTGACCTGCAGGTCGTTGGCGATCGCGATCACCGCGCCGGCCTCGCGTGCGCGCCGGCACAGGTCCAGATCCTCGGCGTGCAGGCGATAGCCCGCATCCCAGCCGCCGATCCGGTCGAACAGCGCGCGCGGCATCAACAGCAGGGCGCCGGACAGGGCCAGCACGACCTGCAGCGGCTGGCTGCGGTCAACCGGGATCGCCAGCTTTCCGCCCTGCCCGGGGTTGCGCAGCATCGCGGCGAAATCCGGGTCACGGCGGCGCACCGCATCGTCGGGGCGGCCGTCTTCGTCGACCTGTTCCACGCCCAGCAGGCAGTCGCCCAGCGGCATCCCGCGTTCGCGCAACAGGGCCAGGGTATCGGGACCGACCATCAGGTCCGGATTGATGAAGGCCAACCACGGTGCCTGGCTGTCGGCCACGCCCTGGTTGTTGGCGGCGGCGAATCCGGGGTTGTCCGGGTTGGCAATGAAGCGCACCCGCGGATCGGCGCTGGCGTGGCGCTGCACGATCTCCAGGGTGCCATCGGTGGAATCGTTGTCGACCACGCGGATCTCGGCGATGTCGCGCGCCTCGCGCAGGCGCAGCAGGCAGGCATCCAGCGTGCTGGCGCTCTGGTAGCTGACGATGATGGCGGCGATGGCAGGACTCAAACGGGCGGCTCCGGGGCGGCAGTGACAGGCGGCGCGAACAGATCGCCCTGCGCCTTGGGCATTATCGCCTGCCGGTGATGCTGCTGCAGATCGTGGCGTGCCTGCTGCAGTGGGTCGGCCATCAGGAAGCCCGCCAACCGCGGCGGCCAACCGGGCCAGCGCGTGGCGAGCGCGTCCATGTCGCCCTCGCCGGTCACGCCTTCGGCCACGCGGGCGACGAAGGCGGTCTCGCACAGCGCGTTGCGCCAGCCAAGCCCGGCCATGCGCAGGCTCAGGTCGATCAGCGCGGCATTCCACGAGGCATAGCTGTGCATGTCCAGCCCGCCGGCCCTGCGCCGCGCATTGCCGCGCAACAGCACTGCATGGGTCACGGCACACGGCAACTCCGGATGCAGCGGCGGCATCGCCGCGCAGGCCTGCGCCAACGGGGCCAGATCCAGGTCACCCGGTAATGGGTTGATTTCCCCCAGGCGCGGCCAGGCCGCCGTCTCGCCGGCGTTGCACCACGGCGTGGCCGAGCCGATCGAGGCATCGCGGGCCAGGCAGGCCTGCAGCTGCTGCAGCCAGCCCGGTGCCGGAATCGCGTCCGGCGCCAGCACCACCACATCGGCCCCGGCGCAGGCAGCCAGCATTTCATCCAGATGGGCCACTTCGCCGATGGCGCGGGCACGGCGGGTGTACTCGGCCTGCAGCGGGGTGTGCGTGAGCCAGTGCTCGATCACGGCCTGGGCCCGCGGCCCGGCCTGGCCATCATCGGCCAGCCAGATGGCGGTCCCCGGCGCGGTACCGGCGTCCAGGGCAGCCAGGCAACGGTCCAGCGCGGCATCGTCGACCCCGATCGGCAGCAGGACGACCGTGCTCATGCGGACCTCTGCGTACTGCCGTCTTCGCCGTGTCGCTGTGTCATCGCGGGCTCCCCTGGGCGGGGCCAGCGTAGCAAGATCGGCCCCTGCGGTGACAGCCGGGGCCGGGCAGCACTCAGCGCTTGCCCTTGTGCTCGGGGAACGGCTCCATCGCGCGGAAGCGGCTGCTGTACTCGTCGGTCAGGTTGCGCGACTCCTGCGCGTTGCGCACGATGGTCGGGGTCAGCAGCACGATCACTTCGGAACGCCCGGACTTCTTCGTCTTGCTGCCGAACAGCGCCCCGATGACCGGGATCCTGCTCAGGCCAGGCACACCATTGGCGCCATCATCGTCGGAGTTGGTGATCAGCCCGGCAAGCATGATGGTGTCGCCACTCTGCACGGCCGCTTCGGTGGAGATCTTGCGGGTATTGATCGGCGGGTTGCAGGTGGTGCGGGTCGGGTCGCAGCCGCTCGGGATCGCGCCGGCCGAACTCACCTCCTGCACGATATCCAGAAACACCACGCCATCGCGGGTGATGCGCGGGCGCACCTTGAGGATCACGCCGGTGTCCAGGTACTGGACCTGGCTGTAGGTGTTGTCGCCGCCGATGCCGGTATTGACCGAGACCGAGTTGATCGGGATCTGGGTGCCGACGTTGAGGGTGGCTTCGGCGTTGTTGCGCACGAACAGCGACGGCGTCTGCAGCAGCCGCAGGTTGCTGACCTTGTCCAGTGCGCTGACCACGGCGGCGGCATTCTTGCCGAGGAAGGTCCAGCCCACCCCGCCATCGCCGACGGTGCCGGAGATGCTGCCCCAGATCGAGCGACCCAGAGCACTGGGCAGGTCGATGCCACTCTCGGTCTTGCCGGTGGTCACGGCCTGTTCGAAGAACCAGTTCACGCCGTAGCTGAGGTCGCCGGTCAGCGCGACCTCGGCAACCTGCGCTTCGATGTGCACCTGCATCGGCATCACGTCGAGCTTCTCGATCACTTCGCGGATCGAACGCCAGGCCTGCGGGGTGGAGCGCACCAGCAGGGTGTTGGTTTCCTCCACGGCCGAGACGCCGACCGTATCGCCCTGCACTTCCAGGCTGAAGCTGGCGTTGCCGGACTGGCGCTGCGGCAGGTTCATCGTGCCATCGCCCAGCCCGCCGCGGCTGCTCCCCGTGCTGCTGCCGGTGTTGGAAAAATTGCCGTTGGTGTTGTTGTTGCCATCGCGGCTGCCGATATCCATCGGCGAGGCGCCCGGCGCCAGCGAACTGCTGCCACGGCCACTGCGGCCATTCTCGTTGGCGAAGGCTTCGGCCAGGCGTTCGGCCAGGTCCTTGGCCTTGACGTAACGCAGTTCATAGGAGAACAGCCGCGCATTGCCGCCGGCGGTATCGATGCGGTCCAGCCACTGCTGGATCTGGTCCAGGTAGCGCGCCTGCGGGGTGATCACCAGCACCGCATTGGCATTCTCCAGCGGCAGGAAGCGGAACATGCCGGCGCTGGGCGTCTTGCTCTCCTCGCCGAACACTTTCTCCAGATCGGCGGCAACCTGTTCGGCCTTGCCGGACTGGATCGGGAACACGCCCACGGACATGCCCGAGAGCCAGTCCACGTCGAAGATCTCCACCGTGCGCAGGTAGTTCTCCAGCTCGCTACGGGTGCCGCCGAGGGTGATCACATTGCGGCCGTTGTCGACGTTGACGATGGCATTCGGGCGCGCGTAGGGCTCCAGCACCTTCTTCATTTCGGTGGCCGAGATGTACTGCAGCGGCACCACGCGCACTTCGAAGCCGCGCGCATTGGCCGGCGACGCCGTGCTCGGCGAGACCGTACCGGCCAGTGCCTGGTCGGCGGGCACGATGTTGTAGCGGCCGGCGCTGTAGACCATGCGCGCGTTGTTCCAGCCCAGCACCATTTCCAGCAGGTTCAATGCCTGCGCCGAGGAGACCGGCTTGGGCGTGGCCAGGGTCACGGTGCCCTGCACGCCCGGCGCGATCACGTAGTTCTGGCCCAGGAAGTCACCGAGGATCGCCTTGACCACCGCGTGCACCGATTCGCCTTCGAAGTTGAAGGTGGCGTTGCCGGTGGAGGCATTGCCCAGCGACGGTTGCGGCGCGGCCGCGGCACTGCGGTTGATCATGGTGCCGGTGCCACGGCGGATCACCGCCTGCGGGGTGCCGGCGCTGCCCAGCGGCTCGGCCTCGACGCCTTCACGGGATCCGTCACCGGCGACCACCTGGTGGATGTCGAGCACCGCATCGCGGCGTACCTCGGGCGCGGGCACGGTGGTGCAGCCCACCAGCAGGGCGACAAGGAAAGACACGGGAAAAAGGCGCAGGGTCATGCTGTCACTCTAAGGGTTGTGGCCGGAGCCGCCCGCGGGCGGTTGCTGCGACTGCTGCTGTTGCTGCTGCAATTGCTGGCGACGCGCCTGGATGCGCTCGCGGATCGCCTTCATGTCGGCTTCGCTGGGACCCTGCGCGTTCTGCGCGGGGGCCCCCGCATTCGATGGCGTCGCTGCCTGCGGCGCAGGTGATGCGCCCGGCGCCGGTGCGGGCATCGCTGCGGCGCCATTGATCGGGCGCGCGCCGGCACCGGCCGGAGGCACCGCGGTGAGCGGCGTAGCGCCCAGCACCGTCGGTGGTTCACCGCCTTGCCCATTGAACACCGGCAATTCCAGGACCTGCGTGCCACCGGGGCCACTGACGGTGGCGCGACGCGGTTCCAGCGCCAGCAGCTGCCAGCCGTTCACCGCTTCACCATTCAGCCGCAGTCGCAGCGACTGGCGCTGGTCGGTGGTCAGGATCGCCATCCCGAAACCCGGTGTAAGCAGCACGCCGGTCAGTGACACGCTGCTGGCGGTGCCCTGTTCGGTGCCACCGAGCAGGTACGGGCGCGGTTGGCGATCTTCGGCGAACAGCGGGCGGGCGCCGATCTGGGCATAGGTGCTGGCCGAGCTCATCCGCTCGGGCGCGGCGGGAGCCAGGTGGGGCAGCGGCGCAGGGCCCATATCGCCGTCCGTGGCCGGCGCGATGCGCTGGCCCAGGCCGAACAGCGTGGCGATCCAGATCGCCAGCGCCCACAGGGCGATGCCGCCCAGCCACCAGGTCCGCAGGCCAGCTGCTTCAAGCTTCATGCTGGGCCTCCCCGGCAGCGTCCGGTGCGGGCGCGGGCTCGGCTGCATCGCTGGGCGGGGCCGCATCCGGGCCGCCGTCCTGCCCGGCATCCTGCCCGGACGGCGGTGGCAGTGGGGCCGGCGCGGGCGCGTCAGGCGCCAGCGCTGCGCCGGGGCGCAGATGACCGACCAGTTCGAAGGACACATCCAGGCCGGTGCCGGTTTCGCTGGGCGACTGCTGGAAGCGCTGCGCGAGCAGGTTGAGGTTCTCCACGAACAGGCGCGGGCTGCCGGTCTCCAGCGTGTGCAGCACGGCCGCCATTTCCGGCACGCCGCAGCGCAGGCGCACCTGCAGGGCCACACGCGGGAAGGCAGCCTCGCGGTTGGCATCGGGCAGCGGGGTGCGATTGCTGATCGTGCAGCTGCGGTTGCCCGGGCTGGCCGACGCCACCGCATCCTGCAGGCGGCTGGAGAGCGCCGCGGCGGCCGATTCGGCAGTGGCCTCGCGCAGGAAGCCAGGGCGGCCCTCGAGGGCGGCCTGCACCTCGCGCAGTTGGGTGGCGATCTGCCCGCGCTGCGCCAGCTGCGCATCCACGCGCTGTTGGCGCTCCTGCACGGCGGCGATGTCGGCATTGATCGCCAGCAGGGGGCGGGTCAACCACGGGTGCACGAGCAGCAGGTACGCCACGGCGATCACCGCCAGCAGCAGGCCAAGCGCGAGCCAGCGATCACGGCGCGTCGGTTGTGCTGCCATCGGCAACCTCCTTCGCGGGCGGGGCCGCACCGGGCAGCGGCTGCAGCTCGGCCGTCAGCGTGAAACGGTCGCGGCCGCTGGTTGCCCCATCGGCCTGCAGCACGCCGGTCAGGTTGACCTTGCGCCACAGCGGCGAGTCCTGCAGCAGCGGCACCAACTGCGAGGCTTCGCGGCTGAGCCCGATCAACTGCAGTGTGTTGCCTTCGATCGAGAGTTTTTCCAGATAGGTGCCATCGGGCAGCAGGCGGGTCAGCTCGTTCCACAGTTCCACGGTACTAGCGTGCTCGCCGCGCCGGCCTTCCAGGAACGCGGCGCCTTCGACCAGGCTCTGCAACTGCTGGCGCTCGGCCGCGACCCGGCGCGCATCACGCGCGGCGTCATCCACCTGTGCGCGCAGCTGGTCCGCCGCGGCCTGGCGGTTGTCCAGCAGCTGGTGGCCGGCCAGCGCGAGCAGCACGATCGTGCTCGCGGCCAGGAGCCAGTTCCAGCGGGCCATCGGGTCGCGACAGGGCTGCCGCTGCGCCAGCGGCAGCAGGTTGACGTCGAGCGGCCGGTCAGCGGCATCCACTGCATCGACGCCGGCCACCGCCTGTGCCCATGGCCCGGCCTGCTGCGCCCACTGGTCCAGCTGCGCGCGCGGGATCACCACCAGCTCGACCTGCAGCTGGCCATCCGGCAAGGCCCCGAGCTCGCGCACGTCATAGCTGACCTGGCTGGCATCGAACGGGGTCTGCCGATCGATTTCGAATCCGACCACATCGCGCAGCCGCTCGGCGGCGGCCGCCGGCAAGCGCAGCGGACGGCGCAGCACGCTCCCGACCGGCAGCAACCAGTGCCGGGGCAGGCTGCGCAGGCGCGCATCGAGCACGCCATCGAGCGCGGCGGGCGGGACGGGCCACGGCAGCTCCGCGATGGCCTCGATCTGCTCGCCGGTCTGTCGCTGCAGGCGCAGTACCTCGCCCTCGCGCAGCAGCAGCAGGCGCGAACGCGACCAGCCCATCGCCCATTGCCACCGAACCGGCAGCCAGGCCAGCAACGACTGCCGCCACCAGCGCAGGCTGCTGCCCACGCCGGGCGACACGCGCCCGCGGGCCCGCACCAGACTGTCACGCCATGCCGTCATCTTGCTGCCATTCCCTGTTCCCAGCGAAGTACTGTGTAAGCCGTTCCCGGCGTGCCTGCCGACCCCATCCGCACCACGGCGCGCAGTACCGATACCCGGCCGCGTTCGTCCGTGGCGCGACTCTCGATACTATAGGTGCCACTGCCACCTGCAAGCGGCGCGACCGGCAATCCAGCTTCATCAGCGGCGGCCGCGCGTTCGCGTTCGGCCAGCAGGCGCTCTGCATCCAGCCCCAGTGCGGTCAGCACCGGGCCCGCGGCAACGCGCGGGTCAGGCCGTGCCTGGCGGCTGTACAGGGTCAGCATCGGCTCGATCCGCGCATACAGGTCCGCCTCCATGCCGAGCACGCGCTGCAGCTCGCCGACCGTCTCATAGCGCGCGTTGCGTGCGCCGTAGGGCAGCCCGGCGGCGAGGTAATCGGGCGTCTCCGCGCCGCCACCGGGCTGTTTGAGGCTGTCCGCGTCACGCCAGTCGACGATGGCGCCGGCCAACTGCTGGGCGCGCCCGGGCTCCTCCCCCATCGCACGCAGGAACGCGTTGAGCAGGCTCACGTCGGCCAGGTTCAGATTGATCTTGCCGTTCTCATCGAGGATCGTCAGATCGATCCGGCGCGTATCGAACGTCCACCGGTAGCGGCGGCCATCGGCAACCCAGGCCGGCTGGGCGGCGCGCGGCTGCAGGCGGTGCAGCGCGTACTCCAGCCCTGCGCGCGCGTACTCCTGCCCGATGGCATCGTCACCGATCACGCGCTGCTGCATGTGCTCCACGCGCGCGCTCAGGGCGAACGCGCCGACCACCGCGGTCAGCAGGGCGATCAGCCACAACACCAGGACGAGCGCGGCGCCACGTACCGGCCTCATGGGCGATCCCCACGTGACGGTGGCAGCGCGGCGATCATCGGCGGCCAGGCCGGCCCCTGCAGCGGCACGATCTCGATCGAGACCAGCAACGGCAGGCGGCGGGTGTCATCCCAGCGGTCCAGCCACGGCGTCAACTGACCAGTGCGCGGGTCGGTGCCGCGATAACGGAAGCGCACCTCGCGCAGCTGATCGGCCAGCATTTCCGGCGGGCGTGGCGGATCTTCCTCGATCGCCTCGCCGTTCTGCAGCAGGGTCAGCGCGACCTCCAGCTGCTCGGCGCCCGCGGCGTGGCGGACCTGCAGCTCGTGTGCATACGGCCCGCCGCGACCCAGATAGCCCGGCAGATCCGAGACGAACAGCATGCGCTGCGGCTCGCCCATGAAATACACCGGATCGCGGGTCGGGTCCGGCGGGGTGGTCGCGATCACCAGTGCGGTGGACAGGCGCCGCCGCAGGAAACCTTCCACCGCGCGCATGCGCTCGTTCTGCGCGGCCATGCGCTCGCCGCGTTGGCTGATCGCCATGGCCGAGCGCACGGTGGCGAAGGCCAACGCCAGGCCGCCGACGAGCAAGGCGGTCGCCAGCAGGATTTCGATCAGGGTGAAGCCGGCGGCCCGGCGTGCGCGTGCTGTCATCGTGGTGCGCCCGGCACCGGCGGCAACAGGCGCAGGCTGCGCCATTGCAGCTGCTCGCCATTGCCCTCGCCCCAGCGTACCTGCAGGGTGATCTGTGCCAGGGTCGGGCCGCCAACGTCCACCGTGACCGGACCGGTAGCGCTGCGGGGCTCCTGGTAGGGCGCCACCTGCAGTTGCCAGCGGTACCTGCCCTGCTCCCACTCTCCCTGCGTGCTGCCTTCCTGCAAGGGGCTTTCCACCCCCGTGCTGGCCAGCAATGATTGCGCATACAGTGTCGCGCGGCTGCGCACGTCGGCCTGCCCGACCTGGCGCGCCGCGCCGGACAGGCTGCCCAGCAGCAGGGTCAGCGCAAGCGCCAGCAGCGCGAAGGCGATGATCACCTCCAGCAGCGAATACCCACGCTGGCGCCTCATCGGCCCTCCCGGCGCGGGCCGGCACGCACTTCGCCGGTGATCCAGCCCACGTGGATGTCCCAGGCTGCGCCCCGCGTGCTCACTTCGATGGTGCCGCCACTGGCGGCGCCGTCGGCGAAGAAGGCGATCGCGCCCTGCCCGGGTGCGGCACCGAGCTGGCCGGCGCCACGGAACCGTACATCCAACGCCGCCGGAATCTGCCCGTGGCGGCCGTTGGCCGCCTGCCACGTCCGCGCACGCGGGTCGATCACGAAGCGCTGGGTCTGCCCGGTAGCGATCGCCTGGGTACGCGTGTAACGCAGCTGGGTGGCGATTTCCTTGCCGGCATTGCGCAGGCGCATGCCGTCGATGCCGCCGTTCATCGCGGTGGCGGTGACCACGCCGATGATGGCGATCAGCGCGACCACCAGCAGCATTTCCAGCAACGACAGGCCACGCGCATGCATGCCCGTGGGCACGCGGCGCGGCGGTCTGCTCGGCATGGACCACAGTGCTCGCAATGCCGATTACTCGTACCGGATGTCCGCGTCGTAACTGCTGCCGCCCACCTTGCCATCCTTGCCCAGGCTGATCAGGTCGTACGGCTGGCCTTCGCCCGGGACGCGGTACTCCAGCGCGTGGCCCCACGGGTCGTTGAGATCGGCCGGCTTGGCGTACGGACCGAGCCAGCCGGCACTGCCGCTGGGCTGGGTGACCAGATCCTCCAGCTTGGCCGGCAGCTTGCCGGTGTCCAGCTGGTAGTTGTCGATCTTGCCGGCCATGGTCTGCACCTGCGCCTTGGCGATGTTGGCCTTGCCGCGGTCGGCGCCGCCGAGCACTCGGCTGCCGACCAGGGTCAGCACCGCGCCGATCAGCACGATGACGATGATGATTTCCAGCAGGCTCATGCCGGACTGGTGGCGCGCGGAAGAGAAGCGGGTCAGGCGGCGGCGTTGCATGTGGCAGGCTCCTTGCATCGAATCGTAGAGGTGTTGACCAGCGGCCGGTCAGCCGATGGCATTGGTCAGGTCGTACAGCGGCACCAGCACGGCCACGATCACCAGGCCGACCACCGAGGCCAGCACCAGGGTGATCACCGGCACCAGTGCCGACAGCAGACGGTCGATCGCGCGCGCGCTTTCCTGCTCGAACGTATCGGCGGTCTTGAGCAGCATCGTATCCAGCGCACCGGATTCCTCGCCGACCTGGATCATCTGCAGTGCCAGCCGCGGAAACCGCTTGCCCCGCGACAGCGAGGCCGACAGCCCGTTGCCATTCTTGACCTCGTCGCTGGCGGCATCCACGTCGGCAGCCAGCGCGCGGTTGCTCAACACATTGCGCGCGATGCCCAGGCCGGACAGCAGTGGCACGCCGTTGCGCAGCAGCGTGCCCAGCGTGCGGGCCAGGCGTGCGGTCTCCAGCTTGCCCAGCAGCGGGCCGATGCCTTTGCGCTGCAGCAGCCAGCCATCCACGGCCAGGCGCGCGGCCGGTTGCCGCAGCCGCCGTTCCACTACCAGCGCGATCACGGCCGGCACCACGATCATGATGACCCAGCCTTCGCGCACCACCAGCCCGGCGGTGAGCACCCACTGGGTGAACCAGGGCAGCGCGACATCCAGGCTCTCGTACATCAGCGCGAACTGCGGCACGACGTAACCCAGCAGGAACAGCAGCGCACCGCCGACCACCACCAACAGGATCGCCGGGTAGATCAGCGCGTTGATCACGCGCCCTTTCAGCTCGGCGCTGCGCTCGAGGTAATCCGAGAGTCGCTGCAGGGTGTCGTGCAGGCTGCCGCCGGCCTCACCGGCGCGCACCATGTTGATGTACAGCCGGGAGAACAATCCGTGCTGGCGTTCCAGCGCGGTCGAGAGTGGTGCGCCACCGCGCACGATGTCGCGGATGTCGGTGATGACGCGGCGGGTACGCTCGTCTTCGGGCAGTTCCAGCAGGATGCTCAGCGCGCGGTCCAGCGGCTGGCCGGCACCGAGCAGCGTGGCCAGCTGCTGGGTGAACTGCACCAGCGCGCCGCCATCGAACGGCTTGCGGCGCAGCAGCGCCAGCCACGACGACGCCCCAGCGACACCCTCGCTGGCCAGACGTGCCTCCATCGGCATGTGGCCCTGGTCCTGCAGCCGCGCGGCGACCTCCGCTTCGCTGGCTGCCTCCATCTGGCCATCGAACAGTTCGCCGTGGGCATTGAGCGCCTTGTAGCGGTACTGGGGCATGCTCAGCCACCCACCCGGTATTGGCCGCAGGCACGCATCAGGCATCCTCCGTCACGCGCAGCACTTCTTCCAGCGTGGTGTGGCCCTGCAGGGCTTTGGACAGCCCGTCTTCGTACATGGTGCGCATGCCCGCGGCACGCGCGATCTGCTCGATCTCGCCCATCCCGGCCCGACGCATCACCGCACTGCGCAGCGCATCGTTCATCACCAGGAATTCCACGATGGTGGTCCGGCCCAGGTACCCGGTCGGTGCGATCGCCGAGGGCTGCGCGCGATACAGGAAAATCTCACCCTCCGGCTGCAGCCGGCGCAGGCCGAATTTATCGATCTCTTCGGGCGATGCGCGATAGCGCTGGGCGTGCTGGGGCTCCAGCCTGCGCACCAGGCGCTGGGCCAGGATGCCATTGATGGTGGAGGTGAGCAGATAATCTTCCACGCCCATGTCGAGCAGGCGGGTGATGCCGCCTGCGGCGTTGTTGGTGTGCAGCGTGGACAGCACCAGGTGGCCGGTGAGCGCGGACTGGATCGCGATGCGCGCGGTTTCCAGGTCGCGCATTTCACCGATCATGATGATGTCCGGGTCCTGGCGCACGATGCTGCGCAGCGCATTGGCGAAATCCAGCCCGATCTGCGGCTTGGCCTGGATCTGGTTGATGCCTTCGATCTGGTACTCCACCGGATCTTCGACGGTGATGATCTTGACGTCGGCGGTATTGAGCTGGCTCAGCGCGGTGTACAGCGTGGTGGTCTTGCCCGAACCGGTCGGGCCGGTGACCAGCAGGATGCCGTGTGGCTGTTCCAGCACCTTGCGGAACTGCGGCAGGAACGCCTCGGTGAACCCCAATCGATGGAAATCGAACACAACGGTGTCGCGGTCGAGCAGACGCATGACCACGCTTTCGCCGTGCGCGGTCGGTACGCTGCTCACGCGCAGGTCCAGTTCCTTGCCCTGCACGCGCAGCATGATGCGGCCGTCCTGCGGCAGGCGACGTTCGGCGATGTTGAGCCGCGCCATGATCTTGATGCGGCTGATCACCGCAGCGGTGAGATTCACCGGCGGGCTTTCCCCTTCGATCAGCACGCCGTCTACGCGGTAGCGCACCTTCAGGCGATTCTCGAACGGTTCGATATGAATATCGGAGGCGCGCAGTTCCACCGCCCGCTGGATCACGAGGTTGACCAGCCGGATCACCGGCGCTTCGGACGCCAGGTCGCGCAGGTGTTCGATGTCGTCGACCGCCGCACCTTCACCGTCCGCGGTTTCGATGATCGCGCCCATCGCGCTGCGGCCCTGGCCGAACCAGCGCTCGATCAGATCATCGATTTCCGAGCGCAGGCCGACATGCAGGCGGACCGGCAGCGCCATCGCCAGCTGCACGGCATCGGCCGCATACGGGTCCTGTGGATCGGACAGCCACAGATCCAGCGCGTCGTCCTGCAATGCGAGGGGGCAGACATGGAACTGCTTGAGGAATCGCACCGTCAGCGGCAGCCCGTCCAGCAGCGCTTCGGGCGGCGATTCCGGCACGGCCTTGGCGTCGAGCAGCGGCAGGCCGAGAACCTCGGCGCAGGTCTGTGCATGGTCGCGCTCTGATACCAGCCCCAGGCGGACCAGCAGGCCGAGCAGGCTGCCACCGGATTCACGGTGCAGCGGACGCGCGCGGGCCAGATCGCTGTCCTTGAGCCGGCCTTTCTCCAGCAATACCCCGACGATGCGGGATTCAGCGGTGGATTCTGCAGTGGGGTCCTGGGCAACCGCGTTCAAGAAGCTTCTCCTGGCAACCGCTGCGACTTTAGCAGTTCACCGCGATCGTACGCGGGATTCCACACCGTCCAGATGTAAAAACGGGAGCCCGTCACATGACGGACTCCCGTGGCGTTTGACCCGTATTACTGGTTGGCGAGAATGCTCACGCCGCTGAACGCGGACTCGCCCACCACCTTGATGTAATACGTTCCGGCCACCGGTGCGGTGAAGCGCACGGTTTCACTGTTGCCCGGCCGCGTGGACTTGGCATCGAACGCGGTCGCGGTCGGCTCCTTGCCCTGGCTCACATACACCGAGACGTTGCCGCTGCCGCCATAGGTGAGCAGGCTCAGTACCTTGCCGGCCTGCGCCTCGAAGCTGTAAAGCACTTCGCTGCCACCGGCGCCGCTCAGGCCACCCACGGCGACCTTGTTGGTCAGCGGGGTCGCCACCGGGCCGCAGTTCTCGGTGCACTCTTCTTCCAGCGCCTTGTCCAGGGCCGCCTTGGCATCGACGATGCCGGTGCCGATCGGGGTGGCGGTCGGGATGGTCACCGGGAACGCCCGCGCGGTCTGCTTGAGCAGTGCTTCCAGCGCGGCCGGGGTGAGCGGATCCTTGCCGGCCGCGGCGACCGCGCCCTGCACCAGCGCCGCCACCGCCGCAACGTGCGGAGAGGCCATCGACGTACCCGCCATGCCCATGTAGCTGTAGGCACCGGAGGTCGGCGTGGTCAGGCCGTTGTAGCCGGACTGCCACACGTAACCGCCCGGGTTGCCGTCTACGCTGCCGCCGCCGCCCGGGCCGGACAGATCCACCACCGGGCCGAAGTTGGAGTAGTAGGCGATGCCGCCGGTGATGCGGGTGGCACCGACCGCCACCACGTTGGCGCAGCTGGCCGGCCGGAAGTTGGCCGCGTTGGAGGCCGAGTTGCCGGCGGCGACCACCACGGTGGTGCCCCGCGATACCGCACCGTTGATGGCGTCCTGGTAGAGCGCATCGCATGCGCCGCCACCGCCCAGGCTCATGTTGATGACCTCGGCCGGGTTGGCATTGGCCGGAACCCCGGCAACGGTGCCGCCGGAGGCCCAGGTGATCGCATCGGCGATGTCGGAGAGGTAGCCGCCGCACTTGCCGAGCACGCGCACCGGCAGCACGCGGGCCTTGTACGCGACGCCTGCCATGCCGACGCCATTGTTGGTGGATTCGGCGATGGTGCCGGCCACGTGGGTGCCGTGCCAGGAACTGTCATCGGCCAGCGAGCCGGCATAGCACTCGTTGTCGTTCTCCACCCAGTCACCGTAATCCAGCGCGCCGGGCACGCGGTCATCGGTGGCGCGGCGGGAGGTCTCCGCGTCGCTGATGAAGTCGTAGCCTTCCAGCAGATTGCCGGAGAAGTCCGGATGCTGCGGCAGGATGCCGGTATCGAGCACCGCCACCACTACGCCTTCGCCCTGGGCGATGTCCCACGCGGCCGGCGCATTGATGCCGCCGGTAGCGCTGTTCAGATGCCACTGGTACTGCGCGTAGTACGGATCGTTCGGCACCAGCTGCGGGGTCGCGTCGCGCGGGCGCACATCGGTGCGCTGCAGCTTCACGTCCACTTCGGCGTACTGCACGGAAGGATCGGCCTTGATCTCGGCCAGCACCTTCTGCAGTTCGGCCGGGCTCAAGCGGCCCTGCAGGCGGATCAGATCGGCACCGACACCGAGCTTGCGCACGATCTGCGGGTTCACCGCGCTGGCACGCCCGGCGGCGGAGCCACCGACACTGGCGCGGGCGACCGCCGACTGCACGGCCGTCAGCTTGGCCGAACGATCCGTGGCCGCGGCACTGCCGGGGCGGTACTTGACGATGATGCGCTCTGCGCCCTGGGCGGCAGCCGGCTGGCGCACCGGCTCCTTGGCCGGCAGGCCCGCGGCATAGGCGCTGGCGCCTGCGGACAACGACAGCACGGCGGCTGCCAGCACATTGATGCGAAGGTTCTGCTTACTGGTCACGTTGACGTCCTCTTCAAGGTCATGGATCAAACGACTGTTCAGGCCAACACTCCATGCGAGCTCCCTGGCCGGCCCTGGCCAGGGTTCCCGTGACCCGCCCCCTCAGGCCTTGCATTGCGTTGCGGCGGGGCCGCGCACGGCCCCGCGTTGAAACGGCTTACCAGCCAAAGCCGGCACCCACGCCGACCGAGCTGTCATCACTGCTGAAGGCACCGCCCAGGGTCACCGTGGCGCGCTCGCTGAGCGCACGCTGGTAGCCCAGCGACAGGGCCGATTCGCCGCCCTGGAAACCGACGCCGACACCGACGCGGTTCTGGGTGCGCACGCCGGCGGCGCTGGTGGCCATGTTGAGCATGGCCGCGCTCATCGCGCCCTGGCGATCGATGCGGCGGTCCTGGTGACGCAGGCGCTGGTCGATCTCGCCCTTGTAGATGTCGAAGCTGTCGGCCATCGAGGTGAAGCGCTGGTCGGTGTAGCTGTTGGCGGTCGCGATGCCGCCATCCAGCTGGCCTTTGTTGACAGCATCAGTGGCCTGCGTACCGGCCGCGACGTTGGCGACCTGTCGCTCGTTGCCGACGCTGCCGACCGAGACGGTGTCGGCACGATCGGCGACCGAGCCCTGGCCCAGCGCCACCGAGTTGGCCGCCGAGGCGGTCGCGCCCTGGCCGATGGCCGTGGCCGAGGCCCCGCTTGCGACGGCACCGTCACCCATCGCCACCGCGTTGACGGCGGCAGGTGCGGCCGCCGGCGCGTTGATTGGCTGACTGCTGCCGACACTTGCAGCGGTCGGCGCGCCTTGCACGTTGGCGACGACGGTTTCGCTGGCAGCGCTGATGACGCTGGCCTCCTGCACAGCGCTGGTGTCCGCTGCGACGCTGGCAGTCGCCAGCGAGGCAGTCCGTGCACGTGCACTGCCACTGCTGCCACCGGCGACACGCTGATCGAGGTCGCTGACCTTGCGGTCCAGCGCACCCAGTGCATCACCTACGTTGCTGTACGTCGCGCCCTGGATCACATAGTTCGGCGCAACGAACACGCCCTGCATGCCGACACTGGCCCCGCCGCCGAGGAAGGTGGCGACATCGGTGAGCGACTGGAACAACTGCCCGCCGTTGATCGCCTGGCGGCTGCCGGATGCGATCGAACCGCTGCCGACGTTGTCCAGCGTGGTGCCCTGCAGACCCGAGAGGGTGAGCGTGTCGCGGCTGCTGTCGTCGTAGGTCAGCGCATTGGCGGTGACGTTCTCGACCGAGCCGATCCGGGTGTCGATATCACCGACCTGGGTTTCCACCGCACCCACGCGCTGGTTGGTGGTGTTGAGCTGGCCGCCGGTCACCGCATCGGTGCTGCCCGCCGCGATGCGACCGGCACCCACATTGACGATGCGGCGTGTCGCCGGGCCATCGGTGCCGTTGCCGCCACCGACCGAGACCACATTGGCTTCGACCGCGCGCGAGCCGGCGCCCAATGCCACCGCGTTGGCACCGGAGACGCCTGCCGCCGACCCGATCGCGATGCTGTTGGCCCCGTTGCTGGCGAACGCACCGTTGCCGATCGCCACGCCGTTGGTCGCATTGGTCGAGGCCTGGCGACCAATCACGGTGCTGTTGGCACCGCGTGCCGAGGCATCGGCACCGACGGCCGTGGCACCGGTGGCCGAGGCGACCGCCGCGGTACCCAGTGCACTGCTGCGGGTTGCGCTGGCGGTGGCGCCGGAACCGGCGGCGAGTGCATCACTGCCGCTGGCCGTGGCCACGCCGCTGCCGCTGGCCTGGAAGTGCTTGCCGACCGCATCGGCCGTGGCAGCGACCGAATCCAGCTGCGACTTGGTCACCGCGTCACTGGCATTGACCGCATCCCCGACATTGGTGATGCGCCGCGTCGCCGGGCCGGTGGTGCCGTTACCGCCACCGACCGAGACCACGTTGGCTTCACTGGTGCGGGCACCGGCGCCGAGCGCGACGCTGCCGGCACCACTGGCCGACGAACTGGTGCCCAGTGCGGTGGCATTGATGCCGCTGTAGGCATAGCTGTCCTGGCCGATGGCGGTGGACCCCTGCGAGGTCGCCCAGGCCAGCTGCCCGACCGCCGTGGTGCGTGCCGCGGTTGCCCAGGCGTTGGAACCGGCAGCCACACTGTTGTCGCCGCTGGCCTGTGATGCGTAGCCGATCGCATTGGCGTAGCTGCCCGAGGCGGCGCTGCCCCAGCCCAGTGCGGAGGCGTAATCGCCACTGGCTTCGGCCCCGTAGCCCAACGCCGTGGTGCGCACGCCGCTGGCCGCGCTGAACGTACCGACGGCGGTGCTGTAGTCGCTGCCGGCTTCGGCGCTGTAGCCGAAAGCAGAGGACTGCAGCCCGGCCGCCGTGGCACCGGCACCGGTCGCGGTGCTGAAGCTTCCGTCGGCCTGCGCCCCCGCACCGAGCGCGGTGGCACCGACGGCGCTGGCGCTGGTGGCCTTGTCGAGCAACACGTTGCCGTTCTCATCTTCGTAATACAACGCACCACCGATGGCGGTCGCCGAGTCGGCCGTGGCCGAGGCGTTGAAGCCCGACGCAGAGGCATTGCGCCCCGACGCCAGCGCGCCGCTGCCGTAGGCCGAGGCCCCGGTACCGAACGCATTGGCCGCCTCACCCGCCGCAGTGGCATACGCCCCGTCGACGAAGCTGCCGACGTCATCGCCGTTGCCGCTGCCCGAGGCCTGGAAGAACCGGCTGGTGGTTTCGGCCACATCGGCGACCGCACTGAGCTGATCGACGTTCACCGCGTCGGTGCCTTCCGTACCAGCGGCGACGTTGGTGATCTGCCGCTGCGCGGTGGCGGTGCCGACCGAGACCGAGTTGTCGCGATCCGCGGTGGAACCGGCGCCGAGCGCAACACTGTTCACGCCTTCCGCGCTGGCACTGGCACCCAGTGCCGTGGCATTGCCCGCATCGGCCCACGAGTTCCAGCCGATCGCCGTGGCGTAATCATCGGTTGCCCACGCGCCCGCACCGAAGGCCGAGGCACCGGTACCCGATGCGCGCGACGGCAGCAGACCGAAGAAGGTCGTGCCACCGATCGCCACGCTCTCATCGCCGGTGGCTTCGGAGTACTCACCCATCGCCACCGCACCAGCGCCGGAGGCCGTCGAGGCCGCACCCACCGCCACGGCGTAGGCGTTGGAGGCGACCGCCCCGTAGCCCAGCGCGGACGAGAGCTGGCCGGTCGCTTCGCTGTAACTGCCGAAGGCCGATGCACCGGCTTCGGAGGCATTGGCGCGGAAGCCATTGGCGGTGGCCTGCTGGCCGGCCGCCGTGGACTGGCTGCCGGTCGCTGTGGCGTATGCACCACCGGCCTGTGCACCGGCGCCGGTGGCGCTCGCACCGATCTCGCTGGCACTGGCGCCGTTGCCGATCGCCACGCTGTCTTCGCCGGTCGCCTGCGCGTCACTGCCCAGGGCCGCGGCGCCGTCAGCGCTGGCCAGGGCATTGAAACCGACGGCCGTGGCGTTGTCCGCGATGGCGGTGGCGCCGCTGCCGAGTGCGCTGGCGCCGTTGCCGATGGCGTTGGCGGCCTCACCGGCAGCCAGCGCATTGTCGCCTTCCACGTAGGCACCGGCGTCGCTGTCGTCGCTGCCGCTGGCCTGGAAGTACTTGCTGGTGGCTTCGGCGGTGGCCGCCACCTCCTTCAACTGCGCAAGGTTGACCGCATCGGTGTCTTCGGTACCGGCACCGACATTGGTGATCTGCCGGTCGATGGCCGCATGCACCACGCCCGCGGCGTCTGTCCAGGCTTCTGCGGCGCCGACCGACACGGCGTTGGCACGGTCGGCCAGCGAACCGGCACCGAGCGCGACGCTGTTGTCGGCGTCCTTGGTGGTCCACGTGTTGCTGCCGACCACGGTGGAGTTCAGCGCCTGCGCGTAGCTGTTGTAGCCCACCACGGTGGCACCGTCTTCGGTTGCCCAGGCTTCGCTGCCGATGGCCGTGGTCTGGATGCCCTGGGTGACGCTGCCCGCATCCGCACCGGCCAACGCGTTGAAGCCTACGGCCACGCCGTCCTCGGCGGTGGCGGCGTTGTTGCCGACCGCCACACCATACTGGCCGGCGTTGGCCTGCACGCCGAAGGCGGCGCCGGCGATGTCCGCACGCGTGCCCTGGCCGACCGCCGTGGCGACCTCGCCCGCCTGCGCATTGCTGCCCAGCGCGGTGCCGAAGAAGGCGGCACTGGCATTGGCGCCGAACGCGCTGGCCTGCCAGCCGTCGGCGGTGGCGAAGTTGCCGATCGCGGTGGACTCGCGGCCCAGCGCCCACGCACCGTACCCGACCGCCGTCGCGGCCAGGCCTGCCGCCTCCGAGCCAGCGCCGATCGCGACCGCACCGAAGCCCTGCGACAGCGAACCACCGCCGATGGCGACGGACGCCGCACCGGACGCCGCGCTCAGATCGCCGATGGCGACTGCCCCGGCAGCACTGCTGCTGGCGTTGCTGCCGATCGCCACGGCGTTGTCCCCGGTGACCGTGGCATTGAAGCCCAGGGCGGTGGATTCATTGGCGATCACGGTGCTGCCACTGCCCAGCGCGGTGGCGCCGTTGCCGATGGCATTGGCGGCCTCACCGGCAGCCAGCGCGTTGTCGCCTTCCACGTAGGCACCGGCATCGCTGTCGGCACTGCCACTGGCCTGGAAGAACTTGCTAGTGGTGGCGGCCGCATCGGCCACCGCATTCAACTGGTTCACGTTCACCGCATCGGTGCCGTCGGTACCGGCGGCGACGTGGGTGATCTGGCGCTGCGCATCGGCGCTGCCGACCGAGACGCTGTCATCGCGGTCGGCGATCGAGTCCGCGCCCAGCGCAACGCTGTTGGCCCCGGTGGAGGTTGCTGCGTTGCCGAGCGCGGTGCTGTTCACGCCGGGCGACCATGCTCCACCACCGACAGCCGTGGAGTAATTGCCCGACGCTTCGGTAGGCAGCAGGCCGAACAGCGCACCACCGACGGCCACGCTGTTGATGCCACTGGCCAGGCTGCCCTGGCCGGTGGCGGTGCTGTAGGCTCCGGAGGCTTCAGCATCACCACCGAGGGCCACGCTGTTGGAGCCGGTCGCCTGCGCGAAGCTGCCCAGCGCGGTGGCGTTGAAAGCCGAGGCCACGGCATACCCGCCGATCGCGGTGGTGTAGTTGGCGGTCGCTTCGGAGGCGAACCCGTAACCCGCCGAGAGGGTGCCGCTGACCACGCTTTCCGCGCCGACGGCCGTCGCACCCTCACCGCTGGCGCTGCTGAAGTAGCCCAGGGCCACCGACTCTTCACCCGCCGCGTCGGACAGCGCGCCACCGGCCAGACTGCCGGCACCAGAGGCGACGCTGGCCGCACCGGTCGCGGTGCTCTGCTCACCCGAGGCCAGGCTTTCGGCGCCGCTGGCCGTTGCGTATTCGGCGCTCGCCTGTGCGTTGGCACCGGTTGCGCTTGCGTTGGCACCGCTGGCAACGGCGTTGAAGCCGAGGGCACTGGCGTTGTCGGCCAAGGCAAAGGCACCACTGCCGACAGCCGATGCGCCGGTACCGGCCGCGAAGCTGCTCGAGCCCACGGCAGTGGCGTAGTTGCCATCAGTCGCCGCGTTCGCGCCGGCGGCCACACTCTCCTCGCCACCGGCGACGGCAACACCATCACCGCTGGCCTGGAACTGATCGGTGGCTGCGCTCAGCTGATCGAGATTGACCGCATCACTGCCTTCGGTACCGGCGGCGACCTGGGTGATCTGGCGCTGCCGGCCATCGTTGCCGACCGAGACGGTGTAGGCACGATCAGCGACCGCACCCGCGCCGAGCGCCACGCTGTTGGACGCACTGGCATTGCTGCCGGCGCCGATACCGATCGCGCTTTCACCGCCGGCCACCACATTGGTGCCGATGGCGATGGTGTTGATGCTGTTGCCCAGGGCCTGGAATCCTACGGCTACGCTGTTGTCGCCGTAGCCGAAGGCACCACGGCCGAGCGCGGTGGAACTGCTGCCGCGCGCCCAGCTGTTGTAGCCGATCGAGGTCGATCCAGTGCCGCTGGCCCAGGCCGACTGGCCGACTGCGGTCGCGTTGGCTTCGGTCGCCCATGCACTGGAACCGAAGGCGGTGGCGCCATCGGCAGTGGCCCATGCATAGGCACCGGTGGCCGTGGTTTCTTCGCCACTGGCGAAGGCATTGTCGCCCTGCGCCACGCTGTAATCGCCGGTCGCGCGGGCCTTGTAGCCGCTGGCCAGGCTGTTGCTGCCGGTGGCCTGCGCGCCGCTGCCGAAGGCGTTGCTGGTGGTGCCGGTAGCTTGAGCACCGGCACCGACCGCCACGCTGTCCGGCGCCGCGGTCGCACCGATCAGGATCGCATTGCCCTGGTCATCGACCAGCGGCTGGTTGTATTCGTCATAGGCCTGGCCCAGCCCACCGATGGCGACACTGCCATTGCCGGTGGCGCTGCTGTTGCGGCCCAGCGCGACAGTGTCATCGCCGACCGCGGTCGCGCCGCCGCCGACCGCCGTGGCACCGGCACCCAGCGCATTGCTGGCCTCACCGGCCGCCAGCGCATCCTCACCCTCGGCGAAGGCACCGACCACACCGCCGGCCGCACCGTTCGCCTTGAACTGCGCCGAGGTCGCCGAGGCCGACGTCGCGACGGCATCAAGCTGTGCCTTGTTGACCGCGTCCGTGGCTTCGGTACCGGCTGCGACGCTGGTGATCTGGCGCTCGTTGCCGACGTCACCGACCGAGACCGTGTTGTCACGGGTGGCGGTGGAGTTGGCGCCGAGGGCAACGCTGTTGGCGCCGCGCGCGGTGCTGTAGAAACCGACCGCCGTGCTCAGTTCCCCGCTGGCCCAGGTCTCCGCGCCGAGTGCAGTGGCGCCCTCACCCGGGGCATAGGCGAAGTAGCCCACGGCGGTGGCTTCAGTGCCCGAGGCTTCGCTCAGGGTGCCGTTGGCCACGGCGTAATCACCGCTGGCGATCGCACCTGCGCCGACGGCCGTGGCGGCTTCGCCGCTGGCCTGGGTCTGCACGAAGAAGCCCAGCCCCGGCAGCAGATCCGCCGGGCCACCGATGGCCGTGCTGCTGTTGCCGGTCGCCACGCTCTGCGTCCCGACCGCAGTGGAATAGTCGCCGGTGGCGTTGGCCACCGCGCCGAAGGCCGACGCCTGTGCACCGGCCGCGTACGCGCCGACGCCGTAGGACGACGCAGCGAACCCGGAGGCTTCCGCACTTGCACCGACCGCCGTGCCGCCCACGCCGGCGCTGGTCGCGCCGGTATCGACCGGTACGCCGCCATTGGTGATCAGCGGATTGCCATCGGCATCCACCGCAGCACCGCCGACCGCCACGCTGCCCGGGCCATTGGCCTGCGCATTGGTGCCGAAGGCCGCGCTGTTCTGGCCGGTGGCGCTGGCGTTGTAACCGACCGCCGTTGCGTTCTGCGCGGTCACCGTGGCGCCGCTGCCGAGCGCGGTCGCACCGTCGGCCAGCGCGTTGGATGCTTCACCGATCGCCGTAGCGTTGTCGCCTGCCGCGAAGGCACCGGCATCGCTGTCGCTGCTGCCGGTGGCCTGGAAGTACTTGTCCGTGTTGGCGGCGACGCCGCCGACGGCATCGAGCTGCGCCTTGTTCACCGCATCGCTGTCATCGGTGCCGTCGGCGAGATTGGTGATCTGGCGGCGCAGGCCGTTCTGCGCATTGCCGACCGACACCGTGTCGACGCGATCGGCGTACGAGCCGGCGCCGAGCGCCACGCTGCCTACCGCAACCGCAGCGGAATTCGCACCGAGCGTCGCACTGAAATCGGCGACCGCGACGCTGAACGCACCGACCGCCACCGACGCTTCGCCGGCACTGGCCGCGCCGCGGCCCAGCGAGGTGCTGCCCGGGCCGATGGCGAGTGCGCCGCCACCAATCGCGGTCGCGCCATCGGCGCTGGCTTCGGCAAGACCGCCAATCGCGGTGGCCGCGCCGTTTTCACTGGCCGCCACTGCCGATGCACCGAGCGCGACATCGCCCAGACCGAACGCCGCAGCGCTCTGGCCGAGCGCGATGCTCGCATCACCGAAGGCCAGGCTGCCCTGGCCGAACGAACTTGCCCCGAGGCCGACCGCGAGTGCTTCGCTGCCCACTGCGGTGGTCGCATTGCCGATGGCCTGGCTGCTGTGGCCCAGCGCCGTTGCGCCGTCACCGTCCGCGTTGGCGCTCGCCCCTGCGGCCAGTGCACCTTCGCCATCGATCTTCGCCGCGTCGGCATCGTTGCCGTCACCGTCGGCCTTGAAATAGCGGGTCGCGCCTTCGGCTGCCACTGCAACCTTGTCCAGCTGTGCCTTGTTCACCGCATCCGTGGCGGCGGTGCCGGCGGCCACGTTGGTAACCTGCCGTTCCTTGCCCGCATCACCCACCGATACCGTGTTGGCGCGGTTGGTCTTCGAGCCGGCGCCCAGCGCCACGCTGTTCGCCCCGGAGGCCGTGCTGTTGCTGCCGATCGCCACCGCATTGGTGCCCGAGGCGGTGGCATTGCCATCAACGACACAGCTGTCGATGACCGTGCTGTTCAGAACCACGCAGTTCGCGTTCCCACCCACCTCCACCGACTGCGCACGCGCTGTCTGCGCGCCGCCTGCCATGCCCACTCCCAGCGTCAACGCGATGGCGGCGCAGAGCAGTGCGGTGTTGCGTCCGCCAGAGGTTCGGCGCTGATCGATGACGACACCCGAGGACTGGCTGCTGGCCAATTCCGAGGCGACGACCATCTGCCCCAGTGCTTTGTTCCAGACCTTGCGATAAATCCGATTCATCGATGCGGCTCCTGATTAGGCTGGTTTTAGGCAAAGCGACGCCAACGCCGGACCGCGTGGTCCAACGTCCCCTGGGGGCGTTTTTTCGCTTGATTTACTGCGTTGTGCGCAATGGCTGGCAGATACCTACAGCGTGCACGCCATCCATGCGGTTACTGTGGAACTGAACGCTGTCGAAATGAGGATGCAGTGTTAACGTACAGTTTGAACAACGTCAAGACTTTGACATTGAAATTCATATGACCGCGAAGTGCGTCACAAAAACCACGCGTTATTGAAGGATTTTGTTAGATACATGTGAGTAACGGCGATAACGTCATTTCACGTTGTAACGCGATGTAACTCATTGCTGCCGATCATGTTGTGGGGCGTACAAAAGAAAACCGCCGGGCAAGCCGGCGGTTTCTTCACGCGGTTTTCACTGCCTCGAATGGGAGGCGATGCGCAGTATCAGCCGCACCATACTCTTGCGTTGCGGAACATCCGCAGCCACGGCGAATCGCCGTTCCAGTCCTGCGGATGCCAGCTGTGGTTGATCGCACGCGGGGTGCGTTCCGGGTGCGGCATCATGATCGTAGTGCGGCCATCGGTGGTGGTCAGGCCGGTGATGCCGTCGGGCGAGCCGTTCGGATTCAGCGGGTACTGGGTGGCTACGTTGCCGTCGCCATCGATGTAACGCAGCGACACGCGCGCCGCCGCCTGATCGACCGCATTGGCGAACACCGCCTGGCCTTCGCCATGTGCCACCGCGACCGGCAGGCGTGAACCGGCCATGCCACGCAGCAGGATCGACGGCGATTCCACCACTTCCAGCAGCGCGGTGCGCGCTTCGAACTGCTCGCTGCGGTTGCGGCGGAACTGCGGCCAGTGCTCGGCACCGGGGATGATGTCCTTGAGCTGGCTCATCATCTGGCAGCCGTTGCACACACCCAGCGCGAAGCTGTCTTCGCGGGCGAAGAACGCCGCGAAGGCATCGCGCAGCGCGCTGCGCTCCAGCACCGAGGTGGCCCAGCCGCGGCCGGCACCGAGCACGTCGCCGTAGCTGAAGCCGCCACAGGCCACCAGGCCGGTGAAATCGGACAGCGCGACACGGCCTTCGATCAGGTCGCTCATATGCACATCGAACGAACTGAAGCCGGCACGTTCGAAGACGTTCGCCATTTCGATCTGGCCGTTGACACCCTGCTCGCGCAGCACCGCCACGCGCGGACGTGCGCCGGTGTTGATGAAAGGCGACGCCACATCTTCGTTGATATCGAAGGTCAGCTTGGGCTTCAGGCCCGGCGCGTTGAAGTTGCGCGCGATCGCACGCTCCTGGTCGGCGTTGTCCGGGTTGTCGCGCAGCTTCTGCATGGCGTGGGTGACCGACCACCAGGCATCGAACAGCGCTTCCCAGCGCCACTCGACCAGGCTTTCGCCCTGCAGCGAGACACGCACCACCGGGGCGGTGGTCGGACGCGCGATGCGCTGCGCGCATTCGGTCAGTGCATGGCGTTCGACCAGATCAGCAAACGCGGCGCGGTCTTCCTTGGCGATCTGCACCACCGCACCCAGCTCTTCATTGAACAGGCTGCGGAACGGATCATCGCCCCAGGCATCCAGGGTGATGTCCAGGCCCAGGCGCGAGGCGAAGGCCATCTCGCACAGCGCGGCAAACGCACCGCCATCGCTGCGGTCGTGGTATGCCAACAGCAGGCCGGCCTGGCGCGCATCGCGGATCAGTTCGAAGAACGCGCGCAGGCGCTGTGCATCGTCCAGATCCGGCACGGCACCGGCGAAGGCCGGCAGCGCGGAATGGTCGGCGTGCACCTGGGCCAGGATCGAGCCGCCCAGACGCTGCTTGCCAGCGCCCAGGCCGATCAGCCACAGCTCGCTGTCGGCGTCACGGTCCAGCAGCGGGGTCAGCTGGCCGGTCGCATCGGCAACCGGCGCGAACGCCGAGATCACCAGCGACACCGGCGACACCGACTTGTGCGCCTGCCCGTTGTCCTGCCACTGCGCCTGCATGGAAAGCGAGTCCTTGCCGACCGGAATGCTCAGGTCCAGCTGCGGGCACAGCTCCATGCCGACCGCACGCACCGCGTCATACAGCAGCGCGTCTTCGCCGTGATGGCCCGCCGCGGCCATCCAGTTGGCCGACAGCTTCACCGTTTCCAGTGCATCCACCGGCGCCGCACACAGGTTGGTGATCGCTTCACCGACCGCCATGCGCGCCGACGCGGCCGCATCCAGCAGCGCCAGCGGGGTGCGCTCGCCGATCGACATCGCTTCGCCGGCCACGGTGTCGAAACCGGCCAAGGTGATGGCGACGTTGGCCAGCGGCAGCTGCCACGGGCCGATCATCTGTTCGCGTGCGGTCAGGCCACCGACGCTGCGGTCACCGATGGTGACCAAGAAGTTCTTCGAGGCCACCGAGGGATGGGCCAGCACGCGCAGACCCGCTTCGTGCAGGTCCAGCCCCGCGGTCTTCAGCGCCGGCCAGCGCGGCGCCGACGGGTGCACGGTGTCGCGGTGCATCTTCGGCGCCTTGCCGAACAGCACGTCCATCGGCAGATCGATCGGGGCATCCACCGGGGTATTGCCCACGGTAGCGCCGTACGCCACGACGAGCCGCTCTTCAGCCGTGGCGACGCCAACGGCGGCGAACGGGCAACGTTCGCGCGCACACAGCGCGGCGAACTCGGCCAGACGCGCCTGCGGCACGCCGAGTACATAACGTTCCTGCGATTCGTTGCACCACAACTGCATCGGCGACAGCGACGGGTCATCGGCGGGCACCTTGCCCAGATCGATCACGCCACCCACGCCGGAGTCGTGCAGCAGTTCGGGAATCGCGTTGGACAGGCCACCGGCGCCGACGTCATGGAACCAGCGGATCGGATTGTCCAGGCCGAGCGCGACGCAGCGGTCGATCACTTCCTGGCAGCGACGTTCCATTTCCGGGTTGTCGCGCTGCACGCTGGCGAAATCGAGGTCTTCGGCGCTCTCACCGGAGGCCACCGAGCTGGCGGCACCACCGCCCAGGCCGATCAGCATCGCCGGGCCGCCGAGCACGATCACCGCGTCGCCGGGCTGCAGGCGCAGCTTCTCGACCTGGTTCTGGTCGATCGCGCCCAGGCCACCAGCCAGCATGATCGGCTTGTCATAAGCGCGGGTCAGGCCCTGCCCTTCGGGCAGTTCGAAGCTGCGGAAGTAACCGAGCAGGTTCGGGCGGCCGAACTCGTTGTTGAAGGCGGCGCCGCCGAGCGGGCCGTCCAGCATGATGTCCAGCGCCGGTGCCATGCGCGGGTTCAGCGCGCGCGGCGCTTCCCACGGCTGCGGCAGGGTCGGGATGCGCAGATGCGAGACCGAGAAGCCGGTCAGGCCGGCCTTGGGCTTGCCGCCGCGGCCGGTCGCACCTTCATCGCGGATTTCGCCGCCCGCACCGGTGGCCGCACCCGGGAACGGGGCGATCGCGGTCGGGTGGTTGTGCGTTTCCACCTTGATGCAGAACGCCGAATCGACCACGGCCTCGCTGCGGTACTGGCCGCTGGCCGGGTCCGGGCGATAGCGCGGGCGACCACCGCGGCGTTGTCGCTGTAGGCGCTCAGCGTGTGCTGCGGGGTCTGCTGGTGGGTGTTCTTGATCATCCGGAACAACGAGTGCGACTGCTCGGCACCGTCGATGGTCCAGCTGGCATTGAAGATCTTGTGGCGGCAGTGCTCGGAGTTGGCCTGCGCGAACATCATCAGTTCCACGTCCGACGGCTTGCGGCCCAGTTCGCCGAAGCGCTGGCGCAGGTAGTCGATCTCGTCCTGGGCCATCGCCAGGCCGAGGCGGGTGTTGGCCGCTTCCAGGTCATCCAGCGCGATCCGTTCCAGCTCACCGCGGGCCGGGGCGCTGAACAGCGCCTGCGCCTGCGCGGTCTCGGCCAGCACGGACTGGGTCATCGGGTCGTGCAGCGCGCGGATCACCGCTTCCTGCGCGGCCGCGTCGGCCGGCCATCCGGCCAGATCGATACGCAGGCCACGTTCGACCCGGCGGATCGGCTGCCCGGCACCGCGGACCAGCTCGGTGGCCTTGCTCGACCACGGCGACAGCGTGCCCAACCGCGGCACCACGAAGCGCGATACCGCCCCGTCCTCACGCCCGGCCAGCGCGGGCTGGGCTTCCAGGATCCGGCTCAGGATCGCCGGGTCCGGGGCCGCATCGCCCTCGGTCTGGATGAAGTAGACATGCCAGGCACCGGTGATGCGCAGATCGGCGGCCAGGGACTGCAGGCGGGATTCAAGGCGTTCGCGGCGGAACGGCGAAAGGGCGGATGCGCCCTCGAGGACCATCATGTCCGGGGAACCGTGGTTGGGAACGGGGCCCACTATTGTACCCAACTCGGCCGCCGCGGCCCGGCCCCGGGGATCGGCAGGCCCAGGCGGTGCCCAGCCCAGTTCACACCCGAACCATGCACTGGTTCACGGATTGGCCGCCGATTACATGACAACGTTATCACCACCTGGCCCACGGCCAGGTGCCGTCCGTCCCCCATGTCGTTGCCGGCCTCTCTCACCGGCGTCCGGAACTGCTGCACGCATGCCGCCATCCCGGCGGCATGCGCACACCACCTGATCGGAGACCGACCATGCCAGACCCGATTGCGCGCCGTGCAGTGACATCGTCTACCTCCCCAGCCCCCACCCTGCGTCCGCGGCGCTGGCTGCTGGCCCTGGCCTTGGCCGCTGCGGCCGGCACGCCCACCCTGGTGCAGGCCGCGAACTGTACCGGGGCGCCCGAATGGAACGGCGCGGCCATTTATCTGGCCGGCCAGACCCTGCAGAAGGGAGGCGTGCTGTACCGCGCCAACCAGGACATCTGGAACGCACCGCCGGACCACCCGGCCGGCGCGCCCTACTACACCAACCTGGGCGCCTGCGATGGCAGCGGCAGCAACCAACCGCCCACCGTCAGCCTGACCTCGCCCACCGCCGGGGCCAGCTTCACCGCCGGCAGCAACATCACCGTGAGCGCCAACGCCAGCGATACCGACGGCAGCGTCAGCAAGGTGGAATTCTTCCGCGGCGGCACCTCGCTGGGCATCGACACCAGCGCGCCGTACAGCGTGGTCTGGAGCAATGCCTCGGCGGGCAGCCACACCTTCAAGGCGGTGGCCACCGACAACAACAATGCGGTGACCTCCTCGGCCACGGTCAGCGTGACCGTCACCGCAGCCAGCAACGACACCACGCCGCCCAGCGTGCCGGGTGGGCTGGCTTCACCTTCCAGGACCGCCACCACGGTGAACCTGGCCTGGAATGCCGCCACCGACAACAGCGGCGGCAGCGGCGTGGCCGGCTACGACGTGTACCGCAACGGCAGCCTGGTCGGCTCGCCGAGTGCCACCCAGTACACCGACGGCGGCCTCACCGCGAGCACGGCCTACACCTACACGGCGCGCGCGCGTGACAACGCCGGGAATGCGTCGGCGCAGAGCAGTTCGATCAGCGTGACCACGGCCGCCGATGGCGGGGGCGGCGGCAACAAGCGGGTGATCGGCTACTTCACCCAATGGGGCATCTACGGCCGCAACTACCAGGTCAAGAACATCGATACCAGCGGCTCGGCAGCGAAGCTGACCCACATCAACTACGCCTTCGGCAACGTGCGCAACAACCGCTGCGAAGTGGGCGTGACCCAGGCCTCCGACCCGAACACCGGCGTGGGCGGCGATGCGTACGCTGATTACGGCAAATCCTTCGCTGCCGGGGCCAGCGTGAGTGGCGTCGGCGATACCTGGGACCAGCCGCTGCGTGGCAACTGGAACCAGCTCAAGCAGCTCAAGGCCAAACACCCGAACATCAAGGTGCTGATCTCGCTCGGCGGCTGGACCTGGTCGCGCGGGTTCTCCAGCGCAGCGCAGCCGGCCAACCGGCAGGCGTTCGTGGCCTCGTGCATCGATGCCTACATCAAGGGCAACCTGCCGGTCGCCGATGGTGCCGGCGGCGCGGGTGCGGCACTCGGCGTGTTCGATGGCATCGACATCGACTGGGAGTACCCGGTGGCCTGCGGGTTGAGCTGCGGCACACCGGCCGACAATGCCAACTTCACCGCCCTGCTGGCCGAATTCCGCCGCCAGCTCGACGCAGTGCGGCCCGGGCTGCTGCTGACGGTGGCCGTGGGCGCAGGCGTGGACAAGATCCGGGTGACCGATCCGGCCAGCTACCACCCGTACCTGGATTTCATCAACGTGATGACCTACGACTTCCACGGCGCATGGGATCCGCAGACCAACCATCACTCGGCCCTGTTCGATTCACCGGCTGATCCCTCCACCGGCGACCAGAAGCTCTACAACAGCAACGATGCGATGGAAGCCTTCCTCAGCCGCGGGGTACCGGCCAGCAAGTTGAACCTGGGCATCGGCTACTACGGGCGTGGCTGGACCGGCGTGGCCAGCGGCAACAATGGGCTCTACAAGAGCGCCAGCGGCGCGGCACCGGGCACGTACGAAGCCGGTATCGAAGATTGGAAGGTGCTGAAGACCCTCAACTGGCCGGTGTACACCGACAACGTCGCCAAGGCCACGTGGATCTCCAACGGCACCACGTTCTGGAGTCTGGATACGCCCGCGATGGTCACCGAGAAGATGGGCTATGTGAAAGCACAGGGCCTGGGCGGTGCATTCTTCTGGGAGTTCAGCGGCGATGATGCGCAGGGCACCCTGACCAAGGCGATCAGTGACGGCTTGAAGTAAGCCCGCCTGACACGGGGCGCTGCCTCGCGGATCCCGCAGGGACGCGCCGCGTTGATCGCAACAACGAAAACGCCCCGGCCTGGCCGGGGCGTTCTGTCTTCAGCGGCTGCCGCCTGCCGAGACACGTTCCAGCGCGGCCTTGAGCTGCGCCGGCGGCAGGTAGCCACCGAGCTGGGTTCCATCGGCGGCGAAGATCGCCGGGGTGCCGTTGACGCCCATCTGCTGGCCGAGCTTGTACTGCATGGCCACCGGATTGGTGCAGTTCTTCGGGGTGACGGCCTTGCCGGTCTTGGCGGCGGTCAGGGCCTGCTTGCGGTCGGCAGCGCACCAGACCGAGATCATGTCGGTGTAGTCCTGGCTGCCCAGGCCCATGCGCGGGAAGGCCAGGTATTCCACGGTGATGCCGTTGCGGTTGAGCTCGGCGATGTCCTGGTGCAGCTTGCGGCAGTAGCCGCACTCGATGTCGGTGAAGACGCTGACGGTGTACTTGGCATTCGGCGCGGCAAACACGATGCGCTCGTTGTGCGGCACGCCATCGAGCAGCTTGCGGCGGTAGCTGAGCAGGCCCTGGCTGCTGACCGGCGCCTTGTTCTGGATGTCGTACGGCTGGGACTGCATCAGGTAGCGGCCGTCATCAGAGACGTACAGCACCTGGCCACCGACCAGCACCTCGCGGAAACCGGCAAACGGCGCGGCCCCGATGAAATCAGGCTGGAAGGTGGGGTCCAGCTGCTGCAGCGCGGTGCGCACGCGCTGGTCGGCATCACCGGCAGTGGCCGGGGTGGCGGCAGTGGTCTTGGCCGCCGGAGCGGACGGTTGCTGCGCGCAGGCAGACAGGCTGAGCGCGCCGAAGAGCGCCGCAATGGCAACACGGAGCATCGAGCATTCCGGTGTAAGAGGTCAGGCTGGATTCTCGCACAGCTGCCTGCTCACGCAGCTGGACCGCAGTGGAACGGTGAGGCGCGGCCGCGTTTGGCCCCGCCTCAGCCGCGCGGGTGGTGCTTGGCGTGCAGCTTCTGCAGGTGCTCGCGGGCCACCAGCGTGTAAATCTGGGTGGTGGACAGCGAACTGTGGCCGAGCAGCATCTGCAGGGCGCGCAGATCGGCGCCCCGGTTGAGCAGGTGGGTGGCGAAGCTGTGGCGCAGGCCATGGGGACTGATCCGGGCGGGGTCGATCCGGGCCAGCACCGCGTACTTCTTCACCAGCCCCCAGAACTGCTGGCGGCTCAAGGGATGCAGGGAGGGCTCCAAAAACATCGGCACAGCGCCGTCCTGTGGCGTCGGCACGTTGCGCTTGCCGGTGAGCTGCGGGCGCGATTCGGCCAGATAACGTTCGAGCCAGTGCTGGGATTCTTCCCCCAGCGGAACCAGCCGTTCCTTGCTGCCCTTGCCGGTCACGCGCAGCACACCTTGGCGCAGATTCACGGCATTGGCCGGCAGGTTGACCAGTTCGCTGACGCGCAGGCCCGCGGCATACATCAACTCCAGCATGGCGCGGTCGCGCAGCCCAAGCGGCGTGTCGATGTCGGGACTGGCCAACAGCGCATCGATCTGGCTTTCGGCCAGCGCCTTGGGCAGCAGCCGCGGCAGCTTCGGCGGATCGAGCAACGCACTGGGGTCATCGCTGCGCTCGCCGCGGCGGACCGCATCGGCGAAGAAGGCCCGCAGCGCGGAAAGCAGGCGGGCATTGCTGCGCGGCGACCAGCCATGGCGGGAGCGCCAGGCCAGGTAGTCGAACAGCCCGGCGCGATCGAGACCGGCCAGCCCCCCGGCCGCGCCATCGCGCCAGCGCGCGAGACCTTCCAGATCGCGCCGGTAGCTGTCCAGACTGGCACGCGCGAGGCCGTGTTCGGCCCAGGCCGTGTCGAGGAAGCGCTGGATGCGGACGTTGTCGTCGTCGCGCAGCTCGGGCAGGTGCTGGATGAGCTGGCGGCGCAGTGCGGGGGTGGTGGCATCGGACATGCGCACAGCATACGGAGCAGGCCGTGCGTGGGCCATCGAACGCGGGCAGCGGGCCGGGTATGCTCCGGGTCATGACCGATACCGCGCTGTCGTCCCCCGCTGCTGATCGCCCTGCATCGTTGCTGCTGTGGCGTCTGTTGTCACTGTTGTACGACTTCTTCCCCGCCCTGGCGCTGTGGATGCTGCTGGGGGCGGTGTTCGTGGCGGTCTACACGATCAGCGGTCACGCAGCGCGGGAGAACATCGCCCCGTTCAGCGCGTGGCAGTGGGCGTTGTGGGCATGCTGCTGGGTCGTGACAGGCCTGTACGCGACGATGAGTTGGCGCCGCGGCGGGCAGACGCTGGGGATGCGGCCGTGGCGGTTGCGGGTGGTGTCGCTGGACGACACAGGGCCGACGCGCAGGCAGTTGTGGCTGCGGTATGCGGTGGGGTCCCTGTCGGTGCTGACGGCCGGCCTGGGGTTCTGGTGGGCGCTGGTGGATCGGCAGCGGTTGACCTGGCATGACCGGGCCAGCGGGACGCGGGTTGTTCGGTTACCGAAGCACTGCGCCAACCCATCAGGACGGTAGAGCCGGGCCATGCCCGGCTGCTCTCCCTCCCCCACCAGCACACTGTCGGAGGCGCGGCGGGATTACCAGGCCGGGACCGTGTGCTGCCATGGATGGCAGCACACGAGCCTACATGGGTGAGAGCGGATGGCTCGCGAGGCACTGCCTCGCATCCGGTCGAACGCACAGCCGCCAGCAGCTGGGCCGGCCGCGGAGCGGGACTTGCGGCGGGTCCCGGAATGGTGAGCCCGTCGCGCCTGCCTGAGAGATCATGGTGGCCGCTTTGGCTTTGGTCTTTGGCTTTGGTCTTTGGCTCTTGCAGCGTTTGACATCTTCCGCTCGAGCAGAAAAATCAGCCCGACTTTCGTCGGAACAACAACCCGGATACCACCATCATCACGATCGGGGGCAGCGCATACGCAATCCGGTAATCGAACTTCAACGCACCTGCCATGCGCCCGAAGAACAACTGCAGCAACCAGAAGCCCAGCGCGAACAGAATGCCCAGGAACAAGCGCTTGCCCATGCCACCGCTGCGCAGCGAACCGAACGCGAACGGCACCGCCGCCAGGCACAGCGCCAGCACATTGATCGGATAGAACCAGCGGCTCCAGTACACATCCTCGTAATCGCGCGCGTCCAGCCCATTGCGCTTGCGGTACTCGATGCTGGTGCGCAGATCCATCGCCGTCAGGTTGCGCGGCTTGGAAATGCCGCTGGCCAGCGCCGCCGCATCCAGGCGTGAATCCCACGGCTCGGACTCGGCCGTCTCGCGGGTGGCCGAACGCTCACCGAACGTGTCGCGGCGGACTTTGTTCAACACCCAGCCGTCGGCGCCGTGCTCGGCGGTAGTCGCATAGGTGAGCGAGGCCAGGCGGCCGTCGTCGGCGATCTTGTACAGGCGCACGTCGTGCAGGATCAGGCGCGTGCCACCGCCGGCCTGCAACTGCTCATCGCCGCTCTGGGCATTGAGGAAGGTGTCGCCTTCGCGCGCCCATACGCCCGAATAGCGGGCTGCGCTGAGGCTGCTGCCCCACTTGGCGCTGATCTTGATGTCGTCGGCCTTGCTCTGGCCCCAAGGGCCCAGCGTTTCGCCGCTGAACACCATCACCGCGGTCATCAGCGACAGCGCGATCGCCACCGAAACGCTCAGCCGCTTGCGCGACAGGCCCAGCGCACGCAGCGCGGTCAGTTCGGAGGTGGCGGCCAGCTGGCCCAGCCCCATCAGCGCGCCGATCACGGCGGCGGTCGGGAAGAAGGTGTAGGCACGGCGGGGCACGGTGTACAGCACCCAGGCGGCGGCGTGGCCAAGGGTATAGCTGCCCTTGCCGACATCCTTGAACTCGCCGGAGAAGGCCATCACCACGTCCAGGCCGACCAGCACCGCCCAGGTCAGCAGGACGGTGCCGAAAACGGCACGGCCCAGGTACAGATCAAACCGCATGGGGCGCAACACGTTCATGCGGTCCTCCGGGGGCGCGACAGTTTGCCGTCGCGGAAATACATCCACAGGGCCAGGAACAGCAGCGGCAGGGTCAGCCACCACAGGCCCGCCACGGCGGGGATCTTGCCATCGGCGATCCAGCGGGTGCCGATGAACATCAGGTTCATGCCGACCATGTAGGCCAGGAAGGCCAGCATCATCCGGCCGTAGCGCTGCTGGCGCGGCGAGCTGCGGGCCAGCGGCAGGGTCATCAGGGCGAAGGCCAGCGCGATCAGCGGCGGGGCGATACGCGAGTGCAGCTGGGCCTGGGCCTCGGGGCGTTCATCGCCGAACAGCTGGGTGGTGCGCAGCAGCTCGGGGTCATCGTCCTTGCGGGTCTCGGCACCGTCGGGCATGGCCACGTCGTTGCGCGCGAAGGTCATCAGCTTGTAGTCCAGCGCACCATTGGCCGGGCCTTCCACCTGGTGGCCATCGTCCAGTTCCAGATAGCGCTGCTTGGCGCCTTCGAAGTACATCCGGCCGTGATCGGCGGAGATCACCTCGAGGCGGTCCTCCTTCTGGCGCTGCAGGAAGACCTTGCCCAGCTGGGTGCCGTCCGGGGAGACCGAGGAGAGGTAGACCACGCCGCCATTGGGCAGCGGGGTGAACTTGCCCGCCTCCAGGCCGGCCATGACCACGCTGCGGTTGGCCTCGTCGATCATCGTCTCGCCGGTGCGGTCGGCCCAGGGGCCCAGCCACAGCGAGCACAGGGCGATCAGCCCGACCACCGGCACCACCAGCATCAGCACCGGGCGCAGCAGGCGCTTGGGGCCGACCCCGATGGCGGTGATGACCGCCATTTCCGAGTCCCGGTACAGCCGGGCCGTGGCCAGCAGCAGGCCCAGCATCAGCGCCAGCGGCAGGATCAGCGGCATATAGACGATGAACTGCAGGCCCAGCTGGGAGAACAGCAGGCGGGCAGGCAGGCGGCCGTCGGCGATGTTGCCGAGGATGTCCACCAGGACACCACCGACGCTCACCACCAGCAACACGATCAGGGTGGCCAGGAAACTCTGGACGAAATCACGCAGGAGATAGCGATCGAGCTTCGACATGGGGCGGTGGTTTAAACTCTCGGATTCGTTCGCGGTGCTGCCCAGTCTACTGACGGGACGTAAACAGCTCGCGATTGTACGGATTTGCCAACGGAATCTGATCAATGGCCCTGGAATTCACCCTGAACCACGCAGCACCGGCCTCGGCCGAGTGCGATTGCGTCATCGTCGGCGCCTATGCCGACCAGACCCTGAGCCCGGCGGCACAGGCCCTGGACACAGCGTCCGGTGGCCGCCTGTCGGCCCTGATCGCCCGCGGCGACGTGGGCGGCAAGACCGGTAACACGACCCTGCTGCACGATCTGCCCGGCGTCACCGCCGCACGCGTGCTGGTGGTCGGGCTCGGTGAGCCGGCCAAGTTCGGCGTGCCGCAGTACCTCAAGGCCGTGGGCGATGCCAGCCGCGCCCTGAAGAGCGGGGTCAACCACCACGCGCTGTTCACCCTGACCGAGATCGAGGTCAAGGGCCGCGATGCCGCCTGGAACATCCGCCAGGCCATCATCACCGCCGACCACGCCGCCTACCGCTACAGCGCCACGCTGGGCAAGAAGAAGGCCGACGAACCCGGCCTGACCACGCTGGCCATCGCCGGCACCGACACCCAGGCGCTGGCCCAGGGCCAGGCGATCGCCGCCGGCGTGCAGTACGCCCGCGAACTGGGCAACCTGCCGCCGAACGTCTGCACCCCGGCCTACCTGGCCGAGTCCTCGGTCGCCTTCGCCCAGGCCCATGACGGCGCCGAAGCGGAGATCCTGGACGAGCAGCAGATGGAAGCGCTGGGCATGGGCTCGCTGCTGGCCGTGGCCCGTGGCTCGGCCAACCGCCCGCGCCTGGTGGTGCTGAAGTGGAGCAACGGCGGCGACGCCAAGCCCTACGTGCTGGTCGGCAAGGGCATCACCTTCGATACCGGTGGCGTCAACCTGAAGACCCAGGGCGGCATCGAAGAGATGAAGTACGACATGTGCGGTGGCGCCAACGTCATCGGCACCTTCGTCGCGGCCGTCACGGCCAAGCTGCCGTTGAACCTGGTGGTGGTGGTGCCGGCGGTGGAAAACGCCATCGACGGCAATGCCTACCGCCCGTCGGACGTGATCACCTCGATGTCGGGCAAGACCATCGAAGTCGGCAACACCGACGCCGAAGGCCGCCTGATCCTGTGCGACGCGCTGACCTACGCGCAGCGCTTCGAGCCGGCCGCGCTGATCGACGTGGCCACCCTGACCGGTGCCTGCCTGGTCGCCCTGGGCCACCAGACCGCCGGCCTGATGAGCAAGCACGACGATCTGGCCAACGAGCTGCTGGCCGCCGGCGAGCACGTGTTCGACCGCGCCTGGCGCCTGCCGCTGTGGGACGAGTACCAGCCGATGCTGGATTCCAGCTTCGCCGACATCTACAACATCGGCGGCCGCTGGGCCGGTGCGATCACCGCCGGCTGCTTCCTGTCGCGCTTCACCGAAGGCCAGCGCTGGGCCCATCTGGACATCGCCGGCGTGGCCAGCGATGAAGGCAAGCGCGGCATGGCCACGGGTCGCCCGGTCGGCCTGCTGAGCCAGTGGCTGCTGGACCAGGTCGCCCGCGCCTGATGCCCTGCCCGATCGCGGCCGCCCATCGGTAGCCGCGATCCCGCCCGGCCTGGCGCCGGGTTCTCCCTTCGCTCCAGGCCCTGCCATGTCCCGTGCTGATTTTTACCTGATCGCCAAGCCCCGCTTCCTGACCGAGCCCTTGCGGCTGGTCTGTGAGCTGGCCCGCAAGGCCAACGACGCCGGGCTGTTCACCCTGGTGCTGGCACGCGACCAGGCCCAGGCCGAAGAACTGGACGAACTGCTGTGGGCGTTCGACAACGATGCCTACATCCCGCACCAGATCGCCGGCGAAGACATGGACGAGGAAGAGGCGCTGGTGCTGATCGCCGTTCCCGGTACCGAGGCCCCGGCCCGGCCGCTGGTCATCAACCTGCGTGACGATCCTTACCTGGCCGCCTGCGACCGCGTGCTGGAGGTGGTCCCGGCCGACCCGGAAGCGCGCGAACCGCTGCGCGAGCGCTGGCGCCAGTACAAGGCGCTGGGCTTTGAGCTGAACAAGTACGACATGTAACCCGCGTGGCGTCCGTCCGGTCGCCGCCGCCCCCGGAGACCCTTGATGCGCCTGTTGATCGCCCTGATCTTTCCCTGGTCCGCCTTCTTCACCATCGGCCGCCCGATCGCAGGCATCCTCAACGTCTCGAAGGTAGCGCCGACTGTCAGTCGGCTGTCCCTGTCTGGCTGGCGGCCCGCCGCGATCTGGGCCGCCTGCGCGGTCTCACCGTTCCATACCGGCCAGAAGATCCGTCGCGCCTTAGGGCGCTGAGCTTCCGGCACCCCCACCTTCCGTATTCGATCCTGGTTCCCGCATGACCCAACTCGCCTCCAGCTACGACCCGAAAACCTTTGAAACCGCGTTGTACGACGCGTGGGAGAAGGCCGGCCATTTCAAGCCGTCCGGCAAGGGCGAGCCGTACACCATCCTGCTGCCGCCGCCGAACGTGACCGGTACGCTGCACATGGGCCATGCCTTCCAGCAGACCCTGATGGATGCGCTGGTGCGCTACCACCGCATGCGCGGCTACGACACCTTGTGGCAGGTGGGTACCGACCACGCCGGCATCGCCACCGAAATGGTGGTGTCGCGCAACCTGGCGCTGGCCGGCCAGGGCGAAACCCGCGATTCGCTGGGCCGCGACGGCTTCATCGAAAAGGTGTGGGAGTGGAAGGCGCAGTCCGGTGACACCATCGAACGCCAGATGCGCCGCCTGGGCACCTCCAGCGACTGGTCGCGCAGCACCTTCACCATGGACCCGCAGCCGTCCGAAGCGGTGATCGAGGCCTTCGTGCGCTGGCACGAGCAGGGCCTGATCTACCGTGGCCAGCGCCTGGTCAACTGGGATCCGGTGCTGAAGACCGCCATTTCCGATCTGGAAGTGGAGAGCGTGGAGGAAGACGGCTTCCTGTGGTCGATCAGCTACCCGCTGGCCGATGGCAGCGGCACCCTGACCGTGGCCACCACCCGCCCGGAAACCATGCTGGGCGACACCGCGGTGATGGTGCACCCGGACGATGAGCGCTACGCGCACCTGATCGGCAAGAAGGTGAAGCTGCCGCTGACCGATCGCGAGATTCCGGTGATCGCCGATGATTACGTCGACCGCGAGTTCGGTACCGGCGTGGTCAAGGTGACCCCCGCCCACGATTTCAACGATTACCAGGTCGGCCTGCGCCACAACCTGCCGATGATCAACCTGTTCACCCCGGACGCGGCGATCAACGACAACGCCCCGGAGAAGTACCGCGGGCTGGACCGTTACGAGGCGCGCAAGGTGATCCTGGCCGAGCTGGAAGACCTGGGCATCCTGGTCGAGACCCGTGCACACAAGCTGCAGGTGCCGCGTGGCGATCGCACCCAGCAGGTGATCGAGCCGTACCTGACCGACCAGTGGTTCGTGAAGATGGACGTGCTGGCCAAGCGCGGCCTGGAGCTGGTCGAGAACGGCGGCATCCAGTTCGTCCCGGCCAACTGGATCAACACCTACCGCCACTGGATGGAGAACATCCAGGATTGGTGCATCAGCCGCCAGCTGTGGTGGGGCCACCGCATTCCGGCGTGGTTCGACGACGCGGGCAACTGCTATGTCGGCCGTGATGAAGCCGAGGCCCGCGCGAAGAACAATCTTGCCGCCGATGTCGCCCTGCACCAGGACAGCGACGTGCTGGAGACCTGGTTCTCCTCGCAGCTGTGGCCGTTCTCCACGCTGGGCTGGCCGAACGAGCAGGCGATGGACGCGCGCGGTTTCGAGCGCTACCTGCCGTCGTCGGTGCTGATCACCGGGTTCGACATCATCTTCTTCTGGGTGGCCCGCATGATCATGGCCACCGACAGCTTCACCGGGAAGATTCCGTTCAAGGACGTCTACATCACCGGCCTGATCCGCGATGCGCAGGGCCAGAAGATGTCCAAGTCCAAGGGCAACGTGCTCGACCCGCTGGACATCATCGATGGCATCTCCATCGAGGACCTGGTCGCCAAGCGCACCACCGGCCTGATGAAGCCCAAGGACGCGCCGAAGATCGAGAAGGCGACCCGCCGCGAATTCCCCGAGGGCATCATCGCCCACGGTGCCGATGCGCTGCGCTTCACCATCGCCGCGCTGGCCACCCACGGCCGCGATATCAAGTTCGACATGAACCGCGCCGAGGGCTACAAGAACTTCTGCAACAAGCTGTGGAACGCCAGCCGCTTCACCCTGATGAACACCGAGGGCAGCAGCTTCACCGGCGTGCCGCAGCCGCGTACCGATGCCGAGCGCTGGATTCTGGCGCGCCTGGCCGCGGTCTCGGCCGAAGCCCAGACGCATTACGCCAACTACCGCTTCGATCTGCTGGCGCAGTGCCTGTACGAATTCGCCTGGAACGAGTTCTGCGATTGGTTCCTGGAACTGACCAAGCCGGCCCTCAACGGTGCCGACGCCGATGACGCCAACAGCACCCGCCACACCCTGCTGTACGTGCTCGAAGCGCTGCTGCGCCTGCTGCACCCGCTGACCCCGTTCGTCACCGAGCAGTTGTGGCGCCAGGTCGCCCCGCGCCTGGGCATCACCGGCGACACCATCTCGCTGCGTCCGTACCCGACCGCCGAGGAGTTCGCGGGTGATTTCGCCCGTGCCGAAGCCGACGTGGAATGGCTGAAGTCGATGGTCAACGCGCTGCGCCGCGTGCGCAGCGAGTTGAACGTGCCGCCGTCCAAGCTGGTGCCGCTGCTGCTGCAGGGTGGCAACGACGACGACCGCGCGCGCATGACCCGTTTCACCTCGTCGCTGTCGTTCCTGCTCAAGCTGGAGCGCATCGAATGGCTGGCCAACGGCAGCGACACGCCGCCGGCCGCCGCTGCGATCGTGGGCGATCTCACCCTGCTGGTGCCGCTGGAGGGCCTGGTCGATCTGGGCGCCGAACGCGCGCGCCTGGACAAGGAAATCGCCCGGGTGGAATCGGAGAAGGAAAAGAGCGAGACCAAGCTGGCCAAGTTCACCGACAAGGTGCCGGCGGCCGTGGTCGAGCAGGAGCGCGTGCGCCTGGTCGAATGGACCGCCCAGCTGGATGGCCTGCGCTCGCAGCGCGCGAAGCTGTAAGCGCTGGGGGGAGGTAGTGCCACGCCATGCGTGGCTGCCTTCCGGGGCGGGATGACGCGCAGCCACCCATGGGTGGCTCCACCTTGGGCCGATGATGTCGCTGTCCATCTTCTGCATCGTGCTGTTCGCCGCCCTGCTGCATGCCAGCTGGAACGCGATCGTCAAACGCGGCACGGACAAGCTGATGACCACGCTGCTGGTCACCGGCTCGGCGGCGGTGATCGCCGCGATCGGCCTGCCGTTCCTGCCCGTACCCGCGCCGCAGAGCTGGCCGTGGCTGGCGACCTCCACACTGCTCCAGGTCGGGTATTACCTGCTGGTCGCCCGCACCTACCAGCTGACCGAGATGAGCGCGTCCTACCCGCTGATGCGGGGCTGCGCGCCCATCCTCGTCGCGCTGGTCAGCACACTGTTCCTCGGTGAGCGCCTTGAGTGGGTCGCCTGGGCCGGCATCGGGCTGATCTGCCTGGGCATCCTGTGCATGACACGCGGCACCTCGCGCCAACATCTGTGGTTGCCGCTGCTCAATGCCGGTGTCATCGCCACCTACACGCTGGTTGACGGCTGGGGTGCACGCCACTCCGGCGCTGCGGTGAGCTACACGCTGTGGCTGTTCCTGCTCTCCGGCCTGCCCTTGCCACTGTGGGCGCTGTGCACCCGGGCCAGCGCGCTGCGCGACTATGCCCGCCGCAACTGGGGCTACGGCATCATCGGTGGCATCGGCACGCTGGTCTCCTACGGACTGGCGCTGTGGGCCATGACGGTCGCGCCGATCGCGATGATCTCCGCGCTGCGCGAAACCTCGATCCTGTTCGGCATCCTGATCTCGGCCTGGATCCTGCACGAACGGGTCACCCGCCAACGCTGGATCGCCGCCGGCCTGATCGTGCTCGGGGCAGTGGTGCTGCGGATCACGTAGAGCCACCCCATGGGTGGCTGCGCCTGTCTCCGACAGCCACACCCCGTACGGGCCGGATCGAACAGCAGCCACCCATGGGGTGGCTCTACATCGGGACGTCAGAGCGGCGGCATCACCTGGATATCGTCGTCGACCAGTTCGATGGCCATCACCAGCGCGTCCTCGCGCCCCTCGCGGGCGGGGTAATAGCGCGGCCGGCGGCCGATCTCGTTGAAGCCCTCGCTGTGGTACAGCGCCACCGCCGGGGCATTGGACGGGCGCACTTCCAGGAACACGCGGTGCGCGCCGTGGTCGCGGGCCAGCTTCACCAGCGCGCGCAGCAGATGCCGGCCGTGGCCGCGCGACTGGCACAGCGGGTCCACGCAGATATTGAGGATATGGGCTTCATCGGCGGCGATGCTGAGCAGGCCGTAGCCCATCAGCAGGCCGTCCTCTTCCATCGCCAGGCCGGGATAACCGGCACGCAGGCAATCCTGGAAGATGCCGCGGGTCCACGGGTACGGATACCCGCGCACCTCGATCGCCATCACCGCATTGAGGTCGCTTTCGCGCAGCGCGCGCAGCGACAACGGCCGTGGCGAGCTCACCGCGCTCACGGGCGGTTCTTCCTGCGCAGGGCACGCAACTGCGGCCACAACGCACGCTTGGCGGCCGCACTGCCGCGCAGTTCATCCAGGTTCCAGCTGGCCATCAAGGCCTGGGTATCCGGTTCGGCAGGGTTGCAGCCGGAGGCACGCAGCAGCGCGATCTGCAGGCGATCAGGCATCCGCACCGCGGCGCGGCGGCCACCGCTCGCGCGCACGGGTGTCGCGGCCGGCGGGCTGCTGGGCGCGCCTGCTTCCACCGTGCGCGGGGCACTGCGCCGTACCGGTGCGGGCGCGTCCGCCGATGGCGCCGGCCGTGCGGGGCGTACGGGCACCGGCGGCTCGGCCACCGGGGCCGCGCGCAGCTCGATCTCCGGCATCACCACCGCCTCGGGCGCGACACTGCCGTCGACGAACACCGTGTAGCCCATGGCCTGCAGCCAGGACTGCTGCGCCGGCGACCACAATGGCGGCAGCGCCTGCCCGCTCACGCGTTCGGCTCGACCGGCCTGCGGGTGCGTTGCCACACCCAGTAGCACGGGCCGGACAGGGCATACACCAGGCCCACCGCGAACAGCACGCGCGGCAGATCGATGACCATGATCGCGATGGCGATCGGCACCAGGGCCAGCGCCAGGAACGGCACGCGGTCCGCGCGCGGCCCTTTCTCGCCACTGCCCTTGAAGCTCCAGAAGCGGATCCGGCTGACCATCAGCAGGGCCGAGACCAGGGTCACGCCGAGGGCGACGTAGCGCAGCTGGTTGCCGTCCCAGCCCAGGTTGCCATCGGCGAAGGCCCAGACGAAGGACATCATCAGGCCGGCGGCAGCCGGGCTGGCCAGCCCGATGAACCAGCGCTTGTCGACCACCGTGACCTGGGTATTGAAGCGGGCCAGGCGCAACGCGGCGCAGGCGGCATACAGGAAGGCGACCGCCCAGCCGACGCGGCCGAGTACCGGGTCGTCGAACTTCAGCCAGGACAGCGACCAGTGGTACATCACCAGGGCCGGGGCCATGCCGAAGCTGACCAGGTCGGCCAGCGAGTCGTACTGCACGCCGAATTCGCTGCTGGTCCCGGTCAGCCGGGCCACGCGGCCGTCCAGGCCGTCCATGACCGCCGCGACGAACACGGCGATGGCGGCATTGACGAAGTCGCCGTTGGCCGCGGCGATGATCGCGTAGAAGCCGGCGAACAGGCCTGCGGTGGTGAACAGGTTGGGCAGCAGGTAGATGCTGCGCGAGCGCGGCGGGGGTTTCAGTTGATCCATGCGGCCAGTTTAGTGGCTGCGGTGCCCTTTGGGGCAGTGCCAGCGCGCCGCGCCCTGCCATTGCTGCCGTGATCGGCTTGCCAGCGCCGGCCCGGGGTGCTGCAATCGCGCTTCTGCCCCGTCTCCGGAGTCGCCATGCGTGCCCTGTCCCGTCTGAGCGCCCTGCTGCTGCTCGCCAGTGCGACGGCCAGTGCCGGCAACGTCTATAAGTGGAAAGACGCCCATGGCGTGACCCAGTATTCGGAGAAGCCGCCCACCGGGCAGAAATACGAGGCCCGCCAGGTCCAACACCGCGACCCGGCCCCGCGCGAGGCGGCGGCCGCCCCGGCCGAGAACAGCGACTGCACCACCGCCCGCGGCAATATCGTCCTGCTCGATGGGCCAGGCAAGGTCATGCAGGACACCGATGGCGACGGCAAGGCCGATACCGCCCTGACCGACGCGCAGCGCAGCGCCCAGAGGACCCTGGCCGAGGCCGCCATCCAGGCGTACTGCACGCCCAAGGCCTGAGCCGCCGGTCCCCGCAAGGGCCAAAAACCACCGCCAGCACCCATCGCGGCGGCCGGACTGGCAGAATATCGGCTTCTGCCGTTCAGCGAAGCCGACGATGCGCCTCTCCCAGTTCCACCTGCACACCACCAAGGAAACCCCCAGCGACGCGGAGCTGACCAGCCACCGCTTGATGCTGCGCGCGGGCATGATCCGCAAGCTGGCCTCGGGGCTGTACACCTGGTCGCCGCTGGGCCTGCGCGTGCTGCGCAAGGTCGAGCGCATCGTGCGTGAGGAAATGGAGCGTGCCGGCGCGGTGGAATTCCAGATTCCGACCCTCCAGCCCAAGGAACTGTGGGAAGCCACCGGCCGCTGGGAAAAGTTCGGCCCGCAGCTGCTGAAGATCAAGGACCGCAAGGAGCAGGTCTTCTGCTACAGCCCGACTGCCGAAGAGGCCGCTGCCGATTTCGCGCGCCAGGAGCTGTCCAGCTACAAGCAGCTGCCGGTCAATTTCTTCCAGATCCAGACCAAGTTCCGCGACGAGATCCGCCCGCGTTTCGGCGTGATGCGCGCGCGCGAGTTCCTGATGAAGGATGCGTACTCCTTCCACCTGCACGATGAGTGCCTGGTGCGCGAGTACGAAAACATGAAGTCGGCCTATGCCCGCATCTTCACCCGCCTCGGCCTGGATTTCCGCATGGTGCAGGCCGACTCCGGCGCGATCGGTGGCGACGCCTCGCAGGAATTCCACGTGATCGCCGAGTCCGGCGAAGACGCGCTGGTGTTTTCCACCGGCTCGGATTACGCCGCGAACATGGAAGCGGCCATCGCCGCGGCCCCGGGCGAGCGCCCGGCCGCCAGCGAAGCACTGCGCAAGGTCGACACGCCCACGCAGAAAACCTGTGAAGCGGTGGCCGCCCTGCTCGGCCTGGGCCTGGAGCGCACGGTCAAGTCGATCGCGATCATGAGCGAGGGCGGCTTCGTGCTGGCGCTGGTGCGTGGCGATCACGACGTCAATGAAATCAAACTCGGTAAAGTCGAGGGCCTGCAGGGCTACCGCATGGCCAGCGAGGCGGAGATCGCCACGCACCTGGGCAGCCAGCCCGGTTTCCTCGGCCCGCTCAATCCGGCCCAGCCGATCCGCATCGTCGCCGACCGCGACGTCGCCGCGCTGGCCGATTTCGTCGTCGGCGCCAACGAAGCCGGTTTCCACATCGCCGGCGTCAACTGGGGCCGTGACCTGCCCGAACCGGAAGTGGCGGACATCCGCAACGCCAAGGCCGGTGATCGCGCCGCCGATGGGGGTGAGCTGAAAATCGCGCGCGGCATCGAGGTCGGCCACGTGTTCCAGCTCGGCCGCCAGTATGCGCAGGCGTTGAATGCGACCGTGCTCGACGAGAACGGCAAGGCTGCGGTATTGGCGATGGGCTGCTACGGCATCGGCATTTCGCGCATCGTGGCTGCGGCGATTGAACAGAATCATGACGACGCCGGCATTATCTGGCCCGACGCGATGGCGCCGTGGCAGGTAGTGGTCTGCATGATCAACCCGAAGCAGGACGAGACCGTGTCGGCCACTGCCGCCGAGCTGCTTGCACAGCTGCAGGCCGCCGGCCTGGACGTGGCCCTGGACGACCGCGGCCTGCGCCCGGGCGCGATGTTTGCCGACATGGAACTGATCGGCGTGCCGCACCGGATCGTGGTGTCCGAACGCGGTGTCGCCGCCGGCACGTTCGAGTACCGCGCGCGCAGCGCGGCCGAAGCGGAAGTCCTGGACAAGGACGCACTGCTGGCGAAGTTGACGCAGTAATGACAAAGGCCGGGTGAATAACCCGGCCTTTTCAATGGCGGACCCGGTTTCAATATCTCCGGTTTGTTTGTGTATTTCGCAAAAGAGAATGTATGCTGTTTCCGATGCCAAGGACCGGCTCACCCTGTCCTTAATATATTGCGGAGTAGTAGATGAGCATTGACCTGAGCGGCCTGTCCGCCAAAGAGCTGGGCGCGCTGATCAAGAACGCCAAGAAGCAGCAGACCATCGTGGCCAAGCGTCCGGCGATCAGCAAGGTCCGCGCGCAGCTGACCAAGCTGGCCAAGGCCCAGGGCTATTCGGTGGAAGAACTGTTCGGCGGCGCCGCCCCGGCCGCACGCGGTCGTGCCGCGGGCAAAGCGACCAAGGCCCCGGCCAAGGCCGTGCGCAAGCTTGGCAAGGTGGCCCCGAAGTACCGCAATCCGGCCAACCCGAAGGAAACCTGGACCGGCCGTGGCAAGCAGCCGCGCTGGCTGGCCGCGCATACCGCCAAGGGCAAGAAGGTCGAAGAGTTCCTGATCAAGAAGTAAGCCGGTCAGTTACTGACGCACATGGACACGCCGGCCTCGCGCCGGCGTTTTCGTTCCTGGTGCACACCTGCGCGATGGCCGCGGCGGTCAAAGATTCTTGCGTGCCGGGATCAGCAGATTGCCGAACAGCAGCCCGGCCACCAGTGCCATCACCACGTTGAGCACGGTCATCAGCACGGTCTGGCCGGCGCTCATGTCCTGCTGCTGGACCAGGGTCAGCACGCCACGCAGGCTGGTACTGCCGGGCACCAGCATGATGATGCCGGGCAAGCGGATGATCGCGCCCGGGCGCTGCGCCAGGCGACCAAACAGGTTGCCTGCGGCCGTGAGCAGCATCGCCGACATGAAAATGCCGGCCGGTATGCCCCACGCCTGGCCCGCGAATTTTGAAATCGCATAGCCGGCCACCGCCGCGGCCATCACCCACGGAAAATCGCGCCGGTTGGCTTTGAACAGCATCGCGAACGCGAAGGCGGCCAGCAGCAACGCACCCCACTCGACCCAATCGGCCTGTGGACGCGACGCGCGCACCAGTGGTTCCAGCCCGACGATGCCGGACAGGGTCACCGCGATCACCGCGCCCACCGTCAGTTTCAGAATCGTGGTCACCGCACCGGCGAAGCGTGCCGTCCCCGAGACCCAGTGCTGGCTGGCCAGTTCGTTGACCGCATTGGTCAGCGACATCCCGGGCAGCAGCACCACCAGCGAGGCGATGATCACCGTATTGAGGTTGAGCGCGCCGATGAACGAGGCCACCAGCGTTGCCACCGAACCGGCAAGCAGCGCCGCCAGGGCTTCGTTGGCCTCGCGCGTGGCCGGGCGGCGGTCGGTGTACATGCCCATGACGCCGATCAGCAGGCCGATCACGCCGGCGGTGGCGATATCCAGCCACGGCAGTTTCCACAGCCCGGCCACGCCGGCCGCGCCGAGGCTGTAGGAGAGAATCGTGCGGACCTTGCCCCAGCGCCCGGGGTCCTTGTCCAGCTGCCGCAGCGCGGTATGCCCCTGCGCGATGCTCATGGTGCCGTTGGCCACCGCATCGGTGATCTGGTCGGCGATGCTGAGTTTATGCAGATCGTTTTCGCCGGGGGCCAGGCGGATCACGCGGGTGATGTCCGACGAACCGATAGCCTTGGTGGGGTCGCTGAAACTCAGGATCAGGCCGGTCGGGTTCGACCACGGCTCGCAATCCAGGTCCAGCCGCTGCGCCAGGGCGACCACCGCCGCCTCCAGCCGCTGCGCGGTGGTGCCATAGCTGTGCAGGCGCCCGGCCATTTCCGAAACGAAGGCCACGCGCTGAGCGTAGGTGGCCGGTGGTGCAACGATGGTGGGGGCGTCGGCAGACATGCGCCGTAGTATTACCCGAACACGCCCCGGCCTGAAGAATCCCGGTGTCATGATGCTGGCGCGCGCATGCCCGGCAGTGCCGAGCGGCGTGTACGGACCGGTCCGGCGCATACGCGAGCCATGCACCCGGACAGGGTATGCTGCGCGCAGGACGCCTACATGACCTCAGACCAAGCCCCCCATCTCGAGCAGGATGCCCAGGACCCCGGCCTGATCCGGTTGTCTGGCCATTGGACATTACGCACCGCGCTGGACGCGGCCGAAGTGCTGCGCGGCCTTCCGGAGAAAGTGACCGGCCTGGACGCCAGCGGCATTACCCTGCTCGATTCAGCCGGTGTGCTGCAGCTGCTGCGTGTCGCGCACCGCGCCGACCTGGGCGAGGACGCGGTGACGTTCCGCGAGGAGCATCGCGCGCTGGTCTCCACCATCGAGGAAGTCGCCGACGACCGGCCCAAGGCCAAACGCGACTTCGGCGTGCTGGCCGCGCTGGAGCGGCTCGGTGTCAGCGTGCACGGCATGGGCCACAACATCGTGGCGCTGGCCAGTTTCCTGGGCGAGAACCTGGTCAAGGGCGCGCGCCTGATCAAGGAACCGCGCCGCTTCCGTCTCACTGCTACCGTCGCGCAGATGGAGCAGGTCGGCCTGGACGCGGTGCCGCTGGTGGCCCTGCTGTCGTATCTGGTCGGCGCGGTGATCGCCTTCCTCGGCTCCACGATCCTGCGCGACTTTGGCGCGGAGATCTATGTAGTCGAACTGGTCAGCATCGCCTTCCTGCGCGAGTTCGCGGTGCTGTTGACCGCCATCGTGCTGGCCGGCCGCACCGCCAGTGCGTTCACCGCGCAGATCGGCGCGATGAAGGCCCGCGAAGAAATCGACGCGATGAAGACGCTCGGCCTGGACCCGGTCGACCTGCTGGTGCTGCCGCGCCTGATCGCCCTGCTGATCACCCTGCCGCTGCTGACCTTCATCGCGATGGTCGCCGGCCTGGCCGGTGGCATCACCGTCGGCGCGTTCGATCTGGACATCCCGCCGCAGATGTACATCGCGCGGATGCACGACACCATGGAAGTGCGCAACATGCTGGTCGGCCTGTCGAAGGCCCCGGTGTTCGCGCTGGTGATCGGCCTGATCGGCTGCCTGGAAGGCCTCAAGGTTGAAGGCACCGCGCAGTCGGTCGGCGAGCGCACCACCTCGAGCGTGGTGCAGGCCATTTCGCTGGTGATCATCCTCGACGCGTTCGCCGCGCTGTGGTTCATGAAGATGGGCTGGTAACCGATGAGCACCGATACCGCTCCGGCCATGGACCGCGACGACGCCGCCACCGGTGATGGTGAACTGCTGATCCGCGTGCGCGGGCTGACCAACCGTTTCGGCGCGCAGGTCGTGCACGACGGGCTGGACCTGGACGTGCGCCGCGGCGAGATTCTCGGCGTGGTCGGCGGCTCGGGTACCGGCAAGTCGGTGTTGATGCGCAGCATCCTCGGCCTGCGCACGCCCGATGACGGCCAGATCGAGGTACTCGGCGTCGACGCCCGTTCCAGCGACCCGGCCAACCGCCTGCATATCGAACGCAATACCGGCGTGTTGTTCCAGGATGGCGCCCTGTTCTCCTCGCTCACCGTGGGCGAGAACGTACAGGTGCCGCTGAAGGAACACCACGGCGAGTTGCCCGAGCGCTGGCATTACGAGCTGGCCCTGCTCAAGGTGAAGCTGGCCGGCCTGCCGGCCGATGCGATCAACAAGCTGCCCTCGCAGCTGTCCGGCGGCATGCGCAAGCGCGCCGGCCTGGCCCGGGCGCTGGCGCTGGACCCGCCGCTGCTGTTCCTGGACGAGCCTACCGCCGGGCTGGATCCGATCGGCGCGGCCGCCTTCGACCGCCTGATCAAGACCCTGCAGGAAGCGCTGGGCCTGACGGTCTTCCTGATCACACATGATCTGGACACGCTGTATGCGATCTGTGACCGGGTGGCGGTGCTGGCCGACAAGAAAGTCATCGCCAATGCCCCGCTCCACGAGATCGAACAACTGGACCACCCGTGGATCCAGGAGTACTTCCACGGACCGCGCGCGCGTGCTGCGCGCGATGCAAAGCACGAGAGCGAGTAAGCCATGGAAACCAAAGCCAATTACGTCCTGATCGGCGCCTTCACCCTGATAGTGGGCCTGGCGCTGCTGGCCTTCGGCCTGTGGGCCGCCAAGTACTCCTCCGACCGCACCTGGACCGAGTACCGCGTGGTGTTCCGCGAGGCCGTCACCGGCCTGTCGGTCGGCAGCCCGGTGCAGTACAACGGCATCGCGGTCGGCTCGATCACCGAACTGAACCTGGTACCGGACGATCCGCGCCAGGTGGTCGCACGGATCCGCCTGAACTCCAATACGCCGGTCAAGACCGACACCCGCGCCAAGCTGGCGATCACCAGCCTGACCGGCCCGTCGATCATCCAGCTCAGTGGCGGCACGCCGCAGTCGCCCGCGCTGACCGCGGTCAACAAGGATCCGGCCCCGATCATCCCGACCACCCCCTCGGCGCTGCAGAACATCACCGACGTGGCCAACCGCATCGTCGAGCGCATGGACCAGGTGCTCAGCGACCGCAACGTGGCCAGCATCAACGCCACCCTGGCCAACCTGGAAACCATCAGCGGCGGCCTGGCCGACCGCGACCAGGGTACCCAGGCGCTGCTGCTGAGCGCGCGTGATGCCGCCCGCAGCCTGGATGTGACCCTCAAGAGCACCAACGGCACCATCCAGCGGCTGGACAAGAATCTGGTGCAGCAGCTGCCGCCGATCCTGGACAAGCTGGAAACCACGCTGAGCAAGCTGGACTCGGCGGCCGGCAATGCCGATTCGATCCTTGGCGAGAACCGTGCCGCGATCAACAGCTTCGCCAATGATGGCCTGGCCCAGCTCGGCCCGACCCTGACCGAGCTGCGCGGCCTGATCCGCGACCTGCGCCGGGTCAGCGACCGCCTGGACAACAACCCGGCACGCTATCTGCTCGGCCGTGACGCACCCAAGGAGTTCGAACCCAAATGAGCCACGCGACCTTCTTCCGGCCCCTGCTGCCGATCGCCCTGATCGCCGCGCTTGGCGGCTGCTCGCTGCTGGGCAGCAACGAACGCAGCGCGGTGACGATCTATTCGCCCGTGGTGCGCATCCAGGCCGACCCGAGCTGGCCGACCGTCGATTGGCAGCTGGTGCTGGTCAAGCCCAGCGCCGCCCGCGTGGTCGACAGCCCGCGCATCAACGTCCGTCCGACCCCCTCCGAGCTGGAGGTCTACAAGGGCGTGAGCTGGGCCCAGCCGGCCACCGACATGCTCGACGACGCGCTGGTGCGCGGCTTCGAGGATTCCGGCCGCATCAACGGCGTGGCCCGGGTCACCACCGGCATCCGCGCCGACTACAAACTGGCCATGGACGTGCGCCGTTTCGAAGCCGATTACCGCGGCCAGGCCACGCCGACCGCGCTGATCGAAGTGAACGCCAAACTGATCCACGTGATCGACCAGCGCGTGGTCGCCGACCGCACCTTCCGCCAGGAAAACCCGGTCGGCAGCACCGACGTCGCCCAGGTCACCGCCGCGCTGGAACAGGGGCTGCAGACACTGACCACGAACGTGGTGGGCTGGACGCTGGTGACCGGCGAGCAGGATCACGCCCGCAGCGCGGTTACCCCTGCCCGGGTGCGTTGATCCAGCGGAACGTGAGATTGAGGCGCTCGGCCAGCGGTCGCGCGCTTTTGGGCAGGGAATGCTGGTAATGGCGCTGGGTCTGCCCCCCCATCACCAGCAGATCGCCATGGTCCAGCAGGACCTCGGCCTTTTTCGCATGGTCGTCCCGGCGCCGCAGCAGGAACCGCCGCCCCGCGCCCAGGCTCAGTGACGCGATCACCGGCGCCGGCCCGAGCTCGGGCTCGTTGTCACTGTGCCAGCCCATCCCGTCATCACCATCGCGGTAACGGTTGAGCAGCACGCTGTTGAACGCGTGGCCACAGAATGCGGCCAGCTGATCCCGAAGCGGCAGCAGCGCCGGATGCCACGGCTGCGGCACGAACTCGGTACCGGAATAGCGGTAGCGGGCGGCCGGGTCGCCCATCCAGCAGCTCAGCCGCGGGGAATCGACCTGGCGGCCGAACATGCGGATCCTGTGCACCTCCCACGGGACATCCTCGCGCAGCGTGCGCTGGAGGGTGTCGGCGGCGTCGCGGGGCAGCCAGTGGCGGTGCCAACTCACCTCGGCCTCGCGCAGATGCAGATCCATGGAATCCTCAACGACTATCGTGGTGCCCGTCGCACGGGCACCACGGCGGCGACAGCGATCAGGCCTGGCCGAAGGCCACGCCGGTCTTTTCCTTCAGCTCATCGATACCCACGCCCGGCGCGGACTCGATCAGCACCAGGCCCTTGTCGGTGACATCGAACACGGCCAGGTCGGTGATGATGCGATCGACCACGCCAACCCCGGTCAGCGGCAGATTGCACTCGGACAGAATCTTGTGCTCGCCGTTCTTGGCGGTGTGCTCCATCAGCACCACCACGCGCTGCACGCCGGCGACCAGATCCATCGCCCCGCCCATGCCCTTGACCATCTTGCCGGGCACCATCCAGTTGGCCAGATCGCCCTTGTCGGTGACCTGCATCGCGCCGAGGATGGCCAGGTTGATATGACCGCCACGGATCATCGCGAAGCTGTCGTGGCTGCCAAAGTAGCTGGCGCCCGCGCGTGCGGTCACCGTCTGCTTGCCGGCGTTGATCAGGTCGGCATCCACTTCGGCTTCGGTCGGGAACGGGCCGATGCCCAGCAGCCCATTCTCGGACTGCAACCACACGTCGACGCCGTCGGGAATATGGTTGGCCACCAGGGTCGGCAGACCGATGCCCAGGTTCACGTACGCACCGTCGGTCAGCTCGCGCGCGGCGCGCTGTGCCATTTCATCACGGGTCCAGGCCATCTCAGTTCGCCTCCTGGCGCACGGTACGCTGTTCGATACGCTTCTCGGGGTGCGGGTTGTGCACGATGCGGTGCACGTAGATGCCCGGCAGATGCACCTGGTCCGGGTCGATGCTGCCCACCGGCACCACCTCTTCCACTTCCACGATGCACAGCTTGCCGGCCATCGCGCAGGCCGGGTTGAAGTTGCGCGCGGTCTTTCGGAACACCAGGTTGCCGGGCTCGTCGGCCTTCCACGCCTTGACCAGCGCGATGTCGGCGCGCAGCGCGGTCTCCATCACGTAGTGCTTGCCGTCGAACTCGCGGGTTTCCTTGCCTTCGGCCACCACCGTGCCGTAGCCGGTCGCGGTGAAGAAGGCCGGAATGCCCGCACCGCCGGCGCGCAGCCGCTCGGCCAGGGTGCCCTGCGGGTTGAACTCCAGCTCCAGCTCGCCGGCCAGGTACTGACGCTCGAACTCCTTGTTCTCGCCCACGTAGGAGGAGATCATCTTGCGGATCTGGCGGGTCGCCAGCAGCTGGCCGAGGCCGAAGCCATCCACACCCGCATTGTTGGAGATCACGGTCAGGTCCTTGGCACCGGTATCGCGCAGCGCGGCGATCAGGGCCTCGGGAATACCGCACAGGCCGAACCCGCCGACCGCCAGGGTCTGGCCATCGGCGATGGCGCCTTGCAGCGCTTCAGCCGCACTGGCGTACTGCTTGCCACGTCGCCCGGCGTTGTCTGGGGACTTGCTCATCTACGCCCTCACCTCGTTGATGTAAGCGGCCATTGTAGCCATTGCCCGGGGCTTTCCCTGCCCCATGGGTCCGGCGTCGACCCGGCCCGCGCCGGTGAAAACGATTCCCATACACGGCAGCGGCTAAACTAGTGCGCTGACTGTCAGAAGGACTGAATAGATGACGCTCCCCGCATTCAAGGCGTACGACATCCGCGGCCGGGTTCCGGATGAACTGAACGAAGATCTGGCCCGCCGCATCGGCGTGGCCCTGGCCGCCCAGCTGTCGCCCGGCACGGTGGTGGTGGGCCACGATGTCCGCCTCACCAGCGGGGCCCTGCAGGATGCCCTGGCAGCCGGCCTGCGCGGCGCCGGCCGCGAGGTGCTCGACATCGGGCTGTGCGGGACCGAAGAAGTCTATTTCCAGGTCGACCACCTGAAGGCGGCCGGCGGGGTGATGGTCACCGCCAGCCATAATCCGATGGATTACAACGGCATGAAGCTGGTCAAGGAGCAGGCCCGTCCGATCAGCTCCGATACCGGCCTGTTCGCGATCTCCGACGCGGTCGAGGCCGACCAGGCCCCCGCAGCCGAGCCGAGCGCCGGCCTGCAGTCGCATCCGGACAAGAGCGCCTACATCGCCCACCTGCTGAGCTACATCGAGCCCAAGGCGCTCAAGCCGCTGAAGCTGGTGGTCAATGCCGGCAACGGCGGCGCCGGCACGATCGTGGATCTGCTCGCCCCGCACCTGCCGCTGGAGTTCATCCGCATCTGCCATGAACCCGACGGCAGCTTCCCCAACGGCATCCCCAACCCGCTGCTGCCGGAGAACCGCGAGCTCACCGCGCAGGCCGTGCGCGAGCATGGCGCGGACTTCGGCATCGCCTGGGATGGCGATTTCGACCGCTGCTTCTTCTTCGACCACAATGGCCGCTTCATCGAAGGCTATTACCTGGTCGGCCTGCTCGCCCAGGCGATCCTGGCGCGCCAGCCCGGCGGCAAGATCGTGCACGACCCGCGCCTGACCTGGAACACGGTGGAAATGGTCGAGGAAGCCGGTGGCCAGCCGGTGCAGTGCAAGAGCGGCCATGCCTTCATCAAGGAGAAGATGCGCTCGGAAAATGCCGTCTATGGCGGCGAGATGAGCGCGCATCACTATTTCCGCGAGTTCGCCTACGCCGATTCCGGGATGATCCCGTGGCTGCTGATCGCCGCGCTGGTCTCCGAGTCCGGCCGCTCGCTGGCCGACCTGGTCGAGGCGCGCATGCAGAAGTTCCCGTGCAGCGGCGAGATCAACTTCAAGGTGGCCGACGCCAAGCGTTCCGTCGCCCGCGTGATGGAGCACTACGCCGCGCAGGCGCCGTCGCTGGACCACACCGATGGCATCAGCGCCGATTTCGGCGACTGGCGCTTCAACCTGCGCAGCTCCAATACCGAGCCGCTGCTGCGCCTGAATGTTGAAACCCGCGGCGACGCAGCGCTGCTGCGCGCACGCACCGACGAAATTTCCCAGTTGCTCAAGGACGCCTGAGGCGAATACCCCACCATGCAGAACCTTCTTCCCGTCATCCTTTCCGGTGGTTCCGGCACCCGCCTGTGGCCGCTGTCGCGCGAGTCCTACCCCAAGCAGTTCCTGGCCCTGGCCGGCGAACAGACCATGCTGCAGGCGACCTGGCAGCGCGTAGCAGCGATCGCTGGGCGCGCGCCGCTGATCGTCGCCAACGAGGAACACCGCTTCGTGGCCGCCGAGCAGTTGCAGCAGCTGGGCGTGCAGCCGCAAGCGATCCTGCTGGAGCCGATCGGCCGCAATACCGCACCTGCCATCGCGGTGGCGGCACTGGAAGCGACCCGTGACGGTGATGATGCGCTGCTGCTGGTGCTTCCTTCAGACCACGTGATTGCCGACGAGAATGCGTTCCGCGCTGCGGTGCTGCGTGCGGTGTCGGCCGCGGAGTCCGGCAAGCTGGTGACCTTCGGCATCGTGCCGACCGGCCCGGAAACCGGCTATGGCTACATCAAGGCGGCCTCCGGCGGCGATGTCCGCGCCGTGGACCGGTTTGTCGAGAAGCCGGATGCACAGACCGCGACCGCTTACGTGCAGTCGGGCGAGTACTTCTGGAACAGCGGCATGTTCCTGTTCAAGGCGTCCCGATTCCTGGCCGAGCTGGAGACGTTCCACCCCGCCATGCTCGCCGGCAGCCGCACCGCCTGGCAGCAGGCACGTCGTGACAGCGATTTCACCCGCCTGGACAAGGACGCCTTCGCCGCCGTGCCCTCGGATTCCATCGACTATGCAGTGATGGAAAAGACCGCTGATGCCGTGGTCGTGCCGCTGGATGCCGGCTGGAACGACGTGGGCTCGTGGACCGCGCTGCGTGATGTATCCGAACAGGATGGGGATGGCAACGCGCACCACGGCGATGTGATCGCGATCGACTGCCGCAACACCTTCGCCTACGGCGAGCGGCTGATCGCCCTGGTCGGCCTGGACGATGTGATCGTGGTGGAAACCGATGATGCGGTGATGGTCGGCAAGAGCGACCGCATGCAGGAGATCAAGCAGGTGGTCGCCCAGATCAAGGCCGATGGGCGCCCCGAAGCAACCTGGCACCGCAAGGTGTACCGCCCCTGGGGCGCGTACGACTCGATCGACAACGGTGCCCGCTTCCAGGTCAAGCGCATCACCGTCAAGCCGGGTGCAACGCTGAGCCTGCAGATGCACCACCACCGTGCCGAGCACTGGATCGTGGTCAGCGGGACGGCCGAAGTGACCCGCGGCGAGGAAGTGCTGCTGCTCACCGAGAACCAGAGCACGTACATTCCGCTGGGCGTGACCCATCGCCTGAAGAACCCGGGCAAGCTGCCGCTGGAACTGATTGAAGTGCAGTCCGGCAGCTATCTGGGCGAGGACGACATCGTGCGGTTTGAAGATACCTACGGCCGTACCTGATCGACGGTAGGCAGATAAACAGAAAACCCGGCCAAGGCCGGGTTTTTTTATTGCGGGCAGAGCCACGCCATGCGTGGCTGCCCTGCCTGGGATCCTGACACCGCGTCAGCCACGCATGGCGTGGCTCTACGCCTGGGTCAACCGTCCGCGATGACCCGCGTCAGGCCGTCCTGCCAGCTCGGCAGCACGACGCCGAAGTCCTGCTCCAGCTTCGCCACATCCAGGTGCGAATAGGCGGGGCGCTTGGCCGGCGTCGGGTACTCGGCCGTAGTGATCGCCTCGACTTTCGGCGCCCGCGGCAGCACGCCTGTTGCCACCGCCTCCGCAAAGATCGCTTCGGCAAAGCCGTGCCAGCTGGTCTCGCCCTTGGCGGTCAGATGCCACGTGCCCGACAGTGCGCCGTCGTGCTGCAGCGCCTGCGCGGTCACATCGGCAATCAACGCTGCCGGCGTCGGCGTACCGACCTGATCAGCCACCACACGCAGGACGTCGCGCTCGGCCCCCACCCGCAGCATCGTGCGCAGGAAGTTGGCGCTGTGCGAGGCGTATACCCAGGCCGTGCGGAAGATCAGGTGGCGTCCACCGGCCGCACGGATGGCCTGCTCACCGGCCAGCTTGCTGGCGCCATACACGCCCAGCGGGGCGGTCGCATCGTCTTCCCGGTACGGGCGCGTGCCCTGCCCGTCGAACACGTAATCGGTGGAGTAATGCACCAATGGGACGCCGGCCCGCGCGCACCACTGCGCCAGCACGCCCGGCGCTTCAGCATTGGCGCGGAACGCGGCATCGCGGTCGCCCTCGGCGCGGTCGACCGCCGTGTAAGCGGCGGCATTGACCACCACCGTCGGCTGGACGCGGTCCAGCAGTGCGGCCAGCGAGGCGGGCTGATCGAAGTCGGCCACTTCGCACGCGCTGCCATCGGGCAGCGCGCCGCTGCGCGTGGTCGCTACGATCGTACCCAGCGGGGCCAGCGCGCGTTGCAGTTCCTGGCCGAGCTGGCCATTGGCCCCCAGCAGCAGGATCGTCACGGCTGGTAGACCGGCAGGCGGTCCTCGGCGATGTCCTTCAGGAACGGCGCGACCTCATCCTTGCCCGAGAGCGTCGGTGCACTGATCGGCCAGTCAACCGCGATGTCGGCGTCGTTCCAGCGCACGCCGGCGTCGAAGTCCTTCAGGTACACCTCGGTGCACAGGTAGCTGAAAATCGCCCGCTCGGAGAGCACGGCAAAACCATGCGCGAAGCCTTCCGGAATCCAGAACTGCTTCTTGTTCTCCGCACTCAGCACCACCGCGGCCCACTGGCCGAAGGTCGGCGAGCCGCGACGGATATCCACCGCAACGTCGTAGACCTCGCCTTCCAGCACGCTGACCAGTTTGCCCTGCGGCCGCGGCCACTGGTAATGCAAGCCGCGCAGCACACCCTTTGCCGAACTTGACACGTTGCTTTGCACGAACTTCGTCGGCAGTCCATGTTCACCGAAGCGGGCCGCGTTCCACGTCTCGAAGAAGAAGCCGCGCTCGTCGCCGAACACCGCCGGCTCGATCACAACACAGCCCGGCAGCTTGGTTTCAATGATCTTCACGGCACGACTCCTCGCACAGCCAGTTTATGAAGATACTGGCCGTACCCATTCTTGATCAGCGGCGCTGCCAGCGCTTCCAGCTGCTCGGCGGTGATCCAGCCCTGACCAAAGGCGATTTCTTCCGGGCAGCAGACCTGCAGGCCCTGACGGGTCTGGATCGTCTCGATGAAGTTGGAGGCCTCCAGCAGCGACTGGTGCGTGCCGGTATCCAGCCAGGCGTAACCACGGCCGAGCGGCTCCAGCTGCAGCGCGCCTTCATCCAGGTAGCGCTGGTTGAGATCCGTGATTTCCAGCTCACCGCGTGGCGACGGCTTGAGTTCAGCCGCGTAGTCGCTGGCCTTGCCATCGTAGAAGTACAGGCCGGTCACCGCGTAGTTGGAACGGGGCTCGGCAGGCTTCTCGACCAGACCGACAACCTTGCCATCCTTGTCGAACTCGGCCACGCCATAGCGCTCGGGGTCGTTGACCCAGTAGCCGAACACCGTGGCGCCGCTCTCGCGGGCATCGGCACGCTTGAGCACGTCGGTCAGGCCATGGCCATAAAACACGTTGTCGCCCAGAACGAGGCAGCTCGGCTTTCCGTCAAGGAACTCGCGGCCAATCAGATAGGCCTGCGCCAGCCCGTCGGGACTCGGCTGGGCGGCGTACTGGATGTCCATGCCCCACTGCGACCCATCGCCCAGCAGCTGCTGGAACAAGGCCTGCTCGTGCGGCGTATTGATGATCAGCACTTCACGGATCCCCGCCAGCATCAGCACGCTGAGCGGGTAATAGATCATCGGCTTGTCGTACACCGGCAACAGCTGCTTGCTGACGCCCTTGGTGATCGGATACAGCCGCGTGCCGGAGCCACCGGCCAGGATGATGCCTTTGCGTTGAGTCATTGGATGTCTTCCTTGATTCAGACTACGGTGCCGATGCGCTGCAAACGGTAACTGCCGTCGAGCACGCCGTTGACCCAGTCCTGATTGTCCAGATACCAGTCCACCGTGAAGCCGATGCCCTGCTCGAAGGTGTACTTCGGCTCCCAGCCCAGTTGGTCCTTCAACTTGGAGGCGTCGATCGCGTAGCGGCGGTCATGCCCCGGACGATCGGCGACGTAGGTGATCTGGCTGCTGCGCGGCTGGCCATCCTCGCGCGGGCGTCGCGCATCGAGCAGCGCGCAGATGGCGTGCACCACTTCGATATTCTCTTTTTCGGAGTTGCCGCCGACGTTGTAGGTCTCGCCCACCTGGCCCTTGGCCAGCACGGTGCGGATTGCTTCGCAGTGGTCGGACACGAACAGCCAGTCGCGCACCTGCTTGCCGTCGCCATACACCGGCAGTGGCTCCCCGGCCAGCGCCTTGGCGATCACCAGCGGGATCAGCTTCTCGGGGAAGTGATACGGGCCGTAGTTGTTGGAGCAGTTGGTGGTCAGCACCGGCAACCCGTAGGTGTGGTGGAACGCGCGCACCAGATGGTCCGAGGCCGCCTTGGACGCCGAGTACGGCGAGTTGGGGGCATACGGGGTGGTTTCGCTGAACTTGCCGGTCTCGCCGAGGGTGCCGTACACCTCATCCGTGGACACGTGCAGGAAGCGGAACGCCTGGCCCTTGTCGGCCGGCAGCGCCTTCCAGTAATCGCGCACGGCTTCAAGCAAGGCCAGGGTGCCGACCACGTTGGTCTGGATGAACGCGCCGGGGCCATCGATGGAGCGGTCCACGTGGCTCTCCGCAGCGAAGTTCAGCACGGCATCCGGCTGATGTTCGGCCAGCAGACGCGAGACCAGTGCACCATCGCCGATATCACCCTCGACGAAGACGTGATCCGGGTTTCCATCAAGCGACGAAAGCGTCTTCAGATTTCCCGCGTAGGTCAGCGCATCAAGGTTGATGACGCGCACCCCTTTAGCGACTGCCTCGAGGACAAAGTTACCGCCAATGAATCCGGCTCCGCCGGTGACAAGCCATGTGGGCACTACCCGTTCTCCTGTTCCGTATCCATGCTGAGGCGCGCATTACGGCCACCTGATTAGCTGCACAGGATACAACGGGACGTCGATTTCGACCCGTTTCGAGTTGAACGGACCCTTGCGGATGCCGCAGCGCAACATGGGCTCGCGCCACCATACGCATTCGCATGGTAGGCCCGGGCCAGTTAGAATCGCGATCCCACCCCCGAACCGGTTGCTGGGACGAAGAACCGGACGTTTCCCCGTTATTGAAGGATCCAGCTCCAGATGAAAATCCTCGTCGCGTACAAGCGCGTGGTGGACTACAACGTCCGCATTCAGGTCAAGCCGGACGGTTCCGGCGTGGTCACCGACGGCGTCAAGCTGTCCCCCAACCCGTTCGATGAAATCGCCCTGGAAGAAGCGCTGCGCCTGCGCGACAAGGGCATCGCCACCGAGGTCGTGGTTGCCACGATCGCACCGGCCGATGCCCAGGCGCACCTGCGCAACGGCCTGGCCATGGGCGCCAACCGCGCCATCCATGTCGTGACCGACCAGGCCATCCAGCCGCTGACCGCTGCGCGCGCCCTGCTCAAGCTGGTCGAGAAGGAACAGCCGGACCTGGTGATCCTGGGCAAGCAGGCCATCGATGACGATGCCAACCAGACCGGCCAGATGCTGGCCACGCTGTGGGGCCGCCCGCAGGCGACCTTCGCCAGCAAGCTGCACATCGCCGACGGCAAGGCCACGGTCACCCGTGAAGTCGATGCCGGCCTGGAAACGCTGGAAGTCGACCTGCCGGCCGTGGTCACCACCGATCTGCGCCTGAACGAGCCGCGCTTCATCAAGCTGCCGGACATCATGAAGGCCAAGGCCAAGCCGCTGGAGACCCTGCAGCTGGCCGACCTCGGCGTGGATGCCGCTGATACCTTCAAGACCACCCAGTACGCCGCGCCGGTCAAGCGCAGCAAGGGCGTGATGGTCAAGGACGCGGCCGAACTGGTCGCCGCACTCAAGCAGAAGGGGTTGCTGTAATGACCAAGATCCTCGTTGTCGCTGAACACCACGATGGCAAGCTCAATGCCGCCACCGCCAAGACCGTCAGTGCGGCCGCCGCGATCAGCGGCGCCAGCATTGATGTGCTGGTGCTGGCCGCCGATCCGGCCGCCGTGGCTGCCGAGGCCGCCCAGCTGGCCGGCGTCGCCAAGGTGCTGACCGTGACCAACGCCGCCAATGCCCAGGCGCTGGCCCAGGTGCTGGCCCCGCAGATCGCGCAGCTGGCCACCGGCTACACCCACGTATTCGGCCCCTCGACCACCTTCGGCAAGGACCTGATGCCGTGCGTGGCCGCCCTGCTGGGCGTCAACCAGGTCTCCGACCTGATGACCGTCGAAGGCAGCCACAGCTTCAAGCGCCCGATCTACGCCGGCAACGCCATCATCACCGTGGAGGTGCCGGCCGACCAGATCGTGGTCGCGACCGTGCGTGCGGCCTCCTGGCCGGAAGCGGCCAAGGGCGGCAGCGCTGCTGTGGAAGCGGTCAGCGTGGATGCGGCCCTGCCGACCCACACCCGCTTCGTCGGCCTGGCCGCTGGCGCGACCGACCGCCCGGATCTGCAGAGCGCCAAGCGCGTGGTCTCCGGCGGCCGTGGCGTCGGCTCGGAAGAGAACTTCAAGATCATCTTCCAGCTGGCCGACAAGCTCGGCGCCGCCGTCGGCGCCTCGCGTGCGGCGGTCGATGCCGGCTACGTGCCCAGCGACCTGCAGGTTGGCCAGACCGGCAAGATCATCTCGCCGGAGCTGTATGTGGCCGTGGGCATCAGCGGCGCGATCCAGCACCTGACCGGGATCAAGGATGCTGGTACGATCGTCGCCATTAATAAGGATCCGGATTCGCCGATCTTTGAGATCGCCGATATTGGTCTGATAGGGGACTTGTTCACACTGCTGCCGGAACTAGAGAAGGCGTTGTAGGCCTTTCAGCACCTGAAGAAGGGAGAGGCGGGCCGTGTATTCGTACCGGCCCGCTCCACATTAGCACTGGTGCTATTTGATATGAGTGATCAAACGCAGGGTCGTATTCACGGTCCGGACGTGGTCCGCGGGCTCGCGGCGCTGGGCGTAGTACTGTTTCACGTTCTCTATCTTTCCGGCATTCCCGTCCACGAGGGCGCCGCAGCGCTGACTGGACGGATGGACTTTTTCGTTCGCGTGTTCTTTGTATTGAGCGCGTTCGCAATTGCAAACGCCTACTACAATCGAATGGGGAATGCCGATTCAGTGCGCGCATTCTACTTGAAGCGTTTCTTCCGAATCGCGCCCCTGTTCTACTTTATGGCGCTGATAGGTGTCATTTTTCGCTTGGCAATGGCGCAACCAATGCCGGCACTATTTGACTTCATGCTTTCCGGAACGTTTCTGTTCACCTTAGTACCGGGGAAACAAAGTGGATTGGTCGGCGGCGGATGGTCAATCGGCATCGAGTGGCTTTTCTACTTTCTGTTCCCGATGATGCTTGCACTTATCCGCAACATCCCAAGTGCCGTTATTGCATGGATCATTCTATGTCCGATCGCCATTCTGGGCAAAACCTACTATCAACAGAGCTTCGATAGCCAGCTTGGTGAGTTCGGCGCACTATACCTTCTTTCGCACGCCCACTACTTCGTGCTCGGCTTCCTTATTCTGCATCTAACCAATGCAGGACTGCCCCTTGCCAAGAGCAATCAGCAACGTCAACTCTGTGGCCTCGCATTTACAGCAACTCTCGCAACAACACTCTACGCACTTCGGCACCCCAACCTGCTTCCCGAAGAGATCCTGCTTTCCATCGCCGCCCCCTTGATGGTGGCGCTCTCGATTGCCGGCTTCCCATCTTGGCTGGACAATCGCTTTACACGATGGCTTGGACTCATAAGCTACAGCACCTGTCTTGTTCAGTTTCCGATCATCGAGTACTGCAAAGATCCGGAATCTACGAAGCCATTTACAGATCAATTGGGCGTAACGACCTAGCGTTCATTGCTGGCGTCTTGCTCACCCTGGCTTGCGTGATACTGGTAGCCGGGCTTACATACCGGTACATAGAAGTGCCAGGACAAAATCTCTATAAACGACTTCGCCGGGAAAAGATTGCACCTGACGCAGTTGCGTGACTATTCAATGCAACCTTTGCAGTTACTTGCGCGTGCGGGCATCAGGATTTTTGCAGCTCGAATACATTGGCGCAGGTGAATGCACCGCGCTTTGGCGCAACAGTGTAACGGCCAGGTGCCAAATTGGAGATATCCGCATTCACTTGAAAGCCGGCCCTTGCTAGACCTGGTTTTCCAAGTGCTTGAGCTACATCATCCCGCCCAGCCACAGCCTGCGCAGGGAACTCGATCTCTTCAACAGGCTCACTGCCTTGAATGCGCACGAGCCTGACTGAAGGCTTCCCTACGAGCTCGCCAGAGACATTTAAGCTGCCCGCAACCCAGCCTTCAATCAGAATTCGACGCGACGAACTTCTTTCACCGACCGACGCTGGACGCCCATCCACCCTCTCTACGTTGCAATCCTCTAACAACGCGGCTGAGGGAGAGGGGTCAGTCATTCCACCGGCCCCCACCAGCGCGGCAGGAACAGTGGCTTCGGGAACGCGCTCGGCGCATGCGGAAACTGCGGCGGCGCAACTCACCACCATTGCCATCAACGAAAATCGCAATCGATTACTCACCTAAGTTCTCCGAGTTGCTCGTGAAGCGACTGCGTACGATGTAGCGCGGACGACGCTTAACCTCTGAGTAGATGCGCCCTATGTACTCTCCTAGCACTCCGATACCTATCAGCTGAACCGCTCCCAGGAAGAGAATAGCGGCGAACAGAGATGAGTAGCCTGGAACGGGGTTTCCGTAGATCACCTTGACCATGACGATCCAAACCGCGTAAATAATGGAAAACGCACCAATGGTGCTGCCAATATAAGTCCAGACGCGTAACGGCGCACTACTGAAAGACGTGATTCCTTCAAGCGCGAAGTTCCAGAGTTTCCAGCCATTGAACTTCGACACGCCAACCGATCTTGCAGGGCGTGAATAGTCCACTATTTCTGTTCGGAAGCCCACCCAACTAAGCAATCCCTTCATGAAAAGCCGGTTCTCGGGGAGGCGCTTGATCGCATCCACAACAGGCCGCGACATAAGACGGAAATCGCCGACATTAGCTTCCACCGGGCTGTCAGAGATTGCGTTAATGATGCGATAGAAGTAACTGGCGCTATTTCGTTTCAAGAACCCGTCATTTCCGCGATCAACCCGGCGCGCCAAAACAACTTGGGCTCCACTCTCATACTTCTCGATCATTGCAGGCAGCAGCTCCAATGGATCTTGCAAATCCACATCCATTGGAATCACAACGTCGCCAGTCGCAGCCTCTATACCAGCAAGGAGTGCAGGCTCCTTTCCAAAGTTTCTTGAGAAGTTTATCAAAATAATCCGCGGGTCACGGATTGCAAGATCAGCGATCACAGCTTCGGTCTGATCTCGACTGCCATCATTGACGAAGATGATCTCTAAACTATGCGCCTCCAAACCCGGAATCGCCTGCAACTCTCTATGAAATATGGGGGCGGCCTCCTCCTCATTGAAGACGGGCACGACAAGGCTAATTTTCAACGGACCTCCCTAAACACCACGAACCTGGCGACCAGAAACCCTGCCGCCAAACTAAATACAGAAAATGAGATCAATGTCAAGACAGGGTGCAAGCCAATATGATCCGCCAGCCTACCCACCACATAACTGAGAGCACCCATGGAAACAACCATCGTTAAGTATCTGCTTAGACTGGGTTTAACGCGGAACGTCCACCTAGCATTGATAAAGAATGAAAACGTGACTGCAACAACGAATGCAACGAGATTCGCCAGCGCCTGAGAGCTTCCGACCAGCAGCATCAACCCGAACACACTCCAATGAATAAGCGTGTTCAATCCGCCGGTCACGGCATACCGCATCAACTCTTTAATCGACCTGCAAGTCATTGCACCGTTACTCTGCAACGATAGTACCCGCTTACGTACGCCGGATTGGCGACATACCATTGCTCTCGATTATTTAGATACTTGTATGGGTACTGACGATCAGTGTGACCAACGACTATTCCACTGTTGCAGCGATCAGTTCGCCCGATAATGCGTATGTATGCATCCCGCTCGTCGAGACTGCGGGCGAAATCCACATACGCCATATGCGCCTGAAACGGAAACCACAGGCTCGAGATAGATAGCAGCGCCAACACTGTGCGCGCTGCAGGACGAATGTCGAGCCTTACAGCGGCAGCGATTACAAACATGAACCACAGTGCCCACGGCACAATGAAAGCACGGGGCTCTGTATATGGCGCGGCCACGACTGTTGCGACGGTCAGAACTGAGACTGACCAGCCCAGCACAACTTGCTGCCTCCACTGATGGACGCGCCACAGATACACACTTGAAGCCAACGCGGCCAATATCAAGTATCCACTTGTCCCAAACAACTGGGCGGCTACATTTTTCGCGCGCATTGCGTAATGCATGACACTGGGATCGCCAGGATACATAAGGGCGTATGCTGCGCGTCGAATTCCAGTAGATGGCGCGAGCATCAGTGAAGCCCAAGTGATGGCGAGCGCTACAATCGGGAGCATCGTCCTGAATGTCCAATATTGACGACCACGCAAGAGCAACACGAGCCCAAGTGAAGCACCGAGGGCAGGCGGTACATTCTCAAATGAAACGCCAACCAGCGCGGCAAGGCACAGCGCCGATACGAATTTAAGTCCTGACTGTTTCAGACCATCTATCGCATTCGGCGTCCTGTACATAAGAAGCAGAATTACCACAAGAATCATCGGCTGGAAGTAGGCGCTCTGCGCTGTTATCCAGAAAAACACCTCATAGCTAGGCCAAAACAACCATATCAGCGCAAGTGCGTAGATCACAGATCGACTGAACGAACTCGACTGTCCTTCATCACGAGACCAAATTCCGACAAGTCCAGCGTAGATTACAAATGACAGGATTGACGCAAATACATAGTAAATCCTTGGAACACTCAGCCAAAAAATCGCAAGCTGCTCACCCAAACGGGCATTCCACTGTGTTATTTGGACAAATGAGCGCTCACCCATCCAGTGCAGCCTATCGTAAGCACTCGCCCCGAGCATCTCTCGGGTCAGCGCAAAGTCCTCACCATTCAGAGGCGCGACCATTGCAGTGGCGATGTATACCACCACACCAACAACGGCGACAAAGAGCGCAACGATCGGCAGGGAAACATCTATGGCTCGAGCGGTCGTGTTCACTGCTCTTCCAAGCCATGAATTGACTGGACCGTCGAAAACGGGTCGCATCCGAATTCATCATGCAACGCAGGTAGTGCCTTCATCCGACAATCCAACGCAATGACTGAAACAGCCGCCTCCAAAGTTCCACCGAATGGCGCGCCGCGGGTGTTTGCAATCTTCATTCAAAGGTCCTGCCTGAAATTACCGCCCATTGCAGCTGCAATGGGTGGCTGAATAGAAAGCGTCAGATTTTGAGACGACGCCCGTTATCGCAGTAAGAATTGGCACCGTCCGCCAGGAGCACGCGATATACGCCGTTCGGCAGCGAAGATACGTCAACGCTAATGCTGAAACCAGAATGCAGCAATTCAGCATCACCAGTGTGCGCGGCGACATCAGGTCGGTCAACGTTGTAGGAAATCGGAAGACTCCATACACGCTCGTTGAGCATCAACAGTAGATTTGGCTCGGCTGGCACACCGGCCCCGCCATTTCTCCCGAGCCACCCACCGAGAACCACGCTGTTCTTATCAGCGGGAGTGTAATCAGGCTCACTTGCAAATGCAGTGCTATCCAGCGCCTCCAAATTACAATTATTGAATGAAGCGCGAGTAACTTGTCGCTGGGCTTCATTGAACTCTACGGGCGCTTGGCCGATGGAAGGCTTCGCTGCGGGCGCAGGCGACGCGTCGGCTACCGATTGTGGTGCGTTCTCGACTTGCGTCTCATTGCTACAGCCGACCAAAGAGAGAGAGAGACACAGCACACTTGTGACGATGCCCGGGTAAGAAATTTTTCTTTTCATCGAATTATTCTCGAGATGTTTGATAAATCAGGGTTCTGGCTTGGACGCACGCTTCGCTGAAGCCGACTTGAGGAACATGGAAAGATCAGCTTCATACAAAACCCGTCCGATACAAATACTTACTCACTGCACCGTGAAGCTCACTCCGGCCACATTGATCCACGGGTGCGACATAAACCTTGCGCTTCAGTTGGGCGTGATATCGCAACCATCAGCTCCCGGCCTGACCGCACCCCCGAAACAGGCTCAGGCAGCCTTTGTTGCGCGGATGACCGTGGGTAGCATAAGGAAGTCGTCCCCATAACGGTAGTTGTTTGTTACGAATCCTGCGAAGGGGTCATAACAACACCCGAACGCGATCTTGGAGAATCCGGCCCGGCCCAGAAGATCGGCGAAATCGGCACCAAAGTTGTAGAACGTGTAGATGCCTTCGGGCCGTAGCCCGTCACCATGGAGTTCCGTGGGGAGCAGTTCCAGCAAGGCGCCCTGCTCATCCAGACGCCCCCTGACAAGCGTCGAAGGGAGCCAAGGGAACCATGGCATGGTGAACAGGGCAGTGCCCCCGTCGACCAGCACCCGATGGCATTCCTGGAGGCCTGCCAGCGCATCGGGCACGTGCTCCAGCACGTCGTTGTGCAGGATGCCATCAAGCGACTGGTCGGCGAAGGACATACGCTGCATGTCCTGATGGAAGGCCCGGCGATGGCCGCCCTCGTTGTCGGGGAATTCGTAAGTCTGTCCACTGCGTGCAGAGGAATCATGGAACTCGGACAGCTGGATTCCCGGCCACGCCGCCTCGGCGTAGCGCGCAAGCGGTGAAAAGGCCTCCAACAGCGCAAGGCGGCTACCGTGCGGGAACGCTCTGCGGGCCGCAAGGTACAGCTGGCGCGACCGGGAGTTCAGCCCGCAGGACTGGCACACCAATCCCTCTCGAAGATTGACATCTTCCCCGAACAACGCGCCGCCGTTCACCTGGAGCAGGCAAACGCGCTCGCAATGCACACAGTAGCCGTCAATGGCAGCGCCTGCGGCGATTCCGGCGTCGATTACCCGCATCGTTCCAAGTGAATCTGCAACGGCATCCGTCAGTGCGTCAACGGTGTCGAACCACGTCGATTGCGGATACATGGCGATCTCCCTGAGAGGGGCTCATCCATCCATTCCGGCTTGGTGAGCCTCATGAGCCTTCATCGCCCGCCAAGTCCGTTGAATGCCGGCATGGATGTCAGTATGAGGTGTCCACCCGAGCTCTCTGCAGGCCAGAGTGACGTCGAGGACAACCTCACGCACGTCGAAGGCGCGTCCATCTTGGTACGCTGCCGGCAGTTCACTACCAGTCACCTGCCGGATACAGGCGCACAGCTCGTTGAGACTGATGCCCTTGCCCGACCCGGCATTGAACACCGCATTGCGTCCTGAATCACACGCGCGCAGCGTGAGGTCGATCAGGTCATCAATGAAGATGTAGTCACGAATGGTCTCCCCACCCCCCCAGATCTGGACCCCTTCGCCGGCGAGTGCCTTTCCCAGGAACACAGCCACTGCCCCCTGGATGCCGCCAGTGGCCTGACCAGGGCCATACGGGTTGGAAGGGCGGATGACCACAGGATCCAGCCAGCCCTGGCGTTCAAACACCGCCAGGTAGTGCTCGATTGCAACCTTGACGATCCCATACGACGAAATGGGACGCAGCGGATGGGTTTCCGGCACCGGCACGACGTCCGGATTCCCATACACCGTGCCCCCCGATGAGAAATAGCAGAACCGACGGATCCCGCGGCTCCGCATCGCGGCAAGCAGATGATGCGTACCGGCCAAGTTGCCCTGGATGTCCGCCAGTGGATCGGCATCGGCCGTACTGGGAACCGTGCAGCTGGCCAGGTGGTAGACGGCGTCGACACCGGACAGCACCTGATCGAGTGCCGCTGCATCATGGAAATTGCCGACGTGATAGGTAACCCCGCTCCAGTCCATGTCGGGCCGCGCCGGATATCGATCCAGCACGACCACCTCATCCCCACGTGAACGCAGCGCGCTCACCAGTCGCGAACCGATGAAACCATTACCGCCGATAACCAGCACGCTCATGGCATTACTCCGCATCCACCGGGGCGTTGCGCAGCCCGAAATGGGTGCGCAGCTTGTCTTCGTAGCTCGCCGCCGCTGCACGGGTGGCGGCACTGAGGGGGAACAAACGCTGTGCGTGGGCATGCAGGCTGCGAATCTCGTCCAGATGCCCTTGCGCCTTGGAGCCCAAGGTCACGCTATTGCCATGCCGGCGGTGCTGGTTGAGCGACTCGGCATTGAAGCTCAGGCCCCCCTCACGCAGCAGCAACAGGTAGACCAGCCAGTCACCGGCAATCCGATACTGGGTGATTTCCTCGATATGCGACTGCATGACCTGCAACAGCGGCTCCCGACGGAACAGAACAGCACTGACGTTGGGCAGCGTGTTCTTCACCGCCAGGCCAGCCTCGACCTCTTCGGCGCCCATCGCGGAGTAGCTGGCCCGCCAGCGGTCCCGGGAAAGATCGTTGGTGTACTCCAGGTAGTCGCCCGCCATGACTTCCGCAAATTCATCGATCTGCTCGGACTGGGAGTAGGCGAGTACCGAGCGCGGATTGGATTCCAGCAGGTCAACCAGCGAACGCAGGAAACCGGGTTTGGAGAGGTCATCGGCCTCTGCGATCCAGACGTACTCGCCCCGGGCCAGGCTCACGCCCTTCATCCACTGCCGGAACACCGAGCCGCTGTTATCAGTCGACGCCTCAAGCCGCGGCTCGGGATCAAGCTGGGGCCACAGACGCTCGAGCTCTTCCATGCTGCCATCGGAGGAAGCATCGTCGAGGATGATCACCTCATACAGCGGGAAGTCCTGCCCATACACCGAGGCCAGACGCTCTTCGAGGTAATGGGCATAGTTGTAGTTGGGGACGATGACCGAAACGCGGGGAATCCGGTGCCCAGCCAGATCGAGCAGGTCGAGCAGGTAACTGCGGAAAGAGAACTCGGCATTGACAAGGCGACGACCGGCCGCGCCTGTGGTGGAGCGCAGGCCCGGATCGTCCATCAGACGCGCGAGCGCGGCACCATAGGCAGTTGCATCCAGGGGAGGCACCACGAGTCCCGCCTGGTGCTGCGCAACGAGGTCGGCGCCACCGCCGGTTCCAGCGAACGCCACCACCGGCAACTCGACAGACAACGCTTCCAGCACGACGGAGGGGAACGGATCTTCCCTTGATGCCAGTGCATAGACATCGGCGCCCGCGTAATAGTCGTCCGTGTCGAAATCCAGGCCCGCGAAGTGGAACCGCTCCAGCATGCCATGACGACGCAGCACCTTCTCGGCTGCCTCGCACGCCGCTTCTTCGCGATGTCCCACCCAGACAACATGAACATCGGGGCGCTGCGAAAATGCGCTGGCAACGGCCTCTGCAAGCAGATCCACACCCTTGCGTGCGTCGGCGTAGCCCACCGAGAGCACCAGACGGTCGGCAGGCTTGAGCCCCAGCCGCTGGCGTATCGCCAACCTGGCCGCGCTCCGATCGCGGCGGCCGCGATGCCGGTTGGCAGCAAACAAGCCCTGCGGCAGTTTGACGACCTTCGAATTGCCCGCTTCGTCAAGGAACGGCTGCAATCCGTCCCTTACCGCGTCGGAGGCCACCACGATGCGGCGGGCCACGCTCGAGATATCGGCCAATGCCGGTTCCAGACCGTAGCTCTTGATGACCCCGGGAAGCTCATGGATCAACGAAACGACTGGAAGACCGGCATCACTGAGCGCCTTGACGACCCGCCCACTGACCGCGGTATTGGCCAGTACCGAGCGCACACCCAACTGGCGCAGTTCCTGGGCCAACATGCGCGGGTCACCGTCACCGAGCAGGTGCACGGTTGCGCATTCGGCGAACTGATCGCGCAGGCGCCCGTCCTCGAGCAGGATGACATGGACATCCAGACCAAGACCGGACGCCAGCTTCCTGGCCATGTTCAGCGCCAGATATTGCGCGCCATGGGGGTGCGCGTCATGCGAGATCAGCGCGATGCGCGGTCGGTCCGTTCCCGCCGTGACGTTGCGTGTTGCCTGGAGGAACGCATAGCCATAATGGCGGTCCGGCTCAAGGTGCGCGCCCTCCGCCCATTCGTTCCAGGCGTTGATGAAGACAACGCTTTCGCCGCGCACAGGCTTGGCCAGCGCGAACTCACCGGCAGACTCCAGCCAGCGCTGGTACTCGCTGGGCGAGGAATGCGCGAACGTGTAGCCACGACCCGGCTTGCGGGCCTCGTTGTCCCATCGAGGAGTGACGCCCTTGAACAGCGGGTAGTCTTCATCAGGCCAGGTCCTGGAGCGCTCGGCCATCTCGCGATAATCGACGACATAACCTTCATATCGCGGATTGGCGATCTCCAACGTATGGTTGATGCTCGACAGACCACGCGCGACTTTATGCGGCGGAAATTCCAGCGCCGCGTCAAAGCCATAGGTGCGCGGATCGTCCACGTCAAACTGGACCATCGCGATGAACAGCTCGCCCAGACCCTGCTCGCGTGCGTACGTCCTCCACACCTCCAGCGACTTGCGCGCATCCGGAAGCAGTGATGGACGGTAGATGATCAGCAATGGCCGGCCGTCAATGCGGATGTAGCGCGCATCGGACAGGTACGGCATCGCGTCCCGGATGAACGCAATATCATTGTCGGCGGTGTAGTTCTGACCGATGAGCACGTCGTTCTCGTGCCCATCCCAGCGGCGGGTCCAGTTCTCATTGGCCCAGCAGATGCAGAACGGCAGGTCGATTTCCGGGTGCGCAAGCAACTGGTCAACCGGACGTTCCATCAGGCGATGGCCGGAGAACCAGTAATGATGGAAACAAAAGCCGTGTACACCGTAGAGCTTGGCCAGCTCAGCCTGACGCTGCATGACATCCATCAGGCGCAGGTCATAGAAGCCCAGCTCTCCAGGCAGGTGCGGCTGGCGATGACCCTGGAATTGGGGTACGGCCTTGCTGACGTTGGTCCACTCCGTAAAACCACGACCCCACCACGCATCGTTCTCATCGAATGGATGGAACTGCGGCAGATAGAAGGCGATCGTTTTGAATCGGAGGCTGGCCGGCGGTTGCAGCGAAGTCGGCAATTCAACGTATTCAGGCCCGCGCACGCCAGAGGCCGTATCAAAACCATCCGCATAGATACGCGAGACGGCGGACACCTTCACCGTTTCGGCGACGATCGCGGCCGTGGCCGCAGGCGGCGACTGCGCGCCACCGGTGGCCACCGCGAACTCCTGCCCGGCGCCGAAGGTCTTCCAACGACGGTATGCGTTGGTACCGGAAAAAACGACACCGAAATTCCGAAACAGGAAATCCTTCAGTGCGAGCCGTGTATTCCAACCCGGCACCGCCATATAAATACGGCGCGCAGCTGCCCCCAGTTTTCCCGCTTTCTGATCCTTTTGCATCGTTTTACAGGTGCCTCCTGGCACTTCCAGACAATTTCCTCAGCCACCCAGTGTAACGCCAACTCCGGGATGCCTTGAGCAGTTCCACGTCCCTTTCGCGATGTTCACTGATGATGCGTTGTTCGGTGACCGCCAACTGCAGCTGCTGAACGTCGCGCTGGGCCAGATCGCGCTGGGCGTTTGCAGCTGCCAGGTCAGAGCGCAGCGATGAAATCTCATTGCGCAGGGTCTCGGATTCACCGCGCAATGCCCCGGCGGCGGTGATGTGGCCCAGAACCATTTCCTGCGACTCGGCCAACATGCGCTCAAGCGAGCGGACGCGCTCCTCGGTGGCGATCGCCTCTGAAAGCTGCTGACGCACCTCGGCCAACTGCGACCGGAACTGCCCGATGTCCGATGATTGGCTGCTGGTGGCTTCGGCAAGCAACGCGCGGTTCTGGTCGAAGGCGCTTTGCAGGCTCTCAAACCGACGTTCCTGGACGAGCCGATCATGGCTACCCTCGCGGCGCACATCATCCACCAGCGAGCCCAGGACGGACAACGACGACAGCACTTCGTTGCGGCTGTCGCGCAGACTCTCGATCTCTGCCATGTGCGCCTCGCGGGTCCGGCGCAGCTCATCCTCGGCCTCCGTCAGAACGGCGGCCTTGTGGTCCTCGTGCTGCTCCAGCTCACCCTTCAGCGCGGTGATCTCCGCACGCAGACGTAGCAGCTCCACGTCGCCCTGCTGCACTCGCTCGGGCAGGTGCACCCCGTAGAAAGTGGCGGCGTCGAGCTCGTGAACCTTCAGCTCGAAAAATGTGGACAGCTGCTGCGGCAGTGCACCGTCACTGGCAATGACCAGGTCATAAAGAGGACGGCTCAGGCCATGAGACCATTCGCTGGTTTCGGGCCCGGTGACTTGGATGGAATCAAACGCAGCGGCGCCATCTGCCACCAACAACGACCCATGGACCACACGCTGCGAATAGACCTCCTGCTGCGGAAAATAGCGCCCGACCAATTCCACCAACTCGTGGCGGAAAAGCTCTTTGACATGGTACGGGTTTGAATAGCCCGTCTCGATTGAGTAATACTGCTTGTTCGGGCTGGACATGATCATCAATCCACCGGGCCGCAGCACCCGCCGGATTTCAGAGAGCATCTCCTCATGCTGATCGTGGTGCTCGATTGTTTCGAAGCTGACCACCACGTCCAACGAGTCGTCGGCGAGCGGCAACAATGCGGCCGATGCCTCGACAAAGCGCAGATGGTCCGAACCGTACCTTAGTGACGCGTGCTCGACGGCTTCGGCAGAAATATCGATGCCGATAACAGATGTCGCCACCGTGGACAGGATCTGACTGCCGTAGCCCTCACCGCAGGCCACGTCCAACACCTGCTTGCCTGCGCAGAACCTGGCAGCAAAGTGATACCGGTGCAGATGCTCAAATGCGATCTGGCCCGCAACCTCGGGCATGAACCGTTCGCCGGTAAATGCCAGATCCTCTGTGTGCTCTTCAACCTGGGTTGCCATGGGACACCTCGATACGTGAATGCGGTTAAGCCCGGATCACCCGGAAACGAAATCTTCCTGCTCGACTACCAAACGAACGCGCTGCATGGGCGCGCCGAACAGGCCCAGGCAGATGCCACGCGCATGAACATGGAAGGCGAGCGCATCATGCAGCCAGTGGTGCTGGACATGGTGCTCCTGATTGCCATCGGCGATGGCCGCACTCATTGTGTAGTCCCCCTCGCGAAGGACCGGCATACGGAAGTCGAATGACGCCGTCAGCAACTGCCCCGCGTCGGCAGCGGGCGGAACGTCCAGTGAGGCGACAAAGGTATTGTCCGCAAATAACGTCTGCCCAAGCCGGTCATAAACTTCGAACCCGATGATCGGCGAAACCAACGGTTGATTGACACGACAACGAATCTGCAGCCGCACCGGCTCACCGCCCACCACCCACGAGAGCGGATTGCCGTCGCTATCCACGAACGCGGCCGACTGGACCTGTGCCCCGCCCTGCCCGAATCCCTTGTCCGAGTTGAACTCGAAAACACGGATCTCGTGGCGATGCTCGCTGGCGTTGATCAGATCCTGGCGGAAATCCCGGGGTGCCATGCCGTCATGGTTCGCATCGACAGCACTGACAACGCTCGCAGCACCCATCGACAGGGGATCGGCCATGACCGACTCAACTGCAGCAACCGACTCCGGTGCAGGACCCGCATTGATCATCTCGACCGCATAGAGATCTTCAAGATACTTGGCAGTGACTTCCTTGGGTGGGCCGTCGGCCACCACCTTTCCATGGGAAAGCCAGACCACGCGGTCGCACAGGTTGATTACTGCGGCAGTGTCATGCGATACAAACACGACAGTGCCGTTCTGCATGAACGTGCGCAGGAAGCGCATGCATTTCTGGACGAAGAAGGCATCGCCGACGCTCAATGCCTCATCAATCACCAGAATGTCCGCGTCGACGTGGGCAATGACCGCAAAAGCGAGGCGGACGAACATGCCGCTGGAGTAGGTCTTGACCGGCTGATCGATGAAATCCCCGATGTCGGCGAATTCCACGATGGAATCGTACTTGCTGCGCAACTGCTCGTCTGACAACCCGAGAAGGGCGCCATTGAAGAAGACATTCTCGCGCCCGGTGAAATCCGGATTGAAACCGGCACCAAGCTCAAGTAGTGGGGCCACCCGGCCATCCACCAGAATCTGTCCTTCCGACGGAGAAAGTGTTCCGCTGAGCAGCTGCAGCAAGGTGGACTTACCCGACCCATTCCGGCCGATGATGCCGACCGTTTCACCCTTGCGGATTTCGAAGGAAACGTCCTGGAGCGCGCTGAAGCGGCGACTGTAGGACCTTCCGTCACGCCCAACGGCACGCGCTGCACGCGAGAACAGCGCCTCCTTCAAGCGATCCTGCGGCGAGCCGTAGACCTGATAGTGCTTGGAGACACCGGCGACCTTGAGTACGACTGGATCAGATGACATCAGCGAATCCATCCCTCGATTTCTGGAAGAAGGCATAGCCGGCTACGGCCATGACCAAGCCGATCAAAATGCCTACACCAAAATAGGCAGGAGACGGAATGTCTCCAAACATCAGCACTTTGCGGGCAGCCTCCAACACCCAGGTCAGTGGATTGGCCTGGATCAGCGGACGATAATGCGCGGGAATCGAATCAAGCGCATAGAAAACCGGCGACAGGAAGAGCAACAGCGTTGCCAGCGTGCCGGTGATCTGCGCGACATCGCGGAAATAGACGCCGATCGCGGCCAGAAACCATGAAATCCCTAAACAGCCCAGCAGCAGCGGAAGCATCACCAGCGGGAACAGGATCGCCGTCCAAGGCAGGGGTACGCCCATGCAAAGCTGCGCGATGGTCAGCACCATCCAGCTGATGAACGCATGGAACACGGCGGAACCGAGGGTCACCCATGCATACACTTCGAGGGGGAACACCACTTTTTTCACATAGTTCGGGTTGCCAGTGATCAGCACCGGCGATCGGTTGATGCATTCAGCGACAACGCCATGCACGATCAGGCCTGAGAACAGAATCAGAGCAAAACCGCCGCTGGTGTCGAAATCCTTCCACTTGGCCTTGAAAACGATTGAGAAAACGAAGGTGTAGAGCACCAGCATGATCAGCGGCGTGATGAACGACCATGCGAGACCGGCGAACGAGCCCCGGTAGCGACCCACAATCTCACGCTGGATGAGGCGAAAGATGAGCTGACGGTGCTCGATCGGCGAGCGCAGGAAACCGGCCAGCGGCCGACGACGCGACGCGGCGTAGGGAACGAGTCCCGGCGCGTTCTTGTCCAGACCACTGCTCACGCCAACGCCCCTTCCAGATCCACCTGGAGATCACCCAGGTCTTCCACGCCCACGCTCAGCCGCACCAGCGCATCACTGATGCCCAGCTTTTCCCGGCGTTCCACCGGAATCGAAGCATGCGTCATCACCGCAGGATGGTTGACCAGGCTTTCCACGCCCCCCAGCGACTCGGCCAGGGTGAACAGTTCGGTCTTCTCGCAGAAACGCTTGGCCGCCTCGAAACCGCCCTTGATCACGATCGAAACAATGCCGCCGTAGCCGTTCATCTGGCGGGTCGCCAGCTCGTGTTGCGGGTGCGAAGTCAGGCCGGGATAGATGACCTTCTCCACGGCCGGGTGCTTTTCCAGCCACTGGGCCAGGGCCAGGGCGTTGGCGCAGTGCGCCTTCATGCGCAGCGGCAGGGTCTTCAGGCCACGCAGGGCCAGGAAGCTGTCGAACGGCCCCTGCACGGCGCCGATGGAGTTCTGCAGGAAGGCCATCTGCTCGGCCAGTTCGGCGTTGTCACCGACCACCACCATGCCGCCGACCATGTCCGAGTGCCCGTTGAGGTACTTGGTGGCCGAGTGCAGGACCAGATCCGCGCCCTGCTCCAGCGGGCGCTGCAGCATCGGCGAGGCGAAGGTGTTGTCGACCACCACCAGCAGGTTGTGGCGCTTGGCGATCGCAGCGACTGCGGCGATGTCCACGATCTTCAGCATCGGGTTGGTCGGGGTCTCGATCCAGACCATCTTCGTCTGCGGGGTGATCGAGGCCTCGAACGCGGCCAGGTCGGTCAGGTCGACGAAGCTGAACTGCAGGCCGGCAGTGCGCTTACGCACGCGCTCGAACAGGCGGAAGGTGCCGCCATAGATATCGTCCATCGCCACCACGTGGCTGCCGGCATCCAGCAGCTCCATCACCGTGGAGCTGGCGGCCATGCCCGAGGCGAACGCGTAACCGCGGCTACCGCCTTCCAGGGAGGCCACGCAACGTTCGTAGGCGAAGCGGGTGGGATTGTGGGTACGCGAGTACTCGAAGCCCTGGTGCTCGCCGGGGCTGGACTGGGCGTAGGTGGAGGTCGCATAGATCGGCGGCATCACCGCGCCGGTGCTCGGATCCGGCGATTGGCCGCCGTGGATGGCCAGGGTAGCCAGGGCGAGCGAGCGGTCGCCGTGCCCGGAAGAAGCGTGATCGGACATGTTGTTTCCCAGCAAGAGGAGCCCCCATGGGGGGCCCCGCAAAAGGAGCGGAAGTCTATCAGCGGTGGCTTAATCGGCCGTTGACGCGGATAAACATGGGTTCATTGCGACACAGACGCTTACTGTACGCGCCGGCGCAGGTAGTTCAGCAGGTCGATGCGGGTGATCAGGCCGAGGAAGTTGGCGCCATCCATGACGATGGCGACCTGGCCACGGTCGAACACCGGCAGCAGGGCCTCGATCGGGGATTTCACGTCCAGGCGGTCCAGCTTGCTGACCATCGCGGTGGCGACCGGGTCGCGGAAGCGGGCTTCGTCGCCGTAGACATGCAGCAGGACGTCGCTTTCATCCACGATGCCGACCAACTGGTCGCCGTCCATCACCGGCAGCTGCGACACGTCGTACAGCTTCATGCGCTGGTAGGCGGTGGTCAGCAGATCGTTCGGGCCGATCACCACGGTATCGCGCTGGCCGTACGGGCGCAGGATCAGGTCGCGCAGGTCGCCGGACTGCGGACGCTCCAGGAAGCCGTTGTCCAGCATCCAGTAGTCGTTGTACATCTTGGACAGGTACTTGTTGCCGGTGTCGCAGACCAGCACCAGCACCTTCTTCGGGGTGGTCTGCTCTTTGCAGTACTTCAGCGCCGCGGCCAGCAGGGTACCGGTGGACGAGCCGCCGAGGATGCCTTCCTTGCCCAGCAGCTCGCGCGCGGTATGGAAGCTCTCGGCATCGCTGATCGCGTAGGCCTTGGTGACGCGGCTGAAATCGGCGATCGAGGGCAGGAAGTCCTCGCCGATGCCTTCCACCAGCCAGCTGCCCGACTTGTCGTTGAGCACGCCGTCATTGATGTACTCGGCGAGGATCGAGCCGACCGGGTCGGCCAGGACCAGTTCGGTCTTCGGCGAGAGGGTGGAGAAGGCGCGCGACAGGCCGGTCATGGTGCCGGAGCTGCCACAGCCGAACACGATCGCGTCCAGGTCGCCGTCCATCTGCGCCAGGATTTCCGGGCCGGTGCCGAACTCATGCGCGGCCGGGTTGTCCGGGTTGCCGAACTGGTTGATGAAGTACGCGCCGGGGGTTTCCTCGGCCACGCGCTTGGCCATGTCCTGGTAGTACTCGGGGTGCCCCTTGGCCACATCCGAACGGGTCAGGCGCACTTCGGCGCCCATCGCCTTGAGGTTGAAGATCTTCTCGCGGCTCATCTTGTCCGGCACGACCAGGATCAGCTTGTAGCCCTTCTGCTGGGCGACCAGCGCCAGGCCCAGGCCGGTGTTGCCGGCGGTGCCCTCGACCAGGGTCGCGCCCGGCTTGAGGTCGCCACGCTGCTCGGCGGCTTCGATCATCGACAGGCCGATGCGGTCCTTGATCGATCCTCCGGGATTGGCACTCTCGAGCTTCAGGTAAAGCTCGCAGACACCGGTATCCAGGCGCTGGGCCTTGACGATCGGGGTCTGGCCAATGAGTTCGAGTACGGAGGAGTGGATTGCCATCGGTTCACATCGATTCGCGCCGCAATGCGGCCGGACCGGTGATTATCCGACGGTTGGCGGCGAAAGTCAGGTTGCCGCGTTCATCAAGCGGCGCGGACGGCACCGGTCGACGAGGAGACCGGAACCGCCCGCGACGTAGGGCAGCAAGGGGGGTCAGTGCACGGGGGAGGCGTACATCCGTTCCAGTTTCTGCTTGGCCAGCAGCTTTTCACGCTTCATCTGTCCCAGGGTGAGGCTGTCTATCGGAAGCACACCCAGCTCGGCATCCATGCACTTCTTGTTCAACTTCTGGTGCCGTTCGTAGAGCGCCTTGAATTCAGGATCCTGCTTGCGCCGTGCGTCGATATCGCTCTGGGGCTGACCTTCAAACATGATGAACCTCCTATCGCTTCTGTAGAAACAAGAACGCCCCGGCCTGACGGCACGGGGCGCTGCTTGGGGCGGAGTGCCGGACAACCCTGACCTGCGAACCCGCAGCGGCGGCCAGTAGAGACTGGACCTCGGACTGCTGTGATTCGTGGCGCTGGTGCATTGCCGGCCCTCCTATCGTCCGGGACGCGGAAGGCGACCCGGACAACTGACCCTACGCTTGCTTCGGGGCCGGTTCAACCCTTTCAAACGATATCGTCGACCCCGCCTAAGCGGGGTTCAGGCTGAACGCGCAGAACAACGAAAATTAAACAAAAACAACCAGTTGCGTCATGACCCCTGCGCGACGCAGCACCGGTCCGGCATCAGGGCGCGATGATGACCTCGGCCGAGCGGGCCTTGGTCGCGGCGGCCTTCTTGCCGCTGACCTGCAACCGGCTGGCACTGACACCAGCCGCCACGAGCGCATCGCGCAGGGCCTCGGCGCGCTGCTGGCCGACACCGGCCGCGGCGTCGTACGCCTCGATCCGGACCCGGCCCTTCTTGCCGATGTTCAGGTACTCGGCCAAGGCCTTGGCCTGGCCCTTGGCACCGCCGGACAGGCTGCCCTTGCCGGCCGCGAAAGCATCGCCGTTGAAGGTGAACACTTCGCCGCGGCTGTCGAACTTGGAGCCCGGCAGCTTGCTGCCCGCCACCAGCTCGGCTTCCTCACGGGCCAGCTTGGCCGCGTTCTGCTGGGCGGCGCTCAGTCGCGCGGTCTGCTTGCCAGCCACGCTGGTCAGCGCGGTTTCGGCATCCTGGCGGGCCAGCGCTTCCTGCTCGGCCGCCTGGCGCAGGCGCTCGCTTTCCTCGGCCTGGATCTGGGCCTGCACGCGCAGGCGCTCGGCTTCCTGGCGGGCACGCTGGGCATCGCGGCGGCTGGCTTCGATCAGCAGCTCGCTGCGGGTGCGTTCAAGCTGATCCACCTCACGCTGGGCCAGCGCGGCACGGACACTGGTCTCGGCGATCTCGACCCGGCGCTCGGCCAGGTAACGGGCCTGGTCCTGGTCGCGGCGCTTGGCCTTGGCCAGATCGGCCACGGCCTGCTGGGCCTGCAAGCGCTCGAAGGCGGCCAGCTGGGCCGCATCCGGGTTGGACTGGATCGCCATCAGACGCTGGGTCAGCTGGGCCACGGCCGGGTCATCGGCGGCCTGGACCATCAGCGGCAGGCTGAGGCTGGCGGCCAGCAGCAGGCAGGGCATGCGCATCTTGGTGGACATCATCAGCGATCTTCCCCGGTGGCCAACTGGCGCTGCAGCTGGCTGACTTCATTGCGGCGCAGCTGCAGCTGCGCGGTGGCGGTGGCTTCTTCGCTGCGGGCGCGGGCCAGGTCGGCATCGACCGTGGCGCGAACGGCCAGTATCGGCGCGTTCTTGCGCTCGCGGCGGTCGCCAGCGGCACGCTGGGCCTGCTCCAGGCCCTGGCGGGCCACGGCGATCAGGTCCGGGGCGTACTGGTCGGCATCGGCCTGGGTGGCCTTGTCGACCGCCTGCTGGGCCTGCATCAGCTCCAGGGCGCCATCCTGCGCTTGTGCGGCACCAGAGAGCGCGAATGCGCACACCGTCACATACAGGGCCCGTCGTATTTGTGCGAAGCTAGGTTTCATTGGGGGTGCCGTCGCCAGAGTTGTGTGCGCGGCCATTGTCGGAAGCCTGCGGTGCGCTTGCAATGGCAAGCCGCTGATTGTTGGGGAAACATTTCGCATGGATATCGGCTATTTCCTGAAGCTGATGACCGAAAAGAACGCGTCGGACATGTTCTTGACGACCGGAGCACCGGTATACATCAAGATCGAGGGGAAACTCTATCCGCTGGGCAATACCGGGCTGCCGCCCGGGATGGTCAAGAAGATCGCCTACTCGTTGATGGATGAGGGCCAGGCCCCGCAGTTCGAGCGCGAGCTCGAGCTCAACATGGCCATTGCCCTGCCCGACGCCGGGCGCTTCCGCGTCAACGTGTTCAAGCAGCGCGGCGAGGTCGGCATGGTGATCCGCGCGATCCGCAGCAAGATCCCCAGCATCGAAGAACTCAACCTGCCCCAGGTCCTGAAGGACGTCATCATGACCCCGCGCGGGCTGGTGCTGGTGGTCGGCTCGACCGGCTCGGGCAAGTCGACCTCGCTGGCCTCGATGATCGACCACCGCAACAGCACCACGACCGGGCACATCCTCACCATCGAGGACCCGATCGAGTACCTGCACAAACACAAGATGTCGATCGTGAACCAGCGCGAGGTCGGGCTGGACACGCACACCTTCCACGACGCGTTGAAGAACGCGATGCGTGAAGCGCCCGACGTGATCCTGATCGGCGAGATCCTGGATGCGGAAACCATGGAGGCGGCCATCGCGTTCGCTGAAACCGGGCACCTGTGCCTGGCCACCCTGCACTCCAACAACGCCGACCAGACCATCGAGCGCATCCTCAACTTCTTCCCCGAGAGCGCGCACCGCAACGTGCTGATGAACCTCTCGCTGAACCTGCGTGCGGTCGTCTCCCAGCGCCTGGTCAAGGGCAAGGACGGGCGCCGCCTGCCGGCCACCGAAGTGCTGATCAACACGCCGATGATCCGCGACCTGCTGCGCCGCGGCCAGGTGCACGAGATCAAGGCGGCGATGGAGGCCTCGCTGGAAGAAGGCATGGAGAGCTTCGACCAGTGCCTGTTCCGGATGGCCAAGAACGGCATCATCGAGCAGGAGGAGGCGCTGCGCGCGGCCGACTCGCGCGATGGCCTGGCGTTGAAATTCCGGCTGTCCGAAGGCGGCAGCGAACACGATCCGTACGCGGATTACTCGGCTGCCTCCGCACCGGCGATCACGCACGGGTTCTAGCGGTTCCCCACCGTTGGTGGGGGCATCTGACACGGCGCATCGACCAACGGTCGATGCCTACCCGTCTCCCCGCGTCGATCTGTCGATGCCCACCGTCATCCTGCGTCGATCTGATGCTCCGGCCTGGCTGCATCGAATGCCGGCAGGGCCAGGCACGCGGCTTCGATCCGCTGCAGCGTCGGGTACGGCGCCAGATCCAGCCCGAACCGGTGCGCGTTGTACAGCTGCGGCACCAGGCAGGCATCGGCCAGGCCGGGCTGGTCGCCCTGGCAGAACGTGCCCGTCCTGGCATCGCCGGCCAACAGCGTTTCCATCGCCGCGAACCCCTCCGCCATCCAGTGCAGCGTCCACTGGGTGCGCGCCTCGGCGCTGGCCTGCAGCGTGCGCTCCAGATACTGCATCACCCGCAGGTTGTTGAGCGGGTGGATGTCGCAGGCCACCAGCTGCGCCAGCGCACGCACCCGTGCCCTGCCCTCCGCATCGGCGGGCAGCAACGGCGGGGCCGGAAACACCTCGTCCAGATACTCCAGGATCGCCATCGACTGCTGCAGCACGCGCTCGCCATGGCGCAGGGTCGGCACCAGCTCCTGCGGGTTGAGCGCGGCATAGGCCGCGCCGTGCTGCTCGCCCCCCTCGCGGACCAGGTGCACCGGGGTGATCCGGTGCGGCAGGCCCTTGAGATTCAGCCCGATGCGCACGCGGTAGGCTGCGCTGGAGCGCCAGTAACTGAACAGCTCGATCGGTTCCATGGCGGTCTCCCGGCCGTTGCTCAGGGCTTGGCCGCCTGCTCGATGCGCTGTTCGATCGCACCGAAGATGCTCTCGCCGGCCGCGTCGAACATCTCGATCCGCACCACATCGCCGAAGGACATGAACGGCGTGCTCGGCTTGCCGTCGCGCAGGGTTTCCACCGTGCGCTGCTCGGCGAAGCAGGAGGCGCCCTTGCTGGTGTCTTCGTTGGCGATGGTGCCCGAACCGACGATCGCACCGGCGCCCAGCGGGCGGGTCTTGGCGGCGTGCGCGACCAGCTGGGCGAAGTTGAACTGCATGTCCACGCCGGCTTCCGGCGCGCCGAACCATTCCCCATTGATATGGGTGAGCAGCGGCAGGTGGACCTTGCTGTCCTGCCAGGCGTCACCCAGCTCATCGGGGGTGACGAACACCGGTGACAGCGCCGAGCGCGGCTTGGACTGCAGGAAACCGAAGCCCTTGGCCAGCTCGCCCGGGATCAGGTTGCGCAGCGAGACATCGTTGACCAGGCCGATCAGCTGGATATGGCCGGCAGCCTGCTCCGGCGTCACCGCCATCGGCACGTCGTCGGTGATCACCACCAGCTCGGCTTCCAGATCGATGCCGTACACCTCGCTGATCACCTTGACCGCGTCGCGCGGGCCGTAAAAACCGGCACTGGTGGCCTGGTACATCAGCGGGTCGGTATAGAAGCTCTCCGGCACTTCGGCGCCACGGGCGCGGCGCACGCGGGCCACGTGCGGCAGGTAGGCGCTGCCATCGACGAATTCATAGGCACGCGGCAGCGGCGCAGCCAGCGCCTGCAGGTCGATATCGAACACGCCGTCGGCGTCACCGTCGTTCAGCGATTCGTACAGGGCATTCAGGCGCGGGGCCAGGTGGCTCCAGTCTTCCAGGGCCTGCTGCAGGGTCGCGGCGATGCCGGTGGCGCGCACGCCCTGGCGCAGATCGCGCGAGACCACGATCAGGGTGCCGTCGCGGCCGCCTTCCTTCAAAGAACCAAGCTTCATGGGTGGATATCCGGGATCGCGAAAATAGGTTTCAAGTGTAATCAAATGCTTGGCGGACCGACCAGCTGCACCGCCGCATCGCCTTACCGTAATGCATTGCCTACGCGCAGGAGCAGCCCCGCATGGCGTGGCTCTACCGTTCCGCCCTCCTCCTCCCAAACTGAACAGGGGGGTTTGGTATGGGTCTCAAACATCCGTTAGACTATCCGGGTCTGCAGCGGCCGTCCGTTTCCCTTCGGGATCGCCGGCGATATGGATCAACGATCCGTCGCCCGCCCCCACTCCGACGCCATTCGTCATGCATTCCAGTCTTCGCACCGCGTCGACTGCACCCAATTCTCGCAGCGCGGTTCACGGGAACGCTCCGAGTCAGCCGATCACATTGATCTGCCTCGCGTCCGGCCATTCGGCCTGGCGTTACTTTGTCTTTGGAGCTTCCACCCGATGTCTTTTGAATCCTTGGGCCTTGCCCCGTTCCTGCTGCGCGCGTTGACCGAGCAGGGCTACGATACCCCCACGCCGATCCAGGAGCAGGCCATCCCGCTCGCCCTGGAAGGTCGCGACCTGCTGGCCGGCGCACAGACCGGTACCGGCAAGACCGCCGCCTTCGGCCTGCCGCTGCTGCAGCACCTGGGTACCAACCCGCAGGCCGTCAATGGCCCGCGCAAGCCGCGTGCACTGGTGCTCGCCCCCACCCGCGAACTGGCCACCCAGGTACATGACAGCCTGCGGGGCTACAGCAAGTACCTGCGCATCCCGAGCGCCTGCATCTACGGCGGCGTCGGCATGGGCAACCAGTTCGACGTGCTGCGCCGTGGCGTGGACCTGCTGGTCGCCTGCCCGGGCCGCCTGATCGATCACATCGAGCGTCGCAGCGTCGACCTGTCCGGCATCGAGATCCTGGTCCTGGACGAAGCCGACCGCATGCTCGACATGGGCTTCCTGCCGTCGATCAAGAAGATCCTCGCCAAGCTGCCGCGCCAGAACCGCCAGACCCTGCTGTTCTCGGCCACCTTCGAAGAGAGCATCAAGCAGCTGGCCCTGGAATTCATGCGCGATCCGGCGCAGATCCAGGTGACCCCGAAGAACACCGTCGCCGAGACCATCACCCACCGCGTGCATCCGGTCGATGGCGCGCGCAAGCGCGAACTGCTGCTGCACCTGCTGGCGCAGGACAGCCGTGAGCAGACCCTGGTGTTCGGCCGTACCAAGCATGGCTGCGACAAGCTGGCGATGTTCCTGGACAAGTCCGGCATCAAGACCGCGGCGATCCACGGCAACAAGAGCCAGGGCCAGCGCCTGCGTGCCCTGGGTGACTTCAAGGCCGGCCGCGTGACCGTGCTGGTGGCCACCGACATCGCCGCACGCGGTATCGACATCAACGAACTGCCGAAGGTCATCAACTACGACCTGCCGATGGTGGCCGAGGATTACGTGCACCGCATCGGCCGTACCGGCCGTAACGGTTCGACCGGCCAGGCGATTTCGCTGGTGGCCCAGGACGAAGCCAAGCTGCTGCGCCAGATCGTGCGCCTGCTCGACAAGGACATGGACATCCGCGACGTGCCGGGCTTCGAGCCGCAGACCCCGATCCGCTGGGGCAACAGTGCGCCGGGCAAGGCCGAAGTGCCGGGTGGCGATCGTTCGCCGCGCAAGCATGCGCGTCGTCCGCACAGCGAGGCCCCGCGCCACGCCCATGCCGGCCCGAAGAAGGCCGGTGGCGGCCAGCGTGATGGCGCCGGTCGCGGTGCACCGCGCGGTGGCCAGCCGCAGGGCCAGCGCCGTGGCGGTGCCGGTCGCAGCCAGGGTGGCGGCGGCGGTCGCGCCAGCTGATTCCTACGGGCATCGCTGAAACGCAAAAAGGGCGACGCATCTGCGTCGCCCTTTTTTTGTGTGTCTCGGGAGCCGGCCAGCGGCCGGCACTACCGGCCCGGTCGTTGGCGCCTGTCCGGCAGTGGCTCGGCGCCCCGACTCAGAAGCTGTAGGCCACCGTGATCCGCGCATTGCGGCCGGGCTCGCTGTAGCGGCCGATGCCCTCATCGTTGACGTAGCCGTACAGCGTGTTGGTGCCCTTGTTGATGTTGCGCACGCGCTGCCAGAGGTAGTACTCCTCATTGGTCAGGTTGTAGATACCGGCGCTGAGCTTCCACTGCGGGGTGACGTTCCAGGTGCCGTACAGATCCAGCACGGTGTAGCCATCGGCCTTGTCGACGAAGGCGGGCGTGATGACCTTGCCGGTGGCGTCGGTGGTGTAGGCGTCCTTCGCTTTCTTGGCCACGGCGTGGGTCACGCTGGCGGTGAGGTTCCACACCGGCGACGGCGCGTAGCGCACGCCCAGTACCGCACTGGCCGGCACGATGCTCTCCAGCGGGTCGCCGTTGCGCTTCTCGCCTTCGCTGTAGGAGGCCGCCAGGCGCGAGGACCAGGCGTCGCTGATCTGCCAGCGCCCTTCCAGCTCTACGCCCTTCACCGTCACTTCGCCCGCGTTGGTCGGCATCGTGTAGTTGCGCGAATACAGCACCGGGCCGGTGGCGGTGGTGCGGAAGCCGCCGGGTACCGACTGGACCAGGTTGGTGTACTCGATGAAGTTCTCGTAGCGGTCGCGGAACACCGACAGGCCCAGCTGCGCGTGATCGGTGCTCCAGCGGTAACCGAACTCCAGATTCAGGCTCTTCTCCGCCTCCAGGTCCGGGTTGGACACGGTGTCGTTGAGCAGCAGCGGCTGGCCGTTCTGCGCGTTGATGACCTGGGTGGCGCTGGTCGGCGAATACATGTCCGCCACGGTCGGTGCGCGGAAGCCACGACCCACCTGGGCCCACAGCGCGTGATCGGGCAGGAAGCGGTACTCGGCGCCCAGCTGCCAGCTCGGCGAAGCGAAGCTCACATCGCGCACGGTGCCGGTGCGGTCCACGAAAGTGGCATCCACCTGCGGTGAGTAATCGTAACGGTCGTAGCGCGCACCGGCGCTGAGCGTCAGCCGTTCGTCCAGCAGCTGCACGCTGTCGCGCAGGTACAGGTTCCAGGCAGTCACGTCGGTCTTGGGCACCTGCCGCGGGTCGATCTCCACCGAGGCGACCGCGCCGGCCGCATTCCAGCGCGTATCAACCGCAGTGAAATCGATGTCGCGCTGCTGCCAGGCCAGGCCGTAGACCACGTCATGGCGCGCGCCGGCAGTGGCGAAGACCTTGCTGAAGTCGGCCGCGGCGCGGTCCAGGGTCTGCTTGGTCGAGCGGTTCTCGCTGCGCAGGCATGGCGTCGTGCCGCCGGGGCAACCGCTGCCGGCCACGATGGTGGTGATGCCACGGCTGTCGGTGACCTGGCGGTCCAGCTGTGCATCCAGCGTATCGAACAGCGCGTTGTCAGCGCGCCACTGGTAGTTCACCCCGTAGCGGTCACGGTCGTTGGTGTCATGGCCTTTGCGCGACAGGTAACCCGGCGCGTAGACGCGCGAGAGGTTGTCCACGTCGTTGGTGGCGCGGCCACGCTCGTAGAGGAAGCCCAGCGTGTTGGCCTCGTCAAGCTGCAGGTCGAGCTTGCCCAGCAGGTTGTCGCGGGTGCTGTCCACCGGATCCGGTGTGCGGCGACCGACCCCGATGCGGTCGTTGGTGGTGTCATACCACGACTCGGATTCATGGCCTTCGCGGCGGGTGTAGACCAGCATCGATTCGACGATGCCGGTACGGTTGGCAAAGGTCAGCGTGCCCATGGTTTCGTCATTGGCACCCGAGTAACCCGCCTTGAAGCCCAGGTGGGTGTCGTTGCCGGTGCGCGTGAGGTAGTCGGCCGGGTCCTTGGTGGTGAACACCACCGCACCCCCCAGCGCACCGCTGCCGGCGCTGATCGAGTCGGCGCCCTTGATCACGGCCAGGCTTTTGAGGGTATCGATGTCCACATCGCCGCGGCCACCGCGGAAGAACTCGTAGGAACGCGCGGTTTCCACCGATTCGCCCAGGCTCAGACCATCGACGGTGATCGCGACGCGGTCGCTTTCCAGGCCGCGGATATTGAAGCCGTTGTCGCCGAAGCGGCCCATGTCCACGATGCTGACACCGGGGATGTAGCGGATCGCTTCTTCCATCGTGTTGGCCATCTCGTTGTCGAGATCGGCCGCGGTAAGGACGGTGACGTTCTGGTTGGTCGAACGGGTTTTCTTGGCGCGCTCGGCCTGCACGCGCACGGTATCGAGCGTGCTGGCATCGGCAGCGGTTTCAGCATGCACGGTGACGGAAAGGCTGGCGCCAACCGCCAGCGCCAGCAGGGTGAGGGACGACTTCATGATCAAGCTCCGCAGGAGGGGAAGGAAATGGCGTGAGGCCGCGGTGGCGGCGGGCCGTTCCTGGCTGCGGCGATCGGTGGATCGAGCGGGGCTGGGGGGCAAGGGCGCGCAGGGGGCGCGCGCCGGGTTCATCCGTGGGTGCAGGCGTGCGACGTGCAGGGCACGTCCCGGCCGCTAGCGGTTGCCGTTGGCCGAATGCGCGCCGGCGACCGGCTCGGGATCGCGTGCATCGACGACGCCGTCGCCATTGCTGTCGGCGCGGTCGAACATGCGCTTGCCCGAGAGCTGGTACTCGGCAAAGGTCATGCGGCCATCGGTGTCGTTGTCCAGCGAGGCGAAGCGCACGCGGGCCTGGCGCGCGGCATCGGCACGGACACGCTGGCGCTGCTGCTCCAGGCGGCCGCTGAACTCGGCGGTGTATTCGGCCAGCGACAGCGTACCGTTGCCGTCGGCATCGGTGGCGGCGAAGCCCGCGGCACGCACTGCGTCGAACTCTTCGCGACCCACCGCGCCATCCTGGTTGCGGTCGTACAGCTCCAGCATGCCGTTGGCGGTGTGCGAGGTCGGCATCTTCAGCGGATCGCGCGAAGACGCTCCGGCGGTCTCCTGCGAGGCGTTCTGCGACGTCTCGTAGCCGGCCCAGGTGCGTTCGCCGGCGGCATCGTACTCGGCGCGGCTGATCGCCCCGTTTCCGTCGCGATCCAGTGCCTTGAAACGGGTGTCGGTCTGGCGCAGGTGGCCAGCGCGCGCGTCGGCCAGGCGCACATCGAAGCGCTGCAGGTACTCATCGACGTATTCCTGTTCGTCAACGTGGCCGTCCTGGTTGCGGTCGGTGTCGGTGTAACGCTGCTTGCGGAAGGCCTCGAACTGGGCCCAGCTGACGCTGTCGGTCCCTTCGGTGGCGAACTGCGCCAGGAAGGCGGCCGCGGTCGGGGACACAGGGGGGGCCTTGGTGGCCGGTTGTGCATGGGCGGCCGGCGCCAGCACCAGTGCCAGCAGGGCCGCGGTGAGCGGGACGATCTTCATGGTGGTTCCCCTGGAGAAAGGACGGTTACGGTTCGACAACGTGGACGCGCAGCGATCAGGTGGGCGGCTTCTCGCGGAAACAGCCGGGCGATCCCGGCGGGCGCCATCCTATTCTTATTGCGAATGATTCGCAATACGGAATTTTCACATGGGGTGTGATGGTGTCCAGCAACCGAAAACAGCCGACGTTGGTCGGCTGTGTCGGACACATAGGGGGGGAGGCCGGCGTGTCACCCCGGGTGTGGTCGGGAGCCGGCCAGCGGCCGGCACTACCGCTGCCGAAGGCGTCAGCCGCGCGGCTTGGTCGGGTTGAGCTGGTTGCCGAAGAAGATCGCGTTCAACAGCAGGCGCTCGGTGCCGTGCCAGTACTTGCGATGCGCCGGGTCATCGGCGAACAGCACCACGTTGCCCTGCCCCTGCGGCGAGACCAGCAGCCAGGCCGCACCAGCGACGCGGCTGCGGTTGCGCTCGGACAGATACCCGTTGACCTTGGGCGCTTCGTCGATGCGTACCACCGTGGAGAACGGGTTGCGGCTGGGCTGGAAGCTCAGGCCGTTTTCCTTGTTCACCGCCAGCTGCCGGCGCGGCACGCCGAAGCCCAGCGGATGCGTGGTGTCAACGTCGGCGCTGAGGATGTTGCCGCTCACGCGTTCGATCGCGGCGATGTCGCGCTGATCGCCAAAGGCGCGTCGTGCCGCCTCCGGTTCCTTCTCCTCCGGCCCCAGCACTTCGTCGCTGAGCTTCTGCTCGATCGCCCAGCGCGCGGCGGTGCCATAGGTGATCAACGTGCCGCCAGCATTGATCCAGCGCTTGAGCGCGGCCACGGCGGTGGCATCGACGCCACCGTAGGTGCCCCCGGCCAGGACAATCGTGGTGTAGCGATCCAGAGCGACCTTGCCGAGCTGGGCCGGATCGATCTTGCTGGCCGGCAGTTGCAGGTGCTGATCAAGCAGGAACCAGGCCGAGCCGATCTCGGTGGCACTCACGCCCTCGCCCATCACCAGCGCGACCGCCGGCTTGCGCAGTGCCTTGAGACTGTCGCTGCCCAGATCGATACCCCCACGGCTCTGCCCACTGGACAGCGCCTGGATATGCACGCCACTGCTGCGTGCGGCCGTGTCGACCGCCGCAAGCAGTTCGGCACCGGCCAGCGGCTGGCCCGCCACCGGCACCACCACGCTGCCGTAGCCGAACGACGGCTCGCCCTGCGCGGTGGCTGCCGTGAACGGCTGGAAGGCCGCGCGGGTCAGCAGGCCCTTGGCCTGCAGCGCGTACAGCGCGCGGCTGGCGTTGTAATCGCGCCAGTCAAACACGTAGGCATAGCCCGCCTGGCCACCGACCACGCCGCCGTTCGCGTCCGGCACGCTGGCCACGCGCTCGCCACCGGCAATCCGACTGCGGCTGGCGGCGAATGCGACGCCGTAGGCTGGTGCGATCGCATAGGAGGTGCTGCCGTAGAACACATCGCCCTTGATCGGCGGGGTGTCGGCGAAGATCGAATGGACGAGGCGGAACTGCGGCTGCGCGGCCTGGACCACGTAGGCGCTGCCCGGCTCGAAGCGTTGGCCGTCCACCGTCACCGGGGCGCTCAATGCCTGCACGGCGATCTGGTGCTGCAGCAGCAGATCCAGCAGGCGCCGGGTCAGGCCCGGATCGGCCGCGTCGCCGAACACGAACGACTTCACCGGCTGCTGGTTGGCCTGCTTCAGGGCCGACTGGAAGAAATCCTTCTGCAGCTTCAGCAGCCCGTCGCGCTCGGTGACCGCGCCGCGCACGGTGCCCAGGCCGGTGGCCACCTGGTTGCGGATGGTGAAGCCGAAGGTCAGCAGGCCGTTGACCGATTCCTGCACGCGGCCGCGCGAGCTGGCCTGCTCCACGGTCACCCCCACCGCACCGTGGAAGTCCGGGTAGGTCGAGCCATAGACCGGCGAGAAATTATCGAAGTTCTCCCCGGTGTAGTACAGCGAGCCCAGTGCATCCAGCGACTGTGCGTGGTACTTGGCCAGGGTCTTGTTGAACGCATACGACGAGGCCGGGATGAGCGGGCTGTGCATGCTGGCCGGCGACGGTTCGAAGTAGTAGGTGCTGTCCTTGCCCATCTCGTGGAAATCGATCTGGACGTTGGGATACCACTGGTGGAAGTAGGCGATCTTCGGCCGCGTGTCCTGCTGGGTCAGCGCCAGCCAGTCGCGGTTGAGGTCGGTGAAGTAGTGATTGGTGCGGCCCTGCGGGAACGGTTCGACATGTTCCTTGTCGGCCGGATCGGCCGAGGCCGGCGAGGACGCATACGCGTTGTGCCAGCTCGCCGCGCGGTCGCGCCCGTCCGGGTTCTGCGCCGGATCGAACAGCACCACCGCCTGCTGCAGCCACTGCGCGGTTTCCGCACTGCGGTTGGCGACCAGGTAGTAGGCGGTCAGCATCGCGGCTTCACCGCTGGAGGTTTCATTGCCGTGCACGCTGTAGCCCAGCCACACCACCACCGGGCTGCTGCCGGCGGCCGAGAGCGGCTGCGCCGGATCGGCCAGGGTGACGTGCTGGCGCCGCAGCGCCTCCAGGTTCTGCAGGTTCTGTGCCGAGGTCACCGTGGCGATCAGCAGCGGGCGGCCCTCGTAACTGCGGCCGATCTCTTCGACCTTGATCTCGTCCGAGTGTTTGGCCAGTTCGTTGAAGTAGGCCACCAGCTGGTCGTGCCGCGTGTAGCGGCTGCCGATCTCATAGCCGAGGAACTGCTGCGGGGTGGGAATGGACGGATCGAACTCGCCGCCCTGCGGGAAGAAGTACGCGCTCTGCGCGAACGCTGGCGCGGCCAGCAACCACAACGCGCCCATCAGCCAGGTGATGGGACGTGACACGACACGATGCAAAGACACAGCAGTTCCCCATGAAGCGGGCCGGCATCTCCGCCGGCCCCGTTGGATGCGCACGCTCCGGTGCAGCCAGGTGCCGGGCCGGCGCAAAGGCAACCGGCCCGCAGGTTCAGAAGCGGTAGTCGAAGCCGACCGTGAAGTAGCGGCCGCGCAGATCGTACTGACTGAAGTCGTACGGCGCGCGGATACCCGGGAACGAGGCGTCGTACGGCGGTTCCTCATCGGCCAGGTTCTGGATCTTCGCGTACAGGGTCAGCTTGTCGATGCCGGTGTAGCCCAGGTACAGGTCGAACTGGTTGTAGGCATCCACGCGGTCCTGCACGGCGGTGGCCGCGGCGCTGGCCTTCTGGTCGTAGCCGCTGGTGTAGTACCAGGTCAGCGCGGTGCGGAAATCGCCATAGCTCCAATCGAAGGTGGTGGTCGCCTTGTTCTTGGGCAGGGTGGCGCCGAGGTTGCTGCCGGCGTAATCCACCAGCGGACCACCGACCACGGTGGGGCGGCTGTAGTCGCGCACGTGGGTGAAGGCGGTGCTCAGGCCGAAGTCGCCGGCACGCTCGGTGGGGAAGCGCTGGCGCAGTTCGACATCGAAGCCGGAGGTCTTCAGCTCGCTCAGGTTCTGATAGCGGTTGTAGACCGCCAGCAGCTTGCCACGCTCATCGCGCAGCACCGCGCCGGGCACGTCATCGGTGACCAGAGTCTGGGTGTTGTTGGTGCCTACCAGGTTTTCCAGCTCGATGCGGTAGTAGTCCACGCTCAGGCTGGTGTTGGACCACGGCGAAAGCACGATGCCGGCATTGAAGCTCTTGGTACGCTCCGGCTTGAGGTCGTTGTTGCCCACGGTGAAGAAGGTCGGGTTCTGCCGCGAGCCCGGCACATCCGGATCGCGCGGATCGATCACGCTGCCGTAGGCGATGCTGGTGCTGTTGGAATTCTCCGACAGCGACGGCGCACGGAAGCCCTTGGAGGCGGCCGCGCGCACCAGCAGGATGTCCCACGGCTGCCAGCGCAGGCTCAGCTTGGGCGAGAAGGCATCGCCAAAATCGCTGTAATGATCGGCGCGCGCAGCGGCCTGCAGCTCCAGGCGCTCGGCCAGCGGCACGTTCACTTCGGCATAGGCCGCGGTCACCTTGCGCTCACCGTGCACCTCGGCGATCGCCGGGCGGATCTGCAGGCCCGCATCGATCTGCCAGGGATTGTTGGAATCGAGTTTCTCGCGGCGCCACTCGGCACCGGCGGCAAAGCCGATCTCGCCGGCCCAGGTGTGGCCCAGCGCACCGGAGATCTTGGCATCCACGCCCTGCAGCACCGACTCGGCCGGGCGCAGCGTGCTGATGTTGATCGCGTTGAGCACGTCCTGCGGGGTGGCCGCGGGATTGAGCAGGTTGTAGCTGCCGGTGGCCAGCGCATCGGCCAGCGCATAGCGGTTGGCAAAGCCGCCGGAGACGGTCTCGCTCTCACTGCTGCGCGCACCGAATGCACCCACTTCCCAGTCCCAGTTCTGCAGGCTGCCGCGCAGCCCGACCAGGCCGCGGTAGGCCTGCGAGCGGTTGGTCTTGATGGTCGCACCGAGGTTGAAGAAGGTGTACTCGATCGGCACGGCGCGGCCGTAGGGGTTGTACGGGCTGCTCGCCGGCAGATTGGAGGAGACCGGCTCGGCCAGCCCGGTATCGGCGTTGAGCGCGAAGCGGCCGCTTTCCAGGGTGAAGAACGGGCTGCTGCCGAACCAGGAGACGCCCTTGATGTCGCTGTAGAGCACTTCACCGAAGGCTTCGACGTTGTCATTCACCCGGAAGGTGCCGTTGACGTAGGCCTGGTAACGCTTGGTCGAGGGGATCAGCGTGGTGTACGGCGCCTGGTTGAAGCCGCAGGTGTTGCCGGCCAGGCCATCGATCGGCGCGCTGGCGACCAGGGTGGTGCCCTCCGGGCAGTTGCCGTTGGCATCGAGCATCGGCACCGAGGTGCCGTTGACCAGATACCGCGCGCCCTTGGCCGACCAGCCGTTCCAGCGGCCGCCGGGCTTGTCGGTGTAGATGCCCGACTTGGTCAGGTCGCGCTGGTCCTGGTCCAGGCGCTCACGGTTGTAGCCTTCCAGGCTGACCAGGATGTTGTAGCCATCCGTGTCCAGATCACCGATGCCGCCGATGAACTTCAGGTTCTGCTCGTCCAACCCGCCCTGGTCGGCGGTGCCGAGGCTGCCACCGAGTTCGGCGCCCTGGAAATTCTGCCGGGTGATGATGTTGACCACGCCGGCCACCGCGTCCGAGCCGTACACCGCCGAGGCGCCGTCCTTGAGCACTTCGATGCGTTCCACGGCCACCAGCGGCAGCGCGTTGAGGTTGACGAAGGTGTCCGACAGGCCGCCGGCCGGGAAGCCGTAGTTGGCCAGGCGACGGCCGTTGAGCAGCACCAGCGTGTTCTTCTGCGACAGGCCGCGCAGGCCGATGCCGGCCGAACCGGAGGCCCAGCCGTTGTTGGTGGTCTCGTTGTTGGCGTTGCCGGTGTTGGCCGAGATCGAGCGCAGCAGGTCGGCGACGGTGGCCTTGCCGGTCTCCTCCAGCTGCTGGCGCTCGATCACCTGCACCGGGTTGGCCGACTCGGTATCGGTGCGCTTGATGTTGGACCCGGTGACCCGCACGGCGGCAAGGGTCTTGCTGTCGCCGGCGGCGGCGGCATCGGGGGCGGCGTCGGCAAACGCGGTCAAAGGCGTTGCCAGAGCGACGGACAGCGCCGCTACAAGAAGAGTGTGCTTGGGCATGAACTTCAGTGGGGTGGTGGACGACAAGTTCCGCAGTAGTCCATGCCTGGCTGAACCGCGGCCAATAACATCTCTTCATACGGATATAAGAGAAACTAACATCTCTTCATCCGGATGGAAATGTTTTCGTTAGCAACAATTAACGCCCGACCCCTGCTGGAGCCCCAGCCCACCGCTACAATGCGGCCATGGAAATCTTCAAAGTCTTTACCCTCGAGGCCGCTCACCACCTCCCCAACGTGCCGCCGGGCCACAAGTGCGCGCGCCTGCACGGCCACTCCTTCCGGGTGGAACTCAAAGTGGAAGGCGAGCCCGGCGAGCAGACCGGCTGGATCATGGATTTCGGCGACGTCAAAGCCGCTTTCCAGCCGATCTACGACCGTCTGGACCACCACTACCTCAACGACATCCCCGGCTTGGAGAACCCGACCAGCGAGCGCCTGGCGATGTGGATCTGGGACGAACTCAAGCCGGCCCTGCCCGAGCTGAGCGAAGTCACCGTGCACGAAACCTGCACCTCCGGCTGCCGCTACCGCGGCTGACCCGGCAGCGCGCGGTAGAGCCGACCGTTGGTCGGCTCCCACCCCATCATCATCGCACGCAAGCCTTCGCAACCCATTGATTGGAAACCGGTTCAACTAAAACCGGGCCACCACTGGCGATGGAATGTTGCAATGCAATATTTTCGGCGTATGCTGCATTGCATCAACGTTCTCGAGCCGTCCTGACCATGGCGTCCGCGTTCACCGATTCCTTCAGCGACTACACCCGCCAGCTGGCCGCCACGGCCACGCGTGCCAACCGGCTCGCGCTGGAAAATGCCGAAAGCATGTTCGGGGTGCAGTTGAAGACGCTGGAGAAGAACATCACCGCCACCAGCGGGTTCTTCGGTGAAATCGTGCAGTCACAGGATGCTGGCACGCTGCAGTTGCTGCTGCCCAAAGGCGCGCAACTGGCGCGTGACAACCTCGCCCGTTGGTCCAGCGCCAGCCAGGAAGTGGCCGGCATGGGGTTGAAGGCCTCCGAAGCCTTCAGCGAACTCGCCCGGCAGCCGTTCGCGGCCGCCACGCCCAGCGCAGGCAAGACCCGCGGCTGAGCCGGACAACATCGAATTTGCGTGGGTCCCTCCCCCCACGCAATCCCAGACCCGACAGAACCCTCCCTCTGTCGGGTCTTTTTTTTGGGCGCTGTTACCGCGCTGCCGGCAACGAGAACACGAACAACGCCCCTTCCCGGCTCTCCAGCAGGCGGATCTCACGCCCGTGCAGCTGCACGATGCGATGCACGATCAGCAGGCCCAGCCCACCGCTGTCCGGCCGCTGGCTGCTCAACGCCGGCATCGCGGTAAACAGGGTGGCGCGGCGTTCGGCGGCAATGCCCGGGCCGGTATCGGCCACGCTGACCTGCACCTGGCCATCGGCCGCGCGCAGGGTGACCGTGATGCGCCCGCCTTCCGGCGTATGGCGGATCGCGTTGTCGAGCAGGTTGGTTAGCACCCGCTCGATCAATGCCAGGTCCGCGATCACCGGCGGGATACCCGGCGGAATGTCGGCGCTGAGTGTCTGCCGGCGGGACTCGGCCGCCAGCTCGAATTTCTGGAACACATCCTGGATCAGATCCGGCAGCGAGAACGCCTGGCGGTCCAGTACGACACCGCCGTGTTCGAGCCGGGCCAGCTCGAACAACGCCTGGGCCAGGCGCCCGACCTTGTGGCTCTGCGACAGCGCGATCGAGAGATAGCGCTGGCGCTCGTCGGCGCCCAGCGTGGCGTCTTTGAGGGCCAGCGTTTCCAGATACCCGTGCAGCGAGGACAGCGGCGTGCGCAGGTCGTGGGAGATATTGGCCACCAGCTCGCGCCGCTGCAGGTCCTGTTGGCGCAACTGTTGCCATTGCTCGCCCAGGCGCTGGGCCATGTGACCAAAGCTGTGCTGCAGGATGGCCAGTTCATCGCGCTCGCCGCTGCGCAGCGGCGCCGGCGGCGGGGCGGCATCGGGAGTGGCGGCATCGACATCGAAGGACTGGATGCGCCGGGTCAGCTGGCGCAGCGGGCGGGTGACCCAACGGAACGCGACCAGGCCGGCCAGCAGGCCCACCACCGCGACGATCGCCAACGACCACAGCGTGGTGCGCAGCGTACTGTTTGCGGCGATGTTGGCCGCCAGTGCTTCTCGCTGTTCACCGACCAGCACCACGTAGATGTAGCCGGCCTGATGCCCCTGCACCCACAGCGGCGCCGCGTTGAACACCTTGCGGCCGGTGGCGCTGCGCGGGTCATCGCCGAGGATCGGCAGCGGCTCGTCGCGCAGCAGCGCCTTTACCGGTGCCAGATCGACCCGGCTGCGCTTGAGATGACCGTCCGGAGCATCGTGGCCGAGGATGCGGCCCTGGTCGTCGAGCAGGTATACCTCCACGCTCGGGTTGACCGCCATCAGCTTGCCGAACAGCGCGCGCACTTCGCCGTTGCGCATGCCGCGGCCATCCATCAACTCGCCACTGCGCGCGATGTGTTCGGCCAGCCCGCGCGAGAGGCGCTGTACGGTTTCCTGCTCATGCACCGTGGTGCTGCGCATCTGGATCCACACCAGCGCGCCACAGCACAACAGCAGCAGCGCGAAGAACACCGCGGACAGGCGCTGCGACAACGTGAGCCGGATCATGCGCCGCCCCCTTCGTTGCCATCGACCAGTTTGTAGCCCCGTCCCCAGACCGTCTGGATGCGCTGCGGATTGGCCGCATCGCGCTCGATCTTGTTGCGCAGCCGGTTGATGTGGGTGTTGACGGTGTGCTCGTAGCCGTCGTGCTGGTAGCCCCACACCTGGTTGAGCAGGTCCATGCGCGAATACACCTGGCCGGGATGACGGGCGAAGAAGTACAGCAGGTCGAACTCGCGCGGAGTCAACTCCAGCGGTCGTCCCTCCACCAGCGCCGTGCGGGCGACCGGGTCGATGCGCAGCCCGGCCACCTCGATCTCACCGGCATCGATGCGTGCGTTCTGGGCCATCGCTTCCACCCGGCGCAGCAGCGCTTTCACGCGTGCCACCAGTTCCAGCATCGAGAAGGGCTTGGCCAGGTAATCGTCTGCGCCCAGCTCCAGGCCGAGAATGCGGTGCACTTCACTGGCGCGCGCACTGGTGATGATGATCGGCGTGTAGCGCGTCATCGCACGGGCGCGCTTGCAGATCTCCAGGCCGTCCACACCGGGCAGCATCAGGTCCAGCACCAGCGCGCTCCACGGCTGCGCCTCCAGCAGGGCCAGGCCCTCGTCGCCGGTGGCGGCATGGGTGACCTCATAACCTTCATCGCGCAGGTGCATGCGCAGCAGGTTGGCGATGTGGACATCGTCTTCGACGATCAGGACGCGCTTGGCACTGCTCATCGGCTCAGGGGGCGGCAGGAGGGCATGGCGGCATTGTCGACGGATCGCGACCTGAATGTGTCACGGAAAATTTAACCCTGCGTGAGGATTCGTTGACCGGGCCGGGCGCAGCATGGCCGCATCGTCCCCGTGCCCGGAGATCGGCCATGCGTTACACACGTCGCAATGTGCTTGGAATGGGTGGCATGGCTGCCGCGGCCGGCCTGTTCGGACTGACCGCCTGCAGCGGGCCCGCCCCGGCAGCTCCCGCCGCGCCTGCGCGCCAGTTCGAGGTCATGCGCAGCGATGCGCAGTGGCGCGAGCAGCTCACCCCGGCCCAGTACAGCGTGCTGCGCCGGCAGGGCACCGAGCGGCCGTTCAGCAGCCCGCTCAACAAGGAACACCGGCGCGGCACCTTCACCTGTGCGGGGTGCGCGCTGCCGCTGTTCTCCTCCTCCACCAAGTTCGACAGCGGTACCGGCTGGCCCAGCTTCTGGGCGCCGCTGCACGATGCCGTCGGCGAAGACCGCGACACCACGCTGGGCATGGTCCGGGTCGAGGCGCACTGCCGGCGTTGCGGTGGCCACCTCGGCCACGTGTTCGACGATGGCCCGCGCCCGACCGGACTGCGCTATTGCATGAACGGCGTGGCCATGAATTTCGTCGCGGCCTGAGCGCCGCACTCCCTGCGTCATAGAAGGACCTCTCCATGCTTCTGCTCGTGCTGGCCTACCTCGGTGGCGTGCTCACCATCCTCAGCCCCTGCATCCTGCCGGTGCTGCCGTTCGTGTTCGCACGGTCCGACCGCCCTTTCCTGCGCAGTGGGCTGCCGCTGCTGATCGGCATGGCGTTGATGTTCGCCGTGGTCGCCAGCCTGGCGGCGGTGAGCAGCCAATGGGTGGCGCAGGCCAACCAGATCGGGCGCTGGATCGCACTGGTGGTGATGGCGGTGTTCGCGCTGGCGCTGCTGTGGCCGGCGCTGGCCGACCGCCTGCTGTCGCCGTTCCAGCGGCTGGGGGCGCGGCTGAGCGCCTCGGCCGATGCGGCCAGTGACGCGGGCCGGGGGGGCGTGGGTACCTCGCTGCTGATCGGCATCGCCACCGGCCTGCTGTGGGCACCGTGCGCGGGGCCGATCCTCGGCCTGATCCTCACCGGCGCGGCGTTGCAGGGCGCCAGTGTCGGCACCAGCGGGCTGTTGCTCGCCTATGCACTGGGCGCGGCGACCTCGCTGGCGCTGGCGATCTGGATCGGCGGGCGCGTGTTCGCCGCGCTCAAGCGTCGCCTCGGCGTGGGCGAGTGGGTGCGCCGTGGGCTGGGCATCGCCGCATTGTTGGCGGTGGTCGCCATCGCGATGGGCTGGGATACCGGCGTACTGACCCGGCTCTCCATGGTCAGCACCGCCAAGCTGGAACAGGGCCTGCTCGACGTGCTGCCAGCACAGGAACCGGCCGCCGGCGCGGCGATGATGCGCGCCGCTGCGAGCACGCCCGGGCAGCCACTGCCGGTGGAAGGCACCCTGCCCTCGCTGGCCGGTGCCACCGGGTGGCTCAACAGCCCGCCCTTGGATGCACCGCCGCTGCGCGGCAAGGTGGTGCTGGTCGATTTCTGGACCTACTCCTGCATCAACTGCCTGCGCGCGATGCCGTACGTGCGCGAGTGGGCCGAGCGCTATCGCGACCACGGGCTGGTGGTGATCGGCGTGCACGCACCGGAGTTCGCCTTCGAGCGCAACCTGGCCAACGTGCAGCGCGCGGTGAAGGACCTGAAGGTGACCTACCCGGTGGCGATCGACAACGACTTCGCCATCTGGCGCGGCTTCAACAACAAGTACTGGCCGGCGCACTACTTCATCGATGCGCAGGGCCAGATCCGTGCGCATCACTTCGGTGAAGGCAACTATGCGCAGTCCGAGCAGATCATCCGCCAGCTGCTGCGCGAGGCCGGCAACACCCTCCCCGGTGATGACGCACCGGTGGCGATGGCGCTGGATGGCGTGGCGCGCCAGGCCGACATGGACAACCTCAAATCGCCGGAGACCTACCTGGGTCACGCTCGCGCCGAGAACTTCGCCTCGCCCGGTGGCCAGCGCCAGGACCAGCCTGCCGACTACACCGTCCCTGCCACCCTTCAACACAACCAGTGGGCATTGGCAGGACGCTGGACGGTGGGCAACGAAGACGCCCGGCTGGAGACGGATGGCGGCCGTATCGCCTTCCGCTTCCATGCGCGCGACCTGCACCTGGTGCTGGCCCCGGGCGAGGACGGCAAGCCGGTCCGCTTCCGCGTGCGCATCGACGGGCAGGCGCCGGGCGCAGCGGCCGGCGGTGACATCACCGCCGATGGCGACGGCCGCGTGGATGAAAACCGTCTGTATCAGCTGATCCGCCAGTCCGGCACCGTGCAGGAGCGCACCTTCGAGATCGAGTTCCTCGATCCGGGCGTGCACGCCTACGCCTTTACGTTTGGTTGAGGAGCTATCGCATGAAGATCGCGTTCGACAAACTCGTTGCAGGCGGCATCGCTGTCGCCATCGCGGCACTCACCGCCAGCGTGGTGGTGGTCGGTCTTGATCGGCCGGCACACGCTGCCGCGGCCGCCACGACCGTGGCCTTGCCTCCCCCTGCCGGCAAGGCGGACCTGCGCCAACCCGGCGTGAAGCGCGCGCAGGTGGTGTTCGCCGGTGGCTGCTTCTGGGGCGTGCAGGGCGTGTTCCAGCACATCAAGGGCGTGGACAATGCGCTCTCCGGCTACATCGGCGGCAGTGCGGCGAACGCCACCTACCCGCGCGTCGGCGGCGGTGGTACCGGCCATGCCGAGGCGGTACAGGTCACCTACGATCCGGCCCAGGTCAGCTATGGCCAGCTGATGCAGGTGTTCTTCTCGGTGGCGCATGATCCGACCCAGCTCAACCGGCAGGGCCCGGACCGCGGCACCCAGTACCGCTCGGCGGTCTATGCCGACGACGCCGCGCAGCGCGATGCCACCCGCGCCTACATCGCCCAGCTGCAGCAGGCCAGGACCTACGCCGCGCCGGTGGTGACCCAGGTCGAGGGTGGCAAGCCGTTCTTCGCCGCCGAGGGCTATCACCAGAACTACCTCACGCTGCATCCGGAATCGCTGTATATCCGGATCAACGACCTGCCCAAGGTGGCCGCGCTGAAGCAGCAGTATCCGGCGCTGTACCGCGAGCAGCCGCGCCTGGTGAGTACCTCCATTTCGGCGCGCTGATCACGCGGCGAACCAGAAGAAAAGACGCACGGCACACACCGCTCTGCCGTGCGCGAGAGAAGTCGTCACGCCCATGGTAGGCTGCGTCCCAACGCGGATACAGATGCAGATGACTGGCATCCGCACGGTTACAGATACCCGTGGATGCAGATGCCGATGGCGACCAACCTCTACCAGTCCCTGGCCGATGAAATGGCCGACGCGATCCGCAGTGGGCGCTTGCCGGTCGGCACCCGGCTGCCGTCGCTGCGCGGCCTGGCGACACAGCGCAGCCTCAGCCTCAACACGGTGATCGCCGCGTATCGGCAGCTGGAGGATGCCGGGCTGGTGCTGCCGCGGCCCAAGGCCGGCTTCGTGGTCAGCCCGCGTCTGCCCGAACCGACGCAGTCGCTGCGGCAGGCGCCGTCTCCGCCCACCGCACCGGCACAGCAGGCGATGATGGCGCGCGTGCTGGCCGCACAGCAGCAACCGGGCATCGTCGACCTGGCCTTCGCCGGGCCGCGCGGCAAGCGCTTCTATCCCGGTGCGCAGCTGGCCCGCATCACCGCGCAGGTACTGCGCCGGGCTGCCACCACGGTGGAGACCTACGCACGTCCCAACGGTGCGGCACGGCTGTTGACGCAGATCGTGCAGCGAGGGCCACGGCTGGGGCTGCACACCACCACCGACCGGCTGGTGCTCACCCATGGCGCGATGGAAGCCCTGCAGCTGGCGCTGCGCGTGGTGACCCAACCCGGCGATGCGGTCGCGATCGAAGCGCCCTCGTATTTCAACATCTACCCGCTGCTGCGCAGCCTGGGCCTGCGCGCGATCGAGCTGCCCACCCATCCGAGGGACGGCCTCGATCTGGAAGCACTGGAAGCGCTGCTCGCCGCCGGCGGCATCGCCGCGATCATGGTCATGCCGACCGTGCACAATCCACTCGGCGGCAGCATGCCCGTGCCGAACAAGCAGCGCCTGGCCGAGCTGGTGAACCATTACCAGGTGCCGTTGATCGAAGATGCGGTCTACGCCGAGCTGCAGTTCAAGGAGCCGCTGGAACCGCTGGCCAAGAGCTTCGATCGCGATGGCTGGATCATGGTCTGCAGTGGTTTCTCCAAGACGCTGGCGCCGGATTACCGGATCGGCTGGCTCGATGGGGGTCGCTTCGCTGCCGATATCCAGCTGCTGAAATTCCATTCCTCCGGCGCCGAATCACGCCTGCTCGGCGATGCGGTGGCGGCATTCCTGGAGGCCGGAAACTACGAACACCACCTGCGTGGGCTGCGCCGGCTCTACAGCGACCAGGTGAGCCACGTGCGTGGGCTGATCGCCCAGCATTTTCCGCCCGGCACCTCGGCCACCCAGCCGACCGGTGGGTTCCTTCTGTGGGTGGAGCTGCCCCCGGCGATCGATGCCGGGGAGCTGTTCGAGCAGGCCTTGGCCGAGGGCGTGGTGTTCATGCCCGGCCAGGTGTACTCGCGCGGTGCCCGCTACCGGCATTGCCTGCGCCTGTCGTGCTGCCAGGAACTGGACGAGCGCTTCGCCAGCGCGATTGCCACGGTCGGCCGGCTCGCCAGCGCGCTGCAGGTGCGCGCAGGCGGCTGACGCTCAGAACACCAGGCGGTCTGCCAGGCTCGCCGGATCCGCACCCGGCGCATACGGCAGGCGACCCCAGCACGGCATCGGCAACCGCGCCTTGAGCAACGCGACATTCTCATCGCGGCGCGCCATCGCCGGGTCCACCTCGTTGGCGATCCAACCGATGCAGTGCGCGCCGCGGGCCGCGATCGCCTCGGCGGTCAGCCGTGCGTGGTTGAGGCAACCCAGCCGCAGCCCGACCACCATCACCACCGGCAGCTTCAGCGCCTGCACCAGATCACTCTGGTCCAGCGTGGCCGACAGCGGCGCCAGCCAGCCGCCGACGCCCTCCACCACCACCGTGTCCGCGCTGGCACGCAGGCGCGCGAAGGCAGCTTCGATCGGCGCCAGCGACAGTTGCACGCCCGCTTCTGCCGCCGCGATCTCCGGCGCGAGCGGCTGCTCCAGCGCGAAGGGGTTCAGGTCGTCGTACCCGGGCGTCGGCACGCTGGCAGCCAGCAGGGCGGTGGCGTCCTCGTTGCGCAGGCCCTGCGGGGTGCGCTCACAGCCGCTGGCGACCGGCTTCATGCCCACGGCCGTGCCGCCATGCCGGCGCAGGGCATGCAGCAGCACGCAGCTGCTGAAGGTCTTGCCGATGCCGGTATCGGTACCGGTGACGAACAAAGCGGCGGGCAACGGCGCAGGCAGGGACATGAAAGACGACCAGGGCTGGAAACGCGTCATTATCCGCCGTCCCGGCAACGCCGCGCTGCGGTCTGCTGCGTTCCGCCGGCCCCGGCGCAGGCGGGCGTGCGGCTTGGTAGACTGCGGCCATGTTCGATACCTCCACGCTTACCGGCAGCAAGCCGGAACAGTACGGCCAGCTGCTGGCCCAGGCCCGTGCCCTGGTGCATGGCGAGCGCGACCGCATCGCCAATGCGGCCAACCTGTCGGCGCTCGTCTACCACGCCCTGCCGCACCTGAACTGGGTCGGCTTCTACTTCTTCGACGGCAACGAGCTGGTCGTCGGCCCGTTCCAGGGCCTGCCCGCCTGCGTGCGCATTCCGCTCGACAAGGGCGTGTGTGGCGCCGCCGCCTCGCAGCGGGTTACCCAGCGCATCGAAGACGTGGACGCCTTCCCGGGCCACATCGCCTGCGACTCGGCCTCGCGCTCGGAGCTGGTGGTGCCGCTGGTCCACAACGGCAACCTGGTCGGTGTATTCGATCTGGACAGCCCGTCGCTGGCGCGCTTCGACGCCGAGGACCAGGCCGGCCTTGAAGCGATCGCCGCGGTGTTCGTCGAGGCCCTGGGATGAGTGGCGCCAAGCTGCGCAACATCGGCCCGAAGAGCGCAGCATGGCTGCGCCAGGTCGGTCTGCGTACGCCGGAAGACCTGGTGGCGGTCGGCGCCGTGGGTGCCTTCGTCAAGGTGCGCCGTGCCGGCTTCAAACCGAGCCTGAACCTGCTCTATTCGCTGGAAGGCGCGCTGCAGGACTGCCACTGGCAGGAACTGCCGGAAGCACGCCGTACCGTGCTGGTGGCCGAGTACGAGGCCATCATCGCCGAGCAGCCGCTGAAGAAGGCGCCGCCCGCGTCCGGCCCGGTCTACGACCGCACGGTCGAGCATCGCGATGATGAGGGCGATGAGGCATCGCCGTTCGAGAGCGACGACGAGCCTCGCTGATCCGCACGGACCGACGCATCGTCGGTCCTGCGCGCTTCATACCTGCTGCAGTTCCAGCAGCTCGCCCCAGAGTTGATCGTCTTCGCGCTCCACGCGCAGCCGCAGCCGCGTGCCGTGGTCGATGCGCAGCGCCCAGCACATCGCCATCGGCAACCCGCAGACCTGCGACAGCACCATGCGCAGCGGCCCGCCATGACTGACGATCAGGGTCGGCACCGGGTCCGGATCATCCAGCAGCCGGTGCAGCCCACGCGCGATGCGGCGCTCGAAGTGGCCCCAGCTTTCGCCGTGCGGCGGCGGGTTGGCGTGCGGGTCCAGATGGAACGCCGACAGCGCGTCCATCGGCAGCGCCTCCAGCGCGGCACCATCCCAGTCGCCGAAATCCAGCTCTTCCCATTCCTCGTCAGTGTCCACCCCCCGCCCGAGCGGGGCCGCCAGCGCTTCGGCGGTGCGCACGGCGCGCTGCCGCGGCGAGCACAGCACGCGCTCCCAGGACAGCGCCGCGTAGCGCGCGCACAGCGCGTCGGTGGCGCCCTCATGCAGCGGTGGATCGGTACGGCCATCGAGATGGTCGTCGCGGCCGGTGCTGGCGTGGCGGATCAGGTCGAGGATCATGCCGGGCCCCCTCTGCTGCCCGCTGCGGCCGGCCGGTGAGGGTCACGGGCGTCGGTACCGGGGTGCTGCAACCACGTCGGGGTCATGGAGATCACATCGAAAAAGCGAGGCGCATTCTAACCGGTGCGCTCCACCGGCCCGGCCGATGGCTTAGACTGCGCCCACTTTCAGGTGACCCGGGGCTGCAATGCCGCCAGGTTGAAACGGGAAGCCGGTGACGCGTCAGGCCTCGTGCCCCGCCGCCACTCCGGCGCTGCCCCCGCAACGGTAAGCGAGGAAACACCAGGCAACACGCCACTGTGCTCCGGCATGGGAAGGCGCCTGGCACGATGGCACCGCCATCGACCCGCAAGCCCGGAGACCGGCCTGGAAGACGACTGGTTGCGATGCGGCGGGCATGGCGGCGGCAAGCGGCGCCGTGCGCGTCCGCCAACCGTCGATCCATCCCTGCAGCGCGATCATCCCCACCCCTTGCCGCGCGGGCGTGCGCGGTGCATGGAGTCATCGATGAAGCTGCAGATCCAAGTCCTTTCCCTGGCCGTGTTGTCGGCCCTGCCCCTGCTGGCGTCGGCCCAGGACGAGGCGACCGCGCTGGACCAGGTACTGGTCACCGCCACCCGCACCCCGATCGCCCTGCAGGACAGCATCTCGCCAGCGCAGGTGATCGACCGCGCCGAGATCGAGCGCAGCCAGGCACCGTCGCTGCAGGAGCTGCTGCGCGGCCGGGCCGGCATCAACCTCAACAACAGCGGTGGCCTGGGCAAGCAGAGCTCGCTGTTCCTGCGCGGCACCAACTCGGCCCACACCCTGGTGCTGATCGACGGCGTGCGCATCAACACCGGTGACCTCGGCCTGGCCATGATCCAGGACCTGCCGCTGGCGCAGATCGAGCGCATCGAGATCGTGCGTGGCCCGCAGTCCAGCCTGTACGGCGCCGACGCGATCGGTGGCGTGATCCAGATCTTCACCCGCCGCAATGCCGGCCAGTTCGCGCCACACCTGCAGCTCGGCGGCGGCAGCAACGGCCTGCGCGAGGCCAGCGGTGGCTTCGGTGGCAGTGGCGAGCGTGGCTGGTTCGGCACCGACATCGCCTACCAGCACACCGACGGCATCAACGCCTGCCGCGGCTCCGTCTCGCCGTTCGCCGGCTGTGGCGCCAATGAGCCCGACCGCGATGGCTACCGCAACCTGTCGATGAGCCTGCGCGGCGGCTATGCGCTGACCGATACGCTGAGCCTGGAAGGCACCGCGCTGCGCGCCGAAGGCGAGAACCACTACGACGGCTACTACAACTACTCCGAGACCCTGCAGCAGGTGCTCGGTGGCAAGCTGCGCTACACGCCCAGCGCGCGCTTCAACCTGACCGTCAATGTCGGCCGGGCCGACAACGAATCGGACAACTACAACGGTGATGCCTGGCTGGGCAACGCGCAGACCCACCGTGACAGCGCCTCGGTGCAGGCCGATATCGGCATCGCCGATGGCCAGCTGCTGAGCGCCGGCGTGGACTGGAGCCAGGACAACCTGGACGGCAGCAGCGCCGGCTATCTGGTCGACAGCCGCGACAACACCGGCGTGTTCGTGCAGTACCAGGGCCGCTTCGGCGCGCACCACCTGCAGGCCAGCGTGCGCAACGACGACAACGAGCAGTTCGGCAACCACACCACCGGCAGCCTCGGCTGGGGGCTGGAGCTGGGCAGCGGCTTCCGCCTCAACGCCAGCTACGGCACCGCGTTCAAGGCCCCGACCTTCAGCGATCTGTACGACCCGTGGAGCGGCGTGCCGACCCTGGACCCGGAAAAATCCAAGAGCGCGAACGTCGGCATTGCCCAGCAGGGTGAGGGCTGGCGCTGGGGTCTGGATGTGTACGAAACGCGCATCGATGACCTGATCACCTACGACGCGACGACCTTCATGATGTCGCAGGTCGAGAAGGCCCGCATCCGCGGCGCCGAACTGACCGGTGCGATCACCGTGGCCGGGTTCGACCTCAATGCACAGCTCAGCCACACCGACCCGCGCAACCGCACCGACGGCAGCGCGCAGTTCGACAACTGGCTGGCCCGCCGCGCCCAGAACACCGCGCGCCTGGACGTCGATCGCCGCTTCGGTGACTTCCGCACCGGCCTCACCGCCAACGGCGCCGGCAAGCGTTACGACGATGCGGCCAACACCGTGCGCCTGGGTGGCTATGGCACCGTGGACCTGCGCCTGGAATACGCACTGAGCCGCGACTGGTCGGTGCTGGGCCGCGTCAGCAATGTCTTCGACCGCGATTACGAAACCGTTGCCTGGTACAACCAGCCGGGCCGCGAGTACCGCCTGAGCGTGCGTTACCAGCCGAAATAAGCGTGCGGGACGGCGGCACCGCTGCCGTCCCACCCTCGGCAGCTGCCGACCATTGGTCGGCACAATCGTTGACCCTGGTAGGTGCCGACCGTTGGTCGGCACACGCGCATTAGAGCGCCAGCAGTTCCCGCAGATCGTCCATCACCGCCACCGCCGCGACGTTGTTTAGATCGAGCCCGCGCGGATACCCATAGCGCACCAGCGCCACCGGCATGCCCGCATCCACCGCGGCGCGGTAATCGGTGATCGAATCACCCACCATCAGGGCCGCCTCGACGGCCACCTCGAAGTGCGCCGCGATATGCCGCAACGGCGCACCACTGGGCTTGCGTTCCGGCAGCGAATCTCCGCCCAGCACCAGCGCGAACTGATCCTGCAACCCGAAATGCTGCAGCAACGGCGCCACCAGCGCCGACGGCTTGTTGGTGCAGATCGCCAGCGTCACCGCGCGTTCGCGCAATGCGGCCAACGTGTCGGTCACACCATCAAACAGACGTGGGCTGCGCAACAGGCACGCCTCGTAGTGCCGCATGAAACCGGGCATCACCTTGTCCAGTTCGACGGCGCTGCCAGCCGCATCGAATGCCTGCTCCACCAATCGGCGCACACCATCGCCGATCCAGGTCAGCACGGTGGCCTCGGGCACGCGCGGCAACTGCCAGTCCTCCAGCGTGCGGTTCAACGCCTCGGCGATATCGGCGGCGCTGTCCACCAGCGTGCCATCCAGATCGAACACCACCAACGGATACGGGTACGACAAGGCAATGCTCACTTCCACAGCAGGGAAGGGCCATTGTACGGAGGTGCGTGTGTGATGCCGATGCACGCCCGGGTAGCGCCGCGTTTACAGCTGCGCCAGGAATGCCGGGCTGGCAAAACGTTCCACCAGGAAATCCAGGAAGCTGCGCATGATTGTCGGCAGCTGCCGGCGTGACGCATATACCGCGTGGATACCCAAGCCTTCCACTTCGTAATCAGGCAGCACCTCGATCAGCTCGCCACTGCGGAGCAACGGGGCGATCTGGTACGTCGGCAACATCGCGATGCCGGCGCCGGCACGCACCGCTTCGAGCAGCAGCGACGCTTCATTGGCACTGATGTTGCCGCCTACCGCCACCGCGATCTTCCGTCCGTCGCGTTGCAGGTGCCACACGCTCTTGCCGACATAGTGGTGCGTCAGGCAGTTGTGCGCGGCCAGTGCATCGGCGGTGGTCGGCGTGCCGTGCTCGGTCAGGTACGACGGCGACGCGCACAGCACCGAACGGCACGGCGCCAACGGCCGCGCGATCAGACTCGGATCGATCGCGCGCGAAATGCGCACCGCGATGTCCACGCGCTCTTCGACCAGATTCACCACCCGATCCACCAGCAGCAGTTCCACGCGCGTGAGCGGATGCCGTTTGACGAACGCCGCCACCGCCGCCGCCAGGTGGATCTGCCCGAAGGAGACACTCGCGGTGACCCGCAGCAGCCCGTGCGGCTCGGGGTTGTCCGTGGCCAGCTCACCACGCAGCTCATCACCGATCGCCAGCATCTGCCGGAACCGCAGCAGCGCGGCTTCGCCCGGCCCGGTCAGGCTGATCCGGCGCGTGGTCCGGTGCAGCAGCCGCGCGCCCAGCCAGCGCTCCACCTCGGCCAGATAACGGGTCACCATCGCCCGCGACATTTCCAGTGCCTCGGCCGCTGCGGTCAGGCTGCCGCGCTCGGCGACCTCGACGAACACGTTCATGGCGGTCATCCGGTCCATTTGATCGATCCGTGCAACAAATTAGGCCGTTATACGCGGTTTTTCGTTCGATTCCAGAGGCATACGCTGGCCTTCCTTCCTCAACGGACCTGCCCCATGAAAATCGCGCTTGTTGGTGCCACCGGCAATATCGGCCGTGAAATCACCCGCCAGGCCCTCGCCCGCGGCCATCAGGTCACCGCCATCGTGCGCCGCGAGACCGACCTGCCGGCCGAACTGGAGGGCGCCCAGCTGGCCGTCGCCGCGCTGGACGATACCGATGCCCTGGCCGCCGTGATCGCCGGCCACGACGTGCTGGCCAGCGCCTTCGGCCCGCGCCCGGGTGATGCGCCGAGCACCGTGACCACCACCAGCGCCGCGCTGGTCAAGGCAGCCCGCCAGGCCGGCGTACCGCGCTTCATCATGGTCGGCGGTGCGGGCAGCCTGGAAGTCGCCCCGGGCGTGCAACTGGTGGACACCGAGGGCTTCCCGGATGCCTACAAGCCGGTCGCCCTGGCCGCGCGCGAGACGCTGAAGCAGCTGCAGGCCGTCGATGACCTGGACTGGACCTTCTACTCGCCCGCCGCCGAGATCGGCCCCGGCCCGCAGCGCGGCGGCTTCCGCAGCCAGGCGAAGAATTTCCTGGTCGGTGCCGACGGACACAGCCGGATCAGCTACGCCGACTACGCCGACGCCTTCGTCAGCGAGATCGAAACCCCGCAGTACGTGCGGCAGATCGCCACGGTTGCGTACTGACCAGGCCGCCGATGTGAAGCAGCCGACCAACGGTCGGCTCTACCGGCCCCGGTGTCATGTCGGGGCCGTTCCCCCCGGTGTCATGTCGGGGCCGTCCCCCCCCCCGGTGTCATGTCGGGGGCCGTTCCCCCCGGTGCCATGTCGGGGCCGTCCCGCCCCGGTGTGATGCCGGGGCCGCGCTGCACAGGACTTCTTGAAATGCAGAACGTTTCCCGCACGACCCTGGCCTTGGCGTTGGCGCTCGGTACCGCGCTCGCCGTCAGCCCACCGGCCATCAGCCACGCCGCTGCGGCCACCGCCGAAGCCCACGTGCTGCAGGTGCAGCCCTACCACCCCGGCGACGAGGCGCTGTTTTCGGTCGCGTCCACCCTGATCACCGGCCGCCACGACGCCATCCTGGTCGACGCCCAGTTCGCCGCATCCGACGCCGCCCAGCTGGTGCAGCGCATCCGCGCCTCGGGCAAACGGCTGACCACGATCTACATCAGCCACGGCGACCCCGACTACTACTTCGGCCTGGCCACCCTGCAGGACGCCTTCCCCGACGCCCAAGTCCTCGCCACCCCCGCAACCGTTGCCCACATCAACGCCACCCAGGCCGCCAAACTCGCGTACTGGGGCCCGCAGATGGGCGCAGCCAAGCCCAGCCGCATCGTCATCCCGCCCCCCCTGGACGGCGACACCCTCACCCTTGAAGGCCAACCGATCAAGATCATCGGCCTCACCGGCCCCACCCCGGACCGCACCGTCCTGTGGATCCCCGCCCTGCGCACCGTCCTCGGCGGCATCCCCATCGTCGCCGGCGAACACGTCTGGATGGCCGACACCCAAAGCGCCCAATCGCACGCGCACTGGCTGCAGACCCTGGCCACCATCAAGGCCCTGAAGCCGACGCGCGTCATACCGGGCCACTACGCAACGGGTGCCGCCCTGGACATCAGCGCCGTGGATTTCACCGCCGACTACATCCGCGCCTTCGACGAAGAAACGGCACGGAGCAACGACGCCAACGCACTGATTGCCGCGATGAAAAAACGCTATCCGACCCTGGCGGGCGAGAGCTCGCTGGAACTGAGCGCAAAAGTAGCCAAGGGTGAAATGCAGTGGCCGTAATGACGCATCCGTAGAAACCAGACGTCATTCGCGAATCTCGAAACGCGCGACGCGTTTCCTCTCTGCGCACCGACCCAGTGTCGGAGGGACGGCGCGGGTGGGGTATCGGGACCGTGTGTTGCCATGGATGGCAACACACGAGCTTACAGGGACGTACTTGCAGCGGGTCCCGCTACCCCACCCGCGTCGTCCCAAACCCTCATCACCCGGACCCCAGCGCCTCAGCCGTTGCCGTTGCCGTTGCCGTCACCGCAAACAGAAAAACCGTCAGCCATCACCCAGGTGATCAAACAACCCCGGCTGGCGCACCACCTCCCGCTCCCGGAATCCCCCCAACCCCACCCCCACCAACCGATACCGCGTCTCCAGCGGCAGCTCCACCCGCGCCCGCAACCCCAGCGCAATATCCCGCAGTTCCTCCATCGAATCCGGCGGCGACTCCGGCGTGAAACTGCGCGTAATGATCCGGAACTGCGAGGTCTTCAACTTCAACACCACCGTATGCCCCACCCGATCGGTCTTGCGCGTCGCCTGCCACGTCTTCTCCGCCAACTGCACGATCGCCGGCGCCAGATCCTCCAGCAGCAGATCCTCCGCGAACGTGTCTTCCGACGAAATCGACTGCACCGGCTGATCCGGCTCCACCGGTCGCTCATCGATGCCGCGCGCACGATTGAACAAGCGCCCGCCGAACGTTCCGAAGCGCGCCTCCAGTTCCTCCAGCGGCAGCGAACGCAGATCGCCCACCGTCGCGATGCCCAGCTCGGCCAGCTTGGCCGCCATCACCTTGCCCACGCCTGGCACGCGGTTCACCGGCAACGGCGTCAGGAACTGCTCGATGCGATGCGGCGGCACCACGAACTGCCCATCCGGCTTGCGCCAATCCGAGGCGATCTTGGCCAGGAACTTGTTCGGCGCGATCCCCGCCGACGCCGTCAGCTGCGTCTCCTCGCGGATCTGCGCGCGGATGATCTGTGCAATCTCCGTCGCCACCGTCATGCCGCCCTTGTGCTCGGTCACATCGAGATACGCCTCATCCAGCGACAACGGCTCCACCAGCTCCGTATGCCGCAGGAAAATCTCGCGCACCTGGCGGGACACCGCCTTGTAACGGACGAAATCCGGGGGCACGAACACCGCATCCGGACACAGCCGCTCCGCGCGTACCGCGGGCATCGCCGAGCGCACGCCGAACACGCGCGCTTCGTAGGAGGCCGCGCACACCACCGAGCGCATGCCGCGCCACGCCACCACCACCGGTTTGCCCCGCAACGAGGGATCGTCGCGCTGCTCCACGGACGCGTAAAACGCATCCATGTCGACGTGAATGATCTTGCGGGGGCGGGACACGGGCGTGGGCACTCGGATTCAGATGAACAAGATTACAGCCACACGCCGCAGTATGGTTGTTGGATAACAACAACATGCGTTTTTGAACCTGAAAACACTACGGCGGCGTACGGTTAAAACGTTTGATTGAATCACTTTTTCTCATGCACTCTTGAGCACTTGCTTCATGCAAGAGCAGTCGACCTGTGGTCGGCTCACCCCGACGACAACTTCTTCAGGATTGCGTTTTCCATGACTCGTCTCAACGCGTTCTCGCGCGACCAGCTGCTGGCCAGCGCCCGCGGTGAACTGTTCGGCCCGGGCAGCGGTCGCCTGCCCAATGATCCGATGCTGATGTTCGATCGCATCACCGATATCCGCGAGGACGGCGGCCCGCACGGCAAAGGCATGGTACGCGCCGAACTGGATATCCGCCCTGACCTGTGGTTCTTCGACTGCCATTTCCTCGGCGACCCGGTCATGCCCGGCTGCCTCGGCCTGGATGCCATGTGGCAGCTGACCGGCTTCTTCCTGACCTGGATCGGTGCGCCCGGCCGTGGCCGCGCCCTGGGTTGCGGTGAAGTGAAGTTCACCGGGCAGGTGCTGCCGAACGCCAAGCGGGTCACTTACGAAATCGATATCTCGCGCGTCATCAACCGCAAGCTGGTGATGGCCCAGTCCGACGCCCGCATGCTCGTCGATGGCCGCGAAATCTACGCTGCCAAAGACCTGCGTGTAGGTCTGTTCACTTCCACTGAGAACTTCTGATGCGTCGCGTCGTCATTACCGGAATGGGCATCACCTCGTGCCTGGGCAACGATCTGGACACCGTGTCCTCGGCACTGCGTGAAGGCCGCGCCGGCATCCGCCACCTGCCTGATCACGCCGAAGCCGGCCTGCGCAGCCACGTTGGCGGCAACATCGAGCTGGACCTGGACGCGCAGATCGACCGCAAGGTGAAGCGCTTCATGAGCGACGCCTCGGCCTACGCCTACATCGCCATGCGCGACGCCATCGCCGATGCCGGTCTGGACGAGGCGCAGGTCGCCAACCCGCGTACCGGCCTGATCGCCGGCTCCGGCGGCGGCTCCAGCCAGTGGCAGGTGGAATCTGCCGACATCCTGCGCGCCCGTGGCGTGCGCAAGGTCGGCCCGTACATGGTGCCGCGCACGATGTGCTCCACTGTGTCGGCCTGCCTGGCCACCGCGTTCCAGATCAAGGGCCTGAGCTACTCGCTGTCGGCCGCTTGCGCCACCTCCGCCCACTGCATCGGCGCCGCCGCGGACCTGATCCGTCATGGCGCGCAGGATGTGATGTTCGCCGGTGGCGGTGAAGACCTGCACTGGTCGATGAGCGTGATGTTCGATGCGATGGGCGCGCTGTCGACCCGTTTCAACGAGACCCCGGCCTCGGCGTCGCGCCCGTACGACAAGGACCGCGACGGCTTCGTCATCGCCGGTGGCGGCGGCATGCTGGTGCTGGAGGATTACGACCACGCCGTGGCCCGTGGTGCGCGCATCTACGCCGAGCTGGTCGGCTACGGCGTCACCTCCGACGGTGCCGACATGGTCGCCCCCTCCGGTGAAGGGGCGGTGCGCTGCATGAACATGGCGATGGAGCACCTCACCGGCCCGATCGACTACCTCAACACGCACGGCACCTCGACCCCGCTGGGCGATGTCACCGAGCTGAAGGCGGTCCGTGAAGTGTTCGGCGAGACCATCCCGCCGCTGTCCTCGACCAAGGCGCTGTCCGGCCACTCGCTGGGCGCGGCAAGCGTGCACGAAGCGATCTACTGCCTGCTGATGATGCGTGACGGCTTCATCGCCGGCTCGGCCAACATCGGCGAGCTGGACCCGCTGGTGGAAGGCTTCCCGATCGTGCGCGAGACGCAGCCGGCACAGCTGAACACCGTGATGTCCAACAGCTTCGGCTTTGGTGGCACGAACGCAGCGCTGGTGTTCAGCCGCATCTGATTGCAGCGGCGACGTACACGAAAAAGCCCGGCCATGTGCCGGGCTTTTTTATGCCGGTATATCGGCGAGCCGAGCCCCGCTGCCGCTGGCAGGCCGTTGGGCAAACTCAAGGAGGAGGCAGCAACGGCATCAACAACGCCCGCGCATCCAGCAGCGAACCCACGATGCGATGCCCCAGCGCACGCAGTTCCTCATCCGGGTGCACCAGGTCCGGCACCTGGATCGCGGTCATGCCCGCACCCACCGCCGCGCGGATGCCGGCCGGGGAATCTTCCAGCGCCAGGCAGCGCGCCGGGTCCTTGCCCAGCTTCTGCGCCGCGAGCAGGTAGATGTCCGGCGCCGGCTTGGGACGCGACACGTCACTGCTGGTCACCACCACCTCGAAGAACGGCAGCAGGCCGGCGGCGGCCAACTTGCGCGAGGCGCGCGGCTGGCGCGTGGAGGTTGCGACCGCGCGCGGCACACCGTGATCGTGCAGCAGCTGCAGGATCTCCAGGATGCCCGGGCGCAGCGGCAGGCCCTGCTGCGTGCGCGCTTCATACAGGTCATGGCAGCGCGCGAACAGCGCAGCGACCTGCTCGGCATTCACCGTCTGCAGCAGCAGGCGCTCGCAGTCGCGGTCACCCAGGCCCACCATGCGCAGCCAGAACCCCTCAGGGAACGGCAGCGCCAGTTCCTGCGCCGCCTGCGACCAGCACGCGATCGAGACCCGCTCGCTGTCGATCATCAGGCCGTCCATGTCGAAGATGACGGCGTCGGGCAGGAACGGCAGCGCGGCGAAAGCACTCATGGGACGTTGAACAGTGTCTCGAGATCGGCCGCGTCCAGCGTGCGCCACTCGCCTTCCGGCAGATCGCCCAGCGAGAGCCCGCCGATGCGGCTGCGGTGCAGCGCCTCGACGTGGTTGCCGACCGCCGCGAACATCCGGCGCGCCTGGTGGTAGCGGCCCTCGTGCAGGACCAGCTGCGCCTGGCGCGGGCCGTTCACGTGCAGCTCGGCCGGCAGCAACGGCTTGTCGTCCGATTCCAGCATCAGCCCGCCGCTGGCGAAACGCGCGGTTTCATCGCCGCGCAGGTCCTCGGCCAGGGTGACCTCGTAGGCCTTGTCCAGGCGCGACTTCGGCGACACGATCCGGTGCAGCAGCGCGCCGTCATCGGTCATCAGCAGCAGGCCGCTGGTGTCGCGGTCCAGGCGGCCCACCGAGGACAGCACCGGCGCACGCTCGCGGTAACGCGGCGGCAGCAGGTCGTAGATCAGCCGGCCTTTGTCCTTGGTCGAACAGGTATAACCGCGCGGCTTGTGCAGCATCAGGGTCAGCCCCTGCGGCGGGTCCAGCGGCTCGCCCTCGACCCGGATCGCCTCATGTGCGACCGCGTCGTCGGCGTACAGCACCTCGCCGTCGGCATCGGTGATCAGGCCAGCGCGGAACATCCCCTGCACCTGCTTGCGGCTGCCATAGCCCAGGTTGGCCAACAGCTTGACCAGCTTCATGCGCGGCCTCCGCGGCCCCACTTCGGCTCGGTGCTGCGCGGGGCACGGGCCGGGGTGGCGCTCTTGCTCGCCTTGGTCGCTTCGATCAGCTTGAAGCCATCGCGCTCGGCGGCCACGCGGACCTGGCCGAAGCTTTCGTTGAGGATCTGCTCGTACGGCAGATGGCGGTTGGCCACCAGCCACATCCGCCCGCCCGGGCGCAGCGCCTGCGCGGCCACGGCGATGAAGCGCTGGCCGATGTCGGGACGGTCGGCGCGCGAGGGCGTGTGGAACGGCGGGTTGGTCACGATGAAGTCGTACTCGCCCTCGATCCCGGCGGTGACGTCCTGCCAGTGGAAGCCCAGCGCCGCCGGCTTGCCCAGCGCGGCAAGGTTCTCGCGGGCCAGGGCCAGGGCGCGGCCTTCGGCCTCGTACAGGTCCAGCGCGCTCACGTTCGGGCAGCGGGCCAGCACTTCAGCGGACAGGTAGCCGAAGCCGGCCCCCAGGTCAGCGCCACGGCCGGCCAGGTCGGCCGGCAGCTGCTCCACCAGCAGCGCCGAGGCCGGGTCGATGCGGTCCCAGGCGAAGATGCCGGGGCGGCTCTGGAAGCGGCCGCCCAGGATCCCGCGCGGCGCGTCCAGCGACGCCCAGCGCTGCGCCAGCGCGGCGTCGTGCTGGCCATTGAGCGGCGCGGTCCAGTAGGCGCGGCAGTGGTTCTTGGTCAGCTTGCCGCCCAGGCCGGCCAACTGCTGCAGGTCGCCTTCGCCGGAGCGGGCACCTTCGTTGTTGTGCTGGCAGGCCACCACGATGCCGCCGGGCGCGGCCAGCGCCAGCGCACGGGCGAACAGGGCCTTGGCCTCCTCGCGCTGGCGCGGCGGCAGGACCAGCACCACGGCGTAGCGGGTGGCGTCGCTGGCCAGCTGCTGCTCGTCGCGTACGGTCCAGCCACTGGCTTCCAGCGCATCGGCGAACGGGCGGAAGCTCTGCTCGCAGACCAGCTGGGCCGGCTGGGCGTGCTCGCGCAGCGGCGCGCCGTCGCGGGCGCGCAGGAACAGCACGGGGCCGGCCGGCCAGGACAGTGCGCCACTGGCGAAGGGCAGGAACAGGGTTTCCAGGGGAGCGTCGTGCTGGGCAGCCATGCGGGGGCACATCTTGAAAAGAGGCCGCCATTCTACCGGTTCGCCCCGCCGGACCCGGATTTGCGTTTATTCAACGTCCTGTTGATGCCCTGACAACATCCAAACCGGCAGGGTGGAGCCTCACTTCCCGTGGAGATGGCTCATGCGTGCATTGTTCGTCGGTGGCGTAGTCGACAACAGCGAAATGGACATGGAGGGCAGCCAACCACCGGTGCACTACCCCGAAGACACCGGCGGCGGCCATTCGCGCTACCGCCTGCACCAGATCGGCAAGACCTCCGATGGCAACGTGGCCTATGCGGTCTATGGGGCGCCGGACATGGCCGATGAAGAGGTGGCGCGGATCGCCGATGAGCGAGCCTACGCGCGTCGCTTCGAAGCCGAGCCCAGCGAATTCACCCACTGAGCCGACGCCGAGGCGCTGCCCGCCGCGATCACTCGCGGTAGGGCAGCTGCCGGATGGCCCTGATCTGATCGAGCCAGATGAGGTGCTGCTGGACCGGCGTATCCAGATCGTCCAATCGCAGCTGGCCGTTGCTGCCTTCATGTTCGTCGGCATCGCGGTACTGCTGCAGCGTCGGCTGCACTGCCACGGTGCCCAGCAGGCGGCTGCCGTCATCAAGCGTGAGCTCGACCTGGGTCTGGCCGTGCAGCTGCGGCAGCAGCGCTTCCAGGGCCGCGATGGCGGCCGGATCGGTGTGGATGCGGGGGGCGTAACGTGACATGGCAACTCCTGTGGCGTACGCCCTCAGTGTGCCCGCCGCGGCGTCAACACATTGCCAACGGCTGCCGGCAGCGGCGCCGGCTCAGCGGCTGGCGAGTACGCCCCGCACCGCGGCCACCAGCTGGGCGACCGAATACGGCTTGGCCACGTGCTCCTGGAAGCCTGACGCCAATGCGCGCTTGCGGTCGTCCGCACGCGCCAGCGCCGTCACCGCCACCGCCGGCAGCGCCTCTGGCTCGACGCCCATGTTGTCGCGCAATGTGCGTACCAGGCCGTACCCATCCATGCCGGGCATGCCGATGTCGGTCAGCAGGGCATCGATACCGCTGTGGCCGTTTTCGTTGAGCAGTGCCAGCGCTTCGCCGGCGGAGGACGCCGTGGTGACCGAAGCGCCCTGCTCTTCCAACAGCCGCCGCAGGTACTCCAGCACCTCGGGCTGGTCTTCCACGGCCAGCAGGTGCAGGCCCTTGAGCGGATACGGCTCGATGATCTGTTCGGTGATCGGCCCACTGAACACTTCGCGCAGCGGGCGGCCATCGGCCTGCGGCTGATAGCGCGGCAGGCGCACGTTGAAGCTGGCACCCTGGCCGTGGCCTTCGCTGCTGGCCGCAACCACGCCACCATGCAGTTCCACCAGCTGCTGGACGATCGCCAGCCCCAGCCCCAGGCCGCCATGGCGACGCGTGGTGGTGCCGTCGGCCTGGCGGAAGCGGCTGAACAGATGGCGCAGGAACTCCGGCGCGATGCCGTCGCCGGAGTCGGTCACGGTGATCGACCAGTGCCCGCCATCGGCGGCCAGGGTGAGCACCACGCGCCCTTCGGCCGGGGTGAATTTGATGGCGTTGGACAGCAGGTTCCACAGCACCTGCTGCAGGCGCGTGGCATCGCCGAGCACCAGGCACGGCTCGTCGGGCATCACCAGTTCCATCGAGAGCGCTTTGCCTTCGGCGACCAGCTCCTGTGCACGCATGGCCTCTTCCAGCTGCGCACGCAGATCCAGCATTTCCACTTCCAGCTGGACCTTGCCCAGCAGCATGCTGCTCAGGTCCAGCATGTCCGAGATCAGCCGCTTCTGCGCCATCGCACTGTTGGCGATCACGCCCAGCCCCTTGTACATCGGGCTGGTGTTGTCGATACGCTGCAGCAGCAGTTCGCTCCAGCCCAGGATGGTGGTGAGCGGGGTGCGCAGCTCGTGCGAAAGCGTGGCCAGGAACTCATCCTTCAGCCGCGCCATGTTCTCGGCGGCGCTGCGCGCGGCACGCTCGGACTGCAGCAGTTCTTCGCGCGCCATTTCGATTTCGCGACGCTCGGTCACATCCGGGCTGCTGCCGGCCAGGCCGATGAAACGGCCCATCCTGGAAAAGCGGGGCCGCGCGTTCATTTCCAGCCAGCGCCATTGCCCGTCGGCGCGACGGCCGCGCACCAGTGCATGCATGGAGCGCTGCGACTTCAGTGCCTCCTGCAGTTCGTAATCGAACACCGAAGCATCGTCGGGATGCACCAGGCCACGCCACACATCGTCCGGTACGCGCTGCTCGTCGCCGCCGAAGAACTCGCTGAAGGCACTGTTGACGAAGCGCGAATGCCCGCGCTCATCCAGGACCCACACCGGCATCGGCAGGCCATCGGCCAGCGCACTGAAGCGCGCCTCGCTTTCGGCCAGCTCCACCTCGATGTGCTTGCGGTTGGTGATGTCGAAGAACACTACGGCCACCAGATGCTCGTCCGGTTCGCCAACGCTGACCGCCTCGACCGAATACCACCGGTTCAGCGCGCGTGCTTCCATCTCGAACTGCCGGGCCTGGCCGCTCAGTGCCACCTCGCCATAGGTGCGGTACCAGTCCGTCTCATGGCCGGGCTGCAGGCTGGTCATCCGCTGCCCGCAGACATTGCTCAAGCCGGTATTGCGCGAAAACGCCTCGTTGACCTCCACGAACCGGTAATCCACGCCCACCCCGGCATCGTCGAAGATCACCTCGATGATGCAGAACCCCGCATTCAGGCGCTCAAGGACCGTGCGATACAGGGCCGGATCCGGCGATGAAGCCAGGAAAGAGGCGCGTTCCAACGTCGAAGTGGGCAGGCTGGGCAAGGGCGTCAATGAGGCAACTGGCGAAACAGAGGAGGACAGGATCGGCCAACGCGCGTATTCGCAGCGTCAAGCGCCGGGGGTCTGGGGCGGGCCTGGGTGAATTGGCGCCAACCGCAGACGCGGAGCATACACGCGTGGATTGTCCGCCACCCGGATCGGGATCACACTGGTACCTGATCCCACTTGTGATCGCGACCCAGGCATTGTCATGAACCGCACCTCCCTGATCGCCGGGGCCCTGGCCGGGCTGCTGCTCATCGGCAGCGCCGCGGCCGCCCCGCGTACCGTGACCGACCCGCAGGCCCCGCGCGCGCTCAAGACCGAAGGCCCTGTCCAGGTGACCTGGACCGACCCGGCACAGTTCACCGAGATCCGGCTGAGCAACAACCGCTTCGAGGCCGAACGCGGCGACTGGGTGCAGCAACTGGCCAAGTATGTGCAGACCACGGCCAGCAAGGCGCTGCAGCCCGGCCAGACGCTGCAGGTCACCTTTACCGATATCAAGCGCGCCGGCGATTACGAGCCTTGGCATGGCCCTCGCGCCAACGACATCCGGGTGATGCGCGATATCTACCCCCCGCGCGTGACCCTGACCTACACCCTGAAGGATGCGCAGGGCCAGGTGATCAGCGAAGGGGAACGCAAGCTGCAGGACACCGGCTACCTGCACAACATCGGGCGACAGAGCGACACCGACCCGCTGCGCTATGAGAAGCGCCTGCTGGATGACTGGATCCGGCGCGACCTGCGCAACGAGGCCACGGCCAGCACCTGAGCCCTTGGGCCCACATGAGAAAGGCGGCGCATCAGCGCCGCCTTTTTTCATGCACGCGGTATCGCCGGTGGCGGTTCAGCCGTCGACGTACTCGCGCACGACCCGCTTCACCCCACACGGCAGCTGGTAAGCACTGACCCCGCACAGCGGTGCCAGCGCCTCGATGCGGGGGGCATCGCCCCACAGCGTCACCGTGCTGCCGATGCCGGCCTGCGGCAGGTGGGTCAGGTCCACGGTGAGCATGTCCATCGAGACCCGGCCGATCACGATGCCCGGCTGATCGTCGATCCGCACCGGGGTGCCGTTCGGCGCGAACTGCGGGTAACCGTCGGCGTAACCGAGCGCGACCACGCCAACCCGGGTCGGGCGCTGCGCGACGAAGCGCGCGCCGTAACCGACCGGCTCGCCCACCGCGATGTCACGGACGGCGAAGATCTTCGAACGCATGCTCATCACCGGCCGCAGGCGCCCGGTCAGCGCGGTATGCGCCGGCATCGGGTTGATCCCGTACAGCATCAGGCCCGGGCGCACCCAGTCGCTGCGTACGTCCGGCCACCCCAGCAGCGCTGGCGAGTTGCACAGGCTGGTCTGCCCGGCCAAGCCGTCGATGGTGGCCGCGAAGACGTCGGCCTGTTCGCGGGTGCGCGGGCTGTCCAGTTCGTCGGCCCGCGCCATGTGGGTCATCAGCACCATCGGCCCGACATGCGCCAACGCGCTCAACGTGGCGTGCGCGGCACGGAACTCGTCCGGCCACAGGCCCAGGCGATGCATGCCGCTGTCCAGCTTCAACCACACGGTGAGCGTGGCGGTGGTCTGGAACGCGGCCACCGCCTCGACCTGCCACGGCGCGCCGACCGCGAACCACAGGTCGTGCTGCACGATCAGCGGCAGCTCACTGGCGTCGAAAAAGCCTTCCAGCAGCAGGATCGGGCCGGTGATGCCGGCCGCGCGCAGCTCCAGCGCTTCCTCGATGCAGGCCACGCCAAAGGCATCGGCCTCGGCCTGCAGCGCGCGGGCGCAGCGCACCGCGCCGTGCCCGTAGGCATCGGCCTTGATCACCGCAACGGCCTTGCCGCCCCCCAGTTCGCGCGCCAGCCGGTAATTGCTGCGCAGCGCGTCCAGATCAATCAACGCACGGGCTGGGCGCATGAACTCGGCTCACGGTAACGGACAGAGGCGGCATGGTGGGTGTAACGGAAGATATCCAGGCCTTCGGTGCTGATCTGCGGCTGGCGGGCATCCATCAGGTCGGCCAGGTAGCGGCCGGAGCCGCAGGCCATGGTCCAGCCCAGGGTGCCGTGGCCGGTATTGAGGAACAGGTTGCGGTACGGCGTAGCGCCGACCACCGGGGTGCCATCCGGCGTGGCCGGGCGCAGGCCGGTCCAGAACTCGGCGCGCGACAGGTCGCCGCCCTCCGGGTACAGATCGCGCACCACCTTCTCCAGCGTGGCGCGGCGGCGCGGCGAGAGCGACAGGTCGAACCCGCCCACTTCGGCCATGCCACCCACGCGGATGCGGTCGTCAAAGCGGGTCACGGCCACCTTGTAGCTTTCATCCAGGATGGTCGAGGTCGGCGCCATTGCCGGATCGGTGATGGGCAGCGTCAGCGAGTAGCCCTTGAGCGGGTACACCGGCAGCTGCATGCCCAGCGGTGCGACCAGCGACGGCGAGTAACTGCCCAGCGCGACCACGTAGTGATCGGCGGTTTCCAGCTTGCCATCGATGCGTACACCGGTGATGCGGTCGCCCTCGCTCTGCAGGCCGGCGATGTCCTGGTCGAAGCGGAACTCCACCCCGGCATCGACGCACATCTGCGCCAGGCGACGGGTGAACAGCTGGCAATCACCGGTCTGGTCGCGCGGCAGGCGCAACGCGCCGACCAGCTTGTCGGCCACGCCGGCCAGCGCCGGCTCATGGGCGATGATGCCCGCGCGGTCGAGCACCTGGTACGGCACGCCGTACTGGGCCAGCACTTCGATGTCCTGCGCGGAGGCATCCAGCTGCTGCTGGGTGCGGAACAACTGGGTGGTGCCCAGGTCGCGGCCCTCGAACTCGATGCCGGTCTCGCGGCGCAGCTCGTTGAGGCAGTCGCGGCTGTACTCGGACATGCGCACCATGCGCGCCTTGTTGATCGCGTAGCGCTCGTGCGTGCAGTTGCGCAGCATCTGCGCCAGCCAGCGGTACTGGTGCCAGTCCAGGCCCGGGCGGATCGCCAGCGGCGCATGCTCGGAGAACAGCCATTTGACCGCTTTGAGCGGCACGCCGGGGGCGGCCCACGGCGAGGTATAGCCGAACGACAGCTGCCCTGCGTTGGCAAAACTGGTTTCCAGCGCCGGACCAGGCTGGCGGTCGACGACCGTGACTTCAAACCCGGCCTGCCGCAGGTACCAGGCACTGGTCGTGCCGATCACACCGCTGCCAAGGACTAGAACGCGCATGACACCTCTCCAACCCGATCATTCCCTGCGCAGGAGCACGCTGGGACCATAATTGAGGAAGTATAGTCAGCCGCAACCAATCAATTCGCCTGTTTTTCCTGCATCAGGCAGGATATTGTCCCGCCAACATCCTCGAGAGGCTGACGCCGATGGCCACGCGTGCCCGTGAACTGGACAAGATCGACCGCAAGATCCTGCGCATCCTGCAGGACGAGGGTCGCATTTCCTTCACCGAACTGGGCGAGCGGGTCGGGCTGTCGACGACGCCCTGCACCGAGCGCGTGCGGCGGCTGGAGCGCGACGGCGCGATCACCGGCTATTACGCCAAGCTGGATCCGCATTACCTCAAGGCCAGCCTGCTGGTATTCGTAGAGATCAGCCTGGCCTACAAATCCGGCGATATCTTCGAGGAGTTCAGGCGCGCGGCGCTGAAGCTGCCCAACGTGCTGGAGTGCCACTTGGTGTCGGGCGATTTCGACTATCTGCTCAAGGCACGCATCAGTGAGATGGCCTCTTACCGCAAGCTGCTCGGCAGCACGTTGCTGACCTTGCCGCACGTGCGTGAATCCAAGAGCTACATCGTGATGGAAGAGGTCAAGGAAACCCTGACCCTGCCGATCCCGGATTGATGTCGGCCCGATAACGCAGAAAGGCGGCGCGCGTGTGCGCACCGCCTTCGTTCATTGCGTCAAGCGCATCAGCGCTGCTGCTTCTGGTCCTGGTGCTTCTGGTCCTGCTGCTTGCCGCCCTTCTGATTCTGCTGGTCCCACTGCTGCTGGTTCTGCTGGCCGGGCTTCTGGTTCTGCTGCTGACTGCCCTGCTGCTCCTGCGGCGATTTGCCGGGACTGCGGTTCTGCTGGTTAGCCATGATTGCACTCTTCTCGAAAAACCTCGGGGGATGCGCTGGGTTGCGGCGCGGGTACAGGGTCCCGCCGATCCGGTTAATCACAGGCGAAAAAACAGTGAGGTGGTGCGTTGACGGCGATGACTGCGGGCAGCCCGATGTAAACCATTCATGCTCCGCGTCCCAGCGCCGCAGCCCTCACGGTTTTATCTGCTGGCCATCGCCACTGGGCACCGCGTCGTAGTAACGCCCCGTGCGGGTATCGAGCACGCGGTTGGGGCCCACCTGCTTGACCCCCGGAATGATCCGGCCGTTTCGGTCGTAGACCTTGCTCTGCACGGCCGGCCCCCGCATCGGCGCCGGCTGCGACGGGCCTTTGCTCTGGATCGGGTGCGTGCGCAGCTGCTGTTGGGTCTGCGAGGACGATTTCACCGGCGCCATCTGCCCGGACAGGCTGTCGGCCGGGGCCGGCTGCGCGGGGATCGGCAGGGGCGCGGGGGTCGGCGGCGGGGCCACGACCGGGCGGGTCGCGGTGGGGCTGGGTGGCGGCCCGATCTGCGCGGCCGCGCCCAATGGGAGCAACGCCAGCAGGGCAGCGGCAAGGCGGCGTGGGCGGTACATGGTGATCTCCCGGCGGCGGTTCAGGTCTTCACCATGCACCTGCACGGGTATCAGCACCATGAACGCCGGCTTGTACCTTGAGAGGCAAAAGCCCAATCTAACTGCCATACCAATAGGGAACCTTTATGACGGCTTTTGACCTGTCCCCACCTACCGACGCCCAGCGCCAAGCCCTGGTGGCCGGCCTCAGCGCCGATGAGCAGCGTGTCCTCCTGCACCACGGCACCGAGGCGCCGTTCTGCGGGGTGTTCCTGGACAACAAGCAGGACGGGGTCTACGGCTGCCGGTTGTGCGGCCTTCCGCTGTTCCGCTCCAGCACCAAATTCGACTCCGGCACCGGCTGGCCGAGCTTCTTTGCCCCCTTCGATCCGGCCCATGTCCGCGAGATCCGCGATGCCAGCCATGGCATGGTCCGCACCGAAATCGTCTGTGCGCGGTGTGACAGCCATCTCGGCCATGTCTTCCCCGATGGCCCGCCGCCGACCCATGAACGCCACTGCCTGAACTCGGTCTCGTTGTCGTTCACCCCCAATGGGCAGGCCTATCCGGACCCGCTGCAACGCGGTGGTGCCGAGGCTGGCCCGGCAGGCTGAATCCGGGAAAGTGTGACGTCGAGCGAACGCCCCCCTTCAGAAAGGGTGTGAAGGGGCCGACATGGAGGTATCCCCTTCCCGCGTCGGCCCCATGCTCATCATCGTTGGACTTCTTGTCGTCATCCTCAGCGTGCTCGGCGGTTACGTCGGGGCGCACGGCAAACTCGGCGCGCTGTGGCAGCCCTATGAACTGGTGATCATCGGCGGTGCGGCGCTGGGTGCGTTCCTGGTTGGCACGCCGGTCAAAACCGTGAAGCAGACCCTGGCGGCCACCGTGGGCGTGTTCAAGGGGCCACGCTACAAGCAGCAGGACTACATCGACGTCCTCAGCCTGCTCTATGAGCTGCTCAACAAGGCCCGCCGCGAAGGATTCATGGCGCTGGAAGACCACGTCGAGCGCCCGGCCGAAAGCAGCATCTTCGCCAACTACCCCAAGGTGCAGGCCGACCACCACCTGGTCGACTTCATCACCGACTGCCTGCGCCTGATGATCGGCAGCAACATCGAGCCGCACGAGCTGGAGCCGCTGCTGGAGCTGGAACTGGAGAAGCACCATGGCGAGGCGATGCAGCCGGCCGCGGTGCTCAACAAGGTCGCCGACGGCCTGCCCGGCTTCGGCATCGTCGCCGCGGTGCTGGGCATCGTGATCACCATGGGCTCGATCGGCGGGGAAATCACGGAAGTCGGCGCACACGTCGCCGGCGCGCTGGTCGGCACCTTCCTGGGCATCCTGCTGGCCTATGGCTTCGTCGGCCCGCTGGCCTCGGCCGTGGAAGCGCGCGCCGAACAGGACGCACGCATCTACGAATCGGTCAAGACCGCCCTGCTGGCCTGCCTGCGCGGCTACAACCCGAAGATCGCCCTGGAATTCGCCCGCAAGACCCTGCCGTCCAACGTGCGCCCGGGCTTCAGCGAGTTCGAACAGCACCTCAAGACGGTCAAGTAAGGCAGCGCCATGGCCGAGACCAAACCCACCGTCATCGTCCGCCGGGTCAAGAAGGCCGGTCATGCCGCGCACCATGGCGGTGCCTGGAAAGTGGCCTACGCCGACTTCGTGACCGCGATGATGGCCTTCTTCCTGGTGCTGTGGCTGATGGCCGCCACCAGCAAGCCCGAGCGCGCGGCGATCTCCGAATACTTCCGCAACCCCAGCCCGCTGGCCGGCAGCAGCTCCACCCCGGCCCCGGGCATGGCCGGACCGGGCGGCGCCAGCACCTCGATGATCAAGCTGGGCGGCGCCACCGACATCTCGCGCGGCAACAGCAACGATCCCTTCCAGAACCAGCAGGCCTCCCGGCCCGTGCCGCAGCAGGACGAGCGCGAGCGCGAGAAACGCCAGCTTGAAGCGCTCAAGCAGGAGCTGGAAGAAGCGATCAGCAAGAGCCAGGCGCTGGAACCGTTCAAGGATCAGCTGCTGCTCGACCTCACCCCGGAAGGCCTGCGCATCCAGATCGTGGACAAGCAGAACCGGCCGATGTTCGACATGGGCAGCGCCTCGCTCAAGCCCTACACGCGCGCGATCCTTCGCGAGCTGTCGCAGTTCATCAACCACGTGCCGAACCGGATCAGCATCACCGGCCATACCGACACCACCGCCTACAACGCGGCCCACGGCTACAGCAACTGGGAGCTCAGCGCCGACCGCGCCAATGCCGCCCGGCGGGCGCTGCTTGATGGCGGCATGACCGAGGACAAGGTAACCCGGGTGGTCGGGCTGTCCTCCTCGGTGCTGTTCGACCGCACGCAGCCGGACAACCCCATCAACCGCCGGATCAGTATCGTGGTGATGACCAAGGCGGCCGAAGCGGCGGCGTTGGCCGGCGCCGGGCAGGAAGTGGCGCTGTCGCCCACCGCTGCCGACGCCGATATCCAGGCAACGCTCGCGCCGGCTGTCGCGCCGTAAGGGACGCGACGAAGGCGGCAGCAGAGGGAATTCAGGGAATCCGTGGAGCCGGCCAGCGGCCGGTGCTGACGAACGCCTGTAAGGAATCCGTGGAGCCGGCCAGCGGCCGGCACTACAATGGGTCTTTCCTTTTGTAGATAGACCGCACCCATGTCCAAGCAGTCCAAGGCCAAGCGCGACAAGCGCAAGAAGCAGCAGCCCAAGCGCCCGATCAACCGCCTCAACGCCCAGCAGCCGGTGCAGAACCATGCCGTGCTGACCAACGAAGAAGGCCAGGTCGTCGCCGCGATCGGCCTGCAGGGCACCGAGTGGCTGCTGGCCATCGGCGGCCAGACCATGGGCAACGCCGACAACCCGGTGCCGATGCTGGCCATGCTCAAGCACCTGTCCAACGTCCAGGAAAAGGAAGGCCGCAAGGTCAACCTGGAGTACTCGACCCAGCTGCAGCAGCTGATCGACGACCTGGCCGCCGACGAAGGCAAGACCGCCGACGAGTACCTGGCCCAGCTGGTCTCCGAGTTTGAAGGTGTGGAAGGCGAGGAAGGCGAGGAAGGCGAAGACGCCGAAACCGCTGCCGACGCCGGCGACGACGCCAAGGTGGCAGACGAGGCCGGCACCGATGCCGCCGCCGTCGCCGCCCCGGCCGCCAGCGACGACAAGCCGCAGGCCTGAGCCACGGCGATCCGGTGACGGTCTATATCGACGATGCGGTACATCCCTGGCGCGGCGAGCGCTGGGCGCATCTGATGGCCGACACCCTGCCCGAGCTGCACGCCATGGCGGCGCAGCTCGGGATTCCACGGCGGGCGTTCCAGAACCGCCGCAGCGGCGCGCACTACGACGTGCCCGCCCCGCTGCGCCTGCAGGCCATCGCGCTGGGCGCACAGGCCATCTCACGACATACGGACCGCGAACGGGTCAAAGCCGTGATCGCCAACGCAAGAAGCCAGTATCAGGCGTAGCTGCCGACCGTGGGTCGGCATGCGCAGGCCGCAATCGCGCCCTCAGAACGGATCGCTGCCCGGCCGTACTTCCACGCCCAGCAGCGAGCACAGCGCCAGCATCGCATCGTCATCGCGGTTGAGCGCCATCCAGCCGGCCAGCGTGTCATTGCCGGTATCCACGCTCCACAGCGCGTAGTTGTGCTCGCGCAGGCGGTCGTGGGCGGTGGTCATCAACATCGGCGCATCCACCTCCGCCGCGAAGTCCTCATCGTCCAGGTCGCCGCCCCAGTCGATCTGCAGGTTCCAGCGCGCGGACAGCTCGTTCACCGCCGACATCAGCGCATCGGCATCGCCCCGCTCCACCTCGAACCCGGACTGCCAGGCAATCGCAGCCATCATCGGCGGCAGCCAGTCGGCGTCCTCATCGATGCCCTCGCCGCTTTCCAGCAGCGCTTCGCGCCAGCGGTTGAACTGCTGCAGCGCCAGTTCTTCATCGCCCGGGTTGATCAGCACGAACAGATTCCAGATCCGCGCCTCGAAATCGTCCTCGTCGAAATCGCGCTCTTCTTCTTCGAAGTCGAAATAATCGCTGTTGTCGGGCATGGCCGGTAATCCTGGAGACAGGGGCGCATTCTGCCGTGCAAGGGCGTTGGCAGGAAGCGAAATTCGGCGCGGGGCCCGCCGCGGTTTATCCTGTGCGGCAGAAGACGGCCTTGGTGGTCGTCAGCATCCTGTGACCATGAGCGATACCCCTCCCGATCACCTGGCGATCAACCCGGCCAGCCCCTTCCACGATGCCGCTGCGCTGGAGCGCGGCGTGGGCATCCGCTTCAACGACGTCGAGCGCGACAACGTTGAAGAATATTCGGTCAGCGAAGGCTGGATCCGCGTGCAGGCCGGCAAGGCCCGCGACCGCCGCGGCAACCCGATGACGATCAAGGTCAAGGGCACCGTGGTGGCCTACTTCCTGGATCAGAAGCCGGACGCCTGATCCGACGTCTGCCGGAGACGTCTGATCCACGTGTGGCGGGGTAGAGCCACCCCACGGGTGGCTGCGCGGACCCATTGGAACCCTCGCGTCAGGGACGAAGCGCAGCCACCCATGGGGTGGCTCTACCCGTGGCACGGTGCGGCCTCAATCGCGTTGCCGCGTCTCCAGCAGATCCAGATTGCGGATCAGCCTGCGCGAGATCTCATCGGAGATCTTGCCCCGCCGGGTCAGGCGGAACAGCTCTTCACGCTCGGCGGTCAGCCCCGCGGTGCGCAGCTGGCGATAGCCCTGCTCCATGCGCTTGACCTTCTCCGGATCCGCATCCGGCCCGGCTTCCTTCTCCAGGTTGCGCTGGTACAGCAGGCTGACCCGCGAGGCGGCGTCGTTGTAGAGCTGCACGTTCTCGGTGGTCTGGTTCTGCACCAGCTGCTGGCGCGTGCGCTCCACGCCGGCCAGCGCCGCCTTGGCGGCCAGCTTGCGGGCCAGGTCCTCTTCCTTGCGCTCGCCCGAATCGGCCGGCAGTTCCAGGCCTTTGAGCAGGCGCGGCAGCGCGATGCTGGCACCGACCAGCGAGATCAGGATCACCGCCGCGGCCAGGAAAATCACCAGGTCGCGTGCCGGGAAGGCACTGCCGTCGGGCAGGAACAACGGCAGGGTCAGCACGCCGGCCAGGGTGATCGCACCGCGCACGCCCGCCACCGAGGTCGCCACCACGATCCGCCAGGAGGTGCCCTGCCGGGCCTCGCCCCGATGGCGCGCACGCAGCAGGCTCCAGCGCAGCGACAGCCACACCCAGGCCAGGCGCAGCAGCACCAGCGCCAGGTTGATCACCACCACATAGACCAGCAGCCACCACGCACTGTGGTGCCCGCTCTCGCTGACGGTCTTGATCGCGCGTTCCACGATGCCCGGCAACTGCTCGCCCAGCAGCACGAACATGATCCCGTTGAAGCTGAACTGCAGCATGTTCCAGACCGCCGTGCGCTGCACGCGCATGCTGCCCGAGACGCGGCCGGTAAGCTCCACGTAGCTCATCGTGACCCCCGCGGCGACCGCCGAGAGGATGCCCGACGCATTGAGTTCTTCGGCCAGCAGGTAGGCCGCGAACGGAATCAGCAGGTTGACCAGCAGCGCCGCACCCGGCTCCTCGCCGAAGCGCCGCCACAGCCAGCGCTGGAAGGTGGACACGCCCAGCGTCACCGCCACGCCGATCGCCAGTCCGGCCACCGCCACCCACAGGAAGGTCAGCGAGGCGTTCGCCAGCGAGAAGGTCCCGGTCATCACCGCCGCCACTGCGAAGCGGAAACAGACCAGGCCGGACGCATCGTTGAGCAGCGACTCGCCTTCCAGGATGTGCATCAGCCGCTTGGGAATCGGCGCGCGCGAGGCGATCGAGCTGACCGCCACCGGGTCGGTCGGGGAGATGATCGCCGCCAGCGCGAAGGCCACCGCCAGCGGCATCACCGGGATCATCCAGTGGATCAGGAAACCGGCACCGATCACGGTGAACACGACCAGCCCGAAGGCCAGTTCCAGGATTACGCCCTTGTCGCGGAACAGGCCCTGCTTGGGGATGCGCCAGCCATCCAGGAACAGCAGCGGCGGCAGGAACAGCAGGAAGAACATCTCCGGCTCGAGCGCGTGGCCGCGGTTGAACACCCCGGCAATGACCGCGCCCAGCCCGATCTGCACCAGCGGCAACGGCAGCGACAACGGCAATACGCGGACCAGGTAGCCGCTGGCGACCACCGCCACCAGCATCGCCAGAACGACTTCAATGGTATGCATGCATTTTCCAGTAAGCAGCGCGGGGGAGGCTGCGGACAGCCGGCGCCGGAAACAGGAAAAAACGTACCACACGTGCGCCGCCACGCGAATGCGCGGGGCGCGGCAGGCTCAGTCGGCGGACAGCCGGCCCCTCATGCGGCGCGCTGCTGCGCGTCGGCGCCATCGAAGCGATAGATGTCCATCGCCAGGAAGCCGGCATCGATCCCGGCATCGATGCGCTGCGCACCGAGCGCTTCGCCACCGGCGGCGCCCATCGCAAAGTGCAGCGGCTGCAGGTGCTCGTCGCTGGGGTGCGCCTGCACCGCGTGCGGGGCCTGGCGGCGGTAATCGATCAACGCGGCGCTGTCATCGGCGGCCAGGCGCTGCTCGACCCATTCGATGAAGGGCCGCACATAAGGGGCCTCCTTGCCATCCGCGTAGCTGCGCCAATCGTGCAGGTTGTGGGTGATGCTGCCCGAGCCGATCAACAGCACACCCTGCTCGCGCAGCGGCGCCAGCGCGCGCCCCAGCGCGAACTGGTGGGCCGGCCCGAGCAGTGGCTGGATCGCCAGCGGCACGACCGGGATGTCCGCCTGCGGATACAGGAACCGCAGCGGCACCCATGCACCGTGATCGAGACCGCGCTGTGGATCGATCGCGGTCGGCAGACCGGCAGCGCCCAGCCGCTGCGCGACCTCCTGCGCCAGCGCGGGCTCGCCCGGGGCCGGATACTGCAGGTCGAACAGTGCCTGCGGGAAACCGCCGAAATCGTGAAGGGTGGGCGGCTCGGCATGTCCACCCACCGCCGGCTGATGGGTCAGCCAGTGCGCCGAGGCCATCACGATCGCGCGCGGGCGCGGCAGGCGCGCCGCCAGCGCGGCCAGGCGCTCGCCCACCAGACCGGGATGGAGTGCGGTCATCGGCGAGCCATGGGAGATATAAAGGGACGGCAAGCGGGGCATCACGGACTCCAATGGCAGGACCCAACGGGTCGATCTGCAGATCAGCGTATTGCGGACAGATCGGCCAATAAATACGATGCATCGACGCTGTTTATTTCGGAAAAAGAAACAATGGACACTCTGGACGCCATGCGTGTGTTTGTCGCCGTGGTCGAGCGCAATGGCTTCAGTGCCGCCGCGCAGGCCCTGGACCTGTCCACCGCCGGGGTGACCCGGCAGATCGCGGCGCTGGAAAAGCGCCTCTCGACCCGGCTGCTCAACCGTACGACCCGCCGCGTGAGCCCCACGAGCACGGGCGCGGCCTATTACGCCGAGTGCGTGCGGCTGCTGGCCGAGTTCGACGCGCTGGAAGCCGGCATCAGCGCGCAGGCGCTGGAGCCGTCTGGGCGGCTGCGGATCAACGCGCCGGTCAGCTATGGCATTGCCCGCCTGGGCCCGCTGCTGGCTGGTTACCGCGCGCGCTACCCGCAGGTGGAACTGGACCTGTCGCTGTCCGACCGTCTGGTGGACATGGTCGAAGAAGGCTATGACGTGGCCATCCGCATCACCCGCCAGCCCAGCCCGGCCTTGATCGCGCGCAAGCTGGGCGAAGCGCAGATCAGCCTGTGCGCAGCGCCGTCGTACCTGGACGCGCACGGGCGCCCGCAGCAGCCGGAAGACCTGTCCGCGCACGAGTGCCTGAGCTACAGCTACTGGGCCGGTGGCGATGCATGGCAACTGCAGGGACCACGTGGGGAGGTCTCGGTGCCGGTGCATGGCGGTGTCCGCGCCAACAACGGCGATGTGCTGCGCGAGGCCGCGATCGCCGGCATGGGCATCATCGTGCAGCCGGATTTCCTGGTCGCCGAGGCGCTGGCCGATGGGCGGCTGGAGCGCGTGCTGCCCGAGTGGCAGGTGCCGGGCGTGGGCATCCATGCGGTGTACACCAGCCGCAGCCACCTGGCCCCGAAGGTGCGCAGTTTCATCGACTACCTGGCCCAGGCCCTGGCGTGATGGCGCGCGCCGCTATGCCTCCACCGATTCCAGCTGCCCGATGAGCCGTGCCAGCGGCATCGGCCGGCCGAGCAGATAGCCCTGCACCTGGTCGCAGCCATGCGCGGCCAGCCACTGCAGCTGACCGGGCGTTTCCACGCCCTCGGCGATGATGGTCAGGCCCATGCTGTGCCCCAGTGACAACAGCGCGCGGCAGATCGAGGCGTTGCGCGGGTTGGTTTCCACGTCGGCCACGAAGCTGCGGTCGATCTTGAGGATGTCCAGTGGCAGGTGCTGCAGGTAGGACATGTTGGAATAGCCGGTGCCGAAATCATCCAGCGAAATGCAGATGCCCTGCTCGTGCAGGCGCTGCATGGTCTGTTTGGCCTGGCCCGGCTTGCGCATCAGGCTGCTTTCGGTCAGCTCGACCTGCAGCGCACCGCGGGCCAGCCCGAATTCGTGGCTGGCGCGGGTGAACTCGGCCACCAGGTCGCTGTTGAAGAACTGCACCGCCGAGACATTCACCGCGATCGGCAGGTCCCAGCCCGCGTCGACCAGCTGCCGCTGCGCCTGCGCCGCGGCGCGGATCACCCAGCGGCCAAGCGCGAGGATCAGCCCGGTGTCTTCGCACAGCTGGATGAACTCGCCCGGGGGAATGAAGCTGCCATCCGCCTGCGGCCAGCGCAGCAGGGCTTCCAGCGCGGCCGGGCTGCTGTCGCCGGCGTGGCAGATCGGCTGGTAATACAGCTCGAACTCGGTGTCGATCGCACTGTGGATGCGCCCGGCCAGGCGCAGCCGCTCGGCCAGGCGCGAACTGACGGTCGCGTCGTACCAGGCGATGACATTGCCTTCGTCGCGCGCCGCGTGGGCGGCCTGCGCGGCCATGCCGATCACCTGTTCGGCGGTGCTGGCATCGTCGCCGGCCTTCACGGCGACACCGATGCGCGGCTCGAACTGGTGGAGCCAGTCCTGCCCACGCACCGGTTCGGACACGGTCTGCACCAGGGTGTCCAGCGCGGTCTGGCGCTGATGGTCGTCGCGGATCGCGAAGATGAAATCCTCGGCGGGCTGGAACGCCAGCAGCCCGTAGCGCACGCCGAGCCCGCCCAGGCGCTTGGCCATCGCCTGCAGCACCACGTCGCCGACCTCGCGGCCGAGCGTGTCCGACACCAGCTGCAGGCCGCGGAACTGCACGTAGGCGATCGTGTAGGCGCCCCCCTCTTCATCCAGCTGCGCGGCCAGCGCGCGCGTATTGAGCAGACCGGTCGCCGGGTTGTGGGTGGCGTGGTACGCCAGATCGCGCTCGTAAGCCAAACGCTCGCTGACGTCCTCGGCCAGTACCAGGCAGGCCTGGCGGCCGTCGAAATCCAGCCGCGCCAGATGCGCACGCACTTCAAAGACGCTGCCGTCCTTGCGCTGGTGCAGGCGGACCTGCGCATCCTGCACGTCGCCGATGCGCGCCTGCGCGATCGCCCCGCGGATCTCCTCCCAACCCTCGCGCGGGCGGATGTCCAGGATGCTCATCGCCAGGAACTCATCGCGGCTGTAGCCGTACTGGCGCACCGCCGCTTCGTTGACCTCCAGAAAGCGCAGCGTGTCCGGATCGAACACCCAGAACGGGGCCGGATTGCGGTCGAACAGCAGCCGGAACTGGCGCTCGGCCTGCTGCACCCGGGCCAGCGCATCGACCCGCTCGCTGACATCGGTCAACGCACCGATCATGCGGCGCTGGCGGTCCACCACCGCCACGCGCTGGCCGCGCGCGGCGACCCAGCGGGTCGCGCCACCCGGCAGCACCAGGCGGAACATCTCATCGAGCACGCCGCTGCCGGCAAAGGCGGCATCGAAGGCCTGCTGCATGCGCGCGGTATCGTCGTGGTGCACGCGCGCGAAGAAATCCGCGACGGGCAGGCTTTCGATGTCGATGCCGAAAATCTCTCGGGCCAGCGGCGACCAGCGCAGCAGGCAAGCATCCTCGTCCACGTACCAGGTACACACCTTGCCGACCTGGTGGGCCATGCGCAGTTCGGCGTGGCCGGTACGCAGCTCCTCGCTCAGGCTGTCCTGGTCGCGGGTGGCGCAGCGCAGGCTGACATAGACCGCGGCAAACAGCGCCCAGTACAGCAGGTAGACCCCGACCGAGGCCTGCACATACGGCCACCAGGCCGCCAGCACGTCGCGCCGGCCCAACCCGGCGTACACCGCCAGCGGGTACTGGGCCAGCGTGCTGAGGCTGGAGATGCGCTCGACGCCATCGACTGCACTGGTCTCGGTCCCCAATGGGGTCAGGGCATCGCGGCGCAGCAGCTCGCGCCTGGCCAGGCCGAAGCGGCGCCCCACCACGCCGACCGGATCGGGGCTGCGCGCCAGCACGTAGCCCCGCGGGTCGGTGATCGAGATCACCCCGGCATCGCCGGTATCCATGCCGCCGATGATGGCCTGCAGTTCCGCCGTGCGCAGCCGTGCCAACAGCCAGCGGTCACCGCCCATCGGCAGCGCCAGCGGCAGGATCCAGTGCGCGGCATCCAGCGCCTGCGGCGGCCCGAGGAAAACCTGGCTGCCCAGGCCGCGGTTGTCATCCACCGCCCAGAGCGGCAACTGCAGGTCGCCACTGCCACTGGTCAGGGCCCGCCCGTACTGGTCGACCACCACGATGCTGTGCAGTTCGGCATGCCGCTGCAGCGCCCCGGCGATGCTGGCATCGAGCAGGTCCGGTGCCTGCGCCGGCACCCGCTGGAAGAGCAGCGCGCCATCGCGGGAGATGCCCTGCATCACCCGCTCCAGGTTGCGCAGTTCCAGCCGCAGCAGGCGCTGGGCGCCGGTGGCCAGCGCCGAGCTCTGGCGCTGCGCGGCTTCCTGTCGGCGCTGGCAGTCATTGAGCAGCGTCGCCACCAGCCCGGCGCCCAGCAGCACGCCCAGGGATACCCCGAGCCACACGAACGTCCGCAGTGGCCGTGCCAGGGCACGGTTCAACGCGGGCATCGCAACCCTTTTCCCGAACGACAGGCTGACTTCATCTGTAAACGCTTCCTGGTTTCCCCAAACCTGAGCGGCCGCTGCCCGGGATTCTTGACGCCTTGCTCGTCACACCGGCGCCAGCCGGCGCCCGCGGAATCCGTGCAGGCCCCAGCATGCACCAGCGCGTACGGCACGGGAAGCACCGCGGCCAGGGTTCACATCCGTGAACCCGGAAGACCGGCACACCCGGTACCCGATGCCGCCGAAGCCGGCATAACCGCGCGCCCGGTACGGGATTAGACTTGGGTGTTTCCGTTGCTGAGAAGCTCAATGTCCAAGCTGCGCCGCCCCACCCTGATGCTCGCCATTGCCGCCAGCCTGTCGCTGAGCCTGGCCGCCTGCGACCGCGAGGCCACTGCACCGGCCGCGTCCGCCCCCGAGACCACCCCGGCCGAACCGGCCGCGCCCAAGCCGCAGCTGGGCAGCTTCGGCTTCGACGCCGCCGGCATGGACCGCAGCGTCGCCGCCGGCGATGACTTCTTCGGCTTCGCCAACGGCACCTGGGTCAAGAACACCGAGATCCCGGCCGACCGCTCCAGCTACGGCAGCTTCAATGTCATCTCCGAAAAAACCCTGGCCGACACACGCGCGATCCTCGAAGGCGCTGCGGCCGACACAAAGGCCGAGGGCGAGGCCAAGCTGATCGGCGATTACTACGCCGCCTTCATGGACGAGAGCGGCATCGAGTCGCGTGGCGTCGCCCCGGTCAAACCGGAACTGGACGCCATCGCCGGCATCAACGACAAGGCCGCGCTGGCCACCGCGCTCGGCGGCACGCTGCGCGCCGACGTGGACCTGCTCAACGCCACCAACTTCTACACCGACCGCCTGTTCGGCGTGTGGGTCTCGGTGGATCTGCTGCAGCCGGACCGCACCGCGCCGTACCTGGTGCAGGGCGGTCTGGGCCTGCCGGACCGTGATTTCTACCTGCAGGGTGGCCGCATGGCCGAGATCCGCAAGCAGTACCAGGCCTACATCGCCCAGGTCCTGCAGCTGGCCGGCGTCGCCGATCCGGCCGCCAAGGCGCAGCGCATCCTCGCGCTGGAGACCAGGATCGCCCAGGTCCACGCCACCCAGGAAGACACCAACGACGTCGCCAAGGGCGCCAACGCCTGGAAGCAGACCGACCTGAGCGCCAAGGCACCGGGCATGGACTGGAACGCGTTCCTGGCCTCGGCCGGGCTGGACGCCCAGCAGGACTTCATCGTGTGGCAGCCCAAGGCCGTCGCGGGCATCTCGCGCCTGGTCGCCACCGAGCCGCTGGAGGTCTGGAAGGACTACCTGGCCTTCCATGCGCTGGACCGCGCCGCGCCGTACCTGCCCAAGTCGTTTGCCGATGCGCGCTTCGCCTTCCACGGCACCACGCTCAACGGCACCCCGCAGCAGAGCGAGCGCTGGAAGCGTGCGGTGGATGACAGCAACCATGCCGTCGGCGAAGCGATCGGCAAGCTGTACGTCGAACGTCATTTCGATCCGGCCACCAAGGCGCGCGCGGACGCGATGGCCAAGAACATCATCGCCGCGTTCGCCAAGCGCATCGATGCGCTGGAGTGGATGTCGCCGCAGACCAAGGCGCGTGCCAAGGCCAAGGTGGATGGCCTGACCGTGGGCATGGGCTACCCGGACAAGTGGCGCGACTACGCCGGTCTTGAGATCAAGCGCGATGACGCGTTGGGCAATGCCGAGCGTGCGGAGCTGTTCGAGTACCGCCGCAACATCGCCAAGCTGGGCAAGCCGGTGGATCACAGCGAGTGGGCGATGCTGCCGCAGACCATCAATGCGATGAACGTGCCACTGGAAAACCGCCTGGTGTTCCCGGCCGCGATCCTGCAGCCGCCGTTCTTCGACGGCGCGGCCGATGATGCGGTGAACTACGGCGCGATCGGTGCGGTGATCGGCCATGAGATCAGCCACGGTTTCGACAATGCCGGTGCGCTGTTCGATGAGACGGGCAAGCTGCAGAACTGGTGGACGCCCGAAGATCTGAAGAAGTTCAACGCGGCCGGCGATGCACTGGCGGCGCAGTTCAGCAGCTACACACCGTTCCCGGGGGTATCGGTGAATGGTCGTCTGACGCTGGGCGAGAACATTGCGGACGTGGCAGGTCTTTCGACGGCCTACGATGCGTATCAGTTGTCGCTGCAGGGCAAGCCGGGCCAGACGCTGGAAGGCTTCACGCCGGATCAGCGGTTCTTCCTGGGGTTTGCGCAGGCATGGCGGAGCAAGGCGCGTGAGCAGGCGCTGCGCAATTCGCTGTTGACCAATGTGCATGCGCCGGGCCAGTTCCGTGCGTTGACGGTGCGCAATCTGGATGCGTGGTATCCGGCCTTCGAGGTGAAGGAAGGCCAGAAGCTGTACCTGGCGCCGGAGAAGCGGGTCAAGGTGTGGTGAGGTGCGTCATCGCACGTTGCTGAAATGAGAGAACGGGCGCTTCGGCGCCCGTTTTTTTTTCGCTGTAGAGCAGCGGGTCCCGGAAGCCTGTGCGTGCCCGACCCAACCAGCGGACACAGGGCACTTGCCGCTTCAAGGCCAATCAGCAAGCACCCCAGCCGACACACCCATCCGCGTGCACGCCCGCGTCGCCAGCCCATCCTGCAGCGCGCGCCGGAACAATGGCGCCATGCCTTTGAGCATCACCGCCGATGCCCGCCACTGCGCACGCTGCATCGGCGTGCGCTGGATCATCGCGGTCGCCCAGTCCGGCAGCAGCGCTGCACCTGCACCGAGGAACAGCTCGCGCGAGAGACCTGCCATCGGCACCGGCAGGCGGATGCCTGACAGTACTGCCAGCACCTCGCGCGAGCGCGCATCGAACACCAGCTGCGATTGCTGGCGCGCGAAGTACCCGTCGACCTCCGCTTCCGACGCGGGAACGTCTACAGCGCCAAGCGCCTCGGCCACGCGCTTGTACTCACGGTAGTACTGGTCGGCGACCGCCGTAGGCACGTCGCGGCAATAGCGTCGGCAGCCCTGCAGGAAGCCGTACGCTTCAGTGACGTGCACCCAGGTGAGCAGCGCGGGATCGTCGGCGGAATACGCGCGGCCATCGGCGGTGTGTCCGCGTACCTGTGCATGGATGCGGGTCACCTTGGCGATCAGCGCCTCCACTTCCGCGGTGGGTGCGTAGGTCGTTCCCGCGACGAACGCGGTGGTGCGGCGCAGGCGGCCGACCAGGTCATCGCGGAAGTTGGAGTGGTCGTACACGCCGGCCAGGGCCAGCGGATGCAGGGTCTGCAGCATCAGGGCGCACAGCCCGCCGGCGAGCATGCCGGGAAACTCGGCATGCACCCGCCAGGTGATGCTGTCGGGGCCGAACCAGCCCGGGTCGCCCAGCGGGTGGTCGTAGTCGATCCCGCTCTGGCCGCGGGGGAAGGCGCCCAGTACCCAGCGTCGGATCGGGGCGGTGGCAGGGCGGGCAAGCGAACGCAGCAGGGAGGACATCAGCAGTACCGAGGGCGAGCGGACCGGCATTTCGCGCGGATGCGTCAATTCTGCGTGATACCGGTGGGGCTGGCGAGGCGGGTGCCTGCCAGGGCCTGCGCATTGTGCAGATGCAGCATGGGAGCCGCCGTCCAAGCCGTATTTACCCGGTGATTTACGTGCCGCAGTGCGCAAATCCGCTGCGGGTTTGCCCATTCAGGCAGAAATGGCGCCGGATCTTTGCGCTTTGCCCATTGCCAAGCGCCGTGAAAGTGCTAGAACTGGATACGCCACAACGTCGTCCAATGCGCTGCCGCACGTTCCAGAAGGAGCTCGTCATGATCGCTTTGTTCAAAGGTTTGGGTCTGCTGTTGCAGGACAACGAGCTGTACAGCAGCCCGTTCGAAAAACAGGTCGCGCATTGGCGTAACAAGAGTGAACAGCAGATCCGCGAAGAAGTCGCGGTGCTCGCCAAAGCCAAGGGCCAATGGCTGATGGCCTCGATCGTGGGCTGGCAGGCGTCCTCCCTGCTCATCCTCGGCCTGATCAGCAACTACCTGTGGAAGGATGACTTCCATATCACCTTCACCCGCGTGGTGATCGTGTTCGGTTCGTGGGTGTCGATCCTGTTCGTGATCTGGTTCATGGCCAACATGTTCGATCACACCGCCGGCTTCGAGCGCTGGATGAAGGCCTTCAACAGCCGCGCCCGGATCACCTCCGATGCCGATACGGTCGAATGCGTGGCCGAGGCGCTGGACATGGCCCAGCACTATCCGGAAGTCCTGGATTACAAGCAGGCGGTGAGCGCCAAGCGCGAGCTGCGCCACGAGGACATCCGCATCATGCGCGAGATCGGCCGGATGAAGCAGCACACCGAACTGGTGGGCCAGCTCAATCATGTCGGCGAGCAGCCCAACGGCACCAACCTGCATCTGCAGCCCGCGTTCTGACCCTACTGAAAAGCGGGGGGAGCCACGATGCCACCGTGATCACTCACGGTGGCATTGTTCTTTCTGGACGGCGCTGACGCAGTGCTGGAAGCCGGCCGGGAGCCCGGCCATCTGCTCCGTCTTGCCCACCGCCACCGCCAACCGGTGCAGCGGCAAATAGGGGCAGTCGGTGTCCTTCGTGCAGCGCGCATCCAGCACCAGGTAATGGCAGCGGCCGCTGCTGCTGGCGATGCAGTCGAAGCTGGCCACGCCGTTGTCGACCGTGGTTTTGCTGTACAGCGTATCCACGCCGTTGGCGCGGATGCGGGTGACGGAGGTGTTGTTCGATTGCTGGCAGGCCGCCAGCATCAACACGCAGAGACTGGCGACAACGGCGGTACGCATGGCAGGCTCCAGACGAAAGGAAAGGCGCGTTACATCCCGCGGAACAGGCTCATGAAGGGCTGGCTGACGTTGAGCACTTCGGTGCGGTGCTTCAAGCGCAGCTGGCCGCGGCCGGTGTCATCGCGGGTGACCGCGGCGACCGCCTTCATGTTCACGATGGTGGAGCGGTGGATCTGGCGGAACCGTTGCGGATCGAGCGCATCCAGTAGCTCACGCAGCGAGGTGCGCAGCAGGCTTTCGCCCTGCTCGGTCACCACCGTGGTGTATTTGCTGTCCGCACGGAAGTAGATCACATCTTCGAGCATGATCAGCTGCGTGTCGCGGCCGTTGCTGGCGGTGATCCAGGCCAAAGGCGGCGCGCTTGAGGCGGCGGCGGGCTGATTGCCGAGGCGCTGCAGCAGCTGCTCGAGCATGCCGCTGTCCGGGCGGCCGAGCTGCATGCGGGCCAGGATCCGCTCGCGCGTGGCCAGCAGGCGCTCATCGCTGACCGGCTTGAGCAGGTAGTCGATCGCGCCCTGTTCGAAGGCGTCGATCGCATACTGGTCGTAGGCGGTGACGAACACCACCTGGGTGCGCGGGCTGATCTCGGGCAGCGCGCGGGCCACCTCGATACCGGTGATGCCGGGCATGCGGATGTCGAGCAGGGCCAGGTCCGGCTTCAGCTCGGCCAGGCGCTCCAGCGCACTGGCACCATCCTCGCATTCGGCCACCAGCCGCAGTTCCGGCCACAACCGCTGCAGCTGTGCCACTAGCGACTGGCGCAGCAGGTCTTCGTCTTCGGCAATGAGGGCGTCAAGCTGCATGGATCGCCTCGCGGGCATCGCGCGGCAGGGTGATCGTCGCTGCCACGCCGGTGGGGAAATTGGACACGATCGCCACGCCAGCGTGCTCACCGCAGGTCAGGCGCAGGCGTTCGCGCAGGTTCTTCAGGCCGATCCCGGTACCACTGGTGCCCTGCCCGAACCCGAGGCCGTCGTCGGCCACGGTGAGGGTGACATGGTCCTCGAAGGCGCGCGCGATGATCCACACCGTGCCGCCGCCGGGTTTGGGTTCCAGGCCGTGTTTGATCGCGTTCTCGACCAGGGTCTGCAGCGCCATCGAGGGCAGCGGCAGGCTGAGCAGGGCCGGGGGCACGTCCACCTGCAGGGCCAAGCGGGCGCCCATGCGGATCTTGAGGATTTCCAGGTAGGCCTGGGTGCGCTCCAGCTCCACGCCCAGGGTCGACATCGATTCCTCCACGCTGGGCAGCGAGCTGCGCAGGTACTGGATCAGGTGCCCGAGCATCTGGTCGGCGCGCGGCGGATCGGTGCGGGTCAGCACCTGCGCGTTGGCCAGCGTGTTGTAGAGGAAGTGCGGCTCGACCTGGGCGTGCAGCAGGTTGAGCTTGGCCACCGACAGTTCCTTCTCGGTCGCGGTCTGCTCGGCGGCGGCCTGCTCGTCGCGGCGCTGCTCGGCCACCCGGCGAGTGATCGCACGGCCGACCGCTTCGGCGTTCTCGTGGTTGCTGCCTTCGTCGACCGCCAGCAGATCGGCCCAGACCCCGGCATCGGGCTCGAACAGCAGGGTCACGCTGCTGGTGCCCTGCCCCGGCGTGACCGTGGCGAGCACGCTGTTGCGCTTGATCGCCAGCCGCGCAGGCAGGTTCCAGCGGGACGGCGGGCGGCCGTTGTAGGGATCCACGCGGCGCACATAGGCACGGACCTGCAGGCTGCCGGGCGCACTTTCGATGTCTTCCACGCGTGGCAGCTCGGCGATGGCGGCCTCGACCAAGGCGAAGGCCGGGCCGGCGTCCATCGGCACCTCGATCTGGCGGCGCTGGCGGCTGGACAGGGTGGCCGCGTCCAGGCGTCCGGCGACGTGCTGCACGCGCCGGATATGGGCGATGCAGCTGCCCAGGGCGGTCACCATCACGAACAGGGCCAGCAGGCCGAACACCCAGCCGGGGCCTTCGTCCATGCCATGGAAGAAGCCACTCCAGACGAACCCCGCCACCACGATGGCGGCGGCCCAGGCCAACAGGATGCGGAAGATCAGGGAGAGGCTGGCGAACACGGCGGCGTCATCACATAGGGAGTGAGGCGAGCATAGCCCCGCCGCCAGCGGTAACAAGCGGCATGCGACGAAGGCAGGGAATGGTGGGACGAAGCGGTGTAGAGCCACCCCATGGGTGGCTGGCTTTCTTCCGGAACCGCGAAGCCACGCATGGCGTGGCTCTACGTCTGGGTTCGAGACCGCGAGCCACGCATGGCGTGGCTCTACGTCTGGGTTCGAGACCGCGAAGCCACGCATGGCGTGGCTCTACGGCGGGGGTCCGGCCGGCGTGCCGGCCGGACGCGCCTTATTTCCGCTCGGCGGCGCTGGCGTCACGCGGGGCGCGGAACTGGGAGTCTTCGCTCCAGTTCGGCCAGGCGCGCGAGTTGGCCAGCTGGTTGCCCAGCGTGTACAGCACTTCCAGATCGCGCGAGGCACCGGCGAAGGTCCAGTCCGGCTGCCACTCGTCGCCCTGCTGGTGATAGCGCTTGGCGGTGTAGTCATCCGAAGCGGCCTTGCCGGCCGCCACGCCCCCCTCCACCCAATCCTGGCCCGCCGAGTACGACACTGCCGGCACGCCACGCTTGGCGAACGGGAAGTGATCGGAGCGGAAGAACAGGCCGGCTTCCGGCTTCGGGTCCGGCGTGTAGCGGATGTCCCAGCCCTTGGCGACGTCCTTGAGCTGGTCCAGCAGTTCCAGCTTGGCCGAGCCGTAGATGCCGAAGTCACGCGAGGGGCTGAAAGGCGCCATGCCGTCCATGTTGATCAGCGCAACGGTCTTGCCCAGCGGGTACAGCGGGTGGGTGGCGTAGTACTCCGAGCCGAGCAGGCCCTTTTCCTCGGCGGTCACGGCCAGGAACAGCACCGACCGCTCCGGGCGCTTGCCCTTGGCGAAGCCACGGGCCAGTTCGATCAGCGAGGCGGTGCCGCTGGCGTTGTCCAGCGCGCCGTTGAAGATGGTGTCACCGTTCGCGTCCGGCTTGCCCACGCCGATGTGGTCCCAGTGGGCGCTGTAGATCACCGTCTCGTCGGGATGCTTGCTGCCTTCCAGGCGCGCGGCCACGTTGTGCGAGGTGATCACCTCGGTCTTGACCGCGTACTTGGCCGAGAAGGTCTCGCCCTTCAGCTCCACCGGCTTGAAATCACGGGTCTGCGCCTGCTTCTTGAGCGCCTCGAAATCCAGGCCCGAACGCTTGAACAGCTCCACCGCCAGATCGCGCTGGATCCAGCCTTCCAGCAGCGGATGCGCCTCGGCCGGGTTGTCGCGGACCACGTCGAACATGGTGTTGGTGTTGGAGCCGGCCACGGTGGCCCAGCCGTACGAGGCCGGCGCGGTCTCGTGCACGATCAGCACGCCGAGGGCGCCCTGGCGCGCGCCTTCCTCGTACTTGTAGGTCCAGCGACCGTAGTAGGTCATGCCCTTGCCGTCGAAGTCGCCCTGGCCGGTTTCGAAGTCCGGGTCGTTGATCAGCACGACGGCGATCTTGCCCTTCAGGTCCACGCCCTTGAAATCGTCCCAGTTGCGCTCGGCGGCCTTGACGCCGTAGCCGAGGAAGACCAGCGGCGCGTTCTTGATGTCCACCGCGCTGGCCCCGTTCATCGCGGCGCGTACAGCGATTTCCTTGCCCTGGCTCAGCGTCTGGGGCTTGTCCTTGCTGCTCAACGACAGGCTCGGGGTGCCGACGATATCGCCCTTGAGCAGCGGCACGGCCTGGGTCCACAGGCGCTTGCCGTCCTTGAGGTCGCCGCCCGGCTGCAGGCCCGCCGCTGCGAACTGCTTGCTCAGGAAGGCGATGGTCTTCTCTTCACCGGCAGTGGCCGGCGAGCGGCCTTCGTAGGCGTCCGACGCCAGTTCCTTGACGTCGGCGGAGATCCGCGCGCCATCGAATTTGGGGGTGGCGGCCATCAAGGCCGACGACACCGACAACGCCAACAGGCTGATTACCACACGCTTCACGCTGCACCTCATGACTGACCGACAATCGCCCGAGTGTAGGCCAGAGCCGCCGCGCAGTGCAGTGCCGGTCTACACGGCTGCCGCACGGGCCAGCAGCATCGCCTTCTCACGCGCATTGGCGGTCAGCGCGGCCGCATGCTGGAATGCCGCCCGTGCTTCGGCGTGCCGCCCCAGCTGGGCCAGCAGGTCGCCCTGCACCGCAGCCAGCGGCGCATAGTCGCGCAGCCGCGCATCGTCACCGAGCGCATCGACCAGCGGCCACGCGGCCGCCGCGCCCTTGGCCCGCGACAGCGCCACCGCATGGTTCAACGCCACCACCGGCGAGGGCTGGCGCTGTGCCAGCCGTGCGTACAGCGCGGTCATCCGCGCCCAGTCGGTGTCGTCGGCACGGCGCGCGCGTGCGTGGCACTCGGCGATGGCCGCCTGCAATGCATAGGGATCGTCACCGCCACCGAGCGCCACCGCCTGCTGCAGGGCGGCCTGGCCACGGGCGATCTGCAACCAGTCCCAGCGCGTGCGGTCCTGGTCAGGCAACAGGATCGGCGTACCGGTGGCATCGGTGCGGGCGGCGGTGCGCGAGGCCTGCAGTTCCATCAGGGCGAGCAGCCCCTGCACCTGCGGCCAGGTCGGCAACCGACTGGCGAGCACGCGGCCCAGCCGCAGCGCTTCGTCGCACAGGGCCGGGCGCATCCAGTCATCGCCGGCACTGGCCGCATAGCCTTCGTTGAAGATCAGGTAGACCACCTCCAGCACCGAGGCCAGGCGCTCCGGCAACGCCGCCTGGCGCGGCACTTCGAATGGCACCTGCTTGTGCGCCAGCGTGCGCTTGGCGCGCACGATGCGCTGGGCAATGGTGGGCTCCGGCGCGAGGAACGCGCGTGCGATCTCATCGGTGGTCAGGCCGCCGAGCAGTCGTAGCGTCAGCGCGACACGCGCGTCGGCGGCCAGCACCGGATGACAGGCAACGAACATCAGCCGCAGCAGGTCATCGCCGATGTCGTCTTCCAGCGCATCGCTGTCGTCCGGCGCCGGCAACGGCAGCGGCGCCAGCGCACTAGTGAACTGCGCGTGCTGGCCGGCGACGCGCTGGTGCTGGCGCAGCACATCGATGGCGCGGTTGCGCGCAGTGGTCATCAGCCACGCTCCGGGATTGTCCGGCACACCCTGGCTGGGCCAGCGCTCCAGCGCGGCCAGCCAGGTGTCCTGGACCAGCTCTTCGGCACGGCCGACATCGCCGCCGAGCAGGCGGGTCAGGCGGGCGGTCACCACTGGCGACTCCATGCGCCAGATCGTCTCCAGTCGTTGCGTCAGTGCCGTGTCCATGCGGCTGATCAGAGCACCGGTGCGGCCGGCGCACAAGCCGCACCGCGGCGTGCCATCACCCCGGTTCGCCGTCCATGTGCGCGATCTCCCACAGGTGCCCATCCAGGTCCTGGAAGCCCCGCTGGTACATGAAACCGTAATCGCGCGCCGGCTGCGGCTCGCGGGCACCGGCCTTCAGCGCCTTGTCCACCAGCCCGTCGACCGCCTGGCGGCTCTGCGCCGACAGGCAGGTGATCACCTCGGTCTGGCGGCGCGCATCACTGATCGGCTGGGTCGTGAACTGCGCGAAGAACGTCTCCACCAGCAACATCACGAAGATGCTGTCGCTGATGATCATGCAGGCTGCGTTCTCATCGGTGAAGGTCGGGTTGAAGGTGTATCCCAGGGCGGCGAAGAACGTCTTGGACGCCTCCAGGTCGCGCACCGGGAGGTTCACGAAGATCATCTGCTGCGTAGCGTTGGTCATGTGGATGGTTCCTGTTGAACGAAAGATTCAGGGCTGCTTCATGCAGTTGACCATCCACGGCTTGCCGTAACGGTCGATCAGAAAACCCCAGCGGTGGGCCCAGAAGGTTTCGGTGATCGGCATCTTGATCTCGCCACCGTCGGCCAGCGCGTTGAACACGCGCTCGGCCTCCTCGATCGAATCCACATCGATGTTGATCGTGGTACTGCCCTGCCCGTCGGAAGACGGGCCATCGGCGGCCATCAGGATCGCCGACCCCACCTCCAGCTGGCTGTGCGCGACGTGGTCCAGTGTCTCCGGCGGCATCTCGCCACAGCCCTCCTGGCTTTCCATGGGTGGCATGTCGCGGTACTTCATTTCAGAGGTGACCTTGCCGCCGAGTACCTGCGCGTAGAAGGCCATGGCGTCATGGGTCTTGCCGTTGAAGCCGAGGAACGGAATCAGTTTCATGGGAGTGCTCCAGGGGTGCGGGGGGGAATCAATCGGCGGTGCCGATCTGGTCGCGCAGACGCTGTTCCTGCGCCTGCAATTCGGGAGTGAAGGCCGCGCCGAAATCCTCGGCACTGAGGATCGGCCGCAGCTCGACCACATCCCCGGCAGCGAACGGTGCGCGCTTGAGCCATTCGGAGGCCTCGTCCAGCGAGCGCACCTGCCACAGCCAGAACCCGCAGACCAGCTCGCGGGTTTCGGCGAACGGCCCATCGATCACCCGCGGCGGCTCGCTGCCAAAGGCCACGCGGCGGGCGCGCGAGGTCGGGTGCAGGCCCTCGCCGGCCAGCATGATCCCGGCCTGGACCAACTGCTCGTTGTACGCGCCCATCGCGCGGATTTCCTGCTCGGTCGGCAATTGACCGGCCTCGGTGGCGGCGGTTGCCTTGACCAGTACCATGACTTTCACGGGGTGCTCCTGTGTGCCAGCCCGGAACCCGGGCCGTTCACTGGATACAACGTGCCAAGGGGATGGAAATCGACACGCACGACGAACTATTTTTTCGTCGCTGAACGGGGCCGCGCTGCGGCGCTGCAACACGCCATGACCGCGGGCTGGGGCATCATGCGGTTTCCCCGCCCACCCTGGTCCGGCCATGCAATTTCTTCTGCTGATCTATATCGACGAGGGCCTGTTGCAGGCCCTGCCCGGCGACGAATACGACCGCCTGATGCATGACTGCCTGCACCACGCCGACCGCCTGCAGGCCGAGGGTACCCTGGTGCTCGCCCAGAAGCTGGAACCGGTGGACAGCGCGCGCACGTTGCGCGTGCGCCAGGGCCAGACCCGCATCACCGATGGCCCGTTCGCCGAAACCCACGAACTGCTGGCCGGCTTCAACCTGATCAACGCGCCCGACCACGCCGAGGCGATGCGCATTGCGCAGCAGTTCCCGTGGTCGCGCTTCGGCAGCATCGAGGTACGCCCGCTGGCCGACATGGACGCCGAACGCGTGCGCGTCGGCGCCTGACACCGCTCAAGGCAACAGCGTGATCTTCAGATCGCGCGGGCCGATGGCCTCATTGCCGCTGTAGTCGCGCGCACTGGCCCGCAGGATGTACTCGCCGGCCGGCAATGCATCCGGTTGCCAGCGTCCGGTCTCGACCAGCCCATCGCGCACCGTGTTGGTGACCAGGTAGCGGAACCGGGTGACCGCGCTGCCATGCACGGTGATGCCGCTGTCCGGCGCGTAGGCCACGCGGGTGGCGCTGTCTTCGCGCGGCATCCGGTTGAACACGATGTTGAAGCGCGGCTGCTCGTACCCGGCCAGCGGCTGGCCCTGCGCATCCAGGACCTGGTAGCCGACCTGGTACAGGCCCAACCGGCGCCGTGGCAGATTGCGGTCCACCTGGTCCCACGCCTCCACCACGATCTGCACGCCCGGCCCCTGGCGCGGGATCGCGACGCGCCCGTCGGCACCCGCCTTGACCGGCTGGTCCAGGTCGTCCAGCACGGCGACCTCGGTGATGCGCGGCGCGAACGTATCGGCGTAACCGGTGAAGCCCAGTGCCACCGCATTGCGCTCGAAACCACTGGCGCCCACGCTCAGGTGGACATGCGCCATCCGGTTGATGCTACCCAGGGCTTCGCCGGCGGCGAACCGGGTGCCGCGACGCACGCGGATGCGTTCGAGCTTGCCGTCCTCACCGGACACCTGCTGCCAGCGCGCATCGAACGGCCGATCGCGCGGATCGCGGCCAACCTTCATATGGATGTATTTGAGCCGGCCCAGCGAAAGGCCTTCGGCCTGGCCGCCGACCGACCACGCCGCGAACGGCGTATCGACCTTGCCATCGGCGATCGCCAACACCGGCTGGCCGACATCGCCGCGGATATCGAACCCGCCATGCAGATGGTGCCGACTCTCGCCTTTGAAGTCCCCGCGCACCTCACCCAACGTGCCCACCACTTCGTGCCACCCGTCCTGCGGGGCCAGTGGCCACCGGCCGGCGGTGTCGGGCAAAGGAGCGTCCGGTGCCGGGCCGATCAACGCCGGCGGCGCCGTCTGCCCAGGCCCGAGGGCACGCAGCCGGTGCACACGGTAGGAGGCGGCATCGGCCAGATAGAGGCCGCCCTCGGCATCCAGCGCGAGTGCGGTGGGCCGCGCAAAGCGGGGCTGCGGCGGTACCCCGGCCAGTGCCAGCTGATGGCCCTGGGCCGAGATCTGCACCACCTTGCCGTTGATGTCGCTGGCGTAGATCACCCCGTCATGGGTCACCGCCAGCGCCATCGGTCCGCTGAGCAGGCCGCCATCGGCGACCCGGGTGCCCAGCGTGCCATCCGGGGCGAGTTGGCGGATCGCGTTGTTGAACAGATCGGCGATCAGCAGGTTGCCGTGCGGATCCAGTGCCAGCGCCACCGGCGTATCCAGGCGGGTGGCCGCCCCGATGCCATCGACCAGGCCCGGACGCTCGCCACCGGCGACGGTGTGCACCCGTCCATCGGGTTCGATGACGCGGATGCGGTCGTTGTAGGTATCGGCCACGAAGACGCGGCCGCCCGCATCCACCGCCACGCCCATCGGCCCATCGAAGCGCGCCTGGGCGGCCGGGCCATCGACGAACCCCCGCTGACCATCACCGGCCAGCGTGCTTACCGTGCCATCCACCGCAATGCGGCGGATCACGTGGTTGCCGGTATCGGCAACATAGACATTGCCGCCCGCATCCAGTGCGATCCCGGAGGGCGTGTTGAACTGCGCCCGCAGGGCGGCGCCATCGCGCCAACCCTCGCCCTGCCCGGCCAGCGTGTCCACGCGACCGTCGGGATGAACGCGGCGGATGCGGTTGTTGTCGCCGGCATCGGCGATGTAGACCACGCCATGTGTGTCCACGGCCAGGCCGTACGGATCGGCGAAGCGCGCCTGGGCTGCGGGGCCTTCCGTACTGCCGCCCACGCCGTCGCCGGCCAGCACGCTGATTGTCGGCGTCCAGCCCAGGGCCGTCGCCACCGGGCCCGGTGGCGGCGCCGGCGCGGCCGGTTCACGCAGGAAGGTCCAAACCAGCGCTGCCGCCATCAGAGCGGCGATCAGCACCACCATCGTCCATCGTCCGCGCGTCATCGCTGTCCTTGCTGCTGTTCGGGACACGACCTTAGCCGCTCGTGGCGTGCCTGCAAACCCTGCACGCCGGGAGCGCTGATGGTCCACGCGCGCTGGCAGCCGCCCACGCAGCGTGCCGAGGTCAAGGCGGCGGTGAACACGCTGGGCCGCGTGGCGACCCATGCGCGGTACAGCGCGTGACGTTTCGCCCCGGAGCAGCGCCTACTTCGCCGGCGTCTCCACCTTGAACCCCATCGCTTCGCGATAGCGCACATACAGCGCGCTGACCTTCTCCACGTAGGCCAGCGTTTCCGCATACGGCGGCACGCCCTTGTAGCGGGTCACCGCACCGATCCCGGCGTTGTACGCGGCGGCCGCCAGCACGCGGTCGCCGTTGTACCGGCGCAACAACGCCTTCATGTAGCGCGCGCCCCCGCTGATCGACTGCTCGGCCGAGAGCGGATCGGCCACGCCGTATTCGGTGGCGGTATCGGGCATCAGCTGCATCACGCCCTGCGCGCCCTTGGGTGAGATCGCGCCGGCATCGAAACCGCTTTCGGCATGGGCGATCGCACGCAGCCAGGCATCGTCCACGCCGGTGGCCTTGGCCGCCGCCTTGAACTGCTTGGCATGTCGGTTCAACTGCGGCGTGCCGACCTTGCCCAGCCCTTCGTGCGCCGGTTCGCCCGGTGGGGTGGCCACGGTGAACTTCAGGAACACGCGCGAGCCCGGCAGGTTGCGGGTCGAGTAGACCAGTGCACCGTCCTGCTCACGTTCGTACAGGGTGCCGCTGAAGACGCCCATGTTGCCCCACAGGTTGGGGGTCTGCACGGCGTTGTCGTCGATCTGCTGCGGGGTGCACCTGGAGCCGGGCTCGGGTGCCGTGGCCAGACTGACCGTGTTGCTCTGCACGCAGCGATAGACCGTGCGCGCCGATGCCAGGCCAGGCAGCAGCAACGACAACAGGGCCAACGCGGCAGGCAGGGTCGGATTCATCGGGCTCGGATCGGGGCACGGAAGGGTGCGGCGCGATCATCCGGCCGGGGGCGCGAACCGAAGGTGAATACCGGGCCTGCCGCGCTGGCAGGCCGGGCGCTGACTCAGTGGCGGCGGGCCAGCAGCCGCTTGCCGGCGTAGCCCAGGCCGAGCAGGGCGAACCACAGCGGGCTGATCGCCAGCGCGTACAGCGTGTCCGGCTGCAGGGTCAGCAGCACCAGCACGAAGGCGAAGAAGGCCAGGCACACCCCGCACATCAGCACGCCACCGGGCATCTTGAACGCCGAAGCGGCGTGCAGGTGCGGGCGCTTGCGGCGGTAGACGATGTACGAGCACAGGATCAACGACCACACGAACATGAACAACACCGCGGCCAGCGTGGTGACCAGGGTGAACGCGGTCACCAGGTTCGGGATCAGATAGATCAGCATGGCGCCCAGCAACAGGCACACGCAGGAAAACACCAGCCCCAACGCCGGCACCGCCGCGCGCGACAGGCGCCGGAACGCGCTCGGTGCGTGCCCCTCTTCGGCCAGGCCATACATCATCCGGCTGGTTGAGAAGATGCCGCTGTTGGCCGACGACGTGGCCGAGGTCAGCACCACGAAGTTGATCAGGCTGGCCGCGGCGGGAATGCCGGCCAGCACGAACAGTTCCACGAAGGGGCTCTTGCCGGGCACCACCTCACGCCATGGGGTGACGGCCATGATCGCGATCAGCGCCAGCACGTAGAACACCAGGATGCGCACCGGGATCGAGTTGATCGCCTTGGGCAGGTTGCGCTCCGGATCAGCGGTTTCGGCCGCGGTGGTACCGACCAGTTCGATGCCGACGAAGGCGAACACCGCGATCTGGAAGCCGGCGAAGAAACCGGCCATGCCCATCGGGAACACGCCACCGTCGTTCCACAGGTTGGAGAACGACGCCACGTGCCCGGAGGGGGCGGTGAACCCCCAGGCGACCAGCCCGAAGCCGGTGATGATCAGCGCGCAGATGGCGATGATCTTGATCAGCGCGAACCAGAATTCCATTTCACCGAACAGCTTCACCGTGACCAGGTTGAGGCTGAGCAGCAGGATCACGCATAGCAGCGCCGGTATCCACGGTGCCAGCTCGGGGAACCAGAACTGCGCATACGCGGCGATGGCGATCACATCGGCGATGGCGGTGATGATCCAGCAGAACCAGTACGTCCACCCGCAGAAGAACCCGGCCCACGGCCCGAGCAGGTCGGTGGAGAAGTCGATGAAGGATTTGTACTGCAGGTTGGAAAGCAGCAGCTCGCCCATCGCGCGCATGACGAAGAACAGCATCGCGCCGATGATCAGGTACACCAGCACGATGGACGGGCCGGCCAGGCTGATGGTCTTGCCCGAGCCCATGAACAGACCGGTGCCGATGGCACCGCCGATGGCGATCAGCTGCAGGTGGCGGTTGGAGAGGCTGCGCCGGAGGTATTCCGGCGGGACGGCAGGATCGGTCATGGGGCAGCGTCGGCAGGGGCGAAGCGTCCGAACATAGACCTCCGCGAGGCGTTGCGCCAGTCGCCATCGGGCCGTTCGCGGGGGCCGTGGCCGGGCACTGCCCGGGGCGATGATGTGACGGATTCACCTCGCTCCACCGCGCGTGATGCCGGCAGGACGATTGCGCCCCGGCCGGATGGTTCCAATCCCTGCCCGCTGATGGTCATATAGGGCTCCGCCAGGGCATCGAGGTCTGCTTGAACCGCGCCAGGATCATTGCCGCCACCGTAGTGCTTGCCCTGCTCGGCGCCCTGGTGCCGATCGCCACCGTGTTCTATTTCACCTGGAGCCGCGCCAGCGAATCCGAGCAGGTGCGGCTGCAGACCACCGCCGAGCGCACCCTGCAGCGCGCGCACCGCGCCTACGAGACGGCGCTGGCCACCCTGCGCGAGCTCAACCAGAGCACGTTGGCACCGTGCTCACCCGAGCACCTGCAGCTGATGCGCAGCCTGGTGATACGCACCCACTCGGCCGAACAGGTGGGCTATTTCGAGAACGGCCGGCTGGCCTGCACGTCCTGGGGCCCGATGGACGCGCAGATCATCCAGCGCCCACCGGCCTATGTCACCGCCGAAGGCGCGGGCATCACGCTGGACGTGCGGCCGCTGGCAGGCACTCCCCAGCAACCGCTGCTGGCCCTGCAACTGGGACGCTACGACATCCTCATGGACCCGGCCCGGCTGGTCGACGTGATCGTCGACCCGAACGTGCGCCTGGCGGTGGCCAGCCCCGATGGGCGCCTGATCGCCCAGCAGGACATCCCCGACGAGGCCTTGCTGCAGCGCCTGCTGCGTGAACCGGCCAGCGGCTTGGAAGGCCAGACGCTGTATGCCAGCGCGCAGGACCAGGAGTGGCTGGCGATCGCCATGGCGCCGCGGACCGATCTGGTCGCCGCGTTCCGCCACCAGATCGGGCAGTTCATCCCGTTGGGCGTGCTCGGCGCGCTGGCGATGATCGTCGGCGTGGTGTGGCTGTCGCGGCGGCGGCTGTCACTGCGGGGCGAGCTGGCCACGGCGGTGCGCCGGCGTGAGTTCTTCATGCACTACCAGCCCATCATCGAACTGGACACCGGCATCTGCGTGGGCGCCGAATCGCTGGTGCGCTGGCGCCGTGCCGACGGCACGCTGGTGCGGCCGGACCTGTTCATTCCGCTGGCCGAAGAGGCCGGCCTGATCGAAGCGCTGACCGACCAGGTCATCGACCATGTGATCACCGACATGCGCGAGCTGCTGGTGCAGGACCGCACCGCCCACATCGCGATCAACCTGGCCGCCGAGGATGTCAGCAGCGGCCGGGCGCTGAAGGTGCTCTCCAGCAAGCTGCACGGCACCGGCATCCACCCGCAGCAGATCTGGCTGGAGGCCACCGAGCGTGGCTTCATCGACGTCCGCCGCGCCCGCACCAGCCTGGCCAATGCGCGGCGGCTGGGGCACTGCGTGGCGATCGATGATTTCGGTGTCGGTTACTCCAGCCTGCAGTACCTGCAGCAGCTGCCGCTGGATGCATTGAAGATCGACAAATCCTTCATCGATGCGATCGGCACCGACAGCGCGACCAGCCCGGTCACCTCGCACATCATCGACATGGCCAAGACCCTGGGCCTGTTCACCGTGGCCGAAGGCGTGGAAACCCCGGCGCAGCTGGCCTATCTGCAGGCGCGCCAGGTGGAGTTCGGGCAGGGCTGGCTGTTCTCCAAGGCGCTGGCCCCGGCCGAGTTCATGGCCTTCCACCAGCAGCGCAAGCAGCAGTACGGCCAGGCACGCGAAAACATGCAGAACCCCAACAGCGACACCGTGGCCTGAGCCGGCGCATCATTCCCCCTCGAGCCCGGCCAGCGTCATCACCCATGCCGGCACCGGCGGCTCGCCTGCGTAGAAGGCCTTCGGTTTGTTTTCCGCCATCGCCCAGCGCTGGATCCAGCTGATGCCACCGGCGCCGTTGTAGCCATCGGGATGCTGATAGGCCGGATCCTGCAAGGCGGCCTCCAGCGAGATGAAGCGATAGCCACGCCGGCGCGTGGCCGCGACCAGCTCCTCCACGCAGTCGGCACTGAGCGCGTTGGCATGGATCAGCCACACCTGCGCCGGCAGCCGGCCCAGCAGCTGCTGGCCCTGCTGCTCGTAGTAGTCCAGTTTCTTGAGCATGTACGGCACGTAGCCACGGCGCAGCTGGCGCAGGCGCGCCTCGCGCGAGACAGGATCGGTGTCGGTATCGCGCACATGATCGTAGGCGAACGCCCAGATCCACTCGCTGTTGTCGACCGTGACCGGTGCGACCCGATACCCGTGCTGCTGCAGGAACTCCCCGAGCGCCGCGCGTTCGTGCGGCGACTGCCCGGCACGCAGGTAAGGATGCCGGAACCAGCGCGGCGCCTGCCCGGTCTCGGCCAGCAACGGACGCAGCGTGGTTTCACCGCGCAGGATGTCCTGCTCGTAGGCGGCCAGCCCGATCGCATGCAGATCGACATGGCCGAAGGTGTGGTTGCCCAGTTCGAACCCGGCATCCCGCCAGTCACGCAGCATCTGCACCCGTGCGGGTTGCACCTGCCCGTCCACCTCCAGTTTGACCTCGTTGACGAAGCCCACCACCGGCACGTCGGCCCGCTTCAGGGCCGCGATCAGCCGCGCGTGCCAGGCGGCAAGCTCGGGCTCGGCGCGTTCGTCCAGGCGCTGCCAGGGCAGATCATCGATGGTCAGTGCGATGCGCCGCTCCGGCGCCGCCGCGTGGGCGATGCCGGCCAGGCACAGTAGTGCCAGCACAGCACTTCGAAGAACTCCCTTGCGCACCCGCTGCTCCCATCGCGATACCCGGCCCCAGCATAGCGCCGGGCATCACGGTCCATCTTGCCGGGTGCGGCGGCTGGGCTCAGTGCGTGATCGGTGCCCAGGCGCGCGGCTGGCGCAACACCACCATCAACGTGGCCAGCAGCAGCACCAGCAGCACCGCTGGCAGCCAGCGTTCGCCGACGGTTTCCAGCATCACGCCGCCGAGGATGCCCGCCAGTGCGATCGCCAGGTTCCAGCCGGTCACCACGAAGGACTGCGCGATGTCCCCGGCCTCGTCCGCACGGCGCGCCACCGCGGTCTGGAACAGCGTGGGAACGCCACCGAAGGAAATGCCCCACACTACCGTCCCGATCACCAGCACCCACGGCGAGCCGGGCCACAGGCCGAACGCCACTGCCGAGAGTGCGAAGGCCACGGTGCTTGCGATCACCAGCGCGCGCAGCCAGCGATCCACCAGCAGTCCGGTGATCCAGATGCCGACCAGCGCGGCCACCCCGAACACCAGCAACAGGCGATCCAGCCATGCCGCCGCGCCGGACAGCGCCGCGAAGGGCTCGATGTAGGTGTAGAGCACGTTGTGCGCCAACACGTAGAGGAACATCGTCATCAGCGCGGTGCGCATGCCGCGCAGGCGCAGCACGTTGCCCAACGACTGCTGGGCCGCCGCGCCCGGGGCCGGCAACGACGGCAGCGCCAGCCGCGCCCACACCAGCAGGCCCACGCTGAGCAGCGACATCAACCCGAACGCCCAGCGCCAGCCGATGGTCTGGCCGAGCAGCGTACCGGCCGGGATGCCCAGCGACAGCGCCAGCGGCGTGCCGACCATCGCCACCGCGATCGCCCGGCCCTGCAGCTGCGGCACCACCATGCGGCTGGCGTACCCCGCCACCAGCGACCACAGCAGGCCCGCGCTGATGCCGGCGCAGAAGCGTGCGACCAGCATCAGGCCGTAGTGGTGTGTCATCGCGGTGATGGTATTGACCACCACGAAACCGGCGATCGCGGTGAGCAGCAGCGGGCGGCGTGGCCAGCGCCGCGTCAATGCGGTCATCGGCAGTGCGGCAACCAGCGAGCCCAGGGCGTAGATGGTGACCAGCTGCCCGACCAGCGCGCGGCTGACGCCCAGATCGGCGCTCATCGGTGACAGCAGGCCCGCCGGCAATGCCTCGGTGAGGATGGTGATGAAGCCCGCGCAGGCCAGCGCCAGCAGACCGCCGAAAGGCAATCGGGTGGCCGCGTTGGGCAGCGGCACGGCGCTGGTATCGACCGCGTGACCGCTCATGGGTGCCCCCGGGTAGGGGCCGCATCCAGCGGGCGCGTGGGGTCGCGGAGGTCAGGGAAGGAGGACATGGCGGCGCCGGGAGGTGAGGGAGCGCCACCGTAGGCCGCGAGCGCCTGCCGAAACAGCCGGTTGGCGTTCCGCACATTCCGGACCTGCAGGGCCGCAATCGGTGAAGCGCCCTCCCCGCAAGGTCTTTCACCCCAACCAGCCCCTGGCGCACCGCAGTGTTGCGGGCCGATGGCTGCACCTCCCGCCCCGCAGGCCCTGCCGACGGTTACAGTGCCCGCTTTCCTCCCCATGCCCCCACCCATGTCAGCCCTGGACAACCTCGGCAACCTGCAGACCTTCGTGCAGGTCGCCGACACCCGCAGCTTCGTCGAGACCGGCCGCATGCTCGGCATCTCCGCCTCGGCCGCCGGCAAGACCGTGTCGCGTCTGGAGCAGACACTCGGCGTGCGGTTGTTCCATCGCAGCACCCGCAGCGTCACCCTCACCGCCGAGGGAGAGCGCTTCCTGGTCCGATGCCGGCGCATCCTGGATGAGCGTGACGCCGCCCGTGACGAGCTGGTCCAGCAGACCGAGGCACCCACGGGGGTGCTGCGGGTCAGCCTGCCGCTGGTCGGCGACATCTCGCTGCCGCTGCTCACCGAGTTCATGGCGGCTTATCCCGGCATCCGCCTGGAGCTGGATTTCGATGACCGGCTGGTCGATGTGATCGAGGAAGGCTTCGACGCCGTGCTGCGGGTCAGCGCGCCGACCGACTCGCGCCTCAGCGCCCGGCAGCTCGGCGTGTTTCCGCGCTACCTGGTGGCCTCGCCGGACTACCTGGCCCGCCGCGGTGCGCCTCGCGTGCCCGAGGACCTGCTGCACCACGACTGCCTGCACTACCGCTTCCCCAGCAGCGGCAAGCTCGAACCGTGGCCGCTGCCGCAGACGCCAGGCGCTGCGCCACTGGCACTGCCGGTCTCGATGGTCAGCAACACCATCGAAGCGCGGCTGGCCTTCGCGCTGGCCGGGCGCGGCATCGCCTACATCCCCGAGCACTCGGTGCGCGAGGCACTGGCCGACGGTCGGCTGCAGCGGGTGATGGCCGACCGCATCCATGCCTGCGGCACCTTCTACCTGCTGTGGCCCTCCGGCCGCCATGTGCTGCCCAAGCTGCGGGTCTTCATCGATTTCATCAGCGCGCGGCTGACCGGCGTGAGCTGCTGAGCAGCTGCTGAGCAGGCCGCGTTCATCGGCCCGCCGCCGCGCGGTTCTATACTGGCCGCGCGGCAGCCAGCCGCCTTTGTTGCCGAGGTAAGCCTACATGCGCCATTGATGCCGCCGTCGTCTGACGGCCCGTCTCCACCCACCTGTTCCGCAGGAGGGGAGTCCTTGGCATCCAATGGAGGTCGCATGACCGCATTCGCTCTCACGCTCGACCGCGTGACGCATACCCTGCCCGACGGCCGGGTCCTGTTTTCCGAACTGTCCGCCGCGTTCGACGGCACCCCGACCGGTCTGGTCGGGCGCAACGGCGTGGGCAAAAGCGTGCTCGCACGCTTGCTCAGCGGCGATCTCGCGCCCACCTCCGGCCGCATCCCGCGCAGTGGGCCGGTGCACCTGCTCACCCAGCACAGCGGCGTACCCGAGGGCCGCATCGCCGACCTGGCCGGGGTCGGTGCGGTGCTCGATGCCCTGCTCCGCATCGAAGCCGGCAGCGTCGATCCCGACGATTTCAGCTGCGTGGGTGAGCGCTGGGATCTACGCGAGCAGCTGCAGGCACAGTGGCACCTGCTCGGGCTGCCTGCGCTCGATCCCCTGCAGCCGGCAGCGACGCTCAGCGGTGGCCAAGCGATGCAGGTCGCACTGGCCGGTGCGTTCCTGTCCGGTGCCGAGGGGCTGATCCTGGATGAACCCAGCAACCATCTTGATGCCGACCATCGCGAGCGCCTGATCGACGCGCTGCAGCGCTGGCACGGCGGCCTGATCGTGATCAGCCACGACCGTACGCTGCTGCGGCACATGACGCGCATCGTCGAACTGTCGCCAAGCGGGCTGCGCCAGTACGGCGGCAACTACGATCTCTACGCCGAACAGAAACACGGCGAGCGGCGCAGTGCCCAGGCCGAGCTGGCCCTGCGCAAGCGCGAGCGCCGCCATCAGCAGACCGAGCTGCGCGATCAGCGCGAGAAGATGGCGCATCGGCAGGCGCGCGCTACACGCGATGCACGCACCGCCAACCAGGCACCGATCCTGCTCGGTGGCATGAAGAACCGCAGCGAGCACACTGCCGGCCGCTGGCAGGCACAGCAGAACGAGCGCCGTACCGAACTGGATGCGCGGGTGCGCGAGGCTGCCGGCGAGGTGGAGCAGGACATCGAGATCGCCCTGCTCGCCCCGGTGATCCAACAGCCCGGGCCGCAGCGCGTGGCCGAGCTCATCGCCGCCGAACTGCCATGGGTGCAAGCACCCTGGAACACGCTGGATCTCACCGTGCAGCGCGGCCAGCGAATCGGCGTGCAGGGCCGCAACGGCAGCGGCAAATCCACGCTGCTGCGGCTGCTCGCCGGCACACTGGCACCGCTCTCGGGGCAGGTCGAGGTAGCGGCCAGCGTCGCCCTGCTCGACCAGTCACTCACGCTGCTGCCGGACGACGCCTCGGCCTTGTCACTACTGCAGCGCGCGCATCCGTTGGCCGACGAAGGCACGCTGCGCACGCAGCTGGCCCTGCTCGGCCTGGATGCCGAGCGCAGCCTGCGGCCCGTGGCCACGCTCAGCGGCGGCGAGCGGTTGAAAGCGGCGCTGGCATCGGTGCTGTACGCCCGGACGCCGCCGCAGCTGCTGCTGCTCGACGAACCCGGCAATCACCTCGACCTGCCCTCGCTGGGCGCGCTGGAGCAGATGCTCGGTCAGTACACCGGCACGTTGATGATCGTCTCGCACGATGCCGCGCTGCTGGAGGCGGTCGGCTTGAGCCATACCCTGCGCGCATCTGATCAGGGCTGGCAGCTGACGCCGGTGTAGCGCCGGCGGCTACGCGCGCGCCCACGCCGGGAAAGCGTCCGGCAACAACTGCCACAACAGCGGGCCGGCGCGCAGTTCTTCATCGTTGAGCAGGCAGGCATCCAGCTCGGCACGCACCGCGTGCTCGTCCATCGCCACGCCGATCACCGCCAGTTCCTGGCGGCGGTCGCCCCACCACGGATGCCACAGCCTGCGCATCGCCTGGTACTCACCGGCATCGCCGACCTGCTCCACGCTGGGCAGCGGCGCGGTCCAGCACGCCGTCTGTTGGCGGGCCCAGCCGATATCCGTGTAGGGCACGCGCGTGGGTGACAGCTCGGGCACGGTGTTCTCCAAGCCCGCCTCCATGCGCTCGCGCGAGGCGTACCAGACCCCCGCGACCGAGGTCTGCGTGGCCGCACCGACACTGGAGAGCTCGCCCACCCAGTCCATGCGGTTGGCCAGCCAGAAGAAACCCTTACTGCGGATCACACTGCCCAGCCCGGTCTCCAGCAGCCGTGCGAAACGCTGCGGGTGGAACGGCCGGCGCGAGCGGTAGACGAAGCTGGTGATGCCGTACTCCTCGGTCTCGGGCGTGTGCTGGCCACGCAGCGCCTGCATCCAGCCCGGCGCCAACTGCGCTTTGACGAAATCGTAGCGGCCGGTATCAAGCACCTCGTGCAGCGGCACATTGCCCTGCTCGGACAGCACCAGCCGCGCATCGCGGTTCATGGCACGCAGCACGGCGAGCGTGGACTGCAGCGTGTCATCGTCGATCAGATCGCACTTGCTCACCACGATCACGTTGGCGAACTCGATCTGCTCGGCGAGCAGATTCACGACACCGCGGTCGTCGTCCTCACCGGCCTGCTGGCCGCGGTCGGTCAGCCGGTCACTTGAGCCGAAGTCGTGCAGGAACCGCGCGCCATCGACCACCGTCACCAGCGTATCCAGCCGCGCGATGTCGCTGAGGCTGAAGCCATCCTCATCGCGCACCGAGAAGGTTGCCGCGACCGGCATCGGCTCGGCGATCCCGGTCGACTCGATCAGCAGGTAGTCGTAGCGCCCCTCCGCCGCGAGCCGGCGCACCTCCTGCAGCAGGTCATCGCGCAGCGTGCAGCAGATGCAGCCGTTGCTGAACTCCACCAGCGTCTCCTCGGTGCGGCTCAACGCAGCGCCACCCTCGCGCACCAACTGCGCATCGACGTTGATCTCGCTCATGTCGTTGACGATCACCGCGACCCGGCGGCCCTCGCGGTTGCGCAGCAGCTGATTGAGCAGGGTGGTCTTGCCGGCGCCCAGGAAGCCGGACAGCACGGTGACCGGCAGACGCGAATCAAAGGAGGCAGAGGCAGTCATGGCAGAGCAGGTCAGGAAGGGGAATGAAATGTTACTATATAACATTCACTGACCAAGGCCCGACGCCCCATGAAGCGATCCTCTGCCCTGTTGGATGCCGGCGCCATTGCGCTTTCCGGCCTATGCCTGCTGCACTGCCTGGCCCTGCCGCTGCTCGCGGCGATGCTCCCGCTGATGGGCGTGTGGGCCCAGGCCGAGTGGGTGCATGCCCTGTTCGTGGCCATCGCCGCGCCGGTGACCGGCTTCGCGTTGTGGCGCGCCCACCGCCAGCATCGCCTGCCCGTGCTGGCGATGGCCGGCGCGGCGATCGGACTCCTGTTGCTGCTGGCCGGCGCCATGGGATGGCCGAGCCACGACGCCGAGACCCCGATGACCGTGGTCGGCAGCCTGCTGCTGGCCAGCACGCATGTGTGGAATGCCTGGCGGCGGCACCGGCATTGAGCGGACGGCCCGGCTCAGTGCTTGAACATCATCCCGACCAGGAACAGCACCAGCGGCGCCGCACTGAGCACCGCACCGACGATGCCCAGCCACGGCCAGCGCTCCTGACGGACGCGCGAGCCGACCGTGGCGATCAGGCCCACGGCTGCTGAAGCAAGTACGCCGATCGAGACGCCGGTGGTGCTGGCGCCGGCGGTGACCCCGTGGTTGGCGGCCGTGGCGATATGCGCGGCGGCCGCCCCGACGGGAAGGCCGAGGAAGCTGACCAGGCCAAGCAGCGGTAGCCGTTGAGCCGACATGGGTGCGACAGACGATGGGCGCGGCGCTTGCGGAGAATCTGGCGGCACGAGGGGTCTCCTGAGAATCGCGTCACCGTACACCATTGCCTGCCGACGACGGGGCACGGGGCACGGGGCACGCAGACGGCATCTTTTCACGCCGTGTTGGACAATGCTCCCACACCCGCCGCCAAGGATCTGCCATGCGTGTACTGCCCAGCCTGCTCTTCCTGTCGCCGCTGCTGTTGACCGGCTGCGGCAAGGACAACAGCGCCGGCGTGTTCTCCTCCGATCCGATGCTCGGCTGCTATGCCACCCACGCGCGCAAGCCGGCCGAATTCCGCATCGAGCAGCAGAGCGGCCAGTACTACGTGTCCTTCAACCGCGATGAGCAATGGCAGCGCGATGCCACGCCGCTACAGGAATCCAGCCGCGCCGAGATCGCCCAGTTCTTCCGCGACGATGCCGACCAGATCAACAAAGCGCTGGTCCGCCCCGGTGGCGGCTTCGGCATCTTCAAGTTCAACCCAGGCGCCACGCTCAAGGGCAAGGCCAAGGACAGCGACTACATGGCGCTGGTGCTGATCGGCGCCGGCCCGGTGTTTCCGGTGAAGTGCCCATGATGGGCAAGGTTTCCGGATCCCGCCCACCGGGCCACTGATACGGGCGGCAACCGCCCGCCCGCACCGGTGGCCCGGTCCGCGACACCCATCCCCAACATCCCCGCCCGCGGTCGTACACAGGCGGGAACCCCATCCCCATCTCCAACCCTCAGCCTGGCTCCTCCGGCTCGCGGCGACCGCGGTGGATCGAGCTGTACGGCCATTGCGTCGCATCCCTCACGTGCCCGTGCTTGACCGGGTTGTGGTGCACATAGGCCACGTGCCGTTGCAGGTCCTCGGCGTCAACGATCCGGTGCTCGCGGAAGCCGTTGTGCCATAGGGGCCGCAGGCTGCGGTCCCGCCGCAGCTGCAGCCGCGGATCAACCATCGGCAACTGCCGGTCGAAGATCGCCTGGACCTGCGCCCAACGGCGATGACCCTCCTCATCGCCCTCCGGCAATGTCCACACCCCATGCAGATGGTCCGGCAGCACCACGATCGCGTTGATCCGGAACGGCCGCGCCTGCTGCGCCACCCGGAACGCCAGCCGCAGGGTCTGCGCCTGTTCCACCAGCAAGCTGCTGCTGCGATCGCGCAGGTGCGCGCTGAAGAAGTAGGCGGTGCCGGTAGGCCAGAGGAGGTGGTCGTAGGACATGGCTCCAGTGTGGGTGGCCTCACCACGGGTGGCGATCAGCCCACTGTACAGGCTATGGTCCTCCACATACGGGAAAGTGGGTCAGAATTGTGTCCACAACACAGTCGTCCAAGTTCCGTCTTTAGCCGCCGGGTTGCTGGCACACACTGCAGGTCTCGTCCCAGGACGAGGGTTCTGGACAGGCCCGCATGTGAACGGGTCCACGGTGGCATCGGTGGCAGCTGGCACTTTGACGCCACGAGGCAAGGAAGAGGAAGTCAAATGACAAGGAAGCGATCTGGAAACGGGCCAGGATTCGTAGTCGTTGCGTTCTTCGCGGTGCTGGTCGGGCTTTGCAGCCGCAAGAGTGAAGACGGACCGCGACAGCTTTCGGAACCGCAGCAGTCAATTGCAGTTTCTCAATTGCCAGTCGCTGCCGAACCCGACCTGGAAGAGCGATATGTTGATGCCGACGCTCTCAACGTTCGTTCGTCACCAAACGGGAAAGTGGTGGGAAAACTCAGACGCTCGGACAGCGTCACGGTGCATGGTCAAGATGCTTCGTGGGTACGCATATCAGCCGACGGGAAGCCGATGAAGTGGGTCTCGTCTGAACGCCTGTGCGCTGCTCCCGGTTGCGCTAGCAAGACGCCCGCGCGCGCCTCTCGCAGCGCAAGGGATGCAGGTCCGGCGCCCAGTGCCTCAAGGACATCATTCTCTTCCGGGAGCGGTTGCCCCTGTTCCTCTTCCAACAACTGCTTTGGGCCGAGGGGAGGTCGATACTGCATAACGTCAGGGGGCAACAAGCGCTATCGATAGCTACCCCGACTGGGCGTCCAAGTCGCCTCTTGACCCGACCTGGTTGGCGGCCCACTGAAGGTTGATGTGGCAACGGAATGCAAGGCGGACGTCCAGTCAGGCGGCGTCTCCACCTTCTCAGGTACGATGCCCACCCCTGACTGACATACCGCCTGGCGCCTGCGCCGCGGCCCTGGATCCCGTGCCCCATTACACCGGCCCCCTGCTGACCCGCCCGCTCGCCGAGAGCCTGACCCGCGCCCGCGATGCCGGCACCGGGGAATGGACCGGCTCGCTCGACCTCGGCCGCTCCACCGGCACCGCCACGCTGGCGGCCGACCACTGGCAGTGGAAGGGTGAGACCTACGCCTATCCCGGCAAGACCAAGGACCGCACCCTGTATTACTGGGACGGCGAAGAATTCCTGGCGATCTCGCGCTTCGGCTCGGCGCTGATCAAGCTGGTGCCGACCGACTGGGACGCGCCGACCTTCGAGATCGACGGCATCAAGATGCTGCCCAGCGCACAGGTCTCCCCGTTCGAGGATGCCCGCCGCAAGGTCGCGCTGATCGCGCCGGCTGGCAAGACGGTGCTGGATACCTGCGGCGGCCTGGGCTACTTCGCGGCGTGCTGCCTGGAAGGTGGGGTCACCCGCATCCGCTCGTTCGAGAAGAATCCGGATGTGCTGTGGCTGCGCACGCTCAATCCGTGGTCGCCCGATCCGGACGCGGACAGCAGCGGCGGTCGGCTGGCGCTGAGCCAGGGTGACGTGTCGCAGGAAATCGAAGGGCTGGAGACCGCCTCGGTCGACGCGATTCTGCACGATCCGCCGCGCTTCGGCATCGCTGGCGAGCTGTACTCACAGGTGTTCTACGACCAGCTCGCACGCGTCATCCGCAAGGGCGGCCGGATGTTCCACTACACCGGTGCGCCGAACAAACTGACCAGCGGCCGCGATGTGCCGCGCGAGGTCGCCAAGCGGCTCGAAAAGGCAGGCTTCAAGGCCGAGCTGGCAATGGATGGGGTGCTCGCGGTCAAGCGCTGAGCAAGGGGCTGGTCAACTGCCGCGTGGCAGTTTGGCCGCCCACATGTTGTCGACCAGATTGGGATAACGTCGCCCGTTTTCCTCGGCACGCTGACGTGCCGCATCCTTCTGCGCCTCGGAGAGCGGCTGCGATTTCTTCTTCCCGTTGGGACTGGGCTTCTTCCAGGGCGGTGTCTGGGACTGGCGCATGGGTGGTCTCGTGTGGCGTATCGCTGCACTTTCGCTTGGCCGATACAGCGTACAAGAACGCCCGACACGTCATCGCAACGTGCCGGGCGCGATCTGCGAACGAGCTGCGACTTACTTCTTCAGGAAGTCCAACAATGCCTTGTTGAACGCATCGGCATGGCTGGCATTGCAGCCGTGCGGCGCGTCCTTCAGCACCACCACCTCACTGCCCGCGATGGCCGCATGGGTGCGCTTGCCCGAGCCCTCGAACGGGACCGTGCCATCGCTGTCGCCGTGCAGCACCAGGGTCGGCACCGTGACCTTCTTGAGGTCGCCGCGGAAATCGGTCGTGCCGAAGGCCTTCATGCAGCCCAGCGCGGCGGTCTGGTCGGACTGCAGGCAGAGCTTGATGGCGGCCTGGCGCTCTTCCTCGCTGACCTTGAGCTCGCCGTTGGCGCTGAAGAAATCCTTGGTGAAGCCATCGAAGAAGGTGTCACGGTCCTTCTCCAGGCCTTCGCGCATTTCATCGGCCTTTTCCTGGGTCAGCGGGCCCTCGGGGTTGTCGCTGGTCTTGAGCATGTAGGGCGGCACCGCCGAGGCGAACACCACGCTGTGCAGGCGCGACTCGCCGTGCTTGGCGACATAGCGCGCCACTTCACCACCGCCCATGGAGAAGCCGACCAGGGTGGCGTCCTTCAGATCCAGATCCTCGAGCACACCGGCCAGATCATCGGCGAGCGTGTCGTACTCGTAGCCGTCGGCCGGCTTGTCCGAACGCCCGAAGCCACGGCGGTCGTAGGCCACCACGCGGTAGCCCGCATCACGCAGTGCGGGGACCTGGGCCTTCCACGATTCGGCCGACAGCGGCCAGCCATGGATCAGGACCACCGGGCGACCGGTACCACCGGAATCTTCAACGTGCAGGCGAACGCGGGAAGCAGCCATGGGAACTCCTTGGAGCGATGAGGAAGGAAAGTTCGATCCTAGGGAGAGGGGGTTGGGTGAGCCGTGAAAGAAAGCGCGATGTCGCTGACGTGACGTGCACAGGGCTGACTGATGCCGGCCGGGGTGTTCACAGGTGAGAGGGAGGAATCAGAGGCCACGATCTCAGGATCTGCGACATCTCAGGACGATAGTTGCGATGGGGCATCGTCGAGGGTGGGAGCCGGTACATGGATTGTCATGAGATCACGCCTGAGGCTGATACCGGCACGCCAGCCGGGCTGCCCGGCCCTGCCGAGGGCGCTTGCTGCGGGCTGGCCATCACCCTGCTGCTGCATGGCCTGGGTGGGCACCCTGCATCCCGCGCGGCGCTGAGCGCTGCACTGCGGCAGACCCCGTTGACCGAGCGTTGTGCGAGCTGCGCCAGCTATGTGTTGCTTCGTGGCCGTGCGGTTCCGTAGACAAGGCGTCGCACAGCTAGGCGTCTCAGAAAGTGCTCATGCCACGATTCATTGACGTTGGTCGTCAAATCCAATCTGACGACGCACCGTCGACGCAATGGGCAGGTCCGCCGGAGAATCCGAGTACCCCACGATCTCCAGGCCGGTAATACGGCCGTTGAGGCCAAAGACAAGCACGCCCACCTCTTCGCCGCTGGATGTCTCGCCGATTGCGTCGGCAACCACCTCGGCGATCTCTCCCGCTCCTAGGAGCCTGAAGTCCACGGATGCGCAACCGCAGCCACAACGGCTGACTACGTTGAGGGATTCCAAATTTTCCAATGAAGGGAGCTGTATGCCTTTCACCGGCGCGGACTGCACAGCGCGCCTGACCACGTCTATCTCGTGCGTCGAGATACGTCTAACTGCCATCCTTGATCTGTTCATGCGTACGAATACCGCGGGCGTCGCGCCAGTCTCGCATCATGGCCTACGCGGGAACAGTCCATCCAATGCAACGCATAAGAAACCGGCCGCCCCAGGCGGCCGGTCCCTGTTCCAGCTGCAGTGCGTTACAGCGCAATGCGGGCAACAGACTCTTCGCTGCCCTTCGGCTCGCTGTCGCCGTTCTTGACGGTCACGTACAGCACGTTCTTGTTTGCATCCAGCGCCAAGCTGTTCGGGTGCGTCGGCACCGCGTACGTCGCCACCTGCTTGTAGGTGTCGCTGTTGTATGCGGTGACGGTGCCGCCATCGCGGTTGGTCACGTACAGGCGCTTGCGTGGTGCATCCAGCAGGATGCCCAGCGGGCCGGCATCGGTCGGAATGCTGGCCAGTTCCTTGCCGGTGGTGCGGTCCAGCACCAGCACACGCTGGCCCGGATGCTTCGATTCGAAGCCCGAGCTGCTGGCCTGGTACTTGCGGATCATTTCCGAGCCCTGGTCGGTCACGAACAGGCGCTTGCCGGCCGGATCCAGCGCGATGTTCATCGGCTGCTCGGCACTGACCTTGAAGCGCTGCTCGACCTTGCCGCTATCGGTGCCGACGGTGACGAGCTCGGCCAGCAGGTTGGAGGTGTAGACGCGCTTGGCCTTGGCATCCAGCGCCAGACCCGGTGCCTTGGCGTTGCCCAGACCCGGAATGGTGTTGATGACCTTCAGCGACTGCGTGTCCACTACGAACAGCACGCTGCCCTCACCCGAGTGACCGGTGACGTACAGCCGGTTGTTGGCGCCATCAACGACCAGCTCGCGCAGATCGTGGGTGTAGGCGGCCTTGCCGTCCTTGCCGACCTTCTTCTCCATCAACTGCACGATGCCGACCGATTTATTGGTGGCAGTGTCGACCACGGTGACCGAGGTATCGACGGTGTTGCCGACGTACAGGCGGTCGTTGGCATCGTCCAGCACCACACCGAACGCCTTGCGCTCCAGCGGGATGGCGGTTTCGACGGCCAGGGTTTCCGGATTCAGGCGCAGCACCTGGGACGGACCGGCGGCGTCGCCGAAGCCGCCCGAGGAGGCAACGAACACGGCGTTCTGCTTGGGGCTGAAGGCCAGCTCATAGAGGCCTTGAGCGACCGCTTTGCGCTGGACAGCGGCGGTGCTGGCGGATGCGGTGGTCTGTTCGGCGGCGAACGCGGACGGGGCGCCAAGGCTCAGGGAGATGGCGAAGGCCAGGGCGGCCGAGCGGATTACGGAATTGCAGAGCATGCGAGCTTCCTTGAAGAGGCACGGGAGGGTGTCCTGGCTCGCTGGGCCGTACGTGTGACGGCCGGCCCCGCATCTGTCTGCGCTGGGTGGGCTGGCTGGGTTTGCGGGGGAATGGTAGCAGGGCGGGAGGGTGGGTGCAGCCACAGGCCATGTAGTCGCCAGGACGGGGCCGCGGCTGCCATGCAGCATGAAGCTGGTGTCAGCTGAAGAGCGCTTGTGCTTCGGGAAGAAGGCAGGATCGCCGACGCTGACTACTGCTATTACGCTGATGCCAGTGAAGAGGGAACCGGTAAGCACTGCTGCCGCTGCTAGTGCTACCGGCCACGATGATTGCAAGGGCCGACGCGCCCGAGTTTGAGTAGCGCAACAATTTGGAGTCCAATCCTCAATGACAGGGAGATCGGACGTGAAGAACGCCTTTCCGAGGAACAGATCATCGGCTTCCTGCGCGAAGTTGAGGCGCGCATGGCCATCAAAGTCCTGTGCCGCCAGCAAGGCTTCAGCGAGGCTTCGTACTATCTGTGGCGCAGCAAGTTCGGCGGCATGAGTGTGTCGACGCCAAGCGGCTCAGCGGCTGACTCCAGCGGCTCAGGCATTAGGCAATTGCTCCTATGGGCACCCGGCGCGACTAAAGAATCAGCGACAGGGGCTTCTACCCTGGTATGATCCCGGCATGCGTCGGGGGGCGCGGCTCAGGCATTCAGAGTGGAGCACTGAACCCTGCCGCAGACAGATTGGGGCCGACATCCTGGATCAGGAGCGGCGCCCTTTTTGAACGCGAAAATGAACAAGGGAATGATCGTAGACAGATGGATTTTTCACGATTGACCACCATCCAAGTCTCCACAGATTACTGTGCCGTCGCTGGCCCGGATCTCTATTCCCTTTCGGCTACTGGATATCCATTCAGAAAGGCAATCACTCGCGGCACTGGAGTCGAGTCGGATAGCGCACTCCCATACAACTGCCACGCGCCAGCTCATGTCCAGAAGCGACCTGACTACCGCCAGGTCGCGCTGTCGATTGGCGGAGAGTTTTGCATCCCAGAAGTCTGCTCGTGTCTTCGGCAGTCTGAAGAGAGGGCAACCCTCATGGCGATGCCAGAAGCATCCGTGTACGAACACCGCGGCCTTCCATTTTGGAAGCACAAGGTCAGGCTTTCCTGCGAGGCCCTTCGCATGAAGTCGAAAGCGGAACCCACGCGCCCAAAGTTGCCTTCGGACAGTGACCTCCGGCTTAGTGTTCCTAGCCCTGATTCTCGACATCAGTGCTGACCGAACAGCCGGGCTCATCACATCAACCATCTAGCAGAGACTCCGTCTTGACCGCAGTACGTAAGCCCATCGGTGTAATTGATATCTTTGCCGGCCCCGGTGGCCTGGGCGAAGGGTTCAGCAGCTTCAAGCCCGAAGAAGGTGCCAAGTACCCCTTCGAACTCGCGGTATCCGCTGAAATGGAGAAGTCTGCGCATTCGACTCTCCGTCTCAGGGCCTTCTATCGCCTTCTCATCCGGCAGGAAGGCCAGGTCCCGCAAGAGTACTACGACTATCTGGATGAAACTGCGAAGGGCGACGCCCTTCCTCCGGCAACACACTTCGGACACGGTCGATGGAGCGACCTGTGGGCTGAAGCCGAGCGAGAAGCGCTCAACCTCACCCTGGGAGAAGAGCGGGACAATCAGGCCCTCTATTCACGGATCAACGAGGTCAAGGATCAGTACGAGAAGATGATCCTCATCGGAGGCCCCCCGTGCCAGGCTTACTCCGTCGTAGGCCGGGCTCGCCAGCGGCATGTGGAGGGGTTCTCCTCAAAGGGCGACAAGAAGCATTTCCTCTACAAGCAATACCTGGGTCTTCTTGACGAGTTCTCACCCGCTGTCTTCATCATGGAGAACGTCAAGGGAATCCTGACTTCCAAGGTTGGCAACAAGGAGATGTTCGCTGCAATCATGCGCGATCTCTCCGACCCTGCTACAGCCCTGAAAAGGGAAAAGAAGGGGGGAAAGAACGGGTATCGCTATGTGCTTCTTCCTATCCACGTTGAGGAGAATCAGAAGCGGACCAGCGAACTTGTCGCGGAGGATCCGTCTGCATTCATCATCAAGTGTGAGAACCACGGAATTCCACAGGCGAGACACCGGGTCATTATCATGGGTGTCCGGGAAGATCTTCTTCCCGATGGAATCGAGGACTTGCCCGGCCTCAATGCCGCAGAGCCGGTCAGTGTAAAGAAAGCCCTCGAGGGGCTTCCCAGGCTGAGAAGCGGACTGAGCCGCAAACAGGACGATCCCGAAGAATGGCGGAAGGCCATGGAATCGGAGAGGGATCGCTTGGTCCGGATTCTGGGCAAATCCCATCCAGAGCTGATCGAGAAGCTCAGCTCGATTGTTCCATCCGGCGGGCTTCCGCGCGGCTCGATCAAGTACACCCAGGACAGCAACCCTTACGTCAAGCAGCTCAAGAGCGACTCGCAGCACTCCGTGCTCAACCATGAGACTCGGGGGCACATGAAATCCGACCTCGGGCGCTACCTCTTCTGCGCGGCATTCGCGCGCGAGCACGACAGATCACCGACCAGCCGTGACTTCCCAAAGAAGCTCGCGCCTGATCACTTGAACTGGGAAAGTGGTTCGTTCTCGGATCGCTTCCGCGTTCAGCTCAAGGGCAAGCCTTCAAATACGGTGACCAGCCACCTTTCGAGAGATGGTCACGCGTTCATCCATTGGGATCCTCGCCAGTGCCGAAGTCTCACGGTCAGAGAGGCTGCCCGGCTACAGTCGTTCCCGGACGACTATGTTTTCCTCGGCAATAGGACTCAACAATTTGTACAGGTCGGAAATGCAGTTCCGCCTTTGATTGCCAGACAGATCGCCCGAGTCGTGTGGTCGATACTCAGCTAGGCGAAGGGTTCAACAGGGGGAACCAATGAATCAAGGGGAAATGGAGTCCCTGGGCTCTACAGGTACCCGGGCTGGCAGTGAAGCCAGCGCCGGGGACAAGCGGCAATCATCGCTGAAGCCGCTCCTTCGACTCGCCGCGCTTCGCGGCGATGCGGAGCATGTTCTGCGCTACCTTCAACTCGGGGGTGACGTAGAAGCACGCGACCAGCAGGGGCGGACACTACATATGCTTGCCGCATCCAAAGGGCATCTGGATCTCTGCCGCCTGATTTCGGAGCATGCTCTCGAAGTTCAGCGGCTTGCAGTCCAGAAGGCTGACGATTCACCAGCCACGCTGGACGGCCTCTGGAGCAATGAAGGTGATGGTGAGGCCGAGGAATCTGCTCAAACGCGAGCCACTGACTCCAGACAGAACTCCTCTCCCGACGGTGCTGAATTCGAATCCGAGTTCTTTGCCACTTGGGAGGAAGAAGTCGCGACCGAAGCGCCGCTGGAGGATCCCTCGCTTCGATCGACAATACAGGTCGTGCAGGAGGTCATTTCCAAGCACGTAATTGTCGATAACGATGAGGACTGGAATGACCTCGCGAAGCTACTCCCAAGTCACGCCGAAATTTCACTGGTGCGGGAGCTCAATCACAGCTCGACACATGGACTCTTCGAAGCGCTAGTTCATCGCGCCCAGATGGAGGGCAACTTCAATCCTCTTGACCTTGAGGTCATCTCCCGTGAGATTGAAGGCGATGAGAGGGGCGATGTACTTCGCCAGCTCACTGTCCTTATGGGCCAGATTGACGCCGTACCGGAAGTCGATGATGAGTGGCTACCTCCTCTGCATCTAGAACAGGAGAGCGAACCAACATCAGACAGCGATATCGGTGAATCGGAGCAGTTCATGCAGGATCTCGCGTCCATGACGAACGATCCCTACTTCCACTTCGCAAAGATTGCCCAGTCGTCTGTCCTGCTTGACCGTACGGGCGAAGAACGAATGGGGCTTCTGCTGGACTTGTCCCTCAAGGATGCGTATCGCGCCATCGCAGAGAGCCCCCATGCTGTCGCGTCGATAGCAGGCCTAGCCACAGACTTTGAGCGGGGTCGCGTCTCAGTCGGCCAAATCAGCCACATCAGCAGCGAAGACGATGAGCGCGCCAGCGATCTTCTCGACGCCTCGGATGACGCCGATGATGATCCAGCCCCGGCCCGGCCCGTCAGTGGACTCAACCTGAGCGACATGCTGGAAAGCGCACGCTGCGGATGTTTCGCCTTCCAGGAAAATCCAGACAACCAAGGTCTTGCTAGGGATGCATTGACCGCAGTATCTGCGCTGGAGCTGACCTCATCGACCGTTAAACGGTTTGACAAGGAGTTCAGGGCAGCTGGGTGCACAAGCGTACTACTGCGTAGAGCGGTGCAGCGTCTGTCGCGCCTCGAGCTCGAGATGTTCCATGCAAACGTTCGACTCGCAGTGCACGTGGCAGACAGCCACGCGTGGAGCACGCTGCCACGCATGGATCGCATTCAGGAGTGCCTGATAGGCCTGCTCAAGGCTATCGACAGATTCGATTACGCAAGGGGCAACAAATTTTCTACGTATGCAATGTGGTGGTTGAAACAGTCCGTTGGACGGGCCATCGGAGACACAGCGCGTGTCATAAGGTTGCCCATACACGTCATGGAAAAGGTCAACAAGGTTTCGAAGGCAGTCAGAGTCCTTCGTGAAGACTCATTCGATGACGTGCGCGCCGATGACATCGCCAAGGTCTGCGATCTATCAGTTGGAGATGTAGCAAAGTTGCTGAATGTGGCGCACGACGCGGTCTCTTGGGACCAGCAGGATGAGACAGCAGATTTGGTCCTCGCCACTCCAGATACCTTTCAGCCGCCTGAGGAAGTCACTGATGGATATCTGCGTAGGCGAGCGATCGATGACTGCCTAGGTGCGCTTGGTTCAAGAGAAGCTGAAGTCATCCGACATCGGTTTGGATTGATCGACGGCAACGACAAGACATTGGAGGAAGTCGGCCAGATCTTTGGCGTGACTCGAGAGCGGATACGTCAGATTGAGTCCAAGGCGCTAAGACTGATGCGCCACCCATCGCGACGCCTCAGGGAGTTGGTCAATGGAAAGCCGGAGGCTGACGATGCAGCAGAACAGTAAAGGTAGGCCGCAAGGCCGAAATGCTCCCCCCAGGGCTGACGCCATGGTTGAGGCCCTGCGAGGCCTGGGCTACACGACGGCCACGGCACTAGCAGACTTGGTGGACAACAGCATCTCTGCTGGCGCCAGCCAAGTGGAGATCGGGTTCAATTGGTATGGAGTAGACAGCTGGATATCCATTGCCGATGACGGTAGAGGCATGAACGATGCTGAGCTCTTCAGCGCGATGCGCCTCGGCGACCGCAACCCATTGGACGCACGGGGGGCATCGGACTTGGGTCGCTTTGGCCTGGGATTGAAGACAGCATCCTTTTCACAAGCCAGAAGGCTGACCGTTCTGAGCATCAAGGATGGTCAATCGAGCTGCCTGCGCTGGGATCTGGATGTCCTTGCTTCAGATCCTGATGGCGAGTGGCACCTTCTTGATGGACCCGAGTCATCCTCAGAGCCACGCCTGGTAACGCACACTGCCCAGTCATCAGGGACAGTAGTCCTGTGGGAACAACTCGATCGGATTGTCACTGAAGGCTTCACAAGCAGGCATTTCCTTGACCTCATTGACGACGTGGAGCGCCACCTCGCAATGATCTTCCACCGCTATCTTGACGGCAGCGGCCCCGGCATTGAGCTGCGGCTCAACGGGAAGGCAGTTAGACCATGGGACCCATTCCTGTCGTCAAATCCGGCAACCTGGAGGTCCCCCGAGTCGAGCGTTGGCGAAGGTGGTCTGAGAATCACCAGCCAGGCCTTCGTGCTGCCCCACAAGGACCGCCTCAACGACAAGGCCTACGCTGAAGCGGGCGGAATCGAGGGATGGTCGAGTCAGCAAGGCTTCTACATCTATCGTGGACGGAGACTTTTGGTTGCAGGCAGCTGGCTCGGCCTGGGACGTGGACGCTCCTGGTCCAAGGACGAGGCTCACAGGCTCGCACGCATCCGGCTGGACCTGCCCAACGATCTTGATGCGCAATGGAAGATCGACATCCGCAAGTCATCCGCTCATCCTCCCGCTGCACTGCGGGATCAGCTCTACCGCTTGGCCGAAGACGCGCGCGACAGGGCGCGCAAGGTATTCCTGCATCGGGCGCATTCGAATTCATCGCTGGGCCGCCGCGACGAGGTTGTACCCGTGTGGCAGTCGAGAGAGACGGTGACAGGGCGACGCTACCGTGTCGACCGTACGCATGCAGCGGTGAAAGAACTGCTGGATGACGCAGCGTACGGCACCAAGGTTGAAGCGATGCTGCGTGTCCTCGAAGAAACTATCCCCGTGCAGAGAATCTGGCTTGAAGCTGCGGAAGGCGGAGAGCATGCAAAGGGGGGATTCACAGGGGAGCCCGACGACTCAGTTCGAGAGGTTCTCAATGTGATCTACCGGAGCCTGGTGGAGAAGAAGGGCATGTCGCCGAGCATGGCAAAGCGGCAGCTTCTAAGAACCGAACCCTTCGATCTCCACTCAGAGCTGGTCAAAAATTTGCCGGACAACATCTCCAAGGACTGAAGAGAGAACCATGAGTGACTCAAGCGAAAGCAGCGTTATCAAGATTGTCCAGGAGCTTCTGGCTGGCGAGAAGGATTCAGGACCTATCACTCCCACGTTGATTGACGAGAAGATCAGCCTGGTGCTGATGATGAATCGAAAGTGGGCAGCCGATCTTGATCGTGACGCTGTTACGGACGAGCTCATCCGACGATTCAGTGTATGGATCGGTGATGACATCAGTCTCTCCGACGATCGTGGCCATGAACCCTGGCTCGACTCCTCCAGGAAAGAGGACTGGCGCTACTGGCAGCGGTATCGGGAGATGATCGAGAAGGACTTGTCCTGGGATATCGCTGACAACCTGGACAAATCAACTGACAAGATTCTAGGGATGCTTGAGGATCCTCTGCGTGAAGGCCAGTGGAGTCGCCGGGGGCTTGTTGTCGGGCACGTGCAGTCAGGCAAGACAGCGAGCTACACCGGCCTTGTATGCAAGGCGGCGGATGCGCAGTACAAGATAATCATCGTCCTCGCCGGCCTACATAAAAACCTGCGATCCCAGACCCAGATACGCCTAGAGGAAGGCTTCCTCGGGTATGAGACCAACTCTACGCATGATGTGCTCAAGCGCGTGGGCGTCGGCTTGATCGACAGTGACCTGTCCATCAAGCCCAATTGCACTACAACACGAGCTGACAACGGTGATTTTGGTGAGTCAGCTGGAAAGCAGTTTTCGATCAGCCCCGAACAGCGGCCTTGGCTGTTTGTCGTCAAGAAGAACAAATCGGTACTTGCCAGGCTTCTCAGGTGGATTCAGACGCACGTCGCGGACGCTCCTGTTCCAGGCGCGGAGCCCGCCTCCTCGAACACGAAAGAGCTCCCCATCGTGGCCAGAAGGGCGACCAAGTTCCCATTGCTCATCATTGATGACGAAGCTGACAATGCCTCAGTTGACACTGGTGAAGAGGTAGTCGACGAAGAAGGAAAGCCCGATGAGGAACATGATCCAACAGCGATCAACAAACTGATCCGGCGCATACTGAATTCATTCTCGCGCTCAGCGTACGTGGGCTACACCGCCACGCCTTTCGCAAACATCTTCATTCATGAACGCGGTGAGACACGCAACGAAGGTCCTGATCTCTTCCCATCCGCCTTCATCCAGAACCTGGCGGCACCGGACAATTACGTTGGCCCTACGACGATGTTTGGGCGCGCGTCCCCGGAGGGTCGCAAGGGACAGCTTCCTCTGACCCAACCGGTGGGCGACTACCAGTCAGACGACAAGACAACGGGATGGATGCCGACGGGCCACAAGATCGATCATGTTCCGGTGTGGAGCAATGAGCACGCGCTGCCACCAAGTCTAAGAGAGGCAGTCGACTCCTTTATCCTGGCATGCACTGTCAGGAAGCTCCGTGGCCAAGGAAAGAAGCATAGCTCGATGCTCGTTCACGTCACACGATTCAACAACGTCCAGAAGGTGGTAAAGGCTGACATTGACGATTACGTCAAGCATGCCCGACAGGCGATTGGGCGCGGGATCGACCACGCCGACGTTCTATCCAGTCTGCAGGAGCTGTGGAATCGTGACTTCCTTCCTGCTTCTGCCGCGGTTCGTGAGCTTGGGTTGGGTGACCTTCCCAGTGCAGATGCTACTTGGCAAGACATCGCGTCTGCGCTGCCGGGAGTACTCGATGACATCGAAGTGCGAATGATCAACGGAACTGCCAAGGATGCCTTGGATTACGAGCAGAACAAGGATCGAGGCCTCAAAGTCATCGCTATCGGTGGCGACAAGCTTGCACGCGGCCTTACGCTGGAAGGCCTCTGCACCAGCTACTTCCTGCGCGCATCAAAGATGTACGACACGCTGATGCAGATGGGTCGGTGGTTCGGATACCGTCCGGGCTACCTTGATCTCTGCCGTCTCTATACATCCCCGGACCTCATCCGCTGGTTCAAGCATATCTCTGATGCATCAGCAGAGCTGAGAGAAGAGTTCGATCTCATGGCCAATTCTGGGGCCACGCCGAGGGAGTTTGGGCTGAAGGTCCAGTCGCATCCCGAGATGATGGTTACGTCGCAGATCAAGATGCGGAGCGCGAAGACACTGCACCTTTCGTACAGTGGAGAGCTTGTTCAGACAGTCAGCTTCCCGACTGATCAACCGACTCTGAATCGAAACCTGGATGCAGGTAATCGGCTTGCCGTGCAAATGGGAAAGCCTGAGGAGAGCAACCCCATAAAGGCGGCATTCCAAGGGGGCTCCAAGGAATGGCAGGGGCATCTCTGGCGAGGTGTCGACTTCACAACCGTAGTCGACTTCCTTGACAGCTACAGCACACTGTCAGCCGCCCACCGGGTGAACAGCAACGTGCTTGCTCAGTTCATCCGCAAGATGGCGGAAACAAACGAGCTCACGGAGTGGACAGTGGCTGTTCTGGGGACTCAATCGGGTGAGCCCTATGAGCTTGCTCCAGGGATTAGTGTTGGCATGGCGCGCAGAAAGGCGGATTCGATGGAGGGGAGCCGGTACTCGATTGGCGTCCTCCTTGATCCGACCGACGAGTCAATTGACGTGAGCCAGGATCAATGGGACGCCGCGCTCGCGCTCACCGTGTCCACTTGGGAGAAGAAGGAGGAGAAGAAAAGTGCTTCGGCTCCGGACACCCCCAGTGGCGTGGCGCTGCGCCGAGTTCGAGGCAAGGGAACTTCGACCGTGACGGCGGAGCCAGAGAAGGGCCTGCTGATTCTGTATGTTCTTGATCCAGCTCGTGCGGGCGCCAAGATAGGGGCAGATTGGGAGCGCCCGAAGAACCTTGCAGGCGCCCCACCCGTCTTGGCATTTGCCGTGAGCTTCCCTGGAAGCAGCTCGGATATCAAGGTTCCCTACAAGGTGAACAACGTCGGTTGGGAGAGCGAGTATTCCGACATCCCCGAGTACGTCATCAACAGCATCGGCTGGGAGGATATGAATGCTCAGCTCCAGCAGTGACACAGAGCTGGTCGCCGCGTGGCGCGCCTTGAGCGGCCTTGCCACAGGGGATGGCTGGAAGGTTATCGAGCTTTTCAGCATCGGCAACTGCTGCGTCATGGCAGGCCGTCGTGGTGCGCGGAATGAAGAGAGCGTCTTGGTCGGCGTCAAGGGAAACGTGCCATCCCAACCATTTCAGCTGCCACGCGGCCAGGGGTTCAGCCTCATAAGCACAGAGCTTCAGGGCCACCCTGCAGGCCATTCGTGGTTTGCCCTGGTTCGACAGGAGTCGGGATCGCTTGAGCTCTTTACCAAAGTGGCGGTAGATCTGGTGAACCTGATGGAGAGCACGTCCGCTCAGGACGGCTTACGGATTCATAGTGCAATGATTTCCAGGATCCGTGCCTGGCAAGCCTTCATGAAGCGCGACAGTGATGGCGTACTTTCCACGGAGGAAGAGATTGGGCTCTTTGGAGAACTCTTGGTTCTTCAAAACCTTCTGGACGATGGAGTTTCAGAATTCGACGCTCTCGACAGCTGGGCCGGGCCTGACGACGGGCTACACGACTTCCTGCTTGGTGATGGTGCAATCGAAGTGAAGACAACCCTGGCACCAGCAGGATTTATCGCAAGGATTTCCAACCTTGATCAGTTGGATGACAGCCTGCACCAGCCCCTCTTTGTTGCGGCGGTTCGTCTGGTTCAACTGAGTGAGGGATCAACCCTTCCCGACCTAATTGACCAAGTGGCTGGACGAATCCACGATCCTGGCGCATCTGCCTTGCTGAACAGTCGGCTCGTCTCGGCTGGCTACATGGACATGACTCGAGCCGAGTACACAAGGCGCTTCCGGTCCAGTGAGCTCACATATCGAATCGTATGCGCTGACTCGCCTCGCCTCACTCGTTCCAGCGTGCCCGCAGCAATCCATGAGGCACGTTACTCGCTCGATCTGGATGCATTTCCGATTGCGGCGTCTACTTACGCTGATATTTCGACTAGTCTTGGAGTGAAGAATCAATGGAATTGACCGATTTCCTTTCGCAGATTCGCGCGGAAGTACAGGATGAAATAGAGGATCGCATGTCCGTTTCGGGGGCCGCGTATCCCTATCCGGAGCTGGTTTTCGCCGAGATTACGATGCGCCACATGGAAGAAGTGGGCATGACGTATGAGCCACAGGTCTGCCACGTTGATACGCGCGTCCATGTCGGAAACATCAGGCTAAGCGGATACTCCATCTCTGAGGACGGGGAACGCCTTGACCTGTTCGTGACGTCCTACAAGGATTCGGACAAGGTCCAGGCCGTTCCGGACTCTGAAGCAAAGCAAGCCGCGGAGTACTGCTTCCGATTTCTTTCGCAATCTGCCCAGGGAAAGATGACGAAGACGCTCGATCCATCGAACGATGCTTACGAACTCGCGGTGCATATTGAACGTGGCTATCGGGACTTCGAGGAGATCCGGATCTACGTGCTGACCGATGGCCAGGTGAAGACCAAGAACTTCAAGTCGCAGGAGGTTGGAGGCCGGACCGTACGACTTGAGGTGATGGACATCGAGAGGCTCAACCGCCACCTGTCAGAGGGAAAGCCGAGGGACGAACTGGTAGTCAATTTTACGGAAGTGGCAGGCACCCCGCTCCCGTGCGTCTACATCCGGGGCGAGGAGGACAGCTATGACTACGCGATGACCGTATTCCCGGCCGACGTCCTTCGCCATCTGTATGACAAGTACGGCGCCCGACTTCTTGAGGCAAATGTGCGGTCATTCCTGAGTGCAACCGGAAAGGTCAACAAAGGCATCCAGGCCACGCTGCGCTCAGAGCCAGAGAAATTTGTCGCCTACAACAATGGCATCGTGGTGGTCGCCGACGAGGTCAGCCTTGGGAAGACCAGCGATGGTGGACCAGGCATTGCATGGCTCAAGGGAATGCAAATCGTCAACGGTGGTCAGACGACCGCATCCATCTACTTCACCAAGAAGAAGTTTGCAGACACCGACCTGTCCAAGGTACAGGTTCCGGCGAAGGTAGTAATCCTCAAGACGGAAAACTCTGCTGCGGAAGAAGCGCTTATCAGCGACATCTCGCGGTTCGCGAACAGTCAGAACACCGTCAAACAGTCGGATCTGTCTGCAAACTCACCGTTCCACGTTGAACTAGAGAAATTGTCTGATACCGTCTACCTCCCAGATGGTGTCGGCCGCTGGTTCTATGAACGTGCCTCAGGCAGTTACAACACTAAGCTCGCACGCGAAGGCAGTACGCCCGCCAAGTACCGAGCCCTCAAGACCACAGTTATTCCTCCGGCCCGGCGCTTGGTCAAGACAGACCTCGCCAAGTTCCTGAACTGTTGGGAGGGGCGACCAGACCAAGCCAGTCTCGGCGGTCAGAAGAACTTCGCCCGATTCATGGACGACGTGAAAGAACGGGAAGAACGTGGAGAATCTGTGGTCCCGGATGCAACCGGGTTCAAGCAGATGATTGCCAAAGTCATCATATTTAAGCAAGTTCAGTCGCTCGTACGTCCTCTATTTCCTGCATTCCAAGGCAATGTTGCCATCTACCTGGTCGCATTGTTGTCCCATCAGCACGGATCAAACATCGATCTGATGCGAGTGTGGGAGCAACAGGGTCTCTCTGATGGCTTCAAGGATCAGATCCGGGTATGGGCTAAAGAGGTAAACTTGGCCCTCCACTCTTCAGCCAAGGGCAAGATGATCAGCGAGTGGGCAAAGAAGGAGGATTGCTGGATTTCGCTGCGGAAGCTAGCACTAAGCCCAATTCAGAGCTCGATTACAGAGATTAGAGCATCTCAAGTTAGTTGATTTAGATAATAGAACTAGCCTACAAGTCTCTTATGCAGAGTATGCATCGGTGCCCCATAGGAACTGATCGAGGAGCAACCAGTATGATTGAAGATGATATTGAGATCGATGAGGAAATCGACGATGACTCTGTCTCTATGTCTTATGACATAGCTTCTTACCCGTCCGACCTCACGTTGTCTGGAATTTCACAGCTATGGAAAGATGGCGACATCAAAATTCCAGACTACCAAAGAGAATTTGTGTGGACGATCAAGCAGTCGTCTCTCCTCATTGACTCTTTCCTATGCGGACTGCCGGTCCCCAATGTCTTCCTGTATGTCGACGAGAACAACCGAAGCATCGTCATAGATGGCCAGCAGAGAATATTGACAATCGTCTTCTACATAGATGGATACTTCGGCAAAGAGAATCACTTGGGGAACCGGCAAGTGTTCAGATTGTCTGGACTCGCCAAGAACAGCCCATACTTCAACAAAAAATTTGTCGACCTAACCGAGGCAGATCAACGAAAGCTAAAGCAGTCAATACTACGCGCGATAAACATAAAACAGCTCAACCCAAAAGGCGAGAGCACGAGCGCCTATCATATATTTGAGCGACTCAATACGGGAGGAACTCCATTAAAGCCTCAGGAAATACGAAATTCTGTATTCATCGGCGAGTTCTCCAAACAGCTCCGAGAGCTGAATCGAGATGGGAATTGGAGAAAACTGCTAGGAAAGAATCATGTTGACAGGCACCAGAAGGACGTCGAGCTGATTCTTAGAATATTCTCGCTCTCGAAAGGAGGCGTTGAGAACTACGAAAAGCCACTCAGAGAGTTCATGAACGTCTCCATGAAGGAACATAGAAATGGGACTAGCCAGAAGGTAAAGAATTTCTTGAAGAGCTTTCCTGCAGCAACAAAGAAGGCGGCCTCTGAGCTTGGCGAGAAACCGTTCCGCCTTAGAGGCCCCATCAATGTCGCGGCGCTAGAATCAATAATGTGCGCACTTGTCGATAACTCCTCAAAGCTAAATAAAATCGACCTAAGCACCGCGTACAAGAAGCTGGTAAAAAATCACGACTTCATGACCTTGACAAAAATCAATACTACTGATGTCAAAACTGTTCATGACAGGCTATCTCTTGTCCAGAAGACCCTCCTGGAAAAATAATGGATTACGCCCGGCACTTTCAGCATGCAGATGACATCATTGAACATCTTACGCCGTTAGTTACCGGCGCGAAGAATCCATTACTTGAGGCCAGATATACTGGATTTCTTACAGTTGCCGCCGTGACAACATACGAACTGGCAGTAAAGAGCATCTTTATTTCTTTCGCCCAGTCAAAACACAAAGTGCTAGGCGCCTTTACAGAATCTCACTTCAACAGAATAAATGGGAGAATAAAGATTGAAACAATTAGAAACGATTATGTTAGGAAATTTGGCGAAAAGTATCTTAAAAAATTCAACAATAACCTTAAAAGAACAGGAACACTCTATCTCCAAACCAATCAAAGAGAGATCACGTCCTCATATGATAACCTTATTACTTGGCGCAATGATTTCGCACATGAGGGCCGCATCCGCGCTAAGTCAACGTTCGCTGAAGCGGCGCGCGCATATAATGATGGAAAGAAGGTCATAGAGTGCCTCGCTGAAAGCATGAGACGGTAACTCGTGGTTTGCATTATTGCAGAATACACCTCAGGCCAAGCAATACACCTCAGGCCAAGCAGCGATAGACTTTTCAAGAGGTCGCTACAGCTAGCGGCAATTAAAGACGGCGACCAGGTCTAGCCGCCTTGCCTTATTACCCCCCCTGTTACCCCCGAATCAAAGGCCAAACTAGTTCAGCAAGCAAAAAACTAGCAGCATCACAGTCCCAGCAGAGCACGAATTCCACCCGCGCGCTCAACTCCCGTGGATTCGCCCAAGCCCTGAATTTCGTCCAAAGTATCCTCCTCAAGGTGGCGCAGGAGGAAGTACTGAACTGTAGCCTGACCTTTACTTGAACCGCCAAGGATCATATAGCGTCGAAGAACGATATTATCCACATCTACAAATATGGCATTTATATGCTCTGAATAAACGTCCAAATTTGGATGAATTATTTTGTATCTTGAACTGTCTGAAACGTCACAATCGTCATAAAACTCGAGCGGCCCAACGATAAAGTCATTCCGCTCTTTCTTTACCTGCATGTTACATCTCTTGCAGGCGATAGTTAGATTTACGAGAGCAACTGCTAGTGCTTGATACTTCACCCGGGGAAGAATGTGCTCTACATCCACTTCCAGCGGATGACCCTGTAGGAATGATTTTCTACAGTAACAGCACTTGTCATGCTGAATCAGGCGATGATGATTTCGAACTTTCATTCGAACAGGCAGCAGATCAGGACTGCTCCAGTTAAGCACGCCATTATTCCAAGCTAGTTCTATTAGTCGAGCCTCATCGACTGAGAACTGAAGATCGAGATAGCTCACTTGATCTCTTCCATCTTCTCAACTATCGCCGAGACAGCAGCCAATGCTCCCGATTGGCGCGAATCGACTCCGGATCTCTCTATTTCCGCAATCTGACTTGTAGCCTGAGCTGCGGTGAGATCCCCTTTCTCAACTCGGTCCATCAAACGAACTAAGGTTTTGCTCAGGTAGTGGTTCCGAGGCGTGTAAGTATGAAAGACCTCTGCCATGACCTCTTCTAGACCTGCAGCGTTCAGTTCAATTTGGCTATTGAAAACATCGGAGAGTACCAGCGTCTGGACGTTGATATTTAGCTCACTTGCAGCCATCACCAGAATGGGCGAATGACTGGCGATCACGATCTTTGCCTCAGAGTACCCTACAGATCCCATCAGGAGCTCCAGATACTCCCGTTGCCATCTCGGATGCAGGCTATTTTCTGGTTCGTCTATCAGAATAATGTCTTTTTCTTTTGACATGGCTGCAACAAAGGAAAGCATTGTTATCAGCGTGAGCTCCCCCGAGCTTGCCTTGTCTAAGCGAAGGATTCCCCGCTTTCCTTGAAGATGCAGGCGTATCCCAGTGATGACCCCCAGTTTTTTTAGGATGTGCTCCCAGCGAACGATCCCAACCAAGTTACTGTTCACTGAATGATCGAAGCGGTAGTCGTCGAAGTCCATCCACTGGATCTGGTCCCATCGCTTGCTTTGTAGCATGAGAATAAGGGCCAAGATGTTTTCGCCCTCACCCGCCATTTTTGCTTCAAAGTCAGAAAGTATGCTCGACGGTATAGCTTTCCTTTCGCTCGGCATTAACACTTCGATCCCGACCGTTGGGGCGTATCCGCAGTGGCGCAGCACTCTCGAGACAACACGGAGCTGAACGCTATCTTTTTCAACAAAGTGCGAAATGGTGCGCTTCATCACCTGCTCTGGTTGCGAGCTCTTCTGCATTGGAGATAGAAGCGCGCTTCCAAGACGCAGCCCCCGAAACTTGTCGTGACTGGTTCCAGACAACGCCAATACCGATCGCCTTGCCTTAAGCGTGTTTTGCGCGATTGTTCTTAAGAGCGAGCTTTTCCCAGATCCATTCTCTCCGGCGACGATTGTGATGTGCGCGACGGGCTTCCACCCTGCGTTCCAGAGTGCGTAGTAGTTCGTGGCAATTGCGTCCATGGCTTGCTCTTGGGCTGTTACACAAAAAAAAGGGTGACCTTACGGCCACCCCTTTGGAACAACACAGTTAACCGTTAAACCCCGACAGGATTAGCCTTCTCAGGATCAATCTTGTACTGCTTGATCGCCCTTGCCACATCCTTAGCCGTCATCTTCCCTTCCTTGGCCAGCGCCGCAATCGCGGCATGCGCGATGTAGTACCGGTCAACCTCGAAGAAGCGACGCAGGTTGGCACGCGTGTCCGAACGGCCGAAACCATCGGTACCCAGCACCGTGTACGACATCGGCACGAACGAGCGGATCTGGTCCGCGTACGCACGCACGTAGTCGGTGGCGGCAATGGCCGGGCCCTGGCGGCCTTCCAGCAGTTCGGTCACGAACGCCTTGCGCTGCTCACCTTCCGGGTGGAAGCGGTTGTAGCGCTCCACGTCGAAGCCGTCGCGGCGCAGTTCGTTGAAGCTCGGGCAGCTCCAGATGTCGGCGGTCACGCCGAAGTCCTTGTCCAGCAGCTCGGCCGCAGCAATGGCTTCGCGCAGGATGGTGCCCGACCCCAGCAGCTGCACGCGCAGCTCGCCCTTCTTCGGCTTGCCGGCGTCGGTGAGCAGGTACATGCCCTTGACGATGCCGTCGGCCGCGCCTTCCGGCATTTCCGGGTGGGTGTAGTTTTCGTTCATCAGGGTGATGTAGTAGTACTCATCAATCTGATCTTCCATCATGGCCTTGGTGCCGTGCTGCAGGATCACCGTCACTTCGAAGCCGAAGGTCGGGTCATAGCTGCGCACGTTCGGAATGCCACCGGCCACGATATGGCTGAAGCCATCTTCGTGCTGCAGGCCTTCACCGTTCAGCGTGGTGCGGCCGGCGGTGCCGCCCAGCAGGAAGCCACGGGTACGCATGTCGGCGGCCTGCCAGGCAAGGTCGCCCACGCGCTGGAAGCCGAACATGCTGTAGTAGATGTAGAACGGCAGCATCGGCACGTTGCTGACCGAGTAGCTGGTACCGGCGGCCATCCACGAGGCGATGGCGCCCGGCTCGCTGATGCCCTGCTGCAGCACCTGGCCGCTCTGGTCTTCGCGGTAGAACATGAGCTGGTCGGCATCAACCGGCTTGTACTTCTGGCCGAACGGGGCGTAGATGCCGATCTGGCGGAACAGGCCTTCCATGCCGAAGGTACGGGCTTCGTCGGCCACGATCGGCACGATGTGCGGGCCAAGTTCCTTGTCGCGCAGGGTGATGTTCAGGCTCTGCACGAAGGCCATGGTGGTGGAGTAGCTGCGCTCGCCGCTGCTCTTGAGCAGGCGCTCGTAGCTTTCCAGCTTGGGCGCCACGAAGCTCTTTTCGGCCTTGCGACGGCGCTGCGGCAGGTAACCACCCAGGGCGGCGCGGCGTTCCTGCAGGTACTTCACTTCCGGCGAATCCGGGCCCGGGTGGTAGAACGGCACCTGGCCGTCGGCCAGCTGGGCGTCGGTCACCGGGATGTTGAAGCGGTCGCGGAAGTGGCGAACGGCGTCGTCGTCCAGCTTCTTGGTCTGGTGGGTCGGGTTCAGTGCTTCACCCGCGCTGCCCATGCCGTAGCCCTTGACCGTCTTGGCCAGGATCACGGTGGGCATGCCCTTGGTGTTCACCGCTTCGTGGTACGCGGCATACACCTTGTGCGGGTCGTGGCCGCCACGGTTGAGGCGCCAGATGTCATCGTCGCTCAAGCCGGCGACCATCGCGGCGGTCTCCGGGTACTTGCCGAAGAAATGCTCGCGGGTATACGCGCCACCGAAGGCCTTGCAGTTCTGGTATTCGCCGTCGACGGTTTCCATCATCAGCTTGCGCAGGACGCCGTTGGTGTCCTTGGCCAGCAGGGCATCCCAGTAACCGCCCCACAGCAGCTTGATCACGTTCCAGCCGCCGCCACGGAAGACGCCTTCCAGTTCCTGGATGATCTTGCCGTTGCCACGCACCGGGCCGTCGAGGCGCTGCAGGTTGCAGTTGACCACGAAGATCAGGTTGTCCAGGCCTTCGCGGCCGGCCAGGGCGATGGCGCCGAGGGTTTCCGGCTCGTCGCTCTCGCCGTCGCCGATGAAGCACCACACCTTGCGGTCGGACTTCTCGATCAAGCCACGGTTTTCCAGGTAACGCAGGAACTGCGCCTGGTAGATGGCGGCCAGCGGGCCCAGGCCCATCGACACGGTGGGGGTCTGCCAGTAATCGGGCATCAGCCACGGGTGCGGGTAGCTGGAGAGGCCACCGCCGTCCACTTCCATGCGGAACTTGTCCAGCTGGGCTTCGTCGATGCGGCCTTCCAGGAAGGAACGCGCATAGATGCCCGGGGCGCTGTGGCCCTGGATGAAGAGCAGGTCGCCGGGGTGGTTGTCGCTGGGGGCGCGCCAGAAGTGGTTGAAGCCCACGTCATACAGCGTGGCGCCGGAGGCGAAGGAGGCGATGTGGCCGCCCAGGTCGCCGGGCTTGCGGTTGGCGCGCACCACGGTGGCCATCGCGTTCCAGCGGATGATGGAACGAATGCGCCATTCCAGTTCGGCGTTGCCCGGGCTCTTGGCCTCCAGGGTCGGCGCGATGGTGTTCACGTATTCGGTGGTGGGAGAGAACGGCAGGTACGCGCCCGAACGACGGGTGAGTTCAACCATGCCTTCCAACAGCTGATGCGCGCGCTCGGGGCCCTCGACATCAATAACGGCCTTCAGCGACTCGATCCATTCCTGGGTTTCCACAGGATTCGGGTCGTTGTTCAGCACCTCGTTCAACCAGTTCATTTGCGCTCCCATGACCGCACGCACGCGCGCGACTGTTTTAGATTTCTAGCCGCAAAGTGTAGCGCACCAAGGGGTTTGCTTACTTCGCTACGGTTGCGTATGGAACCATCCAGGCGTGTCCGGAAGGACAGCAGGCGACAGCGCGAGGGCCGCGCCGGAAGGTTCCACGCTGCATTTCAGCCTGCCCGGCGGCGATGACACCGGCGCGTCAGCAGGACACCGATGGACAGCGCAGGCGCTGCGGCGCAGGCGATTGGCGTGGATCGTGCGCGACGCCGGGGCGTTTGAACGCGCATCGGCGTGGATCATCGGTACCGTTGGGAGGCGGCAACCGAGTGCAGTGTTCCATCACAAGCACGCACCGTCGCACGCTGGATTCACCTGAACGCATCCCTGCCATGCGTGCGCCACGGCTGGCCGAACCGGAGTTTTCGATATATCGTTCCGCCACTGCATTCGATATATCGAAATGACCTCTCCGCGCGACCTCGACCGCCCTGCCCGCCCGCTGACCGCCCGGCCCCTCAGCCGCGGCGACCTGCGCCTGCTGGTGCTGTCCCTGCTTGCCGACCAGCCGCGCCACGGCTATGAGCTGATCCAGCTGATCAGTGACATGTTCGTGCGGGTCTACACGCCCAGCGCCGGCTCGATCTACCCGGTGCTGGCGCAGTTCGAGGCCGCCGGCTGGGTCGGCGCGGTCGAGGACGGGGGGCGCAAGCGCTACGCACTCAGCGCGCTGGGCCAGGCCGAGCTGGAAGCACAGCGCGATGAGGTCGATGCAGCGGTACACCGGGTACGCGACAGCGCGCGCACGATCACCAAGGCCAACCTGCCGCCGTCCGTGCGCGATGCACTGCGCGAGCTCAAGCACGCGCTGGGCCTGTGCCACGGCCGCTGGCAGGACGACAACGCCGCTGCCGTGGCCGAGGCGCTGCGCGAGGCCGCCGCGCGGATCCGTGCGCAGGGCCGCTGACCTCCCTTCTTCGTTTCAGACCCAGCCAGCCACCGCCCGCCAGGTCCTTCTCTCTCAACGCCGCGCTGCGGCACTGATCCAGGTATTCCCATGGCTCTGCATGAAAACCGACTGCTCCGTCATACCGTGAAGTTCCGCCCGCTGCAGGTGCTGCGCACCGAAGAGATCAGCCCGTGCATGCGCCGGGTGATCGTCGGTGGCCAGGCGCTGGACGGCTTCGATTCGCCCTCGCCGGACGACCACGTCAAGCTGTTCTTCCCCAATGCCGAGGGCCAGTTCGTGGTCCCGACGATGACCCCGGAAGGCCCGCGCTACCCGGAAGGGCAGACGCCCTCCCCCTCGCGCGATTACACCCCCCGCTGGTGGGATCTGGAGAGCAACGAGCTGGCGCTGGATTTCGTCATGCATGGCGACGGCCTGGCCTCGACCTGGGCCGCCAACGCGCAGCCGGGCGATGCGATCGCCGTCGGCGGCCCGCGTGGCTCGCACATGACCGCCGATGACTTCGACACCTATGTGCTGATCGGCGATGAGACCGCGCTGCCGGCCATCGGCCGCTGGCTGGAGACGCTGCCGGACGGCGCCAATGCCGATGTCTACATCGAGATCCCGGAATCCGGTGATCGCCAGGAGTTGCCGGAGAACGACCGCATCCGCATCTCGTGGCTGGAGCGCAACGGCTTCGACGCCGCCACCAGCACCCTGCTGGAAGACGTGCTGACCGATTTCGAGGAACCGGACGGCGACACCTTCTACTGGATCGCGGCCGAATCGCGCCGGGCCCGGATGATGCGCAAGTACATCGAGGGCCACCTGGGCGTGCCCAAGGACTGGATCCGCTCCACCGGCTACTGGAAGGCGCACGGCAGCGAGCACCACGACGACTGAGCCCGCGACGGGCACCGGCCGCGAATGCGACAATCGCGTTTTGTGCCGGTGCCTTTCATGCAAGCCTCTCCTCTTTCGGCACTGACCGATATGATCGACCGCGCCGAACGCGCCGATCCCGCGCTGGATGCCGCCCTGGCGGCGCTGGCGCCTTCCGTGGGCGAGAACATCGCCCCGCTGCGCACCGCCCTGGTGCCATTGGCCCGTGCGCAGGCGGCGCTGGTGCAGGCGAACATCGATATCGACCTGGTCGCCGATGAGCTGCGCCGTTATCAGAAGTACGCGATGCCCGGTAAGCCGAGCCTGCAGATCGTGCAGCTGCGCAAGCAGCAGGCCTCGGTGAAGCAGGCCGCGTTGCTGGCCCGCCAGGCCTATGCGCAGGCCACCCATGCCTTCCTGCGTGAGAGCGGCTTGACCGCCCCGGCACGGCGCACGCCGACCGATTTCACCACGCTGTGGCTGGGCAAGGTAATCGCGCAAGTGGCGGCGGGTTGACCCGAAACGGTAGTGCCGGCCGCTGGCCGGCTCGCCCTAAAAGAAAGCCCGCCAATTGGCGGGCTTTCTGCCTTCTCACGACGAGTGAGGAGAAACTCAGGCCGCCGGCTTTTCGCCAGTCGCCTCGGTGGTGATGCGGATGTTCACTTCATCGCTGACGTTCGGGGCGTACGCGCCGACGCCGAAATCGCTGCGCTTGATGGTGGTGGTGGCATCGAAGCCCGCTGCCGGCACCTTGGCCATCGGGTGCTCGCCGCCGCCGTTGATGGTGACATCCAGGGTCACCGGCTTGGTGATGTCCTTGATGGTCAGGTCGCCAGTGACGGTCAGCTTGTTGGTGCCGTTGGCTTCCACCTTGGTGCTCTTGAAGGTGGCGGCCGGGAACTTGGCGGCGTCGAAGAAATCGGCGCTCTTCAGGTGCTCGTCGAACTTGGCGGTGAAGCTGTTCAGGCCGGTCAGCGGCAGCTTCACTTCCACGGTGGACTTGGTCACGTCAGCGGCGTCATACACCAGGGTGCCTTCGGCGCTGCCGAAATGGGCGGTCGGGTGGGAGAAGCCGAAGTGGCTCCACTGGACCAGCACGTCGGTGTGGGTCGGGTCGAGCTTGTAGGTGCCCGAAGCGATCTGGATCGCCTCGGCGGCCGGGGCGGCAGCGGCAGCGTCCGCAGCCGGGGCGGCGGTTTCGGTGGCGGCCGGCGCGTCAGCGGCCGGAGCAGCGGCTTCGTCGGCCGGCTTGGAGCAGGCGGCGATGGCCAGGGTCAGGGCGAGCGGCAGCAGCAGTTTGCGGGTCACGGTCATGTCAGGTCTCTCTCGAATCGAAGGGAAAAGAAGCAAAGCTCACGCAGCCCATCCGCACGGACGGGCCACGATCCGGCGGTAACACTTATGCGATGCGGGCGGCTTCGTCGAAGGACAGGCGAGGCAGCCGCGGGAACAGGCCCGAGGCGTCACCGTACCCCAGGTTGACGAGGAAATTCGACTTGATCGCGGTGCCCTTGAAGAAGGCTTCGTCGACCTTGGCGTTGTCGAAGCCGGACATCGGGCCGGCATCCAGACCCAGCGCGCGGGCGGCCAGGATCAGGTAGGCGCCCTGCAGGCTGCCATTGCGGAACGCGCCTTCGGTACGGCCTTCACGCGGGCCGTCGAACCACGCCTTGGCGTCGGTGTGCGGGAACAGGAACGGCAGCTTCTCGTGGAAGTCTTCGTCGAAGGCGACGATCACCGTGACGGGGGCGGCCAGGGTCTTGTCGTGGTTGCCTTCGGACAGGGCCGGAGCGAGCTTGGCCTTGGCTTCCGGGGATTTCACGAATACGAAGCGCGCCGGGCTGCCGTTGGCGGCGGTCGGCCCCCACTTCAGCAGCTCGTACAGCGCCTGCAGCTGGCTGTCTTCCACCGGCTTATCAAGGAAGGCGTTCTGGGTGCGGGCGGTACGGAACAACTGATCGAGCGCAGCATCGTCAAGGACGTGGGACATGAAGCCTCCGGAAATAAGGGGAATCGTTCGCGCATCGGCTACCGTTGCAGGGCGACCGCGCGAACGGCGAAGGCTGGCAGTGTAGAGTGTCGCGACAGTTGCAACACCCAGCCTGACTGAAACGAATTAATGCCATACGTGAAACGATGGAGTCCGCCCTGGACGATCACTGACGGCCGTGCCGGCAATGTGCGGCAGGCGGTGGCCCTGGCCACGGCAGTGAGGCTGGGGGCGCATCGCCCGCTGGTGCTCACCCCGCGCGCGCCCTGGCGCTGGCTGGCACCGCGGTGGTTACCGGGTGCGGCCAACGGCTACGGCGAGGCCTTCGCCACGCTTGCCGCCGAGGTACCCGAGCTGGCCATTGGCTGTGGCCGCCAGGCGGCCGGTGCGCTGCGCGAACTGCGCCGCCGTGGCACCAAGGTGGTCCAGATCCTCGACCCTCGCCTCAGCCCACGCCACTGGGACCTGCTGGTGGTGCCCGAGCATGATCGCCTGCGCGGCAGCAACGTGCTCACCCTGCTCGGCAGTCTCAATCCGGTCAACGATGACTGGCTGGCTTGTGGCCGTGCGGCCTTTGCAGCGTTCAGCGCCCTGCCCGGCCCGCGCACCGCGTTGCTGGTCGGTGGGCCGACCCCGCACGCACCGTGGCACGAACCGGACATGGTGCAGGTGTTCCAGCAGCTCGCCTCACAACTACGCGCAGAGGGAGGCAGCCTGTTGGCCACCACCTCGCGACGCACGCCACCAGCCTTGGTCGGAGCGTTGCGCAGTGCGTTCGCCGATGTGCCGAATGTGATCTGGGGCGATGGCGGCGACGGCGTGAATCCCTATGCCGGGCTGCTCGGCTGGGCCAACCGTGTGGTGGTCTCGCCGGATTCGGTGAACCTGCTCTCTGAAGCGTGCGCGACGCGCATGCCGGTCGCCGTAGCCCTGGCCGACCAGGCGCAGGGGCGGCTGGCGCACTTCCAGCACGCGCTGCGCGAACGGGGCCGGTTGCAGCCGCGTTGGCTGGATTGGCAGACGCAGGGCCGCATCGAGCCGCTGCGCGAGACAACGCGCGTTGCCGATGAAGTACGTGCGCGGTTGGGGATTCAGGCCTGACGCTGTCGCACAGCGCTATGATGCGGCCGCGGCCGGTGCCGCCGGAGACTGTGTGACATGGATGTACCTTTCGCTGCCCAGATCAAACGCCTGCGCCCGCTTTTGCTGTGTGGCGCCCTGCTTGGCGCTGCGCTGACCGCGCAGGCCGAACCGCAGTGCGAGGAGCGTCATCCCACCCCGCAATCGTTGGCGGCGATGTTCGATGTGGCATTGACCGCCGGGGAAACACTCGACGCGCTGGACAGCGTGGACGTGGTGATCATCGCCCGCGGTGGCCAGGACCTCAGCAAGTACGGTCTGCGCCATAGCCACCTGGCCTTCCTGTTGCGTGAGGCCGATGGCAACTGGCGCGCGGTGCACCTGCTCAACCACTGCAAATCACCGCAGTCCGAGCTGTTCCGGGAAGGACTGAGTACCTTCATCGGCGAAAGTGGCAGCCATACCGATCTGCGCATCGGGGTGCCGACGCCGGCGGTTCGCAAGGCGTTGATCGCGATGCTCACCCCGCCTGCCATCCAGGCGCGTGCGCTGCATGAGCCACGCTACAGCGTGGTTGCCTACCCGTTCCGCGACGAGTACCAGAATTCCAATCAGTGGGTGCTTGAGGTGCTGGCCGCTGCACTGGCGCATGAGGACGACGGGACATTGCTGATCAAGCGTGCTCAGGCGCAGGCCTGGCTGAAGGAGCGCGACTATCGCCCCAGCACGTTGCATATCGGTGTGGCCAAGCGGCTGGGCGCGCGCTTCTTCGTGCCAAATGCTGCGGTGACCGATCATCCAGCCAGCGAACGTATCTCGGGCAATTACTCGGTGGTGACCGTCGAGTCCGTGTTTGATTTCCTTGCACAGCGTCACGCGCTGCAGCAGGAGCTCACCGTGGCCCACGTACCGGTGGACGGCGCCGCGGCGCCGAAACCATGAGCGCATCATCCCCTTCCCTCTCCAGGACCTGCGTCATGACGAAATCCCTTCTCTGTGCGGGCCTGCTCGCTGTGTCTGCGCTTACCGTGCTCCCTGCATCGGCCGGCAATCTCAACGGCAATCAGGCCTCGGGCGTGAGCGCGGTGATCAGCGTCTACACCGTCTCGTTCATTGCAGCCTCGCCGGTGTTGCTGGTGGCCAAGGGGTCGCAGAGCGTCCGCGAAGGTTCCAAGCGCACCAAGCCTGATACCGGCAAGGCCGTGCCGCTGCCACCGATGGCCGTGCAGCAGATTGATCGCCAGCCCGACGGGGGTTTCCACGTTGCGCTGCAGCGGCCTGACGCCCCCGATGCGACCGCGCTGATCGACTGGCCGGCACGCGCGGACAATCCGGCCGCGACGCTCAAGGTGGGCGACGTGCTGCATTTCGAGCCGACCGAGGTCGGTGCGGGTTGGACCGTCACGGCCGCTGACGGTGCGGCGCTGGCCTTCCTGCCGACGCCGGACGCGGCCGCCGGGCACTCCAGCGAGCGCTGGTAAGCGCCCGTAGCCTTCTCCCCTTTCTGTGAACGGAGTGATCAGATGAAACAGCTCTCACCGCGCGTCATCGCCCCGGCACTGGTCGTGGCACTGTTCGCCGCCAGCCTGCCGGCCCAGGCGCAGTATTCCGTCTACCGCCACCCGGTCGCCAGCAGCTTGGCCGTGACTTCGGTGGTGAGTCTGGTTGTCGTCACCGCGCCGATCTGGCTGACCTCGGCCGGGATCGGCAAGCTGCACGACGGATCGGTCCAACGCAGCCGGGCGCGCGTCGCCCGCGCGGAAAAGGCCGGCCCGCTGCCGCCGCTGACCGTGGAGCGGATCGAGCCCCAGGCCGATGGCGGCTTCCAGGTGGCGCTGAAAAACCCCGACGCACCAGACGACCTGGCACTACTGCAGTGGCCGGCCCGCAGCGACACGTCCGCGCCCGCGGTGGCAGTCGGCGATGTGCTGGCCTTCGAGCCGACGCCGGCCGGTGCCGGCTGGACCGTGACTGCGGTCGACGGCGCGGCCTTGGCCTTCCTGCCGACCACCGACGCTGCCGCCAGCAACCTGAGCGAACGCTGGTAGGCAAACCGGCCCGGGCTGGCCCTGGGGTGGCCAAGCCCGGATAATCCGCCGCTTCCCCCTATTCCTCCGGCTCGCCATGTCCGCGCGTCCTGCCATTGCCTTTGCCCCGTTGACCCCGCGCTCGCTGCTGCTGGCGGTGCTGGCCATGGGCGCGGTGGTGCTGGGCTCGAACGTGCTGGTGCAGTACCCGATCAACGATTGGCTGACCTGGGGCGCTTTCAGCTATCCGGTGGCGTTCCTGGTGAGCAACCTGATCAATCGCCGCTTCGGGCCGCAGGCCGCGCGCAAGGTGGCCTGGGCGGGCTTTGCGCTGGCGGTACTGCTGTCGATCTGGATCGCCACGCCGCGGATCGCGGTGGCCTCGTGCGTCGCCTTCATCGCCGCGCAGCTGCTGGACATCACCGTGTTCGACCGGCTGCGCCGTGGGCACTGGTGGCGCGCGCCGATGGTGGCGACCACCTGCAGCGCAACGCTGGATACGACGATTTTCTGGAGCATCGCCTTCGCCGGTTCCAGCCTGCCGTGGGTGAGCTGGGCGCTGGGCGATCTGGCGGTGAAGTTGATGATCGGCGTGTTCCTGCTGGCGCCGTTCCGCGCGCTGCTATGGAAGATGGCACCGCGCCCGGTGTGACATTGGGCGCCGATCGCCCACTACCGGTGCCAGAGCACCGCGAGGCCATGCCCGGACAAACCGCCGTCAGCTCACAACGTCGATCCGCACCTGGAACGGCAACCCCGCCGCATCGCTCGCCGCGGTGATCATCGCGCGCGCCGCTTCCAATGCCGGTGTCGGTGGCGCCAGGCGCGGGCGGCGGTCCAGCGTGCAGGCCAGGCCCACATCCAGCAGCGCCGCATGCGCCTCGTGCAGGCCGTCGCGGGTGCCGCCGGGCAGCCAGGCGATGTCGGCCAGCGCGTCGATCAGGCTGGGGGTATCGCGCGGTTGCACCACCTGCGGATGCGTAACGGCGCTGTCGAGCACGCCGGTCTGCAGCAGGAATTCGAGATCGACAATGCCACCGGCGCCCTGCTTGAGATCGAGCCGTGCGGCATCGCTGCGGTCCAGTTCGGCACGCATGCGCGCCCGCATCTTGAGCACGTCGGTGTAGAGCACCGCGTTGTCGCGCGGGCGCGCCAGCGTCTGCGCGCGCACACGTTCGAAGTCGGCCAACAGCGAGTCATCGCCGGCAATGGCGCGGGCACGCACCAGTGCCTGATGCTCCCAGGTCCAGGCGCGTTCGCGCTGGTATTCGGTGTAGCTGGCCAGTGAGGACACCAGCGCGCCTTTGCCGCCATCGGGGCGCAGCCGCACGTCGATGTCGTACAGGCGGCCGGCGGCGGTGACCGCGCCGAGCATCGCCATCACCTTCTGCGCCAGGCGCGCGTACCAACGGCCGGAATCCAGCGGGCGTGGGCCGTCGCTGCTGTCCTGATCGGCCGGGTGATCGTGCAGGAAGACCAAATCCAGGTCCGAGCCGAAGCCCAGCTCCAGTCCGCCCAGGCTGCCGTAACCGATGATGGCGAAACGTCCGCCGGGAATGCCGCCGTGCTGGCGCTGCATGTCGGCCTGCACCAGCGCGAGCACGGTGACGACGACAGCTTGGGCGAGTTCGGCCAGTTGCCGGGTCGTATCGACAGCGCGCTGGCGGCCATCCAGCGTGGCCATCGCCATGCGGAAGCTCAGCGCCAGCCGCGTCTCGTTGAGCAGGCGCAGCGCGGCTTCGGGATCGTCGATGGTCAGCGCGACAGCGCACTCGGCCTGCATGCCCGCCGCATCCGGCATCGGGCCGGAGACACGTACGTCCAGCAGTTCATCAAGCAGCAGCGGATAGGCTGCCAGACGCTCGGCCAGCAGTGCACTGCGTGCAAGCACGTCGACCAGGCGCGCCAATGCACTGGGTTGTTCATCGAGCAGGGCGAGATAGCTGGTGCGGCGCAGGATCGCCTGCAGCAGACCGAGTACGCGCTTGAGCGCGGCATCCGGCTGCGGTGAGCGCGTGGCTGCGTGCAGCAGCGCCGGCAGCACGCGGTCCAGGCGCGCACGCGCGGCGTCGGACAGCGACTTCACCCCGGAGCTCTGCGCGAAATCACGCAGCGATTGATCGGCGCTGCCGGCGTCGAAGAAGCCGGCCTCGGCCAGCACCTCGGCACTGCCGTTGTCGGGCAGCCCACGCCAGTAGCTGGCCAGCGCATCCGGCGCTGCCTGACCACGGCGCGGTGCGAGCAGCGCGGCGAACTCGGTGCTGACCCGCTCGCGCTGCACATCCAGCGCGGCGACCAGCGCGTCCCAGTCGTCGTAACCGAGTCCACTGGCAATGCGCAGGCGGTCGGTGGCGTCGGTAGGCAGCGCGTGGGTCTGTGCGTCGCGCAGCATCTGCAGGCGGTTTTCCAGGCGACGCAGGAAACCGTAGGCATGCAGCAGGTCGGCGCCGTCCTGCTCGGCCATCTGGCCGGAGGCAACCAGCGCCGGCAGCGCGTGCAGCAGGCGACGCTCGCGCAGCGGCGCTTCGCGGCCGCCGCGGATCAGCTGCAGGGCCTGCGCGAGGAATTCGATCTCTCGGATGCCACCGGGGCCGCGCTTGATGTCATCGTGCATCTCGCGGCGCGAGACCTCGGCGGTGATCGCGGCCTTCATCTCGCGCAGACCATCAAGCGCGGTGAAATCCAGATAGCGGCGGTACACGAATGGGCGCAACGTCTGCAGCCACGCTTCGCCCGCCGCGATATCACCGGCGACGGCGCGCGCCTTCAGCCAGGCATAGCGCTCCCAGTCACGGCCTTCGCGCTGGAAGTACTGGTCCATGCCGGCGAACGACAGCGCGACCCGCCCGGCATTGCCGAACGGGCGCAGGCGCAGATCGACGCGGTGGCTGAAGCCATCCACGGTGGTGTCATCCAGCAACCGCGCCAGACGCTGGCCAAGGCGTGCGAAATACTCCTCGGCCGCGAGCGGGCGCGCGCCATCGGATTCACCGCCCTGCGGGTAGGCGTAGACCAGATCGACATCCGAACTGAAATTGAGTTCGCCGCCACCGAGCTTGCCCAGCCCGAACACCACGAGTTGCTGCGCGCTGCCGTCGGCCGCGCGGACCACGCCATGGCGGCCGGTGAATTCCTGCTCCAGCGCGGAAAGCGCGAGCTGCAGGCATTCCTCCGCCAGGCGGGTGGCACCGGCGAGCGTGGCCGGAACGTCATCCAGCCCGGTCAGGTCGCGCCAGATCAGGCGGGTGGAGGCGGCGGTGCGATAGCGGCGCAGGCGCTGCTGCCATTCGCTGGGCTGCAGTGGATCCAGTTCCGGCAGCGGCAGCGGGGGGCAGCCGTCCTGGGTGAGATGCGACAACAGGGCCGGCTGGCGGCACAGGGTGTCGATGGCGAAATCGCTGGTGACGGCCAGCGCGCGCACGGTGTCGAGTACCGGCGCCGGGGGCGGCCAGTGGCCGCCATCGGTCAGCGACAGGGCCAGGCGGGCCAGGGCGCGATCAACCAGGGGAACAAGGGCGTCGGGGACGCGCGCGGGCGCGGCAAGGTCGGAAATCGGCATGGGGGGATTATGCCGGTCGCGTGTCGACACGGGAGACCCCATCGGCACCCCGGTACTCCGGAGGCGAGACATAAAAAAGCCCGCTTGCAGCGAACTGCCAGCGGGCTCTGCTCCCTCCCCCACGTCGGGATGCAGGTCGATCTTCTAGGGTCGGCGACGAACTTGCACGCTGCACTGCAAAACAATACTTGCGGGTACAGAAGAAGGTGGAATACCTGAACAGGGAGGCAGTGGCGTGAAAACGCCATCCCACCAAGGTAGAACCCCTGCCACTGCGCGGATCGCCGATAATGGAGATCCCCCCAAAAACGTTGTCGTCATGTCTGTCGATCGCATTGCAAACGCGCATCTGCGTGACCGCGTTGTCTCCGCCGAAGCTGCCGCCGCCCTGATCCAGCCGGGTGAAACCGTCGCCATGAGCGGCTTTACCGGTTCAGGCTACCCCAAGGCGGTGCCGGTCGCGCTGGCGCAGCGCATCGAGGCGGTGCACGCCCAGGGCCTGCCCTTCCAGATCAGCCTGATGACCGGTGCCTCGACCGCGCCGGAGCTGGATGGTGCGCTGGCCAAGGCCGATGGCATCGCGATGCGCATGCCCTTCCAGAGCGACCCGGATGCGCGCAACCGCATCAACGAGGGCAAGCTGGATTACATCGACATCCACCTCAGCCATGTCGCCCAGCACGTGTGGTTCGGCTTCTACGGCGATATCGACACAGCGGTGATCGAGGTCTCGGCGATCCGCGAGGACGGCTCGCTGGTGCCCTCCACCTCGGTCGGCAACAACAAGACCTGGCTGGACCTGGCCAAGAAGGTGATCGTCGAGGTCAACGAATGGCAGCCGGCCGGCGTGGACGGCATGCATGACATTTACTACGGCACCGCACTGCCGCCGCACCGCAAGCCGATCCCGCTGGTGCACGCCAACGACCGCATCGGCGAGACCGCGCTGCGCTGCGACCCGGACAAGATCGTGGCCGTGGTGCGCACCAACGGCCCGGACCGCAACAGCCCCTTCAGCCCGATCGACACCACCAGCGAGCAGATCGCGCAGTACCTGATCGAGTTCCTCAAGCACGAAGTGGCCAAGGGCCGCCTGCCGGCCAACCTGCTGCCGCTGCAGAGCGGCGTGGGCAACATTCCGAACGCCGTACTGGCCGGGCTGGCCAAGAGCGGCTTCCGCGATCTGAGCGCGTTCACCGAGGTGATCCAGGACGGCATGCTCGATCTGCTGCGCGATGGCGTGCTGAGCTACGCCTCGTGCACCGGCTTCGCGCTGAGCCCGCAGGCGAACGAGACCTTCAAGGAACACATCGATTTCTACCGCGAGCGCATCATCATGCGCACACAGGAAATCTCGAACCATCCGGAGCTAGTGCGTCGCCTGGGCTGCATCGGCATGAACGGGATGATCGAGGCCGACCTGTACGGCAACGTCAACTCGACCCACGTGATGGGCAGCCGGATCATGAACGGTATCGGCGGCTCGGGCGACTTCGCGCGCAACGGTTTCCTGTCCGCGTTCCTGAGTCCTTCGACGGCGAAGAACGGCAGCATCTCGGCGATCGTGCCGATGGTCAGCCATGTGGATCACACCGAGCACGATGTGTCGGTGATCGTCACCGAACAGGGCCTGGCCGATCTGCGCGGGCTGACCCCGCGCAAGCGGGCGCGGGTGGTGATCGACAACTGCGCGCATCCGGATTTCCGCGATCAGTTGAACGACTACTTCGACCGCGCCAGCCGCGAGAGCTATGGCAAGCACACCCCGCACCTGCTGCCGGAAGCCTTGTCGTGGCACCAGCGCTGGCTGGATACCGGGACGATGAAGGCGTAATCGTCCAAGGGTAGTGCCGGCCGCTGGCCGGCACCTTCCGTCAGGCAGTACGCAGGCTCGCCAGCGAATCGGCCTGCAACCGCTCGTAGATCGCGAACTCGTCTTCCACCTTGATGCCCAACGCCTGCTCAAAGGCATCGCGGTTGGCATGTGCGGCGTAAGCGCGCTGTTCGTCGCCGCCGAGGTTGGAGTGGAAGATGCCGGCGGCGCTGACCGGCAGGAAATCCTCGTAGACGATCGGGTCGGCGCTGGCCAGGCCGGCAGCGATCAGCGCTTCTGCCGGTAGGTCGCCGACGGCGGCCGGGTTGCCGCGACCGGCGTCGGTCAGCGCGTAGCGGTAATAACCCAGGCCCTCGCGACGCAGGGTGTCGTGGTCGTCCGGGAAAGCAGTGAAGGCCTCGGCCAGACGCGTCGGATAGTCCTGGCCGGTACTGCCGGCGCCGCCGCTGTCGCGCGCCTGTGCAAGCAGCTGGTCATACAGCGCGCGGCCCTTGGGTGTCAGCGCGAGGCCGCGCTGTTCGATCTCACCGAAACGCGCGGTATGCGTGCCGGCGTCGCCTGCATCGCCAGAGGGGAACTGCACGGTTTCTTGCAGCGCCTTGAAGCTGGTCTGGCGCAGCAGGATCGGGCAGCGGCGCGGTGGCGGGCCTTCGATCACGGCCTTGGCATCGATGCCGCGTGCAAGCATGCCGGCCTGCGCAGCGTCGATGTCCAGCGTGCGCGGGGTCAGGTGGTTGATGTGCGGGCCGCGGAAGCTGACCACATCGGCGATCAGCCGGTGCGCGTCGTGCAGCGCGTGGTAGGTGGCGAGCGAAACCGTCGCATCGCCATGCCAGCGGAAGGTCTCCAGCGCTTCGATGACGAAGCGGCGCGCATCGGCTTCATCCAGGCCACCCTCGCGTTCTGCCTGTTCGATCAGGGCCAGCGCGGCATCGGTGAAGATCCGGCGCTGGGCAAGGATGGCAGCGGACTGCTCACGCAGCGCGACATTCTCGATCAGCTCCAGGCGCAGCAGCGAGGTGAACACGCGGAACGGGTTGCGCGCCAGCGCCTGCGCGGTGCGTGGGCGGAAGGCGGTGGAATGCACCGGCACGCCGGCCACCGAGAGGTCGTAATACCCCACCGGGTACATGCCCATCAGCGCGAACAGGCGTCCCAGCGTCGCCAGTTCCCCGGCAGTGCCGACCCGGATCGCGCCATGGCGCTCCTGGTCGAGGCGGGCGCGTTCGTCGGTGCGGTCCAGCTGTTCGGCCAGCGCCGGGTTGGCGGTCAGCACGGCGTCGTTGATCTCGGCCACCAGGTCGACCAGCGTGCCGTACAGCGGCACTTCGGTGCGGTACATGGTGGACATCGCCTGGGCGAACAGGCTGCGGATATCGTCGGGTGAAACGAAACGGTCGGCGCTCATGACGTACTCGGCAACGGATCACGGGGAGGGACAGCAGTCGGCCATTGTCGCCGAGGCGGTGGCGCGCGGCGATCTGCACAGCAGCAAAGGTGAGCGACAGGGTAGCGCCACGCCATGCGTGGCTGCGCGGTGCATCATTGCGTCAGCGCGTCGCTGCGGCCGGTTCCGGATTGGCCGCCGCACGCTGGCGCTGCTCGCGGTTGCCGAGCTGGCGCTGCAGCGTGGCATCAAGGGTTACCGGGCGATCCCAGTGATCGTGGCTGGCGACGATGGCATGGCGCAGCGCGCGCCAGTGCAGGTTGGTCGGCGTGACCGGAAGCTCGGCGACCACGGCTTCCCAGCGCTTGGCCTCGCCCTCCTCCGGCACCGCGCGCGACCATTGCAGCACGCTCTCGCGGCAGGAACGTTCGATCACGTGGGCCCAGAAACAGGCGAAGTAGATGTCGCCCGCCTGCCAGCCGTGGGTGTGCATCAGCGCGGCGATGTAGCCGCGCGAGACCCCGGCGTAGCGCGAGACTTCATCCAGGAAGCTATCCGGGTAGCGCTCGGCGTAGTGGTTGATGTCCTGCAGTTGGGTATCCACCCAGGCATCCCCGGTGTCCACCACGTAGGCGGCGGACTTCTCCGGGGTCTGCTCGGCCGCCGCCGCCCAGGGCAGCATCAACAGCAGCGCGAGCAGCCCGGCGCGCATCATCCGGCCTGCGCCGCCTTGGCTTCGATGGTGCGCAGCGCCTGCGGCCACTCGAAGGCGGTCGGTGCATCGACCATGCGCGGCTCATCGTCGGCGACGCCATGCTGGGTTTCGTGCGCCCAGGTCACCGCGTACGGGGTGTGGATGCCCCAGCCGCCCAGGGTGATCACCGGCTCGATGTCCGAGCGCAGCGAATTGCCGACCATCACGAAGCGCTCGATCGGCAGATCGAACTCCTCCAGCACGCGGGCGTAGGTTTCCGGGTCTTTCTCGGAGACGATCTCGATGCGCGGGAACAGGTCGCGCAGGTTGGCCAGCTTGATCTTGGCCTCCTGGTGGAACAGGTCGCCCTTGGTGATCAGCACGACCGGGTACTCGCGGGCGATCTCGGTGACCGACTCACGCACGCCATCGATCAGCTCCACCGGATGGCGCAGGGTGTCATGGCCGATATCGAGCATCTGCTGCAGGTCGCGCGCGCTGATGGTCTGGTTGGTGATCTCGATGGCCGCTTCGACCATCGACAGGGTCATGCCCTTCACCCCATAGCCGAACACGCCGAGATTGCGCTGCTGCACTTCCAGCAGGTGGCGCGCGGTCTGGGTGTCGTGCACGTCGATATAGCGCGACAGGATGTCGAGGTAGTCCTGCTCGGCCTTGCGGTAGTAATCCTCGCTCTTCCACAGCGTGTCATCACCGTCAAAACCAACCAGGCCGATAGCGCCTTGCGGCGTGGGCAGGGAAGTCATCATCGGCCAAGGATACCAACAGCGGCGCAGCGGCCCCACCCCGGCGGCGCATAAAGAAAGGGCGGCCGAAGCCGCCCTTTCCCCCTCACTGCGCTACCGGTGTACCCGGTCCTTACCTGCTCTGCTGGGCGCCCGTATCGGCGGCCTTGCCCTGCTGGGCAGCCACGTACGCCTTGTATTCATCCGGCGAGAGCTCGCCGTCCTTGTTGGTGTCGGCCTGGTCGAACACCTGGGCAAGACCCGCGTTCACCTGTGCCTCGGCCTTGCTGATGGTGCCGTTGCCGTCGGTATCAACGCTGGCCCAGGTCTGGCCACCGCCTCCGTTGGCCTGCGCTGCGGCGTTGGCAGCGGTATCTGCTGCGTCGCCGGCCTGCGCCGCCGCCTGCTGTGCCTGGGCGGCCTGATTCTGGGCCTGCGCGGCACTGTGCTGCGCCGACTGGGCCATCGCCGGAATGGCCAGCACACTGCCTGCGGCGACGATCAGGGCGATCAGGGGCTTGCGGATGCGAGTAGTCATTGGGGTGGTCTCCTTGGTTATGTGTTGCGCGGCCTGTTGTTTCCGCACGGCCCCACACTGCCACCCCGTTTGTGAATCGATATTGCCCCTTGATCGCACTGCGCACGCCGCCTTAACCACCTCCCCGAACGCGTGCATTACCGCAGTGGTTAGCCGCAGGTGAGCAGTTGGTAACACAGGCATTCAACGGCGGCGGATTTAACCGGATGCGAACGCAATCTCACGCGGCGTTGCTGTTTTTTCCGGCTGAGCGGGAACTGAACAAAAGCCACCCCAGTGCGACACCGCCGATCGCGCCGGCCACTTCGAGCACCACGCGTGAGCCCAGCTCGTTCGGATCGTGGATGCTGGCCAGGAACAACCGGGCGTACAGCGGCGACTCCAGCCGCATCATGCCCATGTAGAACAGGTTCCACGCATCGATGCCGGCCGAGGCCACGACCGCGATCACGCAGGCCCAGCCGATCGCGTGCCCATCGGTCCACCCGGCCCAGCGGCACAGTCGATGCCACAGCGCATACACCAGCAGCCCGACCAGCAGCGCGATCAGGCCCGCTTCCAGCGTTCCCAGCAATCCAAAATGCAGCGGCAGGTTCATCGTGGTCCGATCAGGCGGTCAGCGCACAGTGTAGCGGTGCGCCTCAGCGGACCGGCACGTCGTAGGCGGTGGTCGGCGCCGGCTCGGGCTGCAGGGTGAAGTGCCACCACTCCATCGGGTAGTTGGCGAAGCCGCGCCGGGCCATCGCCTGGCGCAGCTGCTGGCGGTGGCGGCGCTGCACCTCACTGATCTCCGGCGCATCGGTATGCGCACGCGGGCCGAAGAAATCGAAGTCGGTGCCCATGTCCATGGGGGCGCAGGGACCCGTGCGGCAATCGAGCAGGGTCAGGTCCACGGTGGCGGCGCGGCTGTGGCCGGAAGTCTCGGCGATGTAACCGCCCAGCAGGGCCGGCTTGTCGATGTCCGGATACTGCAGGGCCTTGCGCGACTGCTCGTGCGGGTCGTGCGCCCAGGCGACAAAGGCCTTCACCGCGTGGGCCGGGCGATAGCAATCAAAGAGGCGCAGCGCGAAGCCCTCGGCGCGCAGGTCGGCCTCCACCTGGGCCAGCGCGGTGGCCGCCGGGGCGACCAAATAGCACTTGGGCGCGTCATAGCCGGGCACGCGCCGGCCGGTGAAGTTGTCCACGCCGGCGTAGCGGATGTCCTGCTCGATTGCCGGTGCCAGTGTGCGGATATCGACCAGCCCGGCCTCGGCCACGTCGCGGGCCGGCGAGACGGTGACCGCCGCCGCCGCCGCGTGGGCACTGCCTGCCAGCAGCGCCAACAGCAGCGTGCTACGGGCAATCGCCGACGCGGGAGAAGTGCAGGTCCTGGTAGTCATAACTGAAGTCGATCTCCGGATCGATCGCGGCCAAGGTCAGGGTGGGTGGCGTACCTGGCTGCAGCTGCAACCAGGGCTCAGCATCGGCCCCGAGCGTATCCCACTGCACCAGCCAGCGCGCGCCGAGCTGCATGACCTGGCCACGCAGCCTCGGCGACTTGGCCACGCTGAAGCGCAGCGTGCCCTGCTGCGGGCAGAGCAGGGCCTCGCCCAGCCATGGATCGCGATAGCGGCCCTGCGCGGCCGCCGTGGTGCGAAGCGGGGCCGGACGACGCGCACGGGTATCCGGGCGCACCTGCCCGGCCTCGCGGCGCCCGGCGCGCTCCTGCGCGAGCAGGGACAGATAGTGCTCCACATCTGCACCGTCATCCGGCGCGGTGTAGTGCTTCAACGCCGCCTGCATCAGCGCGGTGCGTGCATCTTCGGCGTCGCTGTTGATCAGGATCACCACGCCCACCTTGCGGTCCGGCAGCAGCGCGAGCGAGGAGTACATGCCCGACAGCGTGCCGGTATGGGCCACCTTCCACTGCCCGTCCATGTCCGACAGGCGCCAGCCATAGCCATAGGCGGAGACGTGCGCGTCGTCCCAGCGGCGCTGCCGCTCGCCCAGTGGCATCGGCATGTGCGCGGTCCACAGCGCGCGGCGCTGCACCGCGCCCAGCCACCCGGGCACGCGCGCGGGATCGAGCAGCACCTGCATCCAGCGGGTCATGTCGCGCAGGCCGCAATGGATGCCGCCGGCGGCCATCGAAGTCAGATCGGGGCTGAGGTCGCCATCGGCACCGCGCACCACGCTGCGACCGTCCTTCCGTGTATGCGGCTGGGCAACATTGCCGACCGCCGTGACCGACCACGCGCCGACCTGGCAGCGATCCATCCCCAACGGCACGAAGACCTCCTCGCGCAGCAGTTGATCGTAGGGCTTGCCGCCGGCGGCAGCAGCGACTTCACCCGCCACCACATACATCAGGTTGTCGTAGGCATAGCCGCTGCGGAAGCTGGTGACCGGCTTGAGGTGGGCCAGCCCGGCGATGATGTCCTGCCGGGTAAAGCGGTTCGGCTCGGGCCACAGCATCAGATCGCCCGCCCCCAGGCCCAGGCCGCTGTTGTGGATCAGCAGGTCGCGCACCTGCATCTGCTGCGTCACCCACGGGTCATGCATGCGGAACTGCGGCAGGTACTTGATGACCGGGTCGTCCCAGCGCAGGAGACCGCGGTCGACCAGCCGGGCCAGCAGCGCGGCGGTCATCGCCTTGCTGTTGGAGGCGATCTTGAACAGGGTGTCCGGGTTGATGGCCTCGCCCTGCCCGGCCTGGCGATCACCACGGGTGCCGGTGAAGACAACTTCCCCGTCTTCGACCACGGCCATGGCGATGCCGGGCAGGTGTTCATGGGTGACAGCCTGATCGAGCAGCCGATTGAAGGTGTCGGCCGGATCGGCTGCCCATGCGCTGGGCGCGATGGCCAGGGTGCAGGACAGGCCAAGCGTGAGGAGGCGGGATGGGATACACGGTGAGGTGCGTGACTGCATGGAGTCCCTCGTCATGACCGGAGCGCGTGCAACCGAAGCCGCCCGTGGAAGGCAGGTGCCGACCCACTGTCGGCACCTGCCACGTACGCGCCGGATCAGAAGTTCCAGGTCACCATCAGCTGCGTGTAGCGCGGTGCCTGCCAGCGGGTGCCGGTGTTGAAGGTGTTCTCGCGCACCTGGCCCGGCTGGGCCTCGTAGCGCTGGTGCACGTTGATGACGGTCTGGTTGTTGAACAGGTTGTATACCGACAGGCGTGCGCTCAGGTCGATGCCCTCCACCGGCAGGCGCCAGGTGACGTTGGCGCCCATGGTCCACGTCCACGGCAGGCGACCGAAGGCACCACGGGGGCTGTACTCGAACTGGCGCTGGTCATACGGCCCCGAACAGTTCGCCACGCACAGCCAGCCCGTACCGCCGCCGCTGCCTTCGCTGGAAGTGCTGCCACCGGCGACCGTATCGTTGGGCCACATCACGCCGAACGCCGTGATCGGGCCACCGGACAACACCTGCATCGTGGTGCCGAACGACCACTGCTCGTTCAGCGCATAGGCGGCGCGGAACTTGAACTGATGGCGGAAGTCGTTGAACAACGGCCCGTAGCGCTGGTTGTTGGACGGATGATCCCAATGCTGGACCATGCCGGTGTCGCCGTAGTTGGTGTCCGAGTTGACCGGGCCTTCGAAGTTGCCGTCGCTGCGCGACCACAGGTAGGACGCGTTGAACAGCCACTTCTCGTCCCACGCGCGATCGATCTGGAACTCCAGGGCCTTGTAGGTGCGCTTGGGCTTGGAGTAGCCGACCACCTCCAGGCTGCCGCCCTTGCGGTAGCCATCCTTGGAGGTATCGATGGTGATCCAGCCCTCGGTGGCGCAGCCGATGCTGGAGTCGCCCCAGATCGTCAGGCTCTCGCCCGGGTTGGCGATCGGCCACAGGGTGGTGCCGGTCGGCCCGCACGGGGTGTGGTTGATGCGCATGTCATCCAGCGCGCGGTCCATCTTGCGGTAGGTCGCGTTGACGCCCCACGACCACGCCTGGTTGATCATGGTCTGGAAGCCGAGGATGTACTCATCCTGGTAGACCGCCTTCAGGTCCTTGTCCACGCTCTGCCGCAGGTCGGCCGCGCCGGTGTTCATGCGGGTATCGACCGGGCCGATCTGCTGGCCGATGACCGGGGCCATGTACGGTGCGCCGGTGACCGGGTTGGCCTGCTGCTGCCAGCCGTTGAGCACGTAGTAGGAGTACTCGTCGGTGAGGCCACCGGCGAAGTTGACGTTGATGTTGTTGGTCACCGGCAGGTAGTAACGGCCGGCGTTGCCGAACAGCTTGGTGCTGCCATCGCCCTTCATGTCCCAGGAGAAGCCGAAGCGCGGTGCGATCAGGTCATCCATCTTGATGAAGGCGTCGCCATCGGCGGTGCGGTTCTCGAAGCGGTCCCAGCGCACGCCGAGGTTCAACATCAGGTTCGGGGTGATGTTCCAGATGTCTTCCAGGTAGAAGGCGTTGGCCTCGGTCTCGAAGGTGCCACCGGAGACGCGGTTGCGCGCGCGCAGCATCTCGGTCACGCCCGCGGGAACATAGGCATTGGCGCCGTCCCATACCTCATCACCCGGGCGGGCCACGTAGGCGGTATAGCTGAGCTGGGTCGGGCCCGGGTAGCGGGTGGACTGCTCGGTGGTCATCAACTCACGGTCCACGCCGAAGCGCAGCAGATGCGTGCCCAGCTGCCATTCGAAGTCCAGGCGGGCCACCTCGCGCGTGTCGTCGCGCTCGGCAACCGCGGCACCGGTAGGATGGCAGCCCGCGCGCAGGCCGTTGAGCTTGCCCAGGCGGGAGGCATAGCTGGCATCGGTGAACACCGGGCTGCACGCCTCATCGAGCGAGGAGTTGGTGAAGGCCCGCTGGTTGTTCTCGCCCACCATGGCGCGCGCGGTGAAGTTTTCGCCGAAGTGACCGGTGTACGTCGCCGACCAGTTCTTGCCGCCGGTCTCGGTGACCGAATCACCACCCCACGCGCCGATCTGGTCGTCATCCCAGTCGTAGTTGTACGCGCCGTTGGTGATCTCGCCTTCGTCGGAGAAGGCCAGCAGTGCCAGGCTGTGGTTGTCGTTGATGTTCCAGTCCAGCTTGGCGCCCCAGAAGCCGTTGTCGCTCTTGTTCTTGAACCAGCTCAGCGCATCGGAGGAGGTGTTGTGGCCGGTGTCGTTGCGGTCCTCATACATCGCGAACAGGAACAGCTTGTCCTTGATGATCGGACCGGACCCCCACACGTTGGTCTTCAGGAACGAGTTGTTGTCGCGGCTTGCGTAGGAGTGCGGGGTGCCATCGCGGTGGAAGTGATCACGCGGGCTGGACCGCCATGCGCTGGGCTCGGCCGTCACCTCCACACCGCCCTGGAACTCGTTGGTGCCCGAGCGGGTGACGGCATTGATCACACCGCCGGTGGAGCGGCCGAATTCGACCGAATAACCGCCGGTCTTGACCTGGAATTCGTTGAAGAAGCCGAATGGCGCGCTGGAGAAGCCGCGGCGGGTATACATGTCGGTGACGTTCAGGCCGTTGATGAAGACCGCGTTCTCGGCCACCGAGGAGCCGGCGAAGGACAGGCCGCCGAACGAAGAATTGCCGCCCACCACGCCCGGCGCCAGCAGCGCCACCGCCGACAGATCCTGCGCGACCGGCAGGCGCGAGAGCTCCTGGCGGTTCACGTTGAACGAGGTTTCCGTGGAATACACGTCCACGCGATTGACGACGCGGGTGCCGACCACCTGCAGCGCATCGAGGTTGACCACGCCGCCACTGCTGGCCAGGTTGACGGTGGTCGTACCGCCGACCGCGACACTGACCGCGAACGGCTCGCCGAGCTTCTGGCCATCGCGGCTCACCTGCAGCTGGTAGTCGCCCACCGGCAGCTGGCCCAGGCGATAGCTGCCGTCGGCGCTGGCCGTCACTGTCCGGGTCAGGCCGGTCGCGTTGCTGACGACGGTGACCTGGTCACCCGCAGTGGCACGCCCCGCGACGGCACCGCTGACATTCTGTGCCGAAGCACTCATCGGTACCAGGCTGCCCAGACACGCCCCGAGCGCAACGCACAGCGCTGCCCGCTTGAATCGATTTACGTTCATTCCCTGCTCTCTCCTGCAGATGTGGAATCGTGGATACCGCCGTTTACCGCTTGGCCTCCAGTGGCACCACGTGCGACTGGACGTCGTAGTTCCATTGATCGAAATACAGGTTGCCGCCGGACCACTCGGCCTCGCCGCGCTGGGAATCCACCGTGTCCGAACGGAAGTGCTGCTTGGCCGGCACCAGTGGCTGGGCGTAGTCGTCGTTGAAGGCGATGCGATAGGCATCCAGCCCACCCAGATAGAAATCGCGCAGCGCGGGCTGCGGGCTGTCCAGGCGCCCGGTGGTGACATCCATCGGCACCCAGCCGTAGGGCGCCAGGTACACCGCGCCCCAGTCATGCAGGTTGTTGTAGCCGACCGCATCGTCGGAATAGACCATGCCCGACTGCCAGCGCGCGGGGATGCCGTTCAGGCGCAACAGCGCAATCAGCAGCAGCGTCTGCTGCCCGCAGTCGGCGTGACCGGCGTGCAGCGCGTAGTCGCTGATGTTGGAGATCGTGGCGTACTCGCGGGCGCCGGCCCATGGAATCCGGTCCACGGCGTCGAACAGCTTCTGGACGATCTGGTAGGGATCGGTTTCGGTGCCGACCACCTGCTGCGAGAACGCGCGCAACGCCGGGGTGAACACCACGTGCGGCGCCTGCTCGGCGAGGTACGGCTTCAGCGCGGGATCGTCCGGCGTGGGCTGGACCTTGGCAGGATCGATCGTGATGTGCCGCGCGTACACGGTGACCGCGTAGCGGATCTGGAACTCGGTCGGGGTGCCGGCCACCGCCTTGCGTTCCAGGTAGGCGGTGCGTTGCAGCGCACTGTCAGGCGCCACCTGCGCGCCGGCAGGCGTACTCGCGACCCAGGTGATGTCTTCCTGCTGGCCGGCGATGGCACGCGGGTAGGGAATCCATGCGCGGATGGTTTCCCCGGCCGGCACGGCATCGGGCTTGACCACCAGCGACTGGGTCACCTCGATGCGGCGCGGCACCAGGCTGGTCGCGCCCGTAGCGCGGGCGGCCGCGACGATCTCCTCATGGTGCGGGTGCAGATGCTCATAGGGGCCCTCCTTCGGCAGCGGGGCCCCGGGTGCCCGCCGGGCGCGCGCCTCGGCGCTGATCCGGAACAGGTTGGACGGCGCGCGCTTGAAATAGCGGCGCTGGCCATCGATATCCAGGTGTTCGATCAGGCCGGCAGAATCCCAGCGCGCGAATTCGTCATCGCGAAGGTCGGGAATCTGCTTGCGCAGCTGCGCCTTGGCCGCCGCCGCGTCCAGGGTGAAGTCCAGTCGCATGCGGCGCATCCGTTCGCGTTCGAAGGCATAGGCCTGACGCTCGGCATCCGACAGGCTCGGATCCTGCAACGCCGTAGCGATGTCGGCCTCGGCCTGCGCGAACGCACCGCGGTCGATGCCGGCGATCACGGTCGGCAGCGCGACCGGCGCGGCGGCCAGCCCCCACGGCATCGCCAGCAGACCAGCGCACAGGCACCAGACAGCAGGCAGAGGCAATCGCGGTTTGCGCATCACAGGATCCACGGCGACACTTCCCAGGTGCGGGTGGGGTAATCGCTGTGTAACACGGGCCTGATAGCCGGTCAATAATTTATTCTTGCTTTCGCCGAAAAAAGGAATAAATATTCCTGACGCTTCCGAGGAGGGTGACCGCGTGATAATCCAGGCTTCCCCCCACCGCCCCGTGCGGTCCCGCTGGTTGTCGCGCGCCGTGCTGGCGGCGGTCCTTGCGGCCACGCTGGCACCTGCCTGGGCCGAGGCGCCGCGTGCCGCACCCGGCGCCGACTTCGGCGGGGTGATCGCCCTGCGCGAGGCCTATCTCGCGCCCGGCTTCTGGGCTGACCGCCTGCCCAATCCGGACCGCGTGATCCTCGATCGCGCCGGTATCGCCGCACAGAACGCCCGCATGCGTGCCGAGGACGCCTCGATCCACGATCTGCGCGCGTTGCCGGCGCAGCTGCCGCGCGAGCAGGTGCTGGGCAGCATCCAATCGCTCTCCAAGTGGCCCGAGCGCACCTTGTACGGCCAGGATGGCAAGACCATCAGCGACCGGCAGCGCAGCGAGACCCTGGCCAACCTGGCACTCGCCGCGGTTCCGGCGCAGCGCCCGCTGCAGTATGGCCTGGTCACCCATCGCGCCGCGCTGCGCGCGTTCCCGACCGCGCTGCGGGTGTTCAGCAGCCAGGGCGACACCGACATCGACCGCTTCCAGGAGTCGGCGCTGTTCCCCGGCGACGCGGTGGCGGTGCTGCATGAAAGCGCTGACGGGCGCTGGCTGTTCATCACCAGCGAACGCTACTCGGCGTGGATCGAGAAGCGCTTCGTCGGCATCGGCGACGCCGACACCGTGCTCGGCTACGGCCAGCATGGCCCGTATCGTGTGGTCACCGGGGCCACCGCGTTCACTGCCTACACGCCGGAGGAGCCGCGCGTGTCGCGGCTGCAGCTGGACATGGGCGTGCGCCTGCCGGTGATCGCCGACTGGCCGCTGGAGAAGACCGTCAACGGCCAGCAGGCCCACGCCGCGCATGTGGTGCAGTTGCCGGTGCGCGAGGCTGATGGCCGCCTGTCACTGGTGCCGGCACTGCTGCCGCGCTCGCAGGACACCGCCGACGACTATCTGCCGTTGACCCCGCGGACGCTGCTGACCCAGGCCTTCAAGTTCCTCGGCGAGCGCTACGGCTGGGGCCACGACTACGACACCCGGGACTGCAGTGGCTTCGTATCTGAGATCTACCGCAGCGTCGGCGTGTTGATGCCGCGCAATACCAGCGCACAGGCGATCAGCCCGGCGCTGGACCGCATCGCCTTCAGCGCGAAGGACGGGAAAGCCACGCGCGACACGGCCGTCAAGCAGCTGCAGGTCGGCGACCTGGTCTACATCCCCGGCCACGTGATGATGGCGATCGGCCACATCGACGGCCGCACCTGGCTGATCCACGATACCGCCGGCGGTGGCTGGATCGGCGCGGATGGCAAGCGCGTGCAGGCCCACCTCAACGGCGTGTCGGTCACTCCGCTGGAGCCGATGATGGCCAGCGATACCGTGAGCTACATCGACCGCATCACCAACATCCAGCGCCTTCGGCCACAGACCCCCTGAATGAAGATCACCGACATCGAACTCGGCATGCTGCGCGTGCCGTTGAAGACCCCGTTCAAGACCGCGCTGCGCACCGTGGACACTGTCGAAGACGTGGTCGTGCTGATCCGCACCGACAGCGGCCATACCGGCTACGGTGAAGCGCCGGCCACGGCAGTGATCACCGGCGACACGCACGGCTCGATCATCGAGGCCATCGACGGCTTCATCAAACCGCGCCTGATCGGCGAGGACGTGGCCAACCTCAATCGGCTCTGCGGCCTGATCCAGACCTCGATGGAGCGCAACACCAGCGCCAAGGCCGCGGTGGAGATCGCGGTCTACGATCTGTGGGCGCAGCTGCACAACGCGCCGCTGTACCGGATGCTGGGTGGCGGCGACCCGGTGATCACCACCGACATCACCATCAGCGTGGACTACATCGACAAGATGGTGGCCGACTCGCTCTCGGCGATCGAGCGCGGCTTCGAGTCGCTGAAGATCAAGGTCGGCAAGGACATCGGCCTGGATATCGAGCGGGTCAAGGCGATCCACGCTGCGGTGCAGGGCCGCGCCCTGCTTCGCCTGGATGCCAACCAGGGCTGGACCGCCAAGCAGGCCGTGCACGCGATGCGGGCGCTGGAAGAGGCCGGCGTGGTGCTGGAACTGCTGGAGCAGCCGGTGAAGGCCGCCGACATCAGCGGCCTGAAGTACGTCACCGACCGGGTCAACACCCCGGTGATGGCCGATGAAAGCGTGTTCAATCCCGGCCAGGTGTTCGACCTGATCCAGCAGCGCGCGGCCGACATCATCAACATCAAGCTGATGAAGACCGGTGGCCTCTCCAATGCAATCCGCATCGCCGATATCGCCGCGATCTACGGCGTGCCATGCATGATCGGCTGCATGATCGAATCGAGCATCTCCGTGGCCGCCGCCGTGCACCTGGCCGTCGCCAAGAGCGAGATCATCACCAAGGTGGATCTGGATGGGCCGTCGCTGGGCCAGTTCAACCCGGTCACCGGTGGGGTCAACTTCAACGAATCGGAAATCACCATCAGCGATGCGCCCGGGTTGGGCATCACCGAGGTGCGTGGGCTGGAGATGATCACGCCGCGGCGGTGGTGACCGTTGTGTCCGCCTCGCCGGTCGCCTACGGTAGAGCCACGCCATGCGTGGCTGCCGTTCGCGCAATCCCACCTGCCGCAGCCACCCACGGCGTGGCTCTACCGGATCTGACGCCCTCCCCATGCCGCCCCTGGTGAAAATCCGCTCCGAGCGTGACCACATGTCGGCGATCGAACGTCGCATCGCCGACTTCATCCTCGACAACGCCCATCTCCTGCGCGATTACTCCTCCCAGCAGTTGGCCAGTGCATTGGGGATCAGCCAGTCCAGCGTGGTCAAGTTCAGCCAGAAGCTGGGCTTCAAGGGCTACCCCGATCTCAAGTACTCCATCGGCGAGGCCGTCGCGCGCGCCGGCAACGACCCGCACAGCCGGCCACCGGCGCCCGAGGCGGCCGACGGTTTCACCCAGATCGCCGAGCGCCTGCGCGCAAGCAAAGCCGCGGCCGAAGAAGAGACCTGGCTGGCCAATCCCCAGGCCGACATCGAAGCCATCGTGCAGCTGATCGATGGGGCGCCCAAGGTATTCGTCTACGGGTTGGGCGATGACGGCCTGTACGCGCGCGAGTTCGCCATGCGGCTGTCGCTGCTCGGCATGCTCACCGTGCACCACGCCGACCCGATCCTGATGATGGCCAACCTCTCGGCCGCGCGGCCCGGAGATGCGATGCTGGTGTTCTCCGAATTCGGCAAGCTGCCGCAGTTGTTCCAGCTGTCGCGCCAGTTCCAGGACATGGGCGGCAAGGTGGTCTCGATCACCCGCCACAGCGCCAATCCGCTGCGCGCGCACGCCGATGCCAGCCTGGTGCTGTGCGCCCACGACCCGGCGCCGCACGTGGCACAACTGCTGTACCGTTCCTCATTGCAGTCCCTGCTGGATGTTGTCTTCGTCCTGCTGTGCCACGCCAACCCGGACCGCCACCGCCAGCTCGGGGTGAACCTGGAACGGATCGAACATTTGATCGACAGCTGATCCTGGAGTCCGCCACGATGATGCCGCTGTTCCGCTCCGTCACCGCCGCCGTGATGCTGGTCATCGCCGCCCCCGTGTTCGCCGCCGCGCTGGAGGGCAGCACACAACTGGTCGTGGTCACCACCGAGGGCTGGGATGCCACCCAGGGCAAGCTGCAGGCCTTCGAGCGCACCGCGAAGGGCTGGCAGCCGCAGGGCGCCGCCTTCGATGTCGCCGTGGGCCGCAGCGGCAGCGCGTGGGGCGAAGGGCTGCACCCGGCCCAGTCCGGGACGCCACGGAAGCAGGAAGGCGATGGCCGCAGCCCGGCCGGCATCTTCGCGATCGGCCCGGCCTTCGGCTATGCGCGCGGCGTCACCAGCGGCCTGCCCTACCAGCCGATGCGCGACACCAGTTACTGCATGGATGTGCCGGACTCGCCGTACTACAACCGCATCGTCGATGCCGAGGTGGTCGGTGCCGATGCGGTGGAAGGCTCGACCGAACCGATGCGGCTGGACCTGCACAACAAGGGCGACGTGCGCTACCGCGAAGGCTTCGTCATCGAGCACAACCCGAAAGCGACGCCCGGCCGTGGCAGCTGCATCTTCGCCCACCTGTGGCGCACACCCGGTGAGGCGACCGCCGGCTGCACCGCGATGGACCCGGCGCGCATGACCACGCTGCTGGCGTGGCTGGACGCCAGCGCGCGGCCGCGCTTCGTGCTGTTGCCGCGCGCGGAGTACCAGCGCCTGCAGGCCGAGTGGCAGCTGCCCGTGCTGGCGGGGAGCGTACCGTGAGTACCGCACCGCCGGATCCGCAGCTCGAACGCGCGGTCAGCCGCTGGCAGATCGTGGGGCTCTCGATCAACGATGTGATCGGCAGTGGCATCTACCTGCTGCCGGCCGCCACCGTTGCCCTGCTCGGTCCTTTCAGCCTGTGGGGGGTGGTCGCGGCCGGCATCGTGGTCGCCCTGCTGGTGCTCTGCTATGCGCAGGCGGCCAGCTATTTCGACGAGCCCGGCGGCAGCTATCTGTATGCGCGCGAGGCATTCGGCCGGTTTGCCGGGTTCGAGATCGGCTGGATGATCTGGCTCACCCGCATCAGCTCGGCGGCAGCGCTCAGCAACGCACTGGCCGATGCGGTGGCGCGCTTCTGGCCCTGGGCCGGGCATGACATCGGCCGTATCGCGGTCATCGTGGTATCGCTGGGCTTCCTCACCGCGGTGAACGTGGCCGGGGTGCGCTCGGCCGCGCGTACCGGTGTGATCCTGGTGATCGGCAAGCTGCTGCCGCTGGTGCTGTTCGTGGCGATCGGCGCGTTCTACGTGGATACCGACCTGGCCTTCTCCGGCGTACGCCCGGACCCGCACGATCTGCAGCGCATGGGCGAAGCAGCGCTCCTGCTGCTGTATGCCTATGCCGGTTTCGAAAACATCCCGGCCGCTGCCGGTGAGTACAAGAACCCGCGCCGCGATATTCCCTTCGCCCTGATCACCATGATCATCACTGTCACCGTGATTTACGGCGCGGTGCAGTTCATCGCACAGGGCACGCTGGCCGGGCTGGCCAGTTCGCCGACGCCGCTGGCCGATGCCGCCGCCAGCTTCGGCGGGCTCACCCTCGCCCTGATCCTCACCGTGGGCGCAACGATCTCCATCCTCGGCACCAACAGCAACACGATGATGATGGGTCCGCGCTTCCTGTTTGCGTTGGCGCGCGATGGCTACGGACCGAAGATCCTGGCGCAGGTGCATCCGAGCTTCCGCACCCCGGCGGCGGCGATCATCGCGCAGGGCCTGATCGCCCTGGCGCTGGCCTTGTCCGGTTCGTTCGTGCAGCTGGCGCTGCTGTCGATGACCACGCGCCTGTTCGCCTACATCGGCACGGCCGCGGCGGTGCTGGTGCTGGCGCGCCGGTTCCGTGATCGCCCTGGCGCGTTGAAGCTGCCCGGCGGACCGCTGATCCCGATCCTCGCACTGCTGTTGTGCCTGGCCTTGTTCGCCAGCGCGAGCTGGCAGAACATCGCGGCGGCAGGCATCGCCTTCGCGGTAGGCGCGGTCATCTATAAATTCCCGCGCCGCGATCACCAAGCCTGAGCAGGTGTGCAGGTGAATGGCACTTGATGTGTCATTCACCTCGCCGGTCCATGGCGTTAACCCGGCTTTGGGTACGGTGAAGCCTCACCCAACCGGAGCCAACACATGAGCACTGACTATCAGATTCCCGGCCGGGTGCCGGAAGACGGTGTCCCGCGCCAGGCCGTATCGGATTACTGGCGTGAGCGCTTTCCAAGCGAACCGTACTATGACAACAACCAGTTCTTCGATGACTACGAGCCGGCGTACCAGCTCGGCCATCGCACCCGCGCTGACGACATGATCCGCGCGTATGAAGAAGTGGAAGCCGAGCTGCAGGCCCGCTGGGCGCAGGAACATGGCCAGAGCAAGCTGAGCTGGGAACAGGCCCGCAATGCGGTGCGCCGCGGCTGGGATGAGTCCACTGCGCTGCGCCAGGCGCACTTGGACAAGGGCGTCCCGCGCGGCGCCTGACGCGCACTCCCCGATTCACCTCCAGCGGCGGCCCTCGGGTCGCCGTTATCGTGTGGGCAGGACCTCTGGTCCACGCGGCGTTGATGGGCATGGTGTACAACAGGGGTTGGCCATCGCCTCCCCGACGGAGACTTCCATGACCCGCAAGCTCTTGCTTACCCTCGCCATCAGCCTCACCCCCGCCCTGTTCACCACCGCCTGTGTTGCTGCCGACAAGGCCGCCGCCCCGGCGGTGGAAAAAGCGCAGTGGCCGTTCGCCGCCACCGAATTCGCCCGCTTCAACGAGCCCTGGGCGATGAGTTTCCTGCCCGACGGCAGCCTGCTGGTCACCGAGAAGAAAGGCGCGCTGAAGCACTTCAACGTGCAGACCCGCAAAACCGCCACCATCACCGGCGTCCCTGACGTCGCCTACGGCGGCCAGGGCGGCTTCGGCGATGTGCTGCCGCACCCGGACTTCGCGAAGAACCAGTGGATCTATCTCAGCTACGCCGAAGAAGGCGACGGTGATACCCGTGGCGCTGCGGTTGCACGTGCGCGGCTGGCGCTGGCGGCCGATGGCAGCGGCACGCTGGAAGACCTGAAGGTGATCTGGCGCCAGACCCCGAAAGTGAGCGGCAAGGGGCATTACGGCCATCGCCTCGCGTTCGGTCCGGACGGCAAGCTGTGGATCACGTCCAGCGAGCGCCAGAAGTTCGATCCGGCCCAGGACATGGGCGGCAACCTCGGCAAGCTGGTCCGCCTCAATGACGACGGCAGCGTGCCCGCCGACAACCCGTTCGCCTCGCAGGGCGGCGTGGCCGCGCAGGTGTGGTCGCTCGGCCACCGCAATGCGCTGGGCATCGCCTTCGATGCGCGCGGCAAGCTGTGGGTGCATGAGATGGGCCCGGCCGGCGGCGATGAGCTGAATCTGATCGAGCGCGGGGCCAACTACGGCTATCCGATCGTCTCCAACGGCAATCACTACGACGGCCGCGACATTCCCGACCATTCCACCCGCCCGGAATTCGCCGCGCCCAAGGTGACCTGGACCCCGGTAATCTCGCCGGCCGGTTTCATCATCTACAACGGCAAACAGTTCCCCAAGTGGGACGGCAGTGGCTTCATTGGCGGCCTGTCCTCCAAGGCGCTGGTGCGCGTGGCCTTCGACGGCGACAACGCCCGCGAGGCCGAGCGCTTCGACATGGGCGAGCGCATCCGCGAGATCGAACAGGGTCCGGATGGCGCGATCTGGCTGCTCGAAGACGGCAGCAACGGCAAGCTGCTCAAGCTCACGCCGAAAGCCTGAGCCAGACAGGCTGCCGGCGCATCGCCGGCAGCCTGCCCACCTCACGTGCGTTCAAGCGCTGCACGTGCTTACTGGATGGTCACGACCTTGACTTCGGTGCGGTTGCACGCCTGATCCAGGCACGCGCCGTTGAGCCAGACCTGGCCGTCGCCGATCATCACGCCCTGCTGGTTGACCATGACGTCGTCGAACTTCTGCGCGGCGATGGCCTTGCGCACGGCCGGGGTCAGGATGCGCTCGTAGTTGCGCTGGAACTCGCCGGGGCCGGTGATCCTGGCGCCATTGGCGATGTTCAACGGGAAACGCACTTCCTCGACCACGGCCGCGCGATCGCCGCCGTTGACCGCCTTCTGGAAGGCATTGAACACAGCTTCGTACTGGGCCGCGTCGCCAAGCACCTGATCGATGCGCTGGCGGACATCGCCGGTGCCAGCGCTGGTCGGCGCGGCAGGTGTGGCGGCGGCGTCCGCAGCAGGTGTCGTTGCACCGCCAGCGGAAGGCGCGTCGGCATCCGGCGCGGGGCTGCCGGCCGTGACCGCATCCGGCGACAGGCCCGAGGACGGCACGGTGTCACCCGGCGTCGGGCGGCCTTCGGGAATGGCGGTGGCCGGGCCTTGGGCGGGATCCGCAGCGGCGGTGTCAGCCGGCGGCGGCGACGACGGGCTGCAGGCGGCCAGCCACAGCGGGCTGGCCAAGGCCAGCAACAAAGGAGTACGGGACAGGCGCATGGGTGGCTCCATCGGGTTCACGGGGGAGCCAGCGTACCCGCCGGAACGTCAGCCGCCGATGATGGATACGGTAGTGCCGGCCGCTGGCCGGCACTACCGGGTGAAGCGAGGCCGGCTCAGGCGGCCAGCAGCTCGAAGATCACCGGCTCGCCGCTGACCGACGAGGCGCACACCCACAGCTCGAACTGGCCCGGCTCGGCGCGGAACACGCCATCGCGGCCGGTGAAGCCCAGTGCATGGCGATCCAGGGTGAAGGTCACCTCGGTGCTCTGTCCCGGCTGCAGCGCGATCTTGTCGAAGCCCTTCAGCTCGCGCACCGGCCGCACGCGGCTGGCCACGCGATCGTGGATGTACAGCTGCACCACTTCCTCACCTGCCACCGCACCGGTATTGGTCAGCGTGGTGGTGATGGTCAGGGTGTCGTCCCAGCCCAGCTGCGCGTTGCTCAGCTGCGGCACGCCATAGGCGAAGGTGGTGTAGCCCATGCCGTGGCCGAACGCGTATGCCGGCTCGTTCGGAATTTCGCGCCAGCGCGCCTTGAACTCCGACATGGTCGGCAGTTCCGGGCGACCGGTGCGCGGGTGGTTGTAGAAATACGGCTGCTGGCCCGACACCTGCGGGAAGCTCACCGGCAGGCGGCCGGACGGGTTGTAATCGCCGAACAGCACATCGGCCACGGCGTGCCCGGTCTGGGTGCCCAGGTACCAGGTGATCGCCACGGCATGGGCATTGCGCACCGCGCCCTGCAGGGCCAGCGCGCGGCCATTGCGCAGCAGCACGACCAGCGGCTTGCCGGTCATCGCCACCGCTTCGGCCAGCGCCTGCTGCGCCGGCGGCAAGGTGATCTCAACGCGCGACTGCGCCTCACCGCTGTAGCGCTGCGGTTCGCCCAGGGCCAGCACCACCACGTCGGCACGCAGCGCGGCGGCCACGGCCTGTTCGATACCGTCCTGCACGGCCGCTTCCAGATCACAGCCCGGCACGATTTCCAGCAGTGCTTCATCGCTGATCGCCGCGCGGACGCCGGCTTCCAGGGTGACGTAGCGCGACTTGTCGCCGAACAGCGTCCAGCAGCCTTCGATGTTGTCGCGATCCTGCACGAACGGCCCGATCAGCGCGATCTTCTGCCCGGCCTTCTTCAGCGGCAGCACCGACTCGGCGTTCTTGAGCAGCACGATCGAACGGCGCGCGGCATCGCGCGAGAGTTCGTCATGCGCGGCGATATGCGAGGTGTCCGCTTCGCGCGCCAGATCCAGCGAACGGTACGGGTCGTCGAACAGGCCGATCGCTTCCTTCAGGCGCAGGATGCGGCGCACCGACTCGTCCAGCGTGGCCATCGGGACTTCGCCGCTCTCGATCAGGCCCGGCAGGTGTTCGGCATAGAAGCCGCTCTGCATGCTCAGGTCCAGGCCGGCGGTGAAGGCCTTGGCGGTGGCGTCGCGGTCATCGGCGGCGTAGCCGTGCGCGACCAGTTCCATGTCGGCGGTGTAGTCGGAGATCACCACGCCCGGGAACTTCCACTCCCCGCGCAGGATGTCGGTCAACAGCTCGGCATTGGCGCTGGCCGGCACGCCGTTGATGTCGTTGAAGGAGGACATCACGGTCAGGGCACCGGCTTCGAAAGCGGCCTTGAACGGCGGCAGGTGCACGTCGCGCAGGGTCTGCGGCGAGATGTCGACCATGTTGTATTCCATGCCGGCCATCACCGCGCCGTAGGCGGCGAAATGCTTCGGGGTGGCCAGCAGTGCATCGGCGGCGCGCAGGTCCGGGCCCTGGAAACCGCGCACGCGGGCGGCGGCGAACGCACAGCCCAGCACCACGTCTTCACCGGCGCCCTCGGCGCCACGGCCCCAGCGCTGGTCGCGGGCGATATCCACGGCCGGCGCATAGGTCCAATGCAGGCCGGCTGCCGTCGCTTCCACCGCGGTGGCGCGGGCGGTGCGCTCGGCCAGGTCCGGCTCGAAGCTGGCGGCCTCGCCCAGCGGGATCGGGAATACGGTGCGCATGCCGTGGATCACGTCCGCGGCCAGGATCACCGGAATCTTCAGGCGGCTTTCTTCCAGCGCGACCTGCTGGATGCGGCGGCCGGCTTCCACGCCCACGCCATTGAACAGCGAGCCCACCTTGCCCTCGCGCACCTGCTGCAGCACCTGGTCGGCATTGCTGACGTTGGCTTCCGGATTCACATCCGGCGCGAACGGGCGGACCATGTCGGCGAACACACCCAGCTGGCCGACTTTTTCTTCGACGGTCATCTGGGCAATGAGGGTTTCGATACGATCGGCGGCCACCGGCTGTCCTTATGAAAACGTTTACAAGCCCGGGATTCTAGCGTTCCCGAGGCCGTTGTGAATGACTTTTGCGTTCATTTTTCTTCCCCGGAGGGAAGACCCCCGCCACCGCACGGGCAGCGACAGGGGCACAGGAGCTTACTCCGCAGCGGCCAGGCGCTGCTGCCCCGCCATCAACATGGCGTCGCTGGATTCCTGGAAAACCCGCAGCCCGAAGGCCGGGAGGATCGCCAGCAGGTGATCGAACACGTCCGACTGCACGCCCTCGTACTCGCCCCACGCCGTGCTGCGGGTGAAGCAGTAGATCTCCAGCGGCAGGCCCTGGGTGGTGGGCTGCAGCTGCCGTACCAGCAGGGTCATTTCGGTATGGATGCCCGGATGGTGCTGCAGGTAGCGCTCGACATAGGCGCGGAAGGTGCCCAGGTTGGTCACCCGGCGCGCGTTGACGGCGGCGACGCCCTTGGCCTGCAGGTCGGCGTTGTACTGCTGCAGTTCGGCCTGCTTGCCGCGAAGGTAATCGCCCAGCACCGCGAACTGCTCCAGCTCGGCCAGCATCGGCGCATCGACGAAGCCGACACTGTGCTGGTCCAGGTACAGCGAGCGCTTGATCCGGCGCCCACCCGCTTCCTGCATGCCACGCCAGTTCTTGAACGACTCGGTCACCAGCTTCTTGGTCGGGATGGTGGTGATGGTCTTGTCGAAGTTCTGCACGGTGATGGTGTGCAGCGCGATATCGATCACATCACCATCGGCGTTCTGGCTCGGCATTTCGATCCAGTCGCCCAGCCGCACCCGGCCATCGCCGCTGATCTGCACGCTGGCCACCAACGAGAGGATGGTGTCCTGGAAGATCAGCATCAGCACCGCGGTGGCCGCGCCCAGGCCGGTCACCAGCGGGCCGAGCTTCACGCCCAGCAGGGTCGCCACGATCGACAAGCCGGCGATCACGAAGACGATGATCTTCACGACCTGCAGGTAGCCCTTGATCGGCTTGTTGCGCGCATCCGGGCGCCGCTCGTACAGATCGTTGGCGGCATCCAGCGCATGCGAGACGGCCAGCGCCACGGTCAGCACCGCCCACGCCCGGCAGGCGCCGATCACGAACGCCACCAGCTCCGGCGGCAGGTCCGGCACGATCCGGATGCCGGCGGCGATGACCATGCTCGGCACCACGTTGGACAACCGCGAAATCACCCGCAGGTTGTTGCCGCCTTCATTGCCGGCGCTATGGCCAGGCAGGCGGCTGACCAGCTTGCGCAGGCCGCGCAGCAGGATCTTCTTGGTGACGAAGTTGGCCAGCCAGGCCGCCAGGGCCAGCGCTGCCAGCACCAGCAGGGTGTAGGCCCAGGGCCAGGGTTCGAGGGTCTGCTGGACACTGTCCAGCCATCGGGTTGCCACTACCGCATCCAACATCGTGTATCGATCTCCTAATCGGGGTATCAGGGCGTTGCCAGGTCCTGCGCGCTGCGCTCGATGATCACGCCCACCGCGCGCGCACCGCGCACCGCGCCGGGCTTGCTGAGCTTCAGGCGCAGCCATTGCACCTTGAATTCACGCAGCACGATCTCGGCGATGCGCTCGGCCAGGGTTTCGACCAGGCCATAGTCCGAGTCACGCACGAACTGCTCGATGCGCTTGCTCACGGCTTTGTAATTGAGGGTATCGGCGATGTCGTCGCTGGCCGCCGGACGGCGGTTGTCGAAGCCCATTTCCAGATCGAAACGCAGGGTCTGGCGGATCCGCCGTTCCCAGTCGTAGATCCCGATCAGGGCATCGATCTCGAGCCCCTCGATGAATACCTTGTCCATAGCCATGCCACGTGGAAGATGGCGACCATGGTAACGGGGCTGTCCGGAATGTGCCGGGAATCGGGCGTTGGGCGTCCGCCGAGAAGGACAAAGGGCCCCTTGCGGGGCCCTCTGCTTACTGCTTGTCCCCGGGCGGAGATGGGAGTTCCATCCGCGAGTCCCGGTGGCGCGCGGGGTAAAACTACGTCCGGGGCCGAGTGGAGTCAATGATTGGTTACGCCAAATGAGACGAGCTGCAGCGCGTGACCCTGCGCTTGAACAGGGATGCGGCAGACGTCATTCCGGCACTCGGCTTTGTGTTCTGGCAGAAGATATTCACGCAGCGCTTTGATGCTCGGCTATGGTCGCATTGCATGGCAGCCGTCCTGCCCGGCGCGGACGCGTCAACGCCGTGGCATGTCACCCGTGCGCAGATCCATGACGATCTGGAGGAGATCCGGCGATTGCGCAATCGCATCGCCCATCACGAGCCGATCTTCGCCCGCGCCCTTGCAGACGACGTTGACGCCATCCGGCGGGTCGTCGAACGGCGGTGCGTACCCACGGCGGAGTGGATGCCTGGCCATGAAGCGGTGACTCCGCTGCTGCTGGATCGGCCGGTGTGATGAAGCAGCGCCGCTGCTGACCTCACACCGCCGGCAGCGTCGCCATGTCCCAACGTGGGGTGACCTGCACCTGCGGCGGGGTGTGCTGGCCCGCTTCCAGACGCAGGGCGCCGGCGAAGGCGATCATCGCGCCGTTGTCGGTGCACAGCGCCGGGCGCGGGAAGCAGGCGCGGCCACCGCGGCGGGCGGCCATCTGCTGCAGCTTGGCGCGCAGGCGCTTGTTGGCCCCGACGCCGCCAGCCACCACGATCACATCGGTGCCCGCCGCATCCAGCGCGCGTTCGCACTTGATCGCCAGGGTGTCGACCACCGCATCTTCAAAACCGCGCGCGATATCGGCGCGGGTCTGCTCGCTCTGGTCGCTGTCGCGCCAGGCCAGCAGGACCTGGGTCTTCAACCCGGAGAAGCTGAAATCCAGCCCGGGGCGGTCGGTCATCGGCCGGGTGAACTTGAACCGGCCCGGCGTGCCGCGCTCGGCCAGGGCCGCCAACTGCGGGCCACCGGGGTACGGCAGGCCCATCAGCTTGGCGGTCTTGTCGAAGGCCTCGCCGGCGGCGTCGTCCAGGGTTTCGCCGAGCAGGCGGTACTGGCCGACCCGGTCCACCGCCACCAGCTGGGTATGCCCGCCGGACACCAACAGGGCCACGAACGGCGCCTGCGGCGGGTCGTCTTCCATCAGCGGGGCCAGCAGATGCCCTTCCATATGGTGGACCCCGACCGCCGGCACCTCCAGCGCCCAGGCCAACGAACGGGCCACGCCCGCCCCGACCAGCAGCGCGCCGACCAGGCCGGGCCCGGCCGTGTAGGCCACCCCGTCGATGTCGGCCACGGTCATGCCGGCGTCGGCCAGGGTCTGGCGGATCAGCGGCAGCAGCTTGCGCACGTGGTCGCGGCTGGCCAGCTCGGGCACCACCCCGCCGTACTCGGCGTGAAGGGCGATCTGGCTGTAGACCGCGTGGGCGCGCAGGGCGTCGATCCCGGACAGGGAGGTGTCATACACCGCCACGCCGGTCTCATCGCAGGAAGATTCGATACCAAGGACTCGCATAACGGGTATTATGGACCTCTTCAGGCCCCGGCAGACGTACGCTGGCCTGTCTCAGCATCACCCGTGGCCAAGAAGTTCGCCGGGGTGGGTTGCAACTTCTTTTCTCGCCGCTATAATGTGCGGCTCTCACCGGGCGTGACCCGGTTCTACTGTGTCCCGGAGATTCCATGCCCAGCGTTAAAGTCCGCGAGAACGAGCCCTTCGAGTTTGCGCTCCGTCGCTTCAAGCGCACTTGCGAAAAGGCCGGCGTGCTGGCCGAAACCCGCAAGCGCGAGTTCTATGAAAAGCCGACCCAGGAGCGTAAGCGTAAGGCTGCCGCTGCTGTGAAGCGTCAGCTGCGCCGTTCGTCGCGCGACGTTACCAAGCGTCAGCGCCTGTACTGATCGGACGCAACTTCGATACGGCGGGCCCTGGCCTGTCGTGACGGAGCCGAAGCCGGAACGCGCGAGCGTTACCGGCTTTTTGCGTTCCAGCGCTTCGGCGCCCCGCTTCCCATTTCCACCGACACGAGGTGTTCCCATGAGCCTGAAGCAGCAGCTCACCGATGACATGAAGGCCGCCATGAAGGCCGGCGAGAAGCACCGCCTGGGCGTGATCCGCCTGATGAACGCCGCGATCAAGCAGCGCGAAGTCGATGAGCGCATCGAGCTGGACGACGCCGCCGTGCTCGCCGTGCTGGAAAAGATGGTCAAGCAGCGCAAGGACTCGGTCACCCAGTTCGAGGCCGCCGGTCGCGAAGACCTGGCCGTGATCGAGCGCGAGGAAATCGCGGTCATCGACCAGTACCTGCCGGCCAAGCTGGGCGAAGCCGAGATCGTGGCCGCCATCCAGGCCGCCATCGCCGAAACCGGCGCGACCACCCCCGCCGACATCGGCAAGCTGATGGGCGCGCTCAAGCCGCGTCTGGCCGGCCAGGCCGACATGGGCCTGGTGTCCAAGCTGGTCAAGCAGCAGCTGGCCGGCTGATCCCGCCGCCACGCCGCCTATGAAAAGGCCCGCATTTCGCGGGCCTTTTCAGTTTCAGCAGGTCCGCTGTCAGGAGGCCTGGCGGCAATTGCGCAGTGTCATCGAGCTTTCCTCGATCGAACTGATCTCGCCTTCCAGCTTGGCCCAGTCGCGCTCGCGCAGCATGGTGAAGTTGGCGGCCTGGTCGGACGCGAATTCGCAGCGGATGGTGTAGTTGTTGTTGTTGTAGCTGTCGCTCTGGCGGACGCGCAGCAGGCCGCGGGTTGGCGTGACCAGATAGTTGATCGAGCCGATGTCACCAGGCTTGGTCGAGTACGTGTTGGGATTGACGGTATAGATCTGGCCGTCGATCTGGTAGCGCCGCCCCACATACTTGGCGTATAGCGGCAGGAACGTGGCCGAACGGTCGCCCTTGTCTTCCTTGTTGGTGGTGGTACCCAGCATCAGGTCCTTGAAGGCACCGGCACTGCGGTACAGGGCCATCGTGTCTTTGACTTCCTTGCCCATCATCTTGGACAGATCCGGGGCCGCCACGGCCTCCATGGCCGGCATGGGGTACTGGGTGCGTCCCGCTGCAGCAACCGCGTCGCCCTGGCTGCCCGCCTTGAGCTTGTCCAGCATCCCGCACATCGACTGCTTGGCCGCCGCCGGCTCGACCGACTGGCCCCGGGCCAGCTTGGTCGCCAGGGTGACCCGACCGGTACGGTCGGCGGTGCCCACCAGTACCAGCGGGGTGCGCAGCCCTTTGCGCTGGATCAGGTACTGGTCGCCGGTATCGCCCTGCACCAGCTGACCAGCGACTTCGAATTCGTCATCGCCGCCAATCTTGCGCAACTGGTCCAGCGCGCTCTGCACCTTCAGGCCCGGTACGGTGACATCGGCCATGTAAAGCGCACCGTTGCGCGCGTCCCCTACCATCTTGAAGGCCTTGTCGCAGGCCCCGGCGGCCATCGCCGGACCTGCGGCCGCCAACAGCGCCATCGTCGTGTAGACCATTCCTTTCATGAAGCGTCCTTTCTGCTGTGAAGGTGGAAAACCGGGAAAAAGGATAGCGCGATATCCGTCAAGGTCACGCCGTGACCGGACCGCTTCACCCGGCGCACCCCGGCCATTTGCTAGAACAGGGGCCTCGCTCCCGACCCGACGCCGTCCATGCACCAACCGAGCCCCTCCCTGTCCAAGGTCCGCAAGCACATGGCGCGGCTGGAGAAGAGCTTTCCCGCCGTACTGGTGCGCCGTTTCATCGATGCGGACGTGATGACCCAGGCCGCCGCGCTGGCCTTCTATGCCCTGCTCTCGATGGCGCCGCTGCTGGTCCTGCTGCTGTGGCTGACGGCCTCGCTGTATCCCCCGGCGCAGCAGGCGCTGCTGGGCCAGATCAACGATGTGGCCGGCACCAGTGCCGCCTCGGTGGCCGAAACCGTGCTCAGCAACGCCAACAACCAGCCGGACATCGGCACGCTGGCGGGGGTCTGGAGCACCTTGTTGCTGTTCATCGGCGCCACGGCGGTGTTCGCCCAGCTGCAGAACGCCCTGAACCTGATCTTCAACACCAGCGGCGAGCGCCTGGATGGGATCGTGGCGTGGCTGCGCAAGCGCGTGTTCTCCTTCGGCGTGGTCCTGGCGCTGGGCTTCCTGCTGATCCTGTCGATGACCGCCACCACCATGCTGCAGGTGGTCTTCGCGCACCTGCCCTCGGTCCTGCCGGCGATCGGCTATCTCACCAGCCTGGCGCTGTACACGGTGGGCTTCGCCTTCCTCTACCACTACCTGCCCGACCGCCGCGTGGCGTGGCGCCAGGCCTTCATCGGCGGTGCGATCACCTCGGCGTTGTTCGCGCTGGGCCGTTATGGCATCGGCCTGTACATCGCCACCGTCGCACCGGGCAGCGCGTATGGCTCGATGGGCGCCCTGGTGATCTCGCTGGTGTGGATCTACTACGCCACCGTGGTGTTCTTCGTCGGCGCGCTGATGACCTCGGTGATCGACGAGCGCCTGCGCGCCCATGCGGTGCTTGCCGAGGCTGGCGTGGAGCCACCGAAACCGGGCGAACCGGCCAGCAGCTAGTAGACTAGCGGTACCCCCGCTTCCGCGCGTGGCCGTGACCGGCCATGCCCCCGCCTGCTGCCCATGGCCCGTATCCCCGACGCATTCATCGACGACCTGCTGGCCCGCTCCGACATTGTCGAGGTGGTGGGCAGCCGTGTGCCGTTGAAGCGCCAGGGCAAGGAATACGCGGCGCGCTGCCCATTCCATGACGAGCGCTCGGCCTCGTTCACGGTCTCGCCAACCAAGCAGTTCTATCACTGCTTCGGCTGCGGCGCGCATGGCACGGCGATCAGTTTCCTGATGAATTACGACCGCCTCGAGTTTCTCGACGCGGTCGATGAGCTGGCCAAGCGCGTGGGCATGGAGGTGCCGCGCGATACCCAGCCGCGCACCGCCCAGCAGCAGGACGACAGCCGCGATCTGTACTCGGCACTGGACGCGGCCACGCGCTTCTTCCAGACCGCATTGAAGGGCAGCGACAAGGCGCGCGCCTACCTGGATCAGCGCGGTGTCGATGAAGAAAACCGCGAGCGCTTCGCCATCGGTTACGCACCGGACGGCTACAGCGCGCTGAAGGATGCGCTGGGCAAGGACGAGCGGCGGATGAAGCTGCTCGACCGCGCCGGCCTGTTCTCCAAGAACGATCGCGGCCACGTCTACGACAAGTTCCGCGACCGGGTCATGTTCCCGATCTTCGACCGCCGTGGCCGCGTGATCGCCTACGGCGGCCGGGTCATGGAGAAGGACGACGGCCCGAAGTACCTCAACTCGCCAGAGACCGCGCTGTTCCACAAGGGCCGCGAGCTGTACGGCCTGTGGCAGGTGCGCCAGGCCAACCAGAAGATCGAGCGGCTGATTGTGGTCGAGGGCTACATGGACGTGGTTTCGCTGTTCCAGTTCGGCGTTACCCAGGCGGTGGCGACGCTGGGCACGGCGACCACGCCGGACCATGCCGAGCTGCTGTTCCGCAATGCGCCGGACGTGTTCTTTTGCTTCGACGGCGATGCCGCCGGCCGTCGCGCCGGCTGGCGTGCGCTGGAGTCGGTGCTGCCGCGCATGAAGGACGGTCGCCAGGCCTTCTTCCTGTTCCTGCCCGACGGCGAAGACCCGGACACCATCGTGCGCAAGGAAGGCCGCGAGGGCTTCGATGCCCGCCTGCAGCAGGCCACGCCGCTGTCGCAGTTCTTCTTCGACGAGCTCACCCGTGAGGTCAACATGGGCACGCTCGACGGCAAGGCACGCCTGGCCGAACGGGCCAAGCCGATGCTGGCGCAGATTCCCGATGGCGCCTTCGGCGACCTGATGAAGCAGCAGCTGACCACGCTGACCGGCCTGGGCGCCAAGCCCAGCGCATCCGCGGCTCCTTCGCGGCCGCCACAGCGCGCGGTCGCACCGGCACAGCGCCGCAGCCTGGTGCGTGCGGCCATCGCGATCCTGCTGCAGCAGCCCTCGCTGGCGATGACCCTGGAAGGCCACCACTTCACCGGCCTGCGCCTGCCCGGCATCGAACTGCTGACCGAACTGCTGACCCTGGTCGAGCAGCGCCCGGACATCAGCACCGGCGCGCTGCTGGAGCACTTCGACGGGCGCGAGGAACAGGACGCGCTGCACAAGCTGGCCGCACAGACCCTGCCCGGCGACGAGGCAATGTGGACCCAGGAACTGCATGACGCCGTGGCCCAGCTGGAGAAACAGCTGCTGATGCAACGTCTGGATGAGCTTCAGGCAAAGCAGAGCCAGCAGGGTCTGGACGATACTGACAAGTACGAGCTGCGCGAACTGCTCAAGGCGCGCAGCACCCTCCGCTTCTGACGACGGAGCCGCCGTGGCATCCCACATCGCACGTTCCACCGCACCGATCGTCCGCTGGCTCCGCGCTGGCGTCATGGCCGCGCTGTTCGCACCGTGCCTGCCCACCTGGGCGGCGGAACTGCCATTCGCACAGCCACGGCCGCAGCTGTACACCGCCGGGCAACCCAGCGCTGCCGAGCTGCAGCAGGCGGCCGCGGCCGGGATCACCACCGTGATCGACCTGCGCCAGCCCGACGAGGCGCGTGGCTTCGATGAAACCGCCGCGGCCGAGCGCCTGGGCCTGCGTTATGTGCGCATTCCCGTTGCGGGTGCCGCCGGCCTGACCGACGCCAACGCGCAGGCGCTGCGTACCGCCTTGGCGCAGAGCCAGGGCCCGGTGCTGCTGCACTGCGCCTCCGGCAACCGCGCCGGTGCATTGCTGGCCGTGCTGGAGGCGCGTGACGGTGCCTCGGTGGACCAGGCGCTGCAGTTCGGCCGCGAGGCCGGCATGACCTCGCTGGAAGCGCCGACCCGTGTCCTGCTGGAGCAGGACGCCGCGCGTTGACCCCGCTCTTCTTCTCCCGCCCACTTCCCTGCTCTACAGGAGCCTGCCCACCATGACCCGCTGGTGGTCGCGCCTGCGACCGGACAACTTCACCCTCGCCCTGCTCTGCACCGTGCTGCTGGCGTCCTTCCTGCCGATGGACGGCGCCGCCGCGATGGTCCTGAACGATGTCACCGACGTCGCCATCGCCGCACTGTTCTTCCTGCACGGCGCACGCCTGCCGCGTGAGTCGATCGTCGCCGGCCTGCTGCACTGGCGCCTGCACCTGACCATCCTGGCCTGCACCTTCGTGATGTTCCCGTTGCTGGGGCTGATGTTCAAACCGCTGGATGGCTGGCTGCTCACCCCCGAGCTGTACATCGGCGTGCTGTTCCTGTGCGCGCTGCCGTCCACCGTGCAGTCCTCGATCGCGTTCACCTCGATCGCCCGTGGCAACGTCCCGGCGGCCGTGTGCAGCGCCTCGCTGTCGAGCATCCTCGGCGTGTTCCTGACCCCGCTGCTGCTGGCCCTGCTGGCCGGCACCGAAGGCGGCATGCACAACCCCGGCCAGGCCATCGTCAGCATCATGCTGCAGCTGCTGGTGCCGTTCGTGGCCGGCCACCTGCTGCGGCCCTGGATCGCCCGCTGGGTCGAAAAGCAGCGCGCCCTGCTGCGCTACACCGACCAGGGCACGATCCTGCTGGTGGTCTATTCCGCCTTCGGCGAAGCGGTGAGCGAAGGGCTGTGGAGCAAGACGCCGCTGTTGTCGCTGCTCAGTGTGGCCGTGGTGGCAGCAGTACTGCTCGGCATCGCGATGCCGCTGATCCGCTTCATCGCGCGCCGGTTGGGCTTCAACCGCGAAGACGAGATCACCATCCTGTTCTGCGGCTCCAAGAAGAGCCTGGCCACCGGCGTGCCCATCGCCAAGGTGCTGTTCGCCGGGGGCAGCCTCGGTGCGATCGTGCTGCCGATCATGATCTATCACCAGATCCAGCTGATCGTCTGCGCGATGATCGCGCAGCGGTATGCGCGTGATCCAGTGGAACCGACGCCCGTCACCCGGCAGGACTGAGACGGCAATACTGCAGCCTGCGCGGCCTCGTCACGCAGGCCGCGGAGCCAGCCCTAGGGCGCCGTCAGCGTGCCGACGCTGAGTCCGGGCAGGAACACCACCAGATCGTACTGCCGATCCTGCGCAGTACTGAGTTCGGGATCACGTGGTGCGCGCTCGATCAGCGGCAGCGCGCGGCAGGGCTGCACGCAGGCCCAGAAATGACCGCGCAAGGCCTCCAGGCGCACGCTGTACAGCGGCAGATCCAGCAGGTGGGAGGCCATCGTGCGCTGCTGCATCTCCGGTGGCGCATCTGCGGGCGGGCTGCGCATCGCATGCACGTTGCCGGTCAGCATCAGCATCCGGGCGCCGGGCGGCAGCGCGTTGAACTGCTGGTGCAGATGCGTGGCCATGGCGGCGTCGCGCGCCTCGTTGCCGTTGGACGCTCCGCTCTCCACGTCATAGCCGGCGACGCCGACATTGCGTCCCTGCGCGCGCAGCGATCGAATGGATTCGATCAGGTCGAGCATGTCCCGGCTTCGCCGTCCGTCATGCTGGTTATCCTTGACGGACCAGAACGGGGTGGTCCGCAGTGCTTCACGCGCATCAGGATCACCGTTGGAGCGCAGGTAGCGCGCGAGCGCGACGTTCTCGCTCATCGGCATCTCCAGTCCCAGCTGAACCGCGGCGTTGTCGCGGCTGTAGCGCTCCACCAGATCGGCCACGAGCCGCGGCGTTTCAGCGGTGCCGTGGTACTCGCCGAGGACGATCAGGCGCGCATCGCCTGCATGCTGGATGATCTGCGCAGCCGTGTCCTCCACTGGTGCTACCGGTGCCGGTGCCGCATTGGCCGCACCCAACGCCAACCCGATCACCCACCCTGCCATCCAACGCCATCGCTTCATACCGTCACTCCCTGTTCGGTAGAGAAGCAATGGCGACGGCGAATCACCGATTCAAGGCGGTTACTGCAACCAGGGCAGCATCCAGTGGTCCACCATCAGGAAGGCGAACAGCGCCATCAGGTAAACGATGGAGTAGCCGAACATCTTCATCGAGAAGATCTCATCCGGCGGATTCAGCATGCGCCAGGCGTACCAGAGGAAGACCGCATTGAGCACGATCGCACCGCCCAGGTAGAACATGCCACTCATGCCGAACACGACCGGCAGGATGCTGACGATGGCCAGGGCGATCGAATAGACCATGATCGACTTGCGTGTGTACGCCACGCCATGGGTCACCGGCAGCATCGGGATCTCCGCCTTGGCGTAATCCTCGCGACGGAAGATCGCCAGGGCCCAGAAGTGCGGTGGGGTCCAGATGAAGATGATCAGCACCAGCAGCGATGCGTAGGCCCAGTCCCACGGGCCCTGCATGCCGGTGATCGCGGCCCAGCCGAGCATCGGCGGGGTAGCGCCGGCAAGGCCACCGATGACGATGTTCTGCGAGGTCGCGCGCTTGAGGTACACGGTGTAGATCACCGCGTACCCGATCAGCGAGGCAAAGGTCAGCACCGCGGTGATGACGTTGACCCAGACCACCAGGATCGTCATCGACAGCGCGATCAGCAGGCCGGCGAACACCAGCACCTGCCACGGCTTGACCTTGCCCACCACCAGTGGGCGCCACGAGGTGCGCGCCATCTGTGCATCGATGCGCGCGTCCAGCAGCTGGTTGATCGCCGCGGCGGCCGAGGCGGCCAGCCAGATGCCTAGGAAGCCGAGCGCGCCGTCCAGCGCCTGCTGCGCGGTCGGCAGCCCGGGGATGGCCAGGAACATGCCCACCAGCGCGGTGAACACGATCAGGGCGACGACCTTGGGCTTGGTCAGATCCCAGTACTGACGGTAACTGGCCATGCCGTCAGCCCGCCTGCACGGCAGGGGAGGCAGCGCCGGCCTTGCCGCCCTCGGCATCCGGCGCGCGCAGGCGCGCCAGCAGCGTCACCAGCACGAACAGCAGCGCCACCGCGCCACCGCTATGCGCGACGGCCACTTCCAGCGGCACCGCCAGCTTCACGTTGAGGATGCCCAGGGTGATCTGCAGCACCACCAGCAGGCCCAGTGCGCTCGCCCAGCCGCGCATGCTCGGCAGGCGGAACAGGCGCACCGAGAGCCACAGCAGGTACACGGCCACCACGATCGCCATCATCCGGTGTGCCATCTGGATCGCGATGCGCGAGGCGCCATCCAGCACGCCCCCTTCATAATCCACGCCGATGCCGCGCCACAGGGTGAAGCCTTCCTTGAAGTCATGCGGCGGCCACCACTGGCTGACGCAGCGCGGGAAGTTGTCCAGCGAGGCGCTGCCGCCACCGCAGGCGAGTGCGGCGTAGTTGGCACTGACCCAGCCGCCGAGGGCGATCTGCGCGACCAGCACGGCCACGCCGGCACGGATCAGCCATTTCAGCTTGGGCGCTTCGGCCAGGGTGATCGGCATGTGCGTGGCGCGCCACGCCATCCACACCAGCAGGCCGAACATCAGCATGCCGCCAAGCAGATGGCCCATCACCACGATCGGCTTGAGCAGCCAGGTGACCGTCCACATGCCGAGCAGCGCCTGGAAGATGACCACGGCCAACGTCAGCAACGCGGCGCGGGCCAGGTCGATATTGGTCCACCGCAACGCGGCGATCAGCAGGATCGCCTCGCCGATCAGGGCGATGATGCTCGCTGGGACGTGCATGCCCATCATGTACAGCGGTATCCCGGTCGCCACCAGCACACAGGCGGTGATGACCGCAGTGCTGCCCCAGCGACGGCGGCGCGTAGCCAGCAGCGCCAGGGTGAGGATCTCGATACCGAGTGCGCCGGCCAGGAAGCGGTGCACCTGCTCGCGCCACGCCTTGTGCGTTTCCAGCGGGCGGATCTTGGCGGCCTCGTGGCCGATCACTTCCTCGGCGTGCTGCGGCCAGGTGACACGGCCATAGCAGGTCGGCCAGTCCGGGCAGCTCAGGCCCGCATCGGACAAGCGCACGAACGAGCCGAACATGATCGTGCTGGCCGTCATGATCAGTGCAAACCACGCCAGACGGTGGAAATTGCGGTGCAGCACCGGGCGTGCGGAGAGGCTCATCGAACAGAACTCACTTCAGTTTCAGCAGCGTGGCCAGGTCTTTGCGCAGACCGGCCATATCGAATCCCGGCGCGTACCGCATGATCACGAAACCGTTGGGATCGATCACATACACAGGCGTGCCGGCGGCGTCATCCACGGCGGGCAAAGCGGCACGCAGGTCCGGTTGGGCGCGCAGCGCGCGAAGGGCGGGCATGCCCTGGACCTCGGCCGGCGGCGTGCCCAGCCACAGGATCTCGACATTATCGGCGTTATGGCCGAACAGCTGCCACACCTTGCCCAATCCCTGCGACAAAGTGACGCACTCGCTGGTACAGCTGGCAGACGGGGCCACCAGGATCCGCCAGGTCCGTTCGTTGGGATTCCACGGGTACGGCTGGCCGTCGGCCAGGGTCGGCGGCAGCGCGCGCAGGTCCGCCGGCGGCTGCAGCAGTTGCCCGGTATTGCGGTGCGCGGTGGGCTGCCAGCCGGAGAAGCGCAGCACGCCCGCCAACGCCATGGCGCCGAAGAACACGCCGAACAGGGCGATCAGGGTCCAGCGGCCGCGCGAACGGGACGGCAGCCGTGCCGGGGAAGTGGCATTCATGGGCGGCATTTTCTCATGTTGAGCCGGTCAGCGCCGGGAAGTGCCACGCCGGCGGCGATGGCGTCGGAATTCCAGGACCAGCGCGACCACCAGCACGGTCAACGCCAGCCCGAACCATTGCACGGCATAGCCCAGATGGCGACTGGGCGGCAGTGTGTTGGGCAGCAGCTCCAGATCCCGCGCATATCCGCCTGGCAGCGCAGGGTCCAGCCGCAGCACGCGCACCTGCAGGCTGCCCGGCGGCAACGACAGCGCGCGCGCCATCTCTTCCGGTGGCATCCGGCTGGCCAGCCATACGCCCGGCTGTGGTGCGGGCGACAGCACCGGGCCCAGCGCCAGGCCGGTAGCCGGCGGCGGCGCCAGCAGGCCGCTGAGGGCCGTGGGGCCGCTATGCGGGGTGATCGGCGGGATCACACGATCCGGCGGCATCGGCAGCCAACCCAGGTCGATCAGCACCCGTGCGCCGTCATCACTCTGGAACGGTTGGTAGACCTTGATCCCGGCCCGGCCATCGCGGGTCTGGTTGTCGAGCAGCAGCGTACCCGGCAGGAAGCGGCCGCGGTCCTCCACCCAGCGCAGCACCGGCGGTGCCGCCAGCGCCTGGCGCAGCGTGAGTGACTGCGCACGCGCTGGCACCTGCTGGGCCAGCAGCGCTTCTTTTTCATGCATGCGCTGCAGTTGCCAGCGGCCGAGCTGGCAAAACGCGAGGATGACGAGTACCGCGGCGATCCAGCCGATCAGGCGTGTGTGCTTGCGCATCATGACAACGCCGGCAAAACGCGGTGATATAGGCGCACCCGCCACGCCATCGAGCCGCGCATGAATGATTCGTTGAAGACCCTGCTGGTAATCGCGTTTCTGATCGTCATCGTCTGGAATCTGGGCGCCGGGCTGTATTACCTGCTGGTCGATCGCGGCCAGACCAAGCGCACCGTCAATGCCCTCACCCGCCGCATCGCGGTGTCGGTGGCGCTGATCGTGCTGGTGGTCATCGGCATCTACAGCGGTTGGATCAAGCCCCACGGCATCGGCGGCTGAAGCCGCACCGGCGTCGATGCGGCAGGACGTCGCACCGACGCTACAGCACGTAGACGAACATGAACAGCATCAGCCACACCACGTCGACAAAGTGCCAGTACCACGCGGCGGCTTCGAAACCGAAATGGTTGTCGCGGGTGAAATGCCCCTTCGAGGAACGCAGCCACATCACCGCCAACATGATCGTGCCGAGCAGCACGTGCACGCCGTGGAAGCCGGTGAGCATGAAGAACGTCGAGCCGTAGATGCCCGAGCCCAACGTGAGGTTGAGTTCCTTGTAGGCGTGGATGTACTCCTCCGCCTGCAGGGTGAGGAAGCCCAGGCCGAGCAGCACGGTGATGCCCAGCCAGACCAGCAGCTGGCGCCGATGCCCGGCCTTGAGCGCGTGGTGCGCGATGGTCAGGGTGACACCGGAGGTCAGCAGGATCAGCGTGTTGATCAGCGGCAGGCCCCAGGCCGGAATGGTCTGGAAATGCCCGCCGATGGCCCCGGGGCCGTTGGTGGGCCACGCCGCCGAGTAGCCATCCCACAGCAGCTCGTTGGTCATCACGCCGTCGCCCGCACCGCCCAGCCACGGCAGGCCCAGGTTGCGGGTATAGAACAGTGCGCCGAAAAATGCGCCGAAGAACATCACTTCCGAGAAGATGAACCACACCATCCCCATCCGGAACGAGCCGTCGACCTGGCGGTTGTAGCTGCCGGCCTGCGATTCGCGCACCACGTCGCTGAACCACCAGAACAGGGTCAGCACCAGCATCGCGATGCCCGCGTAGAAGGTCCACTTGCCCCAGCTGGAATCATTGAGCCAGCTGGCCACGCCGACCATCGTCACCATCATCGCGATGGAACCGATGAACGGCCATTTGCTGTGCGTGGGCACGAAGTACACGTTCGCATCGGGGCTTTGCTGGGCCATGGTCTTGGGTCCGGTCCGGATCAGGGAGCTGCACGCGCGCCGGTCGGCAGGCTGGCCGGGGCCAACTGCGCGGACAAAGCGTCGTTCTTGTAGAAGGTGTAGGACAGGGTGATCGTGGTGATGTTGGCCGGCAGGTCGGGATCGACGATGAAGCGCACCGGCATGTCGCGCTTCTCGCCGGCCTGCAGCGTCTGCGCGGTGAAGCAGAAACACTCGGTCTTGCTGAAGTAGCCCGAGGCCTTGGCCGGGGCCACCGACGGCACCGCACTGCCGACCAGCGCGCGGTCGCTGTCATTGCGCGCGTAATACAGCGCTTCGTTGAGCTCGCCGGGCACCACGTCCATCGTCAGCTGTTCGGGATGGAACGCCCACGGCAGCTTGGAATTCACACCGCCATCGAACTCCACCCGCACCGTGCGCTTGCCGGTGGCGGCCGCCGTACCCGCCGCCGCGCCCGGGCCCCGTTCCAGGCGCACGCCGAATACCTTCTCGCAGGCGATGCGGTACAGCGGCACCAGCGAGAAGGTCAGCACGAACACCGCCAGGGCCACCCCGATCAGGCGGGGCAGGCCCGCATGACGTGCGGGCGGTGCCGGGCGCGGATCGCTCATCGCCCGATCACCCCGCTGAGGATGAAGCCGGCATAGACCATCACCGCGACGATCCCGACGGCCCACGCGGTGCGGTGCGCGCGGCGACGTTGCAGGGCCTGCTCATCCGGCGTGCGGGTGGTGGTGGTCATGAGCGGCCTCAATGGGTGATGTCGTCATGGGCCAGATCACCCGGACGGATGGTCGGCGGCGTGGTGAACGTATGGGCCGGCGCGGGCGACGGGATCGTCCACTCCAGGCCACGCGCTCCTTCCCAGCAACGGTCGGCGGCCTTAGCGCCGTGGCGCAGCGAATGCCACAGGATCGCGGCCATCATGAAGGGCGTGACGAACATGCCGAACGCACCGATCGAACTGATCAGGTTCCAGTCGGCGAAGGCCACGCTGTAATCCGGAATACGCCGCGGCATGCCGGCCAGGCCGAGGAAATGCTGCGGGAAGAACAGCAGGTTCACGAACACGATCGACCACCAGAAGTGCACCTTGGCCCAGGTTTCGCTGTACATGCGCCCGGTCCACTTGGGCCACCAGTAGTACACCGCAGCGATCAACCCGAACACCGCGCCGGTGACCAGTACATAGTGGAAGTGCGCGACGACGAAGTAAGTGTCGTGGTACTGGAAGTCGGCCACCACGATCGCCAGCATCAGGCCGGAGAAGCCACCGATGGTGAACAGGATGACGAAGGCCACCGCCCACAGCATTGGCGCTTCGAACGTGAGCGAGCCACGCCACATCGTGCTGACCCAGTTGAACACCTTCACCCCGGTCGGGATGGAGATGAGCATCGTGGCGAACATGAAGTAGATTTCGCCGCCCAGCGGCATGCCCACGGTGAACATGTGGTGGGCCCAGACGATGAAGGACAGGAAGGCGATCGCGGCGATCGCGTAGACCATCGCCTGGTAACCGAACAGCGGCTTGCGGCTGAAGGTGGGGATGATCTCGCTGACCACGCCGAACGCCGGCAGGATCATGATGTAGACCTCCGGGTGCCCGAAGAACCAGAAGATGTGCTGGTACATCACCGGGTCACCGCCACCGGCGGCGTTGAAGAAGCTGGTGCCGAAGAACTTGTCGGTGAGCAGCATCGTCACCGCGCCGGCGAGCACCGGCATCACCGCGATCAGCAGGAACGCGGTGATCAGCCAGGCCCAGCAGAAGATCGGCATCTTCAGCAGATCGATGCCGGGGGCGCGCATGTTGAGCACGGTGGCGATGATGTTGATCGCGCCCATGATCGAGCTGATGCCGGCCACGTGGATGGCGAACACGCTGAAGGCGACGTTGTAGCCGCCCTGCAGCGACAGCGGCGGATACAACGTCCAGCCACCGGCCGGTGCGCCGCCGGGCAGGAACAGGGTCAGCAGCAGCAGGCTGAAGGCCACCGGCAGCAGCCAGAACGACCAGTTGTTCATGCGCGGCAGCGCCATGTCCGGCGCGCCGATCTGCAGCGGGATCATCCAGTTGGCCAGGCCGACGAAGGCCGGCATCACGCCACCGAAGATCATCACCAGCGCATGCACGGTGGTCATCTGGTTGAAGAACTCGGGCTTGACGAACTGCAGGCCCGGTTGCGCCAGCTCAGCGCGGATGATCACGCTCATCGCCGCACCGATGATGAACATGATGAAGCTGAAAAGCAGGTAGAGCGTGCCGATGTCCTTGTGGTTGGTCGAGAAGAACCAACGCTCGAAGAACCCCTGCTGATGCCCGTGATGCCCGTCGTGGTCAACTGCGGAATGCGCCATCGCAACTACACCTCACTGTATCCGGTGGTACCCGCATCCGCCGGCTGGCGGACGCGGCTCGATTTCAGGCGTTGCTGTCTGTTGCTGCCGCGGCCGGCTCGCTGGCCGGTGACGGAGTGGTCTCGGCCGGGACGGCCGGCGCCGGTGCCGGTGCCGGGGCAGCCTCCGGTGCAGGGGCCGGCGCAGGCTTCTTGGAGGCGAGCCATTTCTGGTAATCCTCCTTGGAGACCGCCTCGACCACGATCGGCATGAAGCCGTGATCCTTGCCACACAGTTCGGCGCACTGACCGCGGTACACGCCGGGCTGCTCGATGTTGGTCCAGGCCTCGTTGATGAAGCCGGGAATCGCATCCTGCTTCCAGCCCAGCGCCGGCACCCACCATGCATGGATGACGTCGTCGGAGGTGATTACGAAGCGCACCTTGGTATCGACCGGCAGTACCAGGCGGTTGTCGACATCCAGCAGGTAATGCGGATGGCTGTCGCGGGTCGGCACCACGCCACTCTGGCGGACACGGTCGGACTCACGGTCCAGGCGGCTGGTGAAGCTGACGTTCTCGCCGAGGTATTCGTACTTCCACATCCACTGATATCCGGTGACCTTGACGGTCATTTCCGAATCGCGGGTGTCGTAGAACTTGATCAGATTGGCCGTGGCCGGCCAGGCCATCACCACCAGGATGATCACCGGGATCACGGTCCAGATGACCTCGGCCTTGGTGTTGTGGCTGAAGGTGGCGGCGACCGCGCCCTTGGATTTGCGGAACTTGAAGATCGCGTAGAACAGCGCGCCGAATACCAGCACCCCGATCACGGTACAGACCCACAGCGAAAACAGGTTGGACTCCCACGCCAACCGCGAGCTCTGGGTCACCCCCTTGCCCATGTTCAATTGCCACGGTTTGGGGTCGGCCGCCTGGGCCCACGCCATGGCCGGCGCCAGCAGCGCGGCCCCGCTCAACACTGACTTCCCGAACGTCCTGCCCCACTTTCTGCATTGCTTCATTGCCTAGACCCTTAGCGTCGTCGGTTGCGGCCGTCAGTGGCCGCGAGCAAGCCTTCTAGTTTCTGAGCCAGTACCTGGCGTTCGGCCGGTGCGAGGAAGCTCCCCACGTCCACCTGCCTACCGCTGGATGCCAGCCGGACTCTGCGTTCGTCGGCGATCAGCCTCACCCAGTGCGGGTGGGCGCTGAACACCGGCGAATGCCCGGGTGCGGGAATCACTTCCACGCACGCCGGCACTACCCGGATCTCTTCCTGCCGTTCTCCACTGCGCCACACCGTGCGCAGCGCCACTGCCAGCAACACGCTGTACAGCAGAGCAAACACGGGGGCGAATACGTTGCCGGTGAACCAGCCCAGGCCGGCCGCCAGCCACATCACCCCCGCCAACACTGCAAACAACAGGACGAACTGCCGGGCATCGAGCGCCCGTGGGGGACGCAGCCGCAGTTGCGTCCCTGATCCGTCCGGAGCGATGAGCACCTCGATCATGTCGCAACCGCGTTTTTCCTGCCGCGGGAAACGTCTCGATGGTAGCCCCGCTCTCCAGCGAGTAGCAAGGGTCCATTCACAGTTTCAGGAATGTTGCAACACAGCATCGGCTGCGGCGGCCGTTTTGACGAAATCGGCACAATAAATACCAGCCGGGTCGAATCCGCCGAATCCCCCTGTATGAAAGGCTATGCGCCGCATGGGCGCAGCCACGGAAAGCACTTGACTCCCCCAAAAAACGATTAAAATGGTCAAGTTCTCCACGAGCCGACCGGCATGACTGCATCCTCTGTCCTTCCCCCTGCCCCGGCATCGTCCGGCGCCGCCCGCCCGCCGCTGCTCTCTCCTGAGCTGCCAGCCGTTCCCAACGCGTTCCGCCAGGCGATCACCGATGCCTGGTTGAAGGACGAGGCCACCCATGTGCGCGAGCTGCTGGAGCAGGCGCGCCTGCCTGCCGCCGAACAGGCCAGGGTGCAGGCCACCGCCGCCGACCTGGTCAAGCGGGTGCGCGTGCGTGCCCAGGACCAGGGCGCGATCGAAGCCTTCATGCGCCAGTACGATCTGGGCAGCGAGGAAGGCGTGCTGCTGATGTGCGTGGCCGAAGCGTTGCTGCGCATTCCGGACCAGGAGACGGCCGACAAGCTGATCCGCGACAAGCTCGGCGACGCGGACTGGAAGAAGCACATGGGCGGCAGCGACTCGGTGCTGGTCAACGCCTCCACCTGGGGCCTGATGCTGACCGGCCGCCTGGTCCAGATCAACGATGCCACACGCGCCGATGTGCCGGGCGCGTTCAAGCGCCTGATCGGTCGCGTGGGTGAGCCGGTGATCCGCCTGGCCGTGCGCCAGGCGATGAAGATCATGGGCCACCAGTTCGTCATGGGCCGCACCATCGACGAAGCGCTGTCGCGCTCGCACAAGGGCGACAACGCCAACTACCGCTATTCGTTCGACATGCTCGGCGAAGGCGCGCTGACCATGAAGGACGCCAAGCGTTACCTGGAGGATTACCGTCGCGCGATCCACTCGATCGGCGGTGACCACAAGGCACGCGGCGGCCGCCCGGACGGCGATGTCAATTCGGCACCGGGCATCTCGATCAAGCTCTCCGCGCTGTACCCGCGCTACGAGCATGCCAAGCGCGCACGCGTGATGGCCGACCTGGTGCCGGGCGTACTGGAACTGGCGCAGCTGGCCAAGTCTTATGGGATCGGCTGCACCGTCGATGCCGAAGAAACCGACCGCCTGGAGCTGTCGCTGGACATCATTGAGACGGTGGTCAGCGATGCCTCGCTCGCCGGTTGGGAAGGCTTCGGCGTGGTCGTGCAGTCGTACCAGAAGCGCACTCCGTACACGATCGACTACCTGGCCGATCTGGCCCGCCGCATCGGTCGTCGCCTGCAGGTACGCCTGGTCAAGGGCGCGTACTGGGATGCGGAAATCAAGCGTGCGCAGATCGAGGGCCTGCCGGCGTACCCGGTGTTCACCCGCAAGCAGAACACCGACGTATCCTACCTGGCCTGTGCCAAGCGTCTGTTCACGCACAGCGATGCGATCTACCCGATGTTCGCCACCCACAACGCGCACACCATCGCGGCCGTGCAGGCGATCGCCAAGGGCGGCCAGTACGAGCACCAGAAGCTGCACGGCATGGGCGATGACCTGTATGCCGAAGTGGTGCCGGCCGACCGTCTGAACGTGCCGTGCCGCGTGTACGCGCCGGTCGGTTCGCATGAAGACCTGCTGCCGTACCTGGTGCGCCGCCTGCTCGAAAACGGCGCTAATTCCAGCTTCGTCAACCGCATCACCGACGAGAACGTGGCCATCGACGACCTGATCCGCGATCCGGTGGACGTGGTCTCTTCGTTCGCGTCCATCCCGCATCCGAAAATCCCGCTGCCGGTCGATCTGCTGCGCAGCCAGAACCATGACAGGAAAAACTCCATGGGCGTCAATCTCGCCAACGACAACGATCTGCGCGCTCTGGCCGAGCAGCTCAACGCGGCCGTGCCCGCGCCGGGTAAGAGCGGGTGGCACGCCGCGCCGCTGGTGCCCGGTGCCAACCCGACCGCTGCGCTGTTGAACGTGACCAACCCGGCCGACACCCGCCAGGTCGTCGGCCAGTGGCAGCCGGCCGACAGTGCCACCGTGGAGAAGGCCCTGGCCAACGCCGTGGCCGCGCAGCCGGCCTGGAACCGCACCCCGGCCGCCAGCCGCGCCGCGATCCTGGAGCACGCTGCCGATCAGCTGGAAGCACGCCTGCCCGAATTCATGGCGCTGTGCGTCAAGGAAGCGGGCAAGAGCCTGCCCGACGGTATCGCCGAAGTGCGCGAAGCCGTCGACTTCCTGCGTTACTACGCCAAGCAGGCGCGCGAGCAGTTCGGTCATGCCGAAAAGCTGCCGAGCCCGACCGGTGAATCCAACGAACTGCAGCTGCACGGCCGCGGCGTGTTCGTCTGCATCAGCCCGTGGAACTTCCCGCTGGCGATCTTCCTGGGCCAGGTCAGCGCCGCGCTCGCCGCCGGCAACAGCGTGATCGCCAAGCCGGCAGAGCAGACCAACCTGATCGGCTATTACGCGGTGAAGCTGCTGCTCGACGCCGGCGTGCCTGAAGGCGTTGTGCAGTTCCTGCCGGGCGACGGTGCGACCGTCGGCGCCGCGCTGACCGCCGACCCACGCGTGGCCGGCGTGGCCTTCACCGGCTCGACCGACACCGCCCGTGCGATCAACCGTGCGATGGCCGCACGCGACGCCGCGATCGGTGTGCTGATCGCCGAAACCGGCGGCCAGAACGCCTTCATCGCCGACTCCTCGGCGCTGCCGGAGCAGCTGGTCAAGGACGCGATCGGGTCGGCCTTCACCTCGGCCGGCCAGCGCTGCTCGGCCGCGCGCGTGCTGTTCGTGCAGGACGACATCGCCGACAAGGTGATGACCATGCTGTCCGGCGCGATGGCCGAGCTGAAGGTCGGTGACCCGGGCCTGCTCTCCACGGACGTCGGCCCGGTGATCGATGCCGATGCCCTGCAGATCCTCAAGGACCATGCCGTGCGCATGGAGAAGGAAGCGCGCCTGATCGCCGCCGCCTCGCTGAGCGACGAAGCGGCACACGGCACCTTCTTCGCACCGCGTGCTTACGAGCTGAAGAACCTGGACCAGCTGCACAAGGAGATCTTCGGACCGGTGCTGCACGTGATCCGCTGGAAGGGCGACCAGCTCGATGCGGTGATCGACCAGATCAACGCCACCGGCTACGGCCTCACCCTGGGCGTGCATTCGCGCATCGATGAAACCGTGGACCGCATTTCCTCGCGCATCAACGTGGGCAACGTGTACGTCAACCGCAACCAGATCGGCGCGGTGGTCGGCGTGCAGCCGTTCGGCGGCCAAGGCCTGTCGGGCACCGGCCCGAAGGCCGGCGGCCCGCACTACCTGCTGCGCTTCGCCACCGAGAAGACCGTCACCGTGAACACCACGGCAGCCGGCGGCAATGCCTCGCTGCTGACCCTGGGCGACTGATTCCCGGCGTCCCGTGTGGAACGAAAAACCCCGCGAAAGCGGGGTTTTTTGTGGCCTGGAAGCTGGCATAGATTGCCGGCCAGCGGCCGGCACTACTGCTCGATGGACTCGATCTCATCGCGCATCAGCAGTTCGCTGCCCATGTAGCGCTCGAACTTGATGCGGCCGAAGCCGGCGGCGTACCACGCCTCGATACGGTTGTCTTCGAAGGTCGCCGTGACATGGCAGGTATCCTTGAAGGTCCGCGGCTGGTCGCCGACTTCCGTCTCCAGATCTTCGAAGCCGACGAAGGTGTAATCGGAGAAGCCGTCGTAGTCGATCGGCTCGACCGTCTCGTCGACATGGTTTGTGCGCTCGCCCTTGCCGTTGACCTCGAACCGATCGCCTGGCTTGGCGCTCTGCGGGAACGTCGGCGCAGGCTTGAAGATGTCGGTCATCACCGGCCTGGACGCGTCGCCACCCCAGGCGGAAATGCCCAGGCGCTCCTGGCCGAGAAGCTGGCGCCCGCTGGCGTCGTAATAGCTGGCCGTGCCAACCCCACCACCGGCGCTGCTCACCTTGATCGCCTCCTGCCCGGCGAACGTGGCCTTCTCGATGGTCAGCGTTTCATCGCTGCTGGACCACGACAGTCCCGGGGTCAAGGTAAAACAGGCGGCGAACTCCGGCGCGGCGATAGCGGGCAGCGAGAGACCAGCCAGGCCAAGAGCAAGCGTGGAGCGCAGCAGCAGAGACGACATATACAGATCCTTGTCAGTAGACACGGGACGGCAGGGGCGCAGTCCGGGCGGGGATTGTACGTCGTGATCGCGGATCCCACCGTGCTGCGGCAGTCGATCCGCAAGCGCCTCAACGCGACCAACAAAAAACCCCGCTTTCGCGGGGTTTTCTGCTGCTGCGTTCAACCGTTCAGTGCTGCGTCGATCAGAACTTGTAGTTGAACGACGCGGCCAGCACGTCGCCACGGACCTTGTACTTGCCGTTGAGCGAGTTGCCCTGGTTGTTGGTGGTGCCACCGATGATCACGTCCGGATCCTTGGTGAACAGGTGGGTGTAACCGAAGTTGTATTCGGTGTTCGCCGACGGGGTCCAGCCCACGCCCAGCGACAGCCACTTGCGGCTGGTATCGGGCACGCGCACGTCGCGGTGAGCGTTGGTGGTCGGGGTCTGGTCCAGCGCGATACCGCCACGCAGGGTCACCGTGTCGCTCAGCTTGTAATCGGTACCCAGCGAGACGAAGGTCGTATCGCGGTAGCCGAACTCCAGCACCGAATCAGGCTGCGCCGACGCGAAGTCGATGGTGACCTGGTCGAACGCGGTCGACCAGGCAGTGCGGGTGACATCACCCATCACGGTCCAGCGGTCGTTGACGTTGTGGGTGACGCTCAGGGTGGCCGAGGCCGGCAGGGTCAGCGTGGCCTTGCCCGAGGTGCTCACGAAGCGGCCCGGCTGGGCGACGGCCAGCACGGCAGCAGCGTTCTGCGGCACATCGAAGGTGGCATCACCGCCGGTGATCTTGTGCTCGACCTTGGAACGGTAGCTGATGCCGATGTGGGTGTTCTCATCGGGGCTGAACAAGCCACCGACGGTCCAGCCCACGGCATTGTTGTCACCTTCCACGGTCAACTTGCCGTCGGCGCTGCCCGGGGCGAAGCCCGGCACGCGCGACTGCGCCAGCGCGGTGCCGAAGTCGATCTGGTTGCTCAGCTCGATGGTCAGGTGCTCGACGAACACGGACGCACCGAAGGACACGTACGGGTTGACGTCATACGAAGCCGCGAAGCCCAGGTCGATGGCCTTCATGTCGGTCTTCAGGCCGCTGTAACGGCCGACCCAGCCATTGTCGTAATCGGTCTTGAAGCCGAACGGGGCGGTCAGCGAGACGCCGAAGTGGGCCTTTTCGCCGATCGGCATATGGAAGTAGGCGGCCGGAACCGGGGCGATCATGCCGGCGTCGCCGCCGTCACCGCCGGTCTGCGGCTGGCCGGTCGGCTTGCGGCCGGTGCCCTTGAACTTGGCCGAGAAGCTGATGGCGCTCAGGTCGCCCTGAACCTGCATGCCCTCGAGCTGGCGCATGCCGGCCGGGTTGACGGCCATGATCGAGGCGTCGCCGGCGGCGCTGCCGGAGCCGGCGAAGGCGCGGCCGAGGCCCTTGGCGCTGTTTTCCTTCAGCTGGAAGGCGGCAGCGTGGACGTGGCCCACGGCCAGGACACCGGCAATGCCGACGGCCAGGGCGGTGACGCGGGCAAGAGTGGAAGCGGTATGCATTGTTGGTTCTCTCCGGAAAGCGGTGATGTTGGCAACGCGCGCCTGCGCCGCCCCTCCCCTTGATGGGTCAGGACAACGCGCCGGATTCCCCTCCCGACATACGACGCCGTATGCGAGTATACCGAGAGCGGTTAATGAAACAATAACGTGCGTCGCCCTTGTGGCTATTCATGCTGAACACGACATATCCCCGTCAGGTCAGCCTCCGCGCTAGGCTAGTGCCCGCATGTTCGTGTCGACCCCCTCCCGCAAGAAAGCCGCCTACCGCTGGGCCACCCCCCTGCTGTTCGCGGCGCTGTGGGTCGCGTTCCTGTGGTCGATCTCCCGGCCGGACGACGCCCGGCGCAGCCTGTGGATGGACTGGGGCGCGCTTTCCACCGGCCTGACCCACCCGCTGGACTGGTGGGCGACCCTGCAGGACGGCAGCGTGCTGCGGCTGTTCACCGCGCTGTTTCTGCATGCGGACTGGTCGCACCTGCTGGGCAACCTGGTGTTCCTGCTGATCTTCGGGCTGCCGGCCGAGCGCGTGCTGGGCCCATGGCGGCTGATGCTGCTGTTCCTGGTCGGCGGGGCGATCTCGAATCTGACCGCGATCTACACCATGGGCAGCCCGGACCAGATCATCATCGGGGCCAGCGGCGCGGTGTCGGCCCTGATCGGCGCCTATCTGGCGCTGTTCCCGGGCGCGCGGCTGGGCGTGGTGATTCCGCTGGGCCTGTTCCTGGAATTCGTGCGTGCGCCGGCCTATCTGCTGATCGGTGTCTGGGCGGCGCTGCAGGTGGTCTTCGCCTACATCGGCCCGACGTTCGGCATGGTCGCCTGGTGGGCCCACATCGCCGGCTTCGTGTTCGGGCTCGGCTATGGCGTGTATGTGCGTGCGGCGATCGCGCGGCGGCTGCGCAAGCGGCACGGGTTTTGAGGGCATGACCGGAAGCGGGTCGGCCGACAGATCGGCCAACGGGTAGTGCCGGCCGCTGGCCGGCTCCACGCAGGGTTGGATTCGAGCAGAGCCGGCCAGCGGCCGGCACTACCTGGTGGGCTTCATGCAGAGCCGGCCAGCGGCCGGCACTACCGATCAGGGCTTGATCGGTGCCGTCGAGGCCGGGGCTTCCGGCTTGGCCGGTGCGGGCGTAGCCGGTGCAGCCGCAGGCTGTTCGGCCGGCTTTGTCTCTGCCGGCTTGGTCTCTGCAGGTTTCGTTTCTGCCGGCTTGACCGTTGCATCAGCAGGCTTTGCCACCGCTGCCCCTGCCGACTTTGCCGCCGGCTTCTTCGCCGCCTCCGCCTTCTGCCTGGCCAGTACCGAACCGGGCTGCTTCAACTCGGCCAGGGCATCGTTGATCGGACCATCGCCCGGCAACACGTCACCGGCCTTGTAGCCTTCGGTGCCTTCTTCGTCACCGCGCAGGTGCCCGGGCAGCGTGGCTTCGCTGTAGTCGGTCAGGCTGGCCGGCAGGTCGTCATCGCCAGCACGCTTTTCCGGCTGCAGCAGCACATCGGGAATGATGCCGGTGGCCTGGATCGACTTGCCGCTCGGCGTGAAATACCGCGCGGTGGTGAGTTTCACCGAGTCCCCGTTGTCCAGCGGCAGTACGGTCTGCACCGAGCCCTTGCCGAAGGTGCGGCTGCCGACCACGCGCGCGCGGCCGTTGTCGCGCAGGGCGCCGGCCAGCACCTCGGAGGCACTGGCCGAGCCGGCGTCGGCCAGCACCACGACCGGCGCGCCCTTGAGCAGATCGCCCGGCGTTGCATCGAAACGGGCATCGCTGATCGAGATGCGGCCACGGGTACTGACGATGTTGCCCTTCTCGAGCAGGTCGTCTGCCACCTGCACGGCGGCGGTCAGCAGGCCCCCCGGGTTGCTGCGCAGGTCCAGCACCAGCCCCTTGAGCTTGCCACCGGCCTGCTGCTGCAACTGGGCAACGTGCTTCTGGAAATCGGCACCGGTGTCGGCCTGGAAGGTGCTCAGGCGGATGTAGCCGTAACCGGGTTCAAGCATCCGGCTGCGCACGCTGGTCACGCGGATGGTCTCGCGGGTGACGCTGACATCGAACGGCTTGGGCTTGCCTTCGCGCACCAGGGTCAGCACGACCTTGGTGCCGGCCACGCCGCGCAGCGGCTCGGTGGCCTCGATCGCACTGATCGGCTTGCCGTCGATGGCGATGATCAGGTCGCCAGCAAGGATGCCCGCGCGTGCGGCCGGGGTGTCGTCGATCGGCGAGATCACTTTCAGGCTGCTGTTGTCGGGCTGCTGCTGCAGCTCCACGCCGATGCCGTCGTAGGCGCCGTTAGCCTGCTCATCGAAGGCTTCGGCGTCTTCCTTGTCGAAATAGGTGCTGTGCGGATCCAGATCCAGCAGCAGGCCACGGATGGCGGACTGCATGAGCTTCTTGTCATCGACCGGGTCGACGTAGGCGGCGCGCACCGCGTTGTACACGGCCACATAGCGGCGGATCTCTTCCAACGGAACCCGTGAGGTCACCGCTTCTTCCGTGGTGGCCGCATCGGCCCCGCGTGCCGGCGCTTCGGCGGTCTGCTGCGCCCAGGACACCGCGGGCAACAGAGCCAGCAGCAAGGTGGCGGAACGGGCTACGCGCATGAAGCACTCCAGGATGAGCGGGGGACGGTTGAGCCACGCACCGTGGTGCGTCGCCCGATTATGCGCGAAGCGACGATAAATTCCCGTTGAACCCCGCCCTTGGCGGTGCGTTGCTGTTGTGCGCGGTTTATCGCCGCTGCAGCCAGCTGCCCGGGTCGACCGGCTGGCCATTGCGGCGCAGCTCGAAGTACAGCGCGGTCACGCCCTGCCCACCCGAGTTGCCGACCTTGGCCACGGCCTCGCCCTTCTTCACCGTGGCGCCCGCATCACGCAGCAGGGTGTCGTTGTGGGCGTACAGGCTCATGTAGCCGTTGCCGTGGTCGACGATCAGGATCATGCCGTAGCCGGTCATCCAGTCGGAGAACACCACGGTGCCATCGGCGACGGCGGTGATCGTGCTGCCCGCTGGCGCGCCGATCAGCACGCCGCTGCTGGTGCGGCCATCGGGCAGCTTGCCGCCATAGCGGGCGAGCAGATTGCCGGACAACGGCCAGCCCAGGCCGCCCACCTTCGGGGCCGGTGCGGAAGCGACCGCAGGGGGTGTCTTGGTCGCCCGCGGCGGCGGGCGCGTGCCACTGGCGGCAGCAGCGCGATCAGCCTTCTCGGCAGCGGCTTTTTCCGCGGCGGCCCGGCGCGCGGCAGCGCGACGTTCCGCCTCGGCACGTGCAGCGGCGGCACGCAGATTCGCGAGCAGCGTTTCCAGTGCCTTGGCGTCCTGGCCCAGCGCCTTCTCTCGCTCGCTGCGGTCCTTGTAGCGCTCATCCAGCGTGGCAACCGTGGCCGCCCGCTCGCGGCGGTCATCGGCCAACGTGGCCACCTGCTGTTTCTGCTGTTGGCGGGTACCTTCCAGCGCCTTGCGCCGTTCGACGATCTCCGTCTCCACGCGCTGCAGTTCGGTGAGGTCGGCCGTCAGCGACTGGATCCGCTGCGCGCGCTCGCGCTGCAGGTAGCGGTGGTAGGCCAGGCTGCGGTTCGCATCGGCAACACGGTCCTGCGACAGCAGCAGCTTCAGCGGTGCGTTGTTGCCGATGCGATAGGCCGCGCGCAGCAGCGAGGCCAGCTCCGTGCGCTGCTGTTCCAAGCCGGCCTGCAGCGCATCGCGCTTGGCCTGCAGTTCGTTCATGGCGCGGGTTTCGCGCTGCAGCGCGGTTTCGGTCTGGGCCAGTACGCGCCCGGTGCGGGCTACCTTCTCATCGGCTTCGCGCAGCTGGCGCGATGCCTGCCCACGCTGGCCTTCCAGCGTCCGCCGTTCCTGGGCCACGCCCTTGAGCTCGCTGCGCAGCTTCTGCAGCTTGCGCTCGGCCTCCTTGGACGATTGCGCGGCCAGCGGGCTGGCGCCGAGCACGGCCACTGCCAGCACGAGGGCACGCAACGCCGGGCTCAGCCACTGCGTGCGACCGCGTCCATCGGTCGGATTGTTATCCCGGCGTGAGGAAAAGGCGTTGTGGCGCAAGGGCTTTCCAGTGACTTCAGGCAGATGCGGATTGCAACGATGCATGGTGACATTCCTGCAGGCGGCCTGCCAGCCGCGCTCCACCATCGAGGTTCCCATGAAACGCTCCCTGCTCCCGCTGCTGCTGGCCCTGACGCTGCCCTGTGCGCCGGCCTTGGCAAGCGACAACATCAGCAAGGTCAACGGCAGCATCTCCGCCGAAGCCGGTCAGACCTACGGCAATCTGGAGACCGTCAACGGCGGCATCAAGGTCGCCGAAGGCGCTGTGACGGGTCGTATCGAAACCGTCAACGGCGGCATCCGCGTGGCTGATCGCGCGCGCACCGGGGGTATATCCACGGTTAATGGCAGCGTGCGGGTCGGACGCGAAGTGATTGCCAGCGGCGGCGTGGACACCGTCAACGGCGGCATCTTCCTGGACCGTGGTACCCAGATCGACGGCAGCCTTGAAACCGTCAACGGCAGCATCGGCCTGGTCGAAACGCGCGTGGCGCGCGGCATCGAGACCGTCAACGGAGACATCACCGTTGGCGTGGGCTCGCAGGTGGAGGGCGGGATCGAGGTCAAGAAACCGAACTTCAACCTGTCGCTGACGCCCGGCCGCAAGCCGCGCGTGATCATCGGCCCGAACGCGTCGGTCAACGGACCGCTGCAGTTCGAGCGCGAGGTCACCCTGTACGTGCACCGCACGGCCCGCGTCGGACCGGTCAGTGGCGCGGTGGCTGTTCCCTTCGATACCGACACCGCACCGCAGGATTGATATTGTGGCTGCTGGTGCCGCGCGCACCCGCCTTTCCCGTTCCAGGAACCGATGATGCCCCGCAAACTTCTGTTGTGCCTTGCCGCTGCCGCTGCGTTGACCGCGTGCAAGGGCGAATCCGCCGCGCCCACCGCGGCCCCCGCCACCGACGCGGCACCGACCGCGCCGGGCCATGCGTTTTCGCCCGAGATCAATGCCGGCGACTTCGCCGAGCTGGTCAAGACCCTGGCCTCGGATGAGTTTGAAGGCCGTTCGCCGGGCAGCAAGGGCGAAGAGTTGACCGTCAATTACATCCGCGACCAGATGCAGCGCATCGGCCTGCAGCCGGGCAACGGCGACAGCTGGTTCCAGGACGTGGCGATGACCGAGACCACCGCCGATGAGTCGACCGTGCTCAAGCTGGACCAGGCCGGCAAGACCCGCGAGCTGACGTTCGGCACCGACATGGTGATCGGCACCCGCAGCGGCCAGCCGGAGGTGAAGGTCCAGGACAGCGATCTGGTGTTCGTCGGCTACGGCGTGGACGCACCGGAGCAGAAGTGGAACGACTACGCCGGCCAGGACTGGAAGGGCAAGACCGTCGTGATGTTCGTCAACGACCCCGGCTTCCACGTCAACGACGAGAAGCTGTTCGACGGCAAGCGCATGACCTACTACGGGCGCTGGACGTACAAATTCGAAGAGGCCGCGCGCAAGGGTGCCGCCGCCGCACTGATCGTGCACGACACCGCCGGTGCGTCGTACGGCTGGGATGTGGTCAAGAACTCGTGGGCCGGCCCGCAGTACGACCTGCCGGCCAAGGATGATCCGGAAGCGCGCCTGCCCGCACAGGGCTGGTTGAGCGCCGAGGCCGCGCGTCAGCTGTTCGCCGAGGCCGGCCTGGACCTGGACAAGGCCTACAAGGATGCCAGCAAGCGCGGCTTCAAGCCGGTCCCGCTGAAGGCCAAGGTCTCCTTCGACCTGAAGAGCACCATCGCCGAGAAGAAGTCGCGCAACGTGGTCGGCGTCCTGCCCGGCAGCAAGCGCGCCGACGAGGCCGTGCTGTACATGGCGCACTGGGATCACCTGGGCAAGCACGAGGGTGAGCAGGGCGACAACATCTACAACGGTGCCGTCGACAACGCGACCGGCGTGGCCGGCATCCTGGAAGTCGCTGACGCGATGGTCCACCAGCAGCCGGCACCGGAGCGTTCGGTGGTGTTCCTGGCGGTGACGCTGGAAGAGTCCGGCCTGCTGGGCTCGAAGTACTACGTCAGCCACCCGACCTTCCCGCTGGACAAGATCGCCGGTGTGATCAACATCGATGCGATGTCGGTGGCCGGCCGTGCCAAGGACATGACCGTGACCGGTTTCGGCAGTTCCGAGCTGGAGGACATTCTCAAGCCGCTGGCGGCCAATCAGGGGCGCACCCTGCACGGCGAGACCGCGGTGCAGAGCGGCTTCTACTTCCGTTCGGATCACTTCAACTTCGCCAAGGCCGGTGTGCCGGCGCTGTATGCCGACGGTGGTGAGGATCTGCGCGAGGGCGGTGTGGAGGCGGGCCGCAAGGCCGCTGAAGACTACGGCAGCAACCGCTACCACGGCCCGAAGGATGAGTTCGATCCGGCCACCTGGAAGCTGGATGGCACGGTCGAGGACCTGCAGCTGCTGTACGGGGTTGGCAAGGAACTGGCCGGCGGCGATCGTTGGCCGAACTGGTACGAAGGCAATCCGTTCAAGGCGGCACGCGATGCGATGATGAAGGGCAAGGGCGCTGAGGCGCCGGCCGCGGAGTCTGCGCGCTGAGCGGTCGTTCTAGCTGATGTGATCTCTGTTTCATGAAAACGGCGCCTTTCGGGGCGCCGTTTTTTTGGGTCTTTGCCTCTCCGCCGGGCGAGCATGAAGTGCGGCAGCTTTCCGAGCGCGGCGGCGGCTGGGTTGGTCGGGCGTTGGGACGCGATACCCTTGCCGGCGAATGTCCCCCGGGATCGGCCTGTGGCCGCCCCCTCCTCCTTGAGTTCGCCCACAAGGGCATCGCGACCCACGTATGGAGACCACTGGCGCCGCACAGCAGCAGCGCGATCAGCGAGTGTGGATTGATTTGTCAGTCCTCACACAGCACGCGGAGCGCCGTAGCGGCCGGTAGGCGCCTGGGCAAAATCAAGGAGGGGGGCGTCGCCGTCAGGCGGCGGCCGGGGGACATTTGCCGAGGGGCCTGCCGGTCGCTACGCGGGCCTTACGCTCGCGGAAGATGCAAGCGGAGACGCCACCATTCCCAAACCGCAGAACTGCCCAGCGAGACCCGCCGCACTACTGCTTAGCGAGACCCGCCGCACTACTGCATGACCGTGCTCATCTGCTGTGGCACGTGAAATGAGACGCTCCCATCCGTTGGGAGAAGGACAAAAAAACCCCGCTGCGTGAGCAGCGGGGTTTTGGGTGTAAACCCTGGCGATGACCTACTCTCGCATGGCTTAGGCCACACTACCATCGGCGCAGCTGCGTTTCACTTCCGAGTTCGGGATGGGATCGGGTGGTGCCACAGCGCTGATTTCACCAGGGAGACGGTTGGAGCAGCGCGATGCGCCAGCTCAGCAGAGGTCTCTTCCGAGAAACAGATACCTGCAAAAACCAGGTGCCTGCAATAAAAGAAAACCCCGCTGCGTGAGCAGCGGGGTTTTCGGGGTAAAAACCCTGGCGATGACCTACTCTCGCATGGCTTAGGCCACACTACCATCGGCGCAGCTGCGTTTCACTTCCGAGTTCGGGATGGGATCGGGTGGTTCCACAGCGCTAATTTCACCAGGGAG
>NZ_JAMYED010000006.1:0-344635 GCF_033843685.1 Stenotrophomonas sp. RG-453
CCGCGAGGGCGGATGTGTTCGAATACATCGAGCGGTTCCACAACCCGAGGATGCGACGAAGGGTCGCCAGGCAAGACCAGAAGTTCTCAGCCCTTTTACAACCGTCCGTGATTTCGGGGTAGAACCCCCGGAAGAAATCATCCCTCTCGATCTTCCGCAATTGGATTAGCGCCCTGCCTCGATGCTTGGGCCGCCAGGGCCTCGATGGTCTCCTTGGTAGCCCAGGAATAGGCGTTCGGCAGCAGCGTCTTCCTAAGGTCGTCTACCTCGACTCGCCTTCCATCGGGGAACGCGGCATCACATAGATCGCCAAGCGTGATCTTCACCCCCGTCAGCACCCTCCACTTGTCCAGCAAGAGCAGGGGTACGTAGCCGTTCCTGGCCCATTTCTGGTAGTCGACTTCTGTGAAGCTCCTCCGTGCAGCACGGTGATGCTCAAGCTTCCTCATCTCACCTAACCAGCTCTTGAAGTCCGCGAGAATGATGTCATCGGGTGCGCTCATATCCACCGAAATTGCTCGATTGGTAGTCAGAGCCTTACCTGAGTCGCTTCGAAGAGTTGAGTCTCTAAGGGCGACAAAGAACGGTTGTTCCGAGAAGTCCCGGAATGCGTCCAGTCGTCGATGAGCACGATTCAACCCCCTGTAGTCTCGCCTAAGGTCTTGGTCGACGAGTCGACGCATGCCGCGCATGAACTCCTTGCCCCTGTCCAGGCGTTCAAGCGTCGCCCCCATCCTAGCGACAGTCCAGTTGTTCAGTGACTGGGTTGTACCGAAGTCATACACAGCCGGGTCGACGGCGTACTTTTCCTTTAGCCAGTCATACACGTCCCTTGAGGATCCAAGTTGGAACTGGGTGAACATATCTTCGATGACGTCCATTGCGAGGGCGCCATCAGCGGTTTCGTCGACGAAGTCGGCCGCGTCGCACTCCAGAATCATGTGCAAATCGACGAGGACCTTCAACCAGCCTGAGGCATCAAGAACAGGAAGCTGGCTATAGGCCTCCAGGTTGAACCAGCCAGGAATACGGCTGGATGCGGTATGGCGAACCATCTCTTCTATCTCCCTATTCGTTCGATCGTCGACCCGAGCAGCCTGTACCAAGTCACCATCACCTCAGCTCAAATTCCGGGTGGTCCCTGCGATCTGGAATGACCGCTTGGACGGAGTCAGTTCGTCTCAATGCGTATTCCTCTGCGCCTAAGGATGCCAGATCGGTCAGGGCCTCCTCTAGTTGAAGGATTGTGTACCTTTGATCTTCGGCCCGCGATGTCTGCAGGCCTCGGATAAGGAATCTACACAGGACGGAGCTACGGCCGAAGAAGCCGTCAATCAAGCCCCTCTGGCTATCCGCCAGTTGTCCGCCATTCGCCTCCACTACCGAAGAAACAACGTCAGCAAGGTGAGCACTGCCAACGTAGCGAGCATCTTGGGCAGCCTCATCAAGTGCTTGAAGGAACGCAACCGCGCTCACTCTGCCGATCTCCCGCCCCATCAGGTAGCCCTGTGCCGAGGGCATCCGCCAATAGTCCCCGTGCCGGGCATGACTTTGCCTGTAGAAGGGCACACGCTGGATGGGGTTAGCCCTTGTCCTATTGAAGCGCACCGGGCGCTTATGCCTTGGAGGCTTGGCCCGGCTCATAGGACCTCCTCAATGCCCTTACCCATATGGGCAGCCCTCTCGTGGACCATGCTGACGACGGCTCGGACCTCAGGGGAAAAGCTGGACGCATCCATTTCCCCTGAGCTGAGTAGTAGCTGAGTGATGCCCTGGATATCCCAGATGGCTTGCGCTGCTTCGTTTAGGACTTGCCTCAGCTCGGTGATTCTCTCTTGGCTAGCGAGCGCGGCCATCAGTCCACCCTCGATGCGCGCCGCAGTGCTTGAGCCTCTTCCAGAAGATGATCCAGTACGGCAATTTCATCAAATGTCGGGGAGGTGCAATTGTCCATACAGGTTCGGAAGAACGATCGGACAAAGCTCACGTAGAGGCTTGCGTCACCCAGCGCGTGCATCGTGTCGATGCCTGCACAGATCTTGTAGGTCGGAGCGTCATCCTGGACCGGGATCGCGCCGTACGGGGTTTCTTCGGTAAGGTCAGATACGGGCACAAGTCACCTCCATGACAAGTTCAATGACGGTCATATCGGAGACACCCAAAATCGTGCCGATCAGGAAAAACACGCCACAGAGGCGGTAGGTATTGAGATCGTCGCGGGCGGTGAGCCAGCGGCGGACGGCGAAGCCGCGGGTAGTACGGTGCGCCCCTCGGGCTGATGAAATGTGCCGCTTCGCGGCCGAACGCGCCCGTTCAGGCGCAACATCTATAATGCTGCAATCCATGATCGACTCTCCAATAGTCGGTTGTGGTAGGCCGGGCTAGGGGCGCCAACCCCTATCTCGGCCGCTTTGTTTATGAAGCCGGTAGACCTCTTCGAATCCTCCTGTCAGCAGTGAAAGGGTTATGCGCGCTTAGCGCGGAACTCGACAACTTTGGGCTGCTCTTCGCGCAGACGGTCCAGATAGTCCGACCAGGCCTGCATCATCTTCCTGCGTTCTGGCAGATGCGTAGCGCGGTTGTAGGCGCGCCCAAGTGGATCCTTAACCGCGTGGGCAAGTTGGTGCTCGATGTAGTCCGGCCGGAAGCCCAGCACTTCGTCCAGCACGGTTCGGGCCATCGCCCGGAAGCCGTGACCAACCATCATCGAACCGTCGAAGCCCAAGTTCCTAAGTGCAGCATTGAGCGTGTTCTCGCTCATCGGCTTGAGGACACTTCGCACGCCCGGGAATACGAACTCGCTTCGTTTGGTGTACGGGTACAGGTCCTGCAACACTTCGATGGCCTGCGCGGATAGCGGGACGATGTGAGGCGTGTTCGTCTTGCTGGTCACATACCGCCATTCGCCAGCATCGAGGTCAATATCGGCCCATTTGGCATGGCGCAGCTCGCCGGGACGCACGAACAGCATTGGTGCGAGCTTGAGCGCTGCCTGCGTAACAAGCGAGCCTTGGTAGCCCCACAGCGCGCGCAGAAGTGCGCCGATCTCCGAGGGCTCAGTCATGCTCGCAAAGTGCTTCGTCTTTGGTTGCTCGAGGGCACCAGCCAAGTCCTGAGCCGGGTTGCGCTCTGCCCTGCCCGTGGCCACGGCGTATCGGAAAACTCGGCCAGCATGAGATCGAGCGCGATGTGCAGTTTCGATCACTCCGCGCTGCTCTAGCTTGCGAAGTGCGGCAAGCAGTATGGGGGCGGTGATCTCGGTCAGAGGCATGTCAGCCAGAGGCGCCAGATCCTTTTGGATCAAGCGACGCTCGCGAACCACTGAGCCGGGCGTAAGACCTTCCTTTGCACGTTTCGCCAGCAGCTCCAGTGCTACTCCGGAAAAGGTGGTGGCAGCCCGCTCACCATGCGCGGCGCGCTCGGCCCTGGCAACTTGTGAGGGGTTGGCCCCGCCACGGAGCAGAGCCCGCAGCCTATCCCGCTCCACGCGTGCCGCCTGGAGTGACGTAGCAGGATATTCGTCGATGGTAATGATGCTGGCCTTACCAAGGTAGCGATAGCGATATCGCCACACCTTGGTGCCGGTCGGACGCACCTCAATGCACAAGCCGTTAGCGTCGGCCACGCGGTACACCGCGGACTTGGGCTTTAGCGAGCGCAACTTGGTGTCGGTCAGCATGTGAGTCACCCGTTTGTGAGTCTGACGGACAGCTTCCCGTCCACGACTCACAGCCTGACTCACTTTTTTCTTGGATGCAAGGGGACACCCTAGGACGCCGATGGACGGTCAACCCCTGCTGTCCTAGCCACTTCCAAAGGCTGTCGGACTTCTCAGGACGCCAGTAGACGTCAATGTGGTGGGCCCACCAGGATTCGAACCTGGAACCAAAGGATTATGAGTCCTCTGCTCTAACCGTTGAGCTATAGGCCCTTGCGGCCGCACAGTGTAGTGGAGGCCTGTAGGCGCTTTCCACTGCAACCCTCACATCAGCCAAAACGCTGCCCCATCGCCTGCACCCGACGCGCATTCTCCGCCGCCAGCTCACGCAGCCCGCCCGAGCGCAGCAGCGCCGAACCCGCCACGCGCTGCCAGTAGTCCACCGCCAGCGGCGCTGCCCAGTGCAGGTGCGCGAGCTGGCCGCTGCGCTCCGGCGCGATGGAGGCGAGCGGCGTAGCCGCACGCAGCACGCCTGTGCGCGAGGGTGCCAGTGACATCGGCAACATGTCATACGCGGGCGCCAACGGCAGCGGGCCGCGATCGACCAGGTGGAAACCCAGATTGCCCTGATGCATGTCGCTGTTGCCGATCAGCCGGCCGAACGCGTGCAACCTTCCCATCGCGGCCTGCGCGTCGCGATCGACCCAGCGCTGCGTCAGCAGCGCGTCGGCAGCCGTTCCCCAGTCCACGGTCACGTCACCGACGAAGGCCGAGGACAGCGCCAGCAGCGAGACGAAGCCACGCCGGCCGAGCACGTCGACGGTGCGGTCGAAGCGCTGCACCTCCAGGAACGTATGCGTGTCGGTCTGGAGGATCTCGGACGCCGCTGCGGGCACGCCCGCGTCGCGCAGGCACTGCAGGGCCAGGTGCTCGCAGACCAGCAGGTCCGCCCAGCGTTCGGCGGCCTCGCCTGCGGTGGGCTGCGCGAACTTCACCAGCGCCGCATAGCGCCCTCCCTCATGCTCCACCGTGGCGGTGAACTTCGGTTGCTCGCCACCGGGCGACGATCCGACGTCTTCGCCTTCCAGGGCCGCTGCGGCGCGCTCGGGATAACGACGTGCGCGCTGCCCGGCCAGGACGTGATCGCCAGGCGCATCGAGCGCGCGCAACGCCATCTGCACGGCATCGCCGCCGAGCAGGAGGTCACCGATCCCGGTGCCGCCTGCACGTACCAGCGCCTGCAGGGTGTCACCCAATTGCCAGCGATTGAGGTCGTCGGGGATGCCCAGGTCACGCCCGCGACGATGCGCGAACATGCGCCCGAGGAAGCCCTGTGGGCGCAGGTCATCCAGATACCACGGCAGCCCCGGGAAGTGGCCGTCGACGGTCTCGTCTGGCGAACGGGTCAGATTGGGGCGTGCGGCGGTGGTCGACACGTGGAAGGACTCGCCCGTGAGTGCCACGACCGTGCCCAGTTCTTCAAGGGTGGCGTCCGGCCCCAGCCGGAACAGCGGCCACTCGCTGCCCGCGGCGGTCTGCTGGCGGACGGCATAGGCCGTGGCGCGGGTGCGGCCAAGTCGCACCACGCGGTCCCCGGCCTCGGCGACAAGACGACTCAAGGTTGTCCGGGTAACCCCCAGGCGATCGACGAGATCGGCAGCTGAGACGACCTCGCCAGCAGGCAGGTTGTCGAACAGCGTCTGGAGCTGGACGGTACGGGGACGGGCCATGGCCTGAGTTTCGGGACGAGTTAAGTTACGAATCTATACGCCAATCCTCGGCGAACCGCAACCCAATTAAACATATAAGCCATTGATTGAAATAACATCACCCCGGAGACACCGATAAAAAAATCCGTAATTAAGTTACGAAACACGCAACGAAATCACCAAATCAGCCTGGCGATCCCGACCCCTTCGAACACCCCTCCATCCGCTGCGCCGCCGCTAGGCTCGAGTACACCACGCGCCGCCACCCGCCCCAAAAAACAAACCCCGCTTGCGCGGGGTCTGTCGGGTTTCAACGCGATGCGCCGGTATCGATCAATCGATATCCAGGAAACTGCGCAGCTGCTCGGACCGGCTCGGATGACGCAGCTTGCGCAGCGCCTTCGCTTCGATCTGGCGGATACGCTCGCGGGTGACGTCGAACTGCTTGCCCACTTCCTCGAGGGTGTGGTCGGTGTTCATGTCGATGCCGAAGCGCATGCGCAGCACCTTGGCTTCCCTCGGGGTGAGGCCGGCCAGCACGTCACGCACGGTTTCAGACAAGTTGATGTTGGTGGTGTTCTCGATCGGGGACTCCACGTTGGTGTCCTCGATGAAGTCGCCCAGATGGGAATCCTCGTCGTCGCCGATCGGGGTTTCCATCGAGATCGGCTCCTTGGCGATCTTCATCACCTTGCGGATCTTGTCTTCCGGCATGTCCATTTCCTTGGCCAGCTCCTCCGGCGTAGCCTCGCGGCCATACTGCTGGAGCATCTGACGGGAAATGCGGTTCAACTTGTTGATCGTTTCGATCATGTGCACCGGGATACGGATGGTGCGCGCCTGATCGGCGATCGAACGGGTGATGGCCTGGCGGATCCACCAGGTCGCATACGTGGAGAACTTGTAACCACGGCGGTATTCGAACTTGTCCACGGCCTTCATCAGGCCGATGTTGCCTTCCTGGATGAGGTCGAGGAACTGCAGGCCGCGGTTGGTGTACTTCTTGGCGATCGAGATGACCAGGCGCAGGTTCGCTTCGACCATTTCCTTCTTGGCCTTGCGTGCACGCGCTTCACCGTAGGCCATGGCGCGGCTGATTTCCTTCAGCTCGTCCAGTTCCAGCCAGGTGGTCTTCTCGATGTCGATCGTCGCCTGCTGCTCGGCAATGATCTGGTCCTTCACGTCACGCAGGGCCGAGGACCACTTCTGCTTGCGCTTCAGTGCGTCTTCCACCCACTCCAGGTTGGTCTGGTTGCCTTCCCACGAGCGGATGAAGTCCTTGCGCGGCATGCGCGCGGTCACGGTCGCCAGGTTCAGCACGCGGCGTTCGTGGGACTTGATCGAGGCCATGACGTCGCGCAGCTGCTTGACCAGCACATCGGTCAGCGGCAACGGCAGCTTCAGGGTCACGAACACGGCGGCCATGTCGTCGCGCAGCTTGGCCAGCGGCTTGCGGTCACCCTTGGCCGCGGCCTTCTTGAACGCGGTGTACGCATCGCTCAGGGCCTGCATGCGGCGTGCGACTTCTTCCGGATCCGGACCGGTCGGGCCGGCCTCTTCCTCGACGTCGTCGCCGTCGTCGTCTTCATCGGCGTCTTCGTCAGCCTCATCGCTGGTGTCTTCGGCCACGGCCGGGGCCGGGACTTCTTCGACCAGGTCGTTGAAGCCGACGATCACTTCGGCCAGGCGCTTCTTGCCTTCCTTGTGCGCGTCGTAGTCGGCCAGCAGCGATTCCACCGATACCGGGAAGGTACCGAGTGCGGCCTGGACCTGGCCCAGGCCTTCTTCGATGCGCTTGGCGATGGCGATTTCGCCTTCGCGGGTCAGCAGCTCGACGGTACCCATTTCGCGCATGTACATGCGCACCGGGTCGGTGGTGCGGCCACCTTCGGTGTCGAGCGCGCTCAGCGCGGCGGCGGCTTCTTCGGCCGCGGTGTCATCGACTTCGCGGTTGCCGGTGTTGCCATCGTTGAGCAACAGGGTTTCTGCATCGGGAGCAACTTCATGGACATCAATGCCCATGCCGTTGATCATGCCGATGATATCTTCGATCTGCTCCGGGTCGACGATGTCGTCGGGCAGATGGTCATTGACTTCGGCGTAGGTCAGGTAGCCCTGTTCCAGGCCCTTGCTGATCAGAAGCTTGATGTCGTTTTGCTGGGCAGGACGTTCGTTGGCCATGTAGTGCTCGCGCCACCGGCTGGGAGAGGGAATAGAACCTAGCATTATACCAGCCCGGCGCCCCGCGTTCCCGGGCGGTGGTCCCGGGGGCTAGGGTCTGAGCAGGAAGGTCACGGGACCATCGTTGACCAGGCTGACAACCATATGGGCACCAAACTGGCCGGTTTCCACCCCCGGGGCATGTTTTTGTCTGCAGATATCGACCAGTCGATTGAATCCGCGTTCAGCCTCCGCCGGCGGCGCGGCGGTACTGAAGCCCGGCCGCATCCCGCTGGATGTATCGGCCGCCAGGGTGAATTGGCTGACCAGCAGCAATCCGCCGCCGGTGTCGCGCAGCGACCGGTTCATTTTTCCGGTCTCATCGCCAAAGACACGGTAACCAAGCAGGCGATCGGCCATCCGGGTGATCTGGGCCTCGGTGTCGCCCGGCTCCATGCCCACCAGGGCCAGCAGGCCGGGCCCGATCTGGCCCACGACGGCCTGCTCGACATGGACGCTGGCTTGGCTCACGCGCTGGATCAGGACAAGCATCGGCAGGGCTCCGCAACTGAAGGCGGCCTACCTTAACGCGCCCGCGCGCCGACAGGCTGGCCGCCAGCGGCTAGACTTCGCAGCGATGAAACCGCACACCACTGCCCGCCTGGCGTACCGCGCCGCTGCCCTGTTCACCCGCCTGCCCTGGTCCTGGCTGCGTGCCGTCGCGACGCTGCTGGCCTGGCTGTGGATCCGTCTCAACGCCCGTGAGAGCCGCGTCACCCGCCGCAACCTTGAGCTGGCCTACCCCGAACTCAGCGATACCGAACGCGCGGCGCTGCACAGGAACGTGCTGCGCTCCACCGCGCTGCAGGCGATCGAAACCCTTCGCCTGTGGACCCAGCCGCGCGAGCGCAACCTGGCCCGGCTCACCGAGCGCCACGGTGAGGCGCTGTACGACGCCGCCCTGGCTGCCGGCAACGGCGTGATCGTGGCCGCCCCGCACTACGGCAACTGGGAGCTGCTCAACCAGTGGCTGGCCTCGCGCGGCCCGATCGCGATCGTCTACAAGGCCCCGGATGAAGCGGTGGGCGATGCCTTCCTGCAGCTGGTCCGTGGCGGCGACAACGTCCAGCAGGTCCGGGCCGAGGGCCCGGCCGTGCGCCAGCTGTTCAAGGTGCTCAAGGACGGCGGCGCCACCGGCATCCTGCCCGACCAGCAGCCCAAGGCCGGCGACGGGGTGTTCGCGCCGTTCTTCGGGGTGGAGGCGCTGACGATGACCCTGGTCAACCGGCTGGCCGAGCGCACCGGCGCGACCGTGCTGTACGGCTGGTGCGAGCGGATCGGCCCGGACATGGACTTCGCGCTGCACATCGAGGCCGCTCCGCCGGCCGTGGCCGATCCCGACCCGCGTACCGCCGCCAGCGCCCTCAATGCCGGGATCGAACGCATCGCCCGGCGCGATCCGGCGCAGTATCAGTGGACCTACAAGCGCTATACGCTGCGTCCACCGCAGAGCGGCGAGGACGATCCCTACGCCACCGAGGACCATCCGCACTGACTGCGACGCAGCGTCGCGCCCTTGGCGCGATTGAATCGGCGCTTTCCGTCCCCACTGTGGAAACCACGATGTCCCCCACGGCCCCTGCCATGTCTTCTGCTTCTTCCCTGTTCGGCGACCCGGCCGCGATCCGCTGCGAGCGCGCGGTGGCCGAACTGCGCGCCGGTCGCCCGGTGGTGATCGACGATGGCCACGGCCTGCGCCTGGCCTTCATCGCGCTGGACAGCAGCACCCGCACCAGCTTCACCGCCTTCGCCGCCGCCGCGGAAGATCGCCACTACCTGTTCCTCACCTCCACCCGCGCACGCGTGCTCGGCGTCAGTGCCGAACGTGGCGCGCGCGTGCCGCTGGCCGGCATCGACTTCGATGCACTGCCCTCGCTCAGCTACCTGCGCGATCCCGGCGCAATGCCGCCCGGCTGGACCGGCGGTGAAGCGCTGGACGATGGCGCGGTGGAGATTGCCCGCCTAGGCCTGCTGCTGCCGGCGATGGTCGGGGTGCTGTTGAACTCCGATGACCGCCGCTTCGACGGCTGCGCCCAGGTCTCGCTGTGCGACCTGAGCCAAGGCGCCGAGCAGGCCGCGCACGCCTATGAGCTGGTGGCCCGCTCGCCGGTCCCGCTGCGCGAGGTCGGCATGACCGAATTCGCGGTGTTCCGCGGTGGCGTGGCCCAGCGCGACCAGGTCGCGATCATCGTCGGCACGCCGGACCTGTCCGCCGTGGTGCCGGTGCGCGTGCACTCCTCCTGCCTGACCGGCGATCTGTTCGGCTCGCTCAAGTGCGACTGTGGCGACCAGCTGCGGCGTGGCCTGCGCAAGCTCAAGGAGCTTGGTGGCGGCGTACTGCTGTACCTGGACCAGGAAGGCCGTGGCACCGGCATCGCCGCGAAGATGCGCGCCTACGGTTACCAGCACGATGGGCTGGATACGATCGACGCCGATGCGCAGCTTGGTTTTGGTGCCGACGAGCGCCGGTACGGCAGTGCCGTGGCGATGCTGCAGGGCCTGGGCGTGACCCGCGTGCAATTGCTCAGCAACAACCCCACCAAGGCCCAGCGCCTGCGCAATGCCGGCATCGACGTGGTCGATTGCGTGCCGGTCACCGGCGACATCACCGCCGAGAACGAACAGTACCTGCGCACCAAGGCCGAACGCGCCGGCCACCTGCTCGATGTGGATGCGCTGATCCAGGCCGCGCAATAGCCCACGGCAACCTGCTACCGTCTGCGCCACGGGCGGTTGCACCTGCACGCATGCGCCCGGCCCGTTTCCAGCCGAGCGCCCTGCCTTGTCCGATCTCCTCGACACTCCCGTGCCGCCGCCCCTGCCGCCGTCGCCCGCCGCGCCGGACTGGCAACCGCTGCCGCTGCGTTCGGCCTCGCTGGCCGCCTTCGGTGGCGCGATCGCCGGCGCGCTGCTGATCGGCGGTGCGTTCGGTGCGCTGTGGGTGGTGTTCGATCTGCCGGGGCGCTGGTGGGGCGCGGCCGGCGTGGTGCTGCTGGGCGCACTGATCGGTGCCGCGCTCGCCTTCCGCCGCCAGCGCCGCACCTATTGGCGGCTTGATGCCCAAGGGCTCGGGCTGCGCCGTGACCTGCTCTGGCAGAACGAAACCCGCGTACCGACTTCGCGCGTGCAGCACCTGGATCTGCGGCGTGGCCCGATCGAACGCAGCGCCGGGTTGAGCACGCTGGTCGTGCATACCGCCGGCAGCCGCTTCAGCGCGGTCACACTCAGTGGCCTGGACAGCGCCGATGCCGAGCGCCTGCGCGATACCCTGGCGCACCAGCTGGACCAGGACGACGACGCCCTGTGAGTATTCCGCCGCCGCTTGATGCCGCGCCGGAGCAGCGGCTGCATCCCTGGTCGTGGCTGTTCGTACTGCTGATGCAGCTGCGCCAGGGCCTGGTGCCGTTGATCGCGCTGGTGGTGTTCGGCCAGCGCGGCGACCGCGATGAGTTCTGGTTGTCGATCGGCCCGGTGATCGCCGTGGTGGTGCTGGTGGCGTACTCGGTGCTGCAGTACCTCACTTACCGCTACCGGATCGGGGCGACGGCAATCACGGTGCGCAGCGGCGTGTTCGCGCGCAATCGCCGCGAGATTCCCTTCGCCCGCATCCACAACGTGGTGGTGCACCAGAACCCGTTGCACCGCCTGTTCGGGGTGGCCGAGCTGAAGCTGGAATCGGCCGGCGGCAACCGACCCGAGGCAGAAATGCGGGTGCTCAAGCTGGACCAGGCGCTCGCACTGGAGCGGCTGGTCCGCCAGCGTGGCCAGGCAGCGCCGGCCGCGGCCGGGGGCGAGGCGGCGCTTGCCGAGCCTGCCGAGGACGTGCTGCTGGCGCTGGGCCCCGGCGAGGTCATCAGCATCGGGCTGTTGTCCAACCGCGGCTGGGTCGTGGTGGTGGCGGTGCTGGGTGCGATGCTGCAATTGTTCCCGCGTGGCAGCGTGTCCGATGTGATCGAAGCAGGCGGGCGCCAGGCCTTCGGCTATGCCAGCCACCTGCACCCTGGCATGTGGCTCTGGGCGATTGCCGCAGTGCTGGCCGTGGCCGGTTTCTGGGTGCTGCTGCGGGTGCTCTCGGTGGTGCTCGCGCTGCTGCGCTATTACGGTTTCCGGCTCAGTGAGCACGAGCGTCGGCTGACCGTGGCCAGCGGACTGTTGACGCGCATGCGCACCAGCGTGGCGCGGCGCCGGATCCAGGCCTGGACGCTGCGCGAGACGGCCCTGCAGCGCTGGTTCCAGCGCCGGCAACTGCGCATCGATATCGCGGCCGGCAACCCCGGCGAAGGCGAGCGGCGTGACCTGCGCGAACTCGCGCCGCTGGCGACGCCGGCCGTGTGCGATGGGCTGGTCCAGCATCTGCTGCCACACCTGCAGTGGCCGCCGGCGCGCTGGCAGCCGGTTCAGAGGCGCGGCTGGTGGCGGCTGTGCCTGGGCGCGCTGTGCGTGGTTCCGCTGCTGAGCGCGGGCGCGATCTGGTACGGCGGTCCGTGGGGCGCGCTGTTGCTGCTGTGGTTGCCGTGGTCGGCATTCCGCGCGCACCGGCAGATGGACCGCATCGGCTATCACCTGGATGACGACTACGTGGCCGTGCGTGGCGGCTGGTGGCAGCGCTGGTGGCGCTTTGCAGAGCTGGACAAGCTGCAGGCGCTGCGTCTGACCCGCTCGCCGCTGGACCGCCGGCTGGGCACGGCCAGCGTGTGGCTGGATACCGCCGGCGCGGGCATGGGCACGCCGCTGGTGCTGCAGTACCTGCCGGAGGCCGAAGCACGCGCGGTGTACGAGCAGCTGGGCCGGGCGTTGGCCAAGCGCCGCCTGCGCTGGTAGACGAGCCTCCACGCACGGCGTGGACCGACCGGATGAACACCGTCCACGCAGGGGGTGCATCCCGGTGCTGTCGGCTGCTCGCCGGCTCGCCCTAACCCGACCGGCATCGCCAAGGATGCTTCAGCGCTTGGCCGGTCCCCAATACCCGAGATCCCTGCGGATCTGCAGGCCGCGCGTCCACGCACCGAACGGTTTGCGCTTGAGCGTGCCGAGTTCGCCGGACAGGAAATCCTCGGTCGCGGCGATCACCCGCTCGGAGGAATAGCCATCGCGGAACGGGTGGATGGTATCGGCGTAGCGCCGGATCTCGGCCATCAACGCCGGCGCCGGATCCAACGCCTGGGCCAGCATCGCGGGCAGCTGCGTGGCGTCGTCGAAATCGATCATGTGTGGCTGCGGCACCCGGTTGCGGAAGGTGACCACGGGTTTGTGCTGCACGATGAACTCGGACACGATCGAGGAGGTGTCCGAGACCAGCACATCGGCGGCGCGCTGCGCGGCCATCACCTGTTCGGGCTCGATGAAGCGCGCATGCGGGCCAGCCAGCGCGCGGTAGCGATCGAACAGCTCCGGCGCGCACTTGGGGTGCAGGGTCAGCAGCCAGTAGTGATCGCCGCGGGCGATGTCGGCCGCGATCTGGTCGTACAGGTGTGGCGCCGCGCTCAAGCGCTCGGTGAAGGTCGAACCGAACAGGATCACCGGGCGGCCCTGGGCCGGCACGCGCAATCCCGCGCTCAGGCCGCCGTCATCGCGGAACAGCGGGTCCAGCTTGGGCCAGCCGGTCTCGGCCACGGCGAAGTGGCCCTCGCGCGCGGCCAGCTCGCGGAACGGGGCGGTCGTGGCCGGGCCCTGGGTGCAGTACAGATCGAACAGTCCCCGCACCCGGAAGTGGCCACGGGCGCTGTCGCGCTTCTGCACGTTGAAACCGTGGAACACCTGCACCTTGGCCCCGGCGATGAACGGCGGCACCCAGTTGGCGGCACTGAACACCGCACGTGGGCGCAGCGCCAGCGCCTCTTTCAGGCCGACGTTGGGCACGCCGGGCAGCGATGCGCCGGCGGCGCCATCGGCGAACCAGGCCGACACCGATTGACCGGATGCGTGCAACGCCTGCGCCAGAGGGGCGAGAATGGGCAGCGCATAACGCTCCGTCGCAAACAGCAGGTACTCGGCCATCATGTCCTCCTCGACCGCTCCCACTGAACGGCCTCGCATTTCGGCCTGCATTATCGCGTTCAATGAAGCCGACCGCATCGGCGACTGTCTGGCCTCATTGGCCTTCTGCGACGAGATCGTCGTGGTGGACTCGCAATCGACCGACGCCACGGTGGCGATCGCGACGGCGGCCGGGGCGCGGGCGCTGCAGCGCCGGTTCGATGGGTTCCGCAGCCAGAAGGCGTTCTGCGTCGAGCAGGCCACCCACGACTGGGTGCTGTGCCTGGATGCCGACGAGCGCATCAGCGACGCCCTGCGCGAGGCGATCCTGACCGCGCAGGCTGCCGCCTTCGCCGGCCACCACGGCTACCGTTTCGCGCGGTTGTCCGCGTATTTCGGCAAGTTCCTGAAGCATGGCAATGCCTACCCGGACCGGGTCCTGCGCCTGTTCGACCGCCGCCATGGCGGCTGGCGCGGCAAGCGCGAGATCCATGAGGCGGCCAGCGTGGATGGCGCGGTGGGCACCCTGCGTGGTGATCTGATCCATTACCCCTACCGCTCGCTGGAACAGCAGCTGCTCAAGACCCAGCGCTACGCGCGGATGATGGCCGAGCACGAGTTCGCGCGGGGCAAGCGCGCCACCCTGCCCAAGCTGATCCTGGCGCCGGCGTGGCGGTTCTGGCGCGGGCTGCTGCTGCGCGGCGGCTTCCGCGATGGCTGGCACGGGCTGGTCTACGCCTATGTGCGCGCCAACTACGTGCGCCAGAAGACCATCATGCTGTGGATGCTGCAGAACGGGCAGCCGGTCACCGACCCGCCGCGGAATCAGCCCGACGCCTGAGCCTGGGCCTGGGCCCGCGCCAACGCCAGGCGCCGGGTATTGCCCTGGACGATCGACAACCCGGCCAGCAGGCCGACGATGGTGACGTAGAAGCTGGCCGTGATCTGGTGCGCGAACATCGACTGGGTGATCCCGCACAGCACATAGGTCACCACCACCATGATCCCGGCGGCGGCCGGGCCACGGAAGGTCTGCTCGCCGCTGCGCCGGTGCAGACCGGTGAACACCCACAGCGGCACGCCATAGATCGCCAGCAGCAACAGCAGGCCCGGGGCGCCCTGGGTCGCGGCCCATTCGGCCAGATCGTTGTGCGCATGGCCCAGGTGGCAGCGCTGCTCACTCGGATCATCCCGGCACACCGGCAGGCGCTGCATGGCGCTGTCGAAATGGCCGATGCCCACCCCCGTCAGGGGATGGTCGAGGAAGGTTTCATAGGCCACCTGCAGCCGCTCCACGCGCGCTCCGGCGGACGAGTCGCTGTCGCCGCGCTCCATCCGCACCACGTCGTGCTTGAGCTCGGTCAGGCGGACCTGCTCGCGCAGGCTCGGGATGGTCAGGGTCAAGGTGCCGGCGATCGCCACCAGTGCCAGCAGCACGCCCAGGCGCGCACGCCCGGTGCGCCAGCGCAGGCTCATCGCCATCACCACCAGCAGCGCCAGCAGCGCCAGCCAGACCCCGCGGCTGCCGCTGAGCACGATGGTCACGCAGCCGGCGACCATGCCCACGATCACCCAGGTCCAGCGCTGGTGTGGCCGGCAGAAGACCAGCAACACCATCAGCACCAGCACGATGTCGGCCAGCACGATCGCATTGGTGCTCAGGTCGGCACGCGGCGCGCCCCCGGCCACCTGCAGGATCGACAGCACCATCGTGCCGAGCAGGCCGGCCAGGGCGCCTGCCCACAGCCAGCGGATATCCGGCCGCAAGGCACACACCCACAAGGCGATCCACGGGATCACGACGAACCGCGACCGGTTGTCGATATCGCGCAGCCCCTGCTCGAACAGATGGATCGAGAGCAGCGCGAAGGCGATTGCGGCCACCACCAGCCAGGCCAGCACTTTCACCGGCCGCCCGGCCAGGCCACGTGCGCGCCACAGATAGTCCGGCGCCAGCAGCGTGCTCAGCAGCAGAAGGATGCCGTAGGGCAGCAGATTCTGCGGCAGGGTCAGCACCAGGGCGGGCATGCAGAACAGGCCCACGGTGGCGATCCAGTGCGCCACGCCGGCACGCCCCTGCAGCGGCGGCAGGGAAACAGGCGTGGCCGGCTCGGATCCACGGGAAAACGTCATTGCCAACCTCGATCGCCACACGCAGGCACGCAGGCCCGTGACTGCACTGGACGCGACCGGCGCCCACGGTCCTGCGGTTCCGGCCCGGGCAGGCCGCCAGCAGTGCAGACCTCACTCATCGCCATCGATCCGGTGCAGCGCGCGTTCGCGCTCCTGCTCTTCGGCGCTGGCCACGCAGGGGCCATGGATGTCACCGGGCCTTACCAACCACCAACGCCGGCGGTTGGCGACCCCGGCCAGCTCGGCGCTGGTGCGGTCCACACAGGCCAGCAGTGCGTCCTCCTGCACCAGCAACCAACGCTGCTGCGGACGTGCCGCCTGCCAGGCGACGCCATCGCCCAGCTGCCGGTCCCAGCGTCGGTTGAAACCGAAGGTAGCGGCGTCCCGGTCGGCCATCAGCAGATTCTGCTCTTTCCAGGCGACCAGGCCCAGTTCGGCGTCTGGACCGATGCGCTGGCCGACCTGCTGCATCAGGCCGCGGGCGGAACTGGAGTCGTTGAACAGCGGGTAGCCGATCAGCCCGAATGCGACCCAGGCCATGGTCAGCGTCGCCACCACGGCCAGGTGGAAGCGGCGCACGCCGGCGATGCACAGGGTGAGCACGGCCCAGCAGCCGAGTGCGACCGCGACCCAGCCCAGGCCGGAGGTCACCGCGGTATCGATGCCACGGTCGAGGATCAGTTTGCGTTCGAAGCCCGGCTGCCCGACCAGCATGGACATGCCGATGCCGAGCAGGCCGGCCGCCAGCAGGGCCACGAAGCCGCCCAGCAGCCACTGGAACGCACGCTTGCGCAGCAGCCCCGGCAGCAGCGGTGCCAGCGCCAGGCAGAACATCGGCAGCGCCGGCAGGATGTAGACGTCGCGCTTGCCGTTGGGGATCGAGAAGAACAGCACGATCAACAGCCACCACACCAGCGGCAGCAGGTAGCGCGCATCGCGCCGCTGCAGGCGCCGGCGCCAGGCCGGGATCGCCCACGGAATCGCCAGGAAGCCGGGGATCCACATCGAGGGCATCGTGCCCAGGAAGTACCACCACGGCTGGTGGTGATCCCAGGACTGGGCATAGCGCTTGGCGGTCTGCCGGAACAGGATGTCGTCCAGGTAGGCCCGGTACTCGGCCGAGCCACTGCCCAGCGCGGTCACCACCATCGGCACCAGCCACAGCGCGATCGCCAGCACGAACGCCAGCGGGCCTAGCCAGAAACGCCAGTCGCGGCAGTGCAGCTTGACCCGCGGCCAGCCGAGTACGGAGGCCACCGCCGCCGGAAGGATCATCAGCAGTGCAATCACGCCCACGCCCTTGGTGATCACCCCGAGCCCGGCGGCGAACCAGCCCAGCCACCACCAGCGCCACGCAGGGCCACTGAGCAGATGGCGCAGCAGGCCGTAGTTGGCCAAGGTGATGAAGAACACCACCAGCGGGTCGATCTGGGCCTTCTTGGACTGGAAGGTGAAGTGCAGCGCGAACAGCAGCGCCCAGGCGGCATACAGCCCGACCCGCCGCGTCCACAGCCGGCGGCCAAGGTCGTAGACACAGGCCAGAGTACCCAGCGCGGCCAGCAGCGAGGGCAGCAGGAACGCCACGCGCCAATCACCGATCAGCGAATACAGCGCAGCCTGCGACCACATCAGCATCGGTGGCTTGTCCGAATACAGCTCGGTGCCCCGGTGCGGGAACAGCCAGTCGCCGCTGTCCACCATCTGCTTGGCGACCAGCGCGAAGCGGGGTTCGTCGGACGGCCAGGGATCGCGCATGCCCAGGCCGGCCCCCAGAACGAGCAGGGCCATCAGGGCAAGCAGCCAGAACTCTCGGGATGCGCGTTGGTTAAGCATGGGGCGGGATTCTAGCCGGGTTCGGTTCAACCCTTCTTTAGCAGACGCGCATAGAAGAAGCCGTCAGCACCGTCCTCACCCGGCAGGCGCTGGCGACCGGCCCAGGAATCGTGCCCATACGCCTCACCCAGCGGCAGGAAGCCCGCGCCACGCGTGCGCTGCAGGAACGCTTCGACCTGGAACTGATTTTCATCGCGCAGGATCGAGCATGTCGCATACAGCAGGGTTCCGCCGGGAGCGAGCATCGTCCAGCACGCATCCAGCAGGCGTGCCTGCAGCGCGATCAGGGCGTCGATGTCGGTCGGCCGGCGGTGCACCAGCACGTCCGGCTGCCGGCGGATGATGCCGGTGGCCGAACACGGGGCGTCGAGCAGGATGGTGTCGAACAACTGCCCATCCCACCAGCTGGCCGGATCGGTCGCGTCACCGGCCAGCACCTTCGCGTTCTGGCCCACGCCGGTGCGTGCGAACGTTTCGCTGATGCGCTTGAGCCGGCGCGCATCGATGTCCAACGCCAGCAGGTGCAGGGTCGGATCGCGCTCGAGCAGGTGCGCGGACTTGCCGCCCGGTGCGGCGCAGGCATCGAGTACGCGCGCGCCCGGGCGCGGCGCCAGCGCATCGGCCACCTGCTGGGCAGACAGATCCTGCACCGACAGCGCGCCCTCTGCGAAGCCGGGCAGCGCAGTGACCGCGACCGGCACCGGCAGGCGGATCGCATCGGCAACGATGCTGGAGGCTTCGGCAGCGATGCCGGCGGCTTCCATCTGCTGCAGCATCGCCTCGCGGCTGCCGTGCTGGCGGTTGACCCGCAGCCACAGCGGCGCGGCCTGCAGGCTGGCGCTGAACACCGCCTCGGCCTCGTCCGGCCAATCCTGTTCGATCTTTTCGGCCATCCACAGCGGGAAGGCATCGCGCGGCGGCAGCGGCGGAATGCCTTCGCGCTGGGCACGGCGCAGCAGCGCATTGACCATGCCGGCCTGACGGTCACGGCCCATCGCGCGGGCGGCGTCCACCGTGGCCGAGAGCGCGGCGTGGGCGGGCAGCTCCAGCGCGTCGAGCTGGGCGAAGCCGACCAGCAGCAGCGCACGCAGCTCGTCCTCGCGCACGCTCAGCGGGCGCGGCATCCACTGCGCCAGCGCGGCATCGTAGGCGGCACGGCGGCGCAGCACGGCAAAGCACAGCGCCTCGAGCAGCGCGCGGTCGCGGCTGTCGTCCAGGGTTGGCAGGGCGGTGGCCAGTTCGGCCTTCAGCGAGCGGCCACGGCCGATCACCTGGGCCAGGACGCGCGCGGCCAGCACGCGCGTGGGGACGCCGGGGGCGGTGTGGGCGGTGTAGGGGCCTGCAGGCTTGCCGGAACGCGCGTTGGTCATCTCAGGCACCCACGCCGAGGTCGCGGCGGGCGTTGAGGTAATCGGCGGCGGTGATCGCCTTGCCGCCCTCACGCTGCAGCACGCGCAGGCGCAGCGCACCCTGGCCGCAGGCGATGTCGATGCCCTCGCGCGAGGCCGCCAGCAACGTACCCGGGGCCTTGCCCTGGTTGTCATCCAGCGCGATCGCACCATGGATGCGCACACGCTCGCCGGCCAGCATCGCCTCGGCGATCGGCCACGGGTTGAACGCACGTACCGTACGGGCCAGCGCGTGGGCATCCTGCGCCCAGTCCAGACGGGCCTCGGCCTTGTCCAGCTTGTGCGCGTAGGTCACGCCCGCCTCGGGCTGCGGCTGGGCGATCGGCTTGATGCCCGCGCGCAGCAGGCCCAGGCCGTCGGAGAGCACCTGCGCGCCCAGCTCGGCCAGGCGGTCGTGCAACTGGCCGCCGGTATCGTTGGCACCTATCGCGATGTGCTGCTTGAGCAGCACCGGGCCGGTATCCAGTCCCGCCTCCATCTGCATCAGGCACACGCCGGTCTCGGCGTCGCCCGCCTGGATCGCACGCTGGATCGGCGCGGCACCGCGCCAGCGCGGCAGCAGCGAGGCGTGCACGTTCCAGCACCCGTGGGTCGGGATGGTCAGCACCGCCTTGGGCAGGATCAGCCCGTAGGCCACCACGACCATCAGGTCCGGCGCCAGATCGCGCAGCTGCTGCTGCGCTTCGGGGGTCTTCAGGCTTTCGGGCTGAAACACCGGGATGCCGCGCGCGATCGCTTCGAGCTTGACCGGCGACGGTGCCAGGCCACGGCCACGGCCGGCCGGGCGATCGGGCTGCGTGTACACCGCGACCACTTCATGGTGGCGGGCGGCGGCACGCAGCGAGGACACGGCGAACGCCGGCGTACCGGCAAAGACAATCTTCATGGCGACCCCACTAACAGAAAGTAAAACGGCGCCGGTGTCCGGCGCCGCGCAACAGGACCCGTCGCGCGGTCAGCCCGCGCGGCGGTCTCTGCCCTCACCTCAGGCAACGTGCTTGCGCTGCTTGGCCAGCTTCTTGCGCACCATCTCGCGCTTGAGCGGGGAGAGGTAATCAATGAACAGCTTGCCGTCCAGGTGGTCCATCTCGTGCTGCACGCACACGGCAAGCACGCCGTCGGTGGTCAGTTCCTGGGCCACGCCATGGCGGTCCAGGTAACGCACGGTGATCTGGTTGGCGCGGGTGACGTCGGCAAAGATGCCCGGCACCGACAGGCAGCCTTCCTGGTAGACCTGCCCGCCTTCGTTGGCGACGATTTCAGGATTGATGAACACCATCGGGGTGTCCTTCTCCTCACTGACATCGATCACCATGAAGCGCTTGTGCACGTCCACCTGGCTGGCGGCCAGGCCGATGCCCGGGGCGTCGTACATGGTCTGGAACATGTCGTCGATCAGGGTCTGGAACGCCGGCGTGGTCACGTCGGCGGCATCGATCAACGCAGCCTTGGTACGCAGGCGCGGATCGGGAAATTCGAGAATGGGCAGGAGGGCCATGGCAAATACCGGTAGGGGGCGCCGGTCGAAGCGGCGTACAGGGCGATTCTATCGCCAACGCTTGCCCCGCGCCCCGGTTTCTGGACTATAGTGCGCGAACCTGTTGGGGAATCAGGCACCACATCTATGTTTGAACGAACTCGTACGGTCGTCGCCGTGGCGATGCTGACCGTTGCTACCTATGCTACCGCCGTGGAAATGAATGGCGGGCACCCGGATACCTATGTCGTACGCAAAGGGGACACGCTGTGGGATATCTCGGCGCGCTTCCTGCAGAAGCCCTGGCTGTGGCCGGAGATCTGGCAGGCCAACCCGCAGGTCAAGAATCCACACCTGATCTACCCGGGTGACGTGCTCAGCCTGGCCTATCTGGACCGCGTCGTGGCCCAGCCCGGCCCGCGCCAGGAGGCCCCGATCAACGGCGTTCCGCTGGAGCAGGTCGAGCCCTTCCTGAAGCAGCTGAGCGTGGTCGACGAGGTCAAGTCGCTGCCGTATGTGGTCAACCTGGAAGACAACCGCCTGCGTGCCACCACCGGGCAGACCGCCTATGTGCGGGGCCTGGAGAACGCCCAGGTCGGCCAGCGCTACGCGGTGGTCCGCCCGACCGTGCAGTACGCCCTGCCCAAGCCGACCGAAGACCTGAACGCCCGCGGCGACACCACGCCCGGCAGCGGCAATGTCTGGAAAGCCTTCATCGTGCCCAGCAAGCGCCACCAGACGCTGGGCTACGAACTGGCCCAGATCAACGTCGGCACGGTGAGCCGCGTGCAGAGCGGCGATGTCGAGGTGACCTCGCTGGTGCTGCAGGGCCAGGTCGACGGCCGCGAAGTGCGCGCCGGTGATCGCCTGGTGCCGGTCGAAGCCCGCCCGTACGATCTGCAGTTCGTGCCGCACGTGCCCGCCCCGCAGACCGCCGATCTGGATGTGCGCGTCCTGGCGGTGGCCGACACCTTCACCTCGGGCGGTCCGCGCGATGTGATCGCGATCTCCGCCGGCAGCGCCAACGGGGTCGACAACGGCACCGTGTTCTCGCTGTGGCGCCAGGGCCGTCACGTCGCCCACCGGATGGACTACCCGAACTCGTCGCGGATGGACGATTCGCTGACCAGCGGTGCCGGCCGGGTCACCCTGCCGGACGAGTATGCCGCCCACGCGATGGTGTTCCGCACCTTCGAGAACGTCAGCTACGCGCTGGTGATGGAAGGCGTGAAGCCGGTCCACGTCGGCTATTCGGCACTGCATCCCGATAAGCAGTAAGCGCGGCGGAATCCTACCCTGCCCTCCGACGGCGCCCTAGGGCGCCGTCGTCGTCTGCGCCTCAGGGTAAGCGGATGCCCATCTGCTGCCCTGCCTCCTCCACCGCCCTGCTCACCGTCGTCCTCGCCGGAGGCGCCCTGCCGCCCCGCCTGCGCCTGCTGCGCCAGTTCCCGGACGCGGCCGCGGCACTGCGCGCCGGTCCGGGCGCCTGGCGCGCCGCCGGATGCAGCCCCGCGCAACGCACCCGCTTGGCCTTGCCGGACGAAGGCTACCTGACCCACGGCCTGGCCTGGCTGGCAGACGAACACCACCACCTGCTGGCCCTCACCGATCCCGATTACCCGGCGCTGCTGGCCCAGATCGAGGAACCGCCCGTGGCGTTGTTCGTGGACGGAGACCCGACGCGCCTGTGGCATCCGGCGGTGGCGGTGGTCGGCAGCCGCTCGCCTTCCCCCGGCGGCCGCGAGCACGCGCACGCCTTCGCCACCGCGCTGGCCAGCGATGGCTGGTCGATCATCAGCGGCCTGGCGACCGGGGTCGATGCCCAGGCCCATGAGGGCGCCCTGCAGGTCGCCGGGGGCATGACCGTGGCCGTGGTGGCCACCGGTCTGGACCAGACCTACCCGCCCCGGCATGCCGCCCTGCATGAACGGATTGCCGCCACCGGCGCGGTGGTCAGCGAATACGCGCCCGGGATGCCGGCGAGCCAGGCGCACTTCCCCGCACGCAACCGCATCATCGCCGGCCTCAGCCTGGGCACCCTGGTCATCGAGGCCGCCCAGCGCTCGGGGGCCCTGATCACGGCCCGCTGCGCCGCCGAGGCGGGCCGCGAGGTGTTCGCCCTGCCCGGCTCGATCCGCAACCCACGGGCCCGCGGCTGCCACCGGCTGATCCGGCAGGGTGCGGCGCTGGTCGAGGAGCCGGCGGAGGTGACCGCCGGCCTGACCGCCCTGGCCCAGACCCTGGCCGGGGCCTTGCGAACCCGATTGGACGCCCCCACTGAACAGGCACGACCGGCGCCCGAGCGCGCCCCTTCCTACACCGACCCGGACTACCAGTGCTTGTGGAAAGCCCTGGATCACGACCCAACGGGTATGGATTCACTGATCCAGCGCAGCGGATTGACGGCGGCCCAGCTGTCGGCCATGCTGCTGGTCATGGAACTGGATGGAAAGGTAATGGCCGCCCATGGTCGCTACTGTCGAAAACCCTAGTTTCTTCACCTCCACAGCGTCGTTGACGCAGGCCGAGGGGCAATGAAAGAGAGCATTCTGGATGTCCTGCTGTACCTGTTCGAACACTATTTCAGCGAAGACGCGGACCTCATCCGCGACCGCGACTCCCTCCAGAACGGCCTGATCCAGGCCGGCTTCAGCCCCACCGAGATCAACAAAGCCTTCGATTGGCTGGACGCGCTCGCCGAGCAGCGCCCGGCCGTCGTGCTGGGCCGTGTCAACGGCCCGGTGCGGATCTTCCATGGCCCCGAGCTGGACAAGCTGGACGTGGAAAGCCGCGGTTTCCTGATGTTCCTGGAGCAGCACGGGATTCTCGACGCCAGCCAGCGCGAGCTGGTACTGGACCGTGCGATGGCGCTGGACCAGGACGAGCTGGACCTGGACGACCTCAAGTGGGTCGTGCTGATGGTGCTGTTCAACCAGCCCGGGGCAGAGGCTGCCTACGCCTGGATGGAAACCCAGATGTTCGTGGACGAGCCGGAACCGCTTCACTGACCTTACACTGAGCGCCTTGCGCATTCAGGAGCGGGCCGGTGGACCAGTGGTTCTTTGCAGAAGGAAACAGTCAGCAGCGCGGTCCGCTGCCTGCTGACGAGCTGATCGCGCTTTACCGTTCCAGCCGCATCGGGCGCGATACGCTGGTCTGGCGCGACGGCATGGTCCAGTGGCAGCCGCTGGAAACCGTGGCGGCCGAGATCGGCCTGGACATCGCCCCCGCCGTCGAGGTGGTGGCAGAGCCGGTTCCCGGCCCCGCCGTGCCACCGGCGCTGCCCGCCGCGCCCGGCGTTCCCGTCACCCCCGTGTCCCCCGCCAACCCCGCCGCCGTTCCCCCACCCCGCAAGGGATTGAGCGGGTGCGCGATCGTGGGCATCGTTGCGGCCGTGATCGTGGTGCTGGTGCTGATCGTCGGCGCGGTCCTCGCCTCGTTTGCGCTGCCCGCCTATCGGGACTATGTGGCGCGGGCCAAAACCAGTGAAGCACTGGTGACGCTGGCCCCGGTCAAGCTCGCGGTGGCCGGGTTCCACAGCGCACATGGCCGCTGCCCGGTCAACGATGACGAGGGCTTCCAGCCGGCCGAAGGCTATGCCGACGGTGCCATCAGCACCGTGCGGATCGGCCGTTTCAACAACGGCCACTGCGGCGTGGAAGCCCAGCTCACCGTGCCCGGCAACGCCGCGCTGGATGGGAAGCTGCTGTGGTTGGACTACAACGGCGCCGATCATTGGGAATGCAGCGGCGAGCCCGATGACAAGTACCTGCCGCAGGAATGCCGCGGCTGATAACGGACACACGTCCATGGATGCACCCAACAGGGGATTGAAGCAATGACTGAGTGGTATTTCGCCGATGGCCAGGACCGACAGGGTCCGTTGAGCGCAGACGACATGCGCCAGCGCTTCCAGCGCGGTGACATCACCCTGGCCACGCTGGTGTGGCGGGAAGGGTTCGCGCAGTGGGCGCCCCTGTCCGAGGCCGTCGATGAGCTGCAGCTGCAGAACCTGGCCTCTGCGGCCAGCGACCTCGGCAGCGGCATCGACCTGCGCGGGGATTACACCGCCATCGACAACGGCACCGCCCCGCTGCCCGGCACCGGCGGCGGCACGTACTCGCCGTACACCGCGCCGGCCGCGGCCACCGGCTACGCCAACGCCGCGGTGGTCAACGGCCAGGACGTGGTCTATGCCGGGTTCTGGAAACGCTACGCCGCCTACTTCATCGATTACATCCTGCTCACCGTGGTCACCCTGCCGCTGAGCATGATCATCAACCTGACGGGTGCCGGCTCGGGCAACGAAAGCGTGCAGGTCGCGCTGACCCTGGTGGTGATGCTGCTCAGCATGGTCATCAGCATCGGCTACTACGCCGGCTTCCACGCCTCGCGCGGCGGCGCCACGCTGGGCAAGATGGCCGTCGGCATCAAGGTCGTGCGCGGCAACGGCGAGCGGATCAGCTTCCTGCGCGCGTTCTGCCGCTACCTGGCGACCATCGTCAGCAGCCTGATCCTGATGATCGGTTTCATCATGGCGGCCTTCACCGAGCGCAAGCAGGCCCTGCACGACATGATGTGCGACACCCTGGTGGTCGACAAGTGGGCCTTCACCGAGCATCCCGAGCTGCAGCAGCGCGGCCTGGGCACGGTCACCATCGTGATCCTGGTGCTCGCCGCGCTGGCCATGGTGGCCCTGTTCGGCGTGATGATCGCCATGATCGGCGTGATCGCATCGATGTCCTGATCCGGGCAATCCTCACACCAGGCCGCTTGACATGAGCCGGCCCGGCGTGATTCCACTAATAGGCAGAAAGCTGAACGCCCGGCCCACCCCCGGGCGTTCGGTTTATGTATATCGCCCGCGCCGCTTCACTAATGCGGCCATTTGCTCCACCCTAGCGGCCCTCCCCGGGGCCCTGCCCATAGAATCCTGACGCCATGCCCAAGCACCTGCTCATCGTCGAATCGCCCGCCAAGGCCAAGACGATCAACAAATACCTCGGCAAGGACTTCACCGTCCTGGCCTCGTATGGGCATGTGCGCGACCTGGTGCCCAAGGAAGGTGCGGTCGACCCCGACAACAACTTCGCGATGCGCTACGACCTCATCGAGAAGAACGAAAAGCACGTCGATGCCATCGTCAAGGCCGCCAAGGGCGCCGACGACATCTTCCTGGCGACCGATCCGGATCGCGAGGGGGAAGCGATCAGCTGGCACATCGCTGAAATCCTGCGCGAGCGCGGCTTGGTCAAGGACAAGCCGATGCAGCGCGTGGTCTTCACCGAGATCACCCCGCGCGCCATCAAGGAAGCGATGGGCCACCCGCGCGAGATCGCCGGCGACCTGGTCGATGCGCAGCAGGCACGCCGCGCGCTGGACTATCTGGTCGGCTTCAACCTCTCCCCGGTGCTGTGGCGCAAGGTGCAGCGCGGCCTGTCCGCCGGCCGCGTGCAGAGCCCGGCGCTGCGCATGATCGTCGAGCGCGAAGAAGAGATCGAAGCCTTCATCGCCCGCGAGTACTGGAGCATCGACGCGCTGTGCGCGCATCCTTCGCAGCACTTCAATGCGCGCCTGATCAAGCTGGACGGCCAGAAGTTCGAACAGTTCACCGTGACCGACGGCGACACCGCCGAGGCCGCGCGCATGCGCATCCAGCAGGCCGCCCAGGGCGCCCTGCACGTCACCGACGTGGTCAGCAAGGAGCGCAAGCGCCGCCCGGCCCCGCCGTTCACCACCTCCACGCTGCAGCAGGAGGCCTCGCGCAAGCTCGGCTTCACCACGCGCAAGACCATGCAGGTCGCGCAGAAGCTGTATGAAGGCGTGGCGATCGGTGAGGAAGAAGGCACGGTCGGCCTGATCTCGTACATGCGTACCGACTCGGTGAACCTCTCCCAGGACGCGCTGGCCGAGATCCGCGACGTGATCGCGCGCGACTTCGGCATCGCCTCGCTGCCGGACCAGCCCAACACCTACCAGACCAAATCCAAGAACGCCCAGGAAGCGCACGAAGCCGTGCGTCCGACCTCGGCGCTGCGCACCCCTGCCCAGGTGGCACGCTTCCTCACCGACGACGAGCGCAAGCTGTACGAGCTGATCTGGAAGCGGGCCGTGGCCTGCCAGATGATCCCGGCCACGCTCAACACCGTGAGCGTGGACCTGTCGGCCGGCAGCGAGCACGTGTTCCGCGCCAGCGGCACCACCGTGGTCGTGCCCGGCTTCCTGGCCGTGTACGAGGAAGGCAAGGACAACAAGAGTGCCGAGGACGACGATGAAGGCCGCAAGCTGCCCGCGATGAAGCCCGGCGACCGCGTGCCACTCGAGCGCATCCTGGCCGAACAGCACTTCACCCAGCCGCCGCCGCGCTTCACCGAAGCGGCGCTGGTCAAGGCGCTCGAAGAATATGGCATCGGCCGCCCGTCGACCTACGCCTCGATCATCCAGACCCTGCTGTTCCGCAAATACGTGGAGATGGAAGGCCGCAGCTTCCGCCCGTCCGACGTGGGCCGCGCGGTCTCCAAGTTCCTCTCCAGCCATTTCACCCAGTACGTGGATTACGACTTCACCGCCAAGCTCGAAGATGAGCTCGATGCGGTGTCGCGTGGCGAGGAAGACTGGATCCCGCTGATGGCGCGCTTCTGGGAACCGTTCCACAAGCTGGTCGGCGAGAAGAACGAATCGGTCGACCGCGCCGAGGCCAGTGGCGCGCGCGAGCTCGGCACCGACCCCAAGACCGGCAAGCCGGTCAGCGTGCGCCTGGGCCGCTTCGGGCCCTACGCGGCGATCGGCAGTACCGCCGAAGATGCCGAGGACAAGCCCAAGTTCGCCTCGCTGCGCCCCGGCCAGTCGATGCACACCATCTCCCTGGAAGACGCGCTGGAGCTGTTCCTGATGCCGCGTGCGCTCGGCCAGGACAAGGATGAGGACGTCAGCGTCGGCATCGGTCGCTTCGGTCCGTTTGCCAAGCGCGGCAGCACCTATGCCTCGCTGAAGAAGGAAGACGACCCGTACACGATCGACCTGGCCCGCGCCGTGTTCCTGATCGAAGAGAAGGAAGAGATCGCGCGCAACCGGATCATCAAGGAATTCGAGGGCAGCGAGATCCAGGTGCTGAACGGTCGCTTCGGCCCGTACATCAGCGATGGCAAGATGAACGGCAAGATCCCGAAGGATCGCGAGCCGGCCTCGCTGACCCTGGCCGAGGTGCAGAAGCTGATGGAAGAAACCGGCAAGCCGGTGCGCAAGGGCTTCGGCAAGAAGGCCGCCAAGAAGGTCGTGGCCAAGAAGGCACCGGCCAAGAAAGCCGCTGCCGGTGAAGCGACCAAGAAGACCGCCACCAAGAAGGCGGTGAAGAAGGTCGCCAAGAAAGCCACGGCGAAGAAGGCGACCAAAAAGGTGGCCAAGAAAGCGGTGAAGAAGGCGGTCAAAAAGGCCTCCTGACCCCCTGGTGCAGGTCAGGTCACGTGAACCTGCCTGCGGCCGGGTTGACCCCTCCCGCCACGGCGGGAGGATAATGCGGGCCATGCATCCGGCCCACCTGCCATGAACGAACTCACTGTGGACACTGCCCTGCCCGTGCTGCGCGCTGGCGGGGTGATCGCCTATCCCACCGAAGCGGTCTGGGGCCTGGGCTGCGACCCCGCGCACGAGGCAGCCGTGATGAAGCTGCTGCAGCTCAAGCAGCGGCCGGTCGAAAAAGGCATGATCCTCGTCGCCGCCGATCCGGCCCAGCTGGAAGGGTGGGTGCGGATGGAGGTCCTGCCCCTGGAGCGCCAAAGCGCGGTGCTGGCCAGTTGGCCCGGTGCCAATACCTGGATCCTGCCCGCCGGCGTTCGCGCGCCGCGCTGGATCACCGGCGAACACAGCGGCATCGCCGTACGGATCAGCGCCCACCCGCTGGTCGCCGCGCTGTGCCGTGCCTGGGGCGGGCCACTGGTCTCCACCAGTGCCAACCTCGCCGGCGAGCCGCCGGCACGCACGCGTGCCGAGCTGGACCCGCGCCTGCTGGCCCTGCTCGATGGCCTGATCGATGGCCAGACCGGTGGCCTGGCACAGCCCACGCCGATCCGCGATGCGCTCAGCGGCCAGGTGTTGCGCAGCTGAACCGCCTTTTGCGCGCAGGCAGGCAAACCCGCACACTGGCTGCATGACCCTGCGCCCTGCCCTGTGGTTGGCCCTGCTCGCACTGGTGGGCCCTGTGCTGCCCGCTGCGGCGCAGAACGACAACGTACGCATCTATCGCTGCGTCGGCAGCAACGGCGCCGTCTCGCTGCAGGATGCCCCGTGCCGCGAGGGCCGACAGCAGGTCCGCGACCTGCAGCGCCCACGCGACCCGGCCCCGCAGGTCGTTCGCAGCGACCGCGCGCCCGAGCCGACGCCTGCGCCGCGCGCGCCCGAGCGCGAGGTGCGGTATGTGCACGTGCAGCCGCCGCAGCCGATGTACGAATGCACCACCAGCGAGGGCGACAGCTACGTCAGCGACAGCAATGAAGGCAATCCGCGCTGGGTGCCGATCTGGACCGAGGCCTATCTGCCGTATCCGCCTGGCCCGAGGCCGCCCTCGGGCAGCCATCCACCCTCACGGCCGTTGCCACCGATCATGCCGATGGGCAGCGGCTCGGTGCGCAGCAGTGCAGGCTCGCTCTCCGTCAGTGGCGGCGGCTCACGGGTCGGCGGCAGCATCAACATCGGTGGTGGCAGCTCGCAGTGGGAAGGCGGTGGCTATCCGTACCCGGGCGTGGGGAACAGCGTGGTGGTACCGGCCGGCAACGTGCTGATGCGCGATGAATGTCATGCCCTGCCCGCGCAGGAGGTCTGCTCGCGGTTGAAAGACCGGCGCTGGGACCTGATCCGCCGCTACAACAGTGCGCTGCAGAGCGAGCGTGACGCGCTGACCCGCGAGCAGCGCGGGATCGATGCGCGCCTGGACCAGGACTGCGGCGGCCACTGAGCGCGCTGCGCTCTACACTGATGCGATGAAACGACGGTTCCTGCTGCCCCTGCTGTTCGTGTCCTTGCCCGCTGCGGCAGACGAGGCGGTGTTCTTCCGCTGCACCGATGCAGGCGGCAACCTCACCATCCAGAGCGTGGCCTGTCCCGCCGGCAGCGAACAGCGCATCCAGCGGATCAGCGCGCCGGTGCGTGGCGCCGCCGTGGCCGAGGCAGCGCCGTCCGTGCCCACCACCGCGCACACCATGCCACCGCTGCCGCAGGCGGGCGATGAGGACAGTGGCCTGCTCGACAGTGCAGCCCTGCGCCCGCAACCGCCGGCGGCCGAGCACGACGCTGCAGGGCCGCCCAAGCCGCCGCTGCCGGACATCTACCAATGCATCTCCGCAGAAGGTGTTCGTTACCTGCATGAGCGCGAACCGGCCCCGTCACGGTGCGAATCGCTGGCCCTGACCGGGCTGGGTGGCAGCCAGGCACCAGGCAATGCGGCCAGCTGCGAAGTGGTCCGCGATGCCTGCGAGCCGGTGGCCGAGGCGCAGCGCTGCAGCAGCTGGCAGCAGCGCTTCCGCGACGCGCGCGGCCGCGAGCGCTTTGCTGCGCCGGAGAATCAGGCCGCTGCAACCGCCGAACGCGCGCGCCTGGAAGCGGTGCTGGCCGACAGCGATTGCCCGGTCCCGTGACCCGGTTTGCCCGCGTCGTGACTGGATTGACCGTGCGCCATGACCGCGTGCTGCCGCGCACCCTGTGAGCTGCCACGCACTGTGTGATCGGTAGTGCCGGCCGCTGGCCGGCTCAGAACCCGTAGCGCAGGAACCCGCCATCCACCGCGATGCACTCACCGGTGACGTAGCTGGAGGCCGCCAGGCACAGGAAGCCGACGGCGGCAGCGACTTCTTCGGGCTCGCCGATGCGCCGCATCGGGGTGCGGTCGATCACCTGCTCGTAGTAATCCGGATCCGACAACGGCCCTGAGGTCCGCCGGGTGCGGATGTACCACGGCGCCACCGCGTTGACGCGGATGCCGTCCTCGGCCCACTCCACGGCCAGGTTGCGGGTCATCTGGTGCATGGCGGCCTTGGTCATACCGTACACCGCGCCGCTGCGTACGTGGGTCAGGCCGGAGACGCTGCCGACGTTGACGATGGCCGAAGCCGCATGCCGCGCCAGCAGCGGGTGCGCGTAGCGCGACAGCTCGAAGGCCGAGAACAGGTTGGTCTCGAAGATCCCGCGCCATTCGTCCTCGGTGTATTCGGTGGCCGGCTTGCTGATGTTGCCGCCGGCGTTGTTGACCAGGATGTGCAGCCCATCGCTGTGGTCTTCTACCCAGTCCAGGATCTCGCGGCGGTCTTCGTCATCGGAGACGTCGGCGGCCAGGCCGTGGATCTCACGGTCCGGGAAGGCATCGGCGAGCTCGTCGCGCGCCATCTCCAGCGCATCGGCATCACGGCCCACGATCAGCAGGTCCGCACCGAAGCCCAGCAGTTCGCGCGCGATCGCCAAGCCGATGCCGGCGCTGGCGCCGGTGATCAATGCGGTCTGTCCATCCAGTCGCCAACGTTGCGCGCTCACGTGCCTCTCCTGCGGTAATCCATGGAATGCGGCACCGGTCGTGCTGCCCGGATAGGATAACGCGCGATGGCCGGCACGCCGGGCGCCATCACGCGCGGGGCGCGAGGCGGTGGGACACTGGTCCTCTGCCACCGGCTCACCGAGGGAGGTTGCCATGACGATCCGTACTGCCCTGCCGCTGCTCGCGATGCTCGCGCTGAGCGCCTGCAACCGGCCGGTGCCCCCGGCACCGGACACCCCGCCGGAACCACAGGCGACCGCACTGCGCGATGCGATCCACGATCCGATCGACCGCGCCAAGGGCGTGGGCGATACGTTGCAGAAGACCGCCGACGCTCAAGCCGCCGAGGTGGACCGCGCTACCGGCGATGCGCCACCGCCCAGCCCCTGACCCCATCGGCCGGATGGCAGAACGCCCGGCACAGGCCGGGCGTTCGGGTGTCACACAGAACCGCTGAAGCCGCTTACAGCCCGCAGAAGCAGTACACCAGCGTCTTGACCGGCGCGGCGTTGTTGCGCGGGTCACGCGCGGCCTCTTCGACAAAGCGCAGCTGGGTGTCCAGCTCCGGCATCGAACGGGCCAGCATCAGCCGGGCCATGCCCGATTCGCCCAGCATCCAGGCACCGGCATGGCTGCTGGCGAAGCCGCTGAGGAACTGCGCGAACGGCGTGGCCGCCTTCTCGATGTAACGCACGCGGAACTTGCCGGCCTCGCCGAGCTTGGCACGGCTGGCGGCATCGGCCACCGCGGCCTTCAAGCCACCGAAGTCATCCACCAGGCCGCGTTCCTTGGCCTGCGCACCGCTCCACACCCGGCCGCGGGCGACTTCATCGACCGCCTCCACCGGCTTGTTGCGCGCGGCGGCGACCTTGCCGGTGAAATCGGCGTAGCCCTTGTTGATCACCGACTGGATCACCTGGCCCACGGCCGGATCCATCGGGCGGGTGATGTCGAACGCACCGGCGAAACGGGTGGTGCCCACGCCGTCGGTATGCACGCCGATCTTGTCCAGCGAGCGCGCCACGTTCGGGATCATGCCGAAGATGCCGATGGAACCGGTGATCGTGGAGGGATCGGCGTAGATGCGATCAGCGTTCATGCTGATCCAGTAACCGCCCGAGGCAGCCAGGTCGCCCATCGAGACCACCACCGGCTTGCCGGCTTCCTTCAGCGCGACCACTTCGCGGCGGATCTGTTCGGAGGCGAACACTTCACCACCCGGCGAGCTCACGCGCAGCACCACGGCCTTCACGTCCTTGTCGTCGCGCGCTTCGCGCAGCAGCGCCGAGGTCGACTCGCCACCGATGCGGCCGGCCGGCAGATCGCCACCGGAGATTTCACCGGACGCCACGATCACCGCCACCTGCGGACGCGAATCCACCGGCGAGCGACGGCCGTCCAGCACGCTCAGGTAGGCGTCGAGATTGACGTTCCGGTAGCCACCGTCGGCGTCATCGTCGGCGATGCCGCGCTCGGTCAGCAGGGTGTCCACTTCCTCGCGCGTCTTCAGGCCGTCCACCAGCTTCTGCTGCAGGGCGAACTTGGCCAGGTCGCCACCGGCGGCGGCGATCCCTTCGGGCATGGTGTCGATGCCGGCGGCCAGCTGTGCCGGATCGAGCTTGCGTGCCTTGGCGATGTCGGACAGGTAGCGCTGCCACACATCGTTCATCCAGAACAGATCGGCTTCCTTGGCCTGCGGCGAGGCGGCATCGAGCACATACGGCTCGGCGGCCGACTTGTACTCGCCCACCTTGAACAGGTGCACGTCCACGCCCAGCTTGTCCTGCAGGCCGGTGCGGAAATACTGGCGGTAGCGGCCCAGGCCCTCGAGCACCACGCCGCCCATCGGGTCCAGGTAGACCTCATCGGCCTGCGAAGCGAGCAGGTACTGCGACTGGCTCATGTTCTCGCTGAAGGCCACCACCTGCTTGCCGGCGGCGCGCAGCTCCTGCAGCGCGACGGTCACTTCGCGCATGGAAGCGAAGCCGCTCGGCTGCAGCTTGTCCAGCTCCAGCACCACGCGCTCGATCTTCTTGTCGGTCTTTGCTGCCTCCAACGCGCGGATCAGATCGCGCAGCTGGATCTCATCGGCGCCTTTGTCACCCACTGCCTTGCCCAGCGCGCGGCTGACCGGATCGGCGCTGAACTGCTCGACCAGCCGGCCTTCCGGTGCGATCACCAGGGTCGTGCGGTCCTGCAGCGAGGCCTTGGAGGTCGCGCTCTTGCCCATCGCGACGATGAACAGGATCAGGATCAGGAACAGCAGGCCGAAGAACACCAGGTTGAGGATCAGCCGGCGGGTAAAGTTCATCACATCCCACAGCCCGATGAAGAAGCTGGCGACGGGATTGCGACGCGCGGGTTGGTTCATGGGGGTAACTCCAGAGTGGCTTCTTGCCGTGGTGCCAGAATAGCCGGTGCCGGGCGCGCCGGCATCGGACACAAGTCAGGGTGTCGAAGGGAGACCGGCGCGGGCGCTGCTCACGCGCAGGCGCCAGCCCATCAGGATCGCGGCGGCGGTCAGGCCCAGGATGAGGCCCAGCCACATGCCCTGCGGGCCCATGCCCAGGCCGAGCCCCAGCCCGGCGCCAAGCGGCATGCCCAGGCCCCAGTACGAGAACATGGCGATGAACATCGGCACGCGGGTGTCCTTCAGCCCGCGCAATGCGCCGGCCGAGAGCACCTGGATGCCATCCGGGAACTGGAACGCCGCCGCGTACAGCAACAGCGTCGAGGCCAGTGCGGCCACGCCCATGTCGGCCGTGTAGACGCCGACGATGGCGTCATGGCCAAACAGCAGCACCAGCGCGGACAACGTCTGCGTGCCGAGGATGATCACGAGCCCGGCGATCGCCGCGCGGCGCACGCCCAGCCCGTTGCCGCTGCCGACCGCATGGCCGACCCGTACCGTGGTGGCCTCGGCCACGCCCATCGGGATCATGAAGCACAGCTGCGCGACGTTGATGGCGATCTGGTGCGAGGCGGCTTCGGTGGCGCCGAGACGACCGATCAGCAGCGCGGTGACGATGAACAACCCACCTTCCATCAGCACGGTGATGCCGATCGGCAGGCCGGTCCGCAGCAGGTCCCAGATCGCCGACCAGCGCGGCGCTTCGAGATGCGAAAACAGCTGCAGGTGGGCGAAACGCTTGGTCTTCCACAGATAACCGGCAAAGCACAGCGCCTGCAGCCACATCATGATCGCCGAGGCCATGCCCAGGCCTTCGGCGCCCAGCTCGGGGAAGCCGAGCTTGCCGTAACACAGCACATAGCCCAGCGGCGCGAGCACCAGCAGGCCGCCAAAGCCGAGCAGCATCGTCGGCAGCGTCCAGTGCATGCCTTCGCTGAGGTAGCGCATGCAGAAGTACAGGGTCAGCGCCGGCCCGCCCCAGCGCACCGCGTGCAGGAACGCGGTTGCGCCCGGCACGATGTCCGGCGCGATGCCGAACGCGGGAAGCAGCGGCGGCACCACCGTGAGGAAGGTGAACATGATCAGGCCCAGGCCGAGCGCCAGCCACAGGGCCTGGCGGAACAGCGGGCCGATCTCGCGCTCGCGGCCGGCGCCATGCAGCTGCGACACCGAAGCGGTCAGCGAAATCAGCGTGCCGATCGGGATCAGCATCGGCAGCCACAGTAGCGCCGTACCGATGGTGACGGCGGCGAGCGTGTGGGTGCCGTGGTGACCGGCGATCACGTTGTCGACGAAGGAAATCAGGCCGGTGGAGACGTGGCCCAGAACCAGCGGCAGCGCGAGCAGACCGGTGGCGCGCACTTCCCGGGAGAGGCGCGGCGTGGAGGAAGCGGTAGACATGGGAGTCACAGACGGCAACTACGGTCGCGCGCGGAGGGCACAGGCACCGGGTTGCGGCCCGCCATCTTACGCGCGCGGCCGGGGAAAAGCCGCGCTTTCAGGTAAACGGGCCGAAGCCGTCAGTGGCCCACGTTCTCGCGCAGCCAGCTGTCCCGTGCGGCCGGCGCCACGCCAAGGAATTCGGCGCGCACGCGGTCGCGGTCCTGCGGTGGAGTGCGCTGGGCGACCAGGGTCAGCTGGGTGAGCTGGGAGGGCGTGAGCTGGCGCAGCACCGCCAGCGCGGTGGGGCGCTGCTCGGCCGGCAGATACCCGAACAGGCCCTGCAGCTTGGTGAACTCATGCCCGAGCTGTGGGCCAAGCAGCCAGCCGTCGCGGAAGCGCTGGTCCTGTTCGGCGAAGCGCTGGCGAAGCGCCTGCTGCTGGGCCGGCGGCAGGGCCGCCACGCGCGCCGCCGCGGCGCGGACACGGGCACGCTCGCTTTCGGTCATGGCCTGCCAGGCGGCATAGCGGCTGCGCAGCTCGCGCAGCTGGGCCGGATCCAGCGCCGCAGGCGTGGCCGGGATCGCCGGGGCGGTGGCACTGGCAGGCGCGGGCACCGCCAGCGGCACTTCGACCCGGTTGGGGGCGGCGATGGCCGCACTGGACAGCCCAAGGGCGATCAGCAGGAAGGCAGGCTTACTCATCGGCGGCAGCCGTCTCCAGGCCGGCGGTGGCGGGTTCGGGGCGGCTCGGCTGGGCCTGCGATTCGTCGACCGGGACCGGGCCGCCGGCGGCGAACCAGGCGTACAGATCGGCATCGCGGGCGGTCGGCAGATCCGGATCGGCCAGCATCGCCGCATCGCTGGCGGCGTACGGCGAGGCAGCCGGGGCCACGCTCGGCAGATCGTCAGCCGGGAGCGCTTCAACCTTCACCGGGCCCGCATCGGCAACCGCGCCTTCGGGGGTATCCATCACGGGGTCGCCAGCCTGGCGGGCGTGTTTCCACCAGGTGGCACCGCCCAGCAGCACGCCGACGGTCACGGCCACGATCAGCACGCCCTTCCATGGGAAACGGCGGCCGCGTTGGCGCCTGACCGGGCGGCGCTGGGCGGGGGCATCGGACTTGGCCGGGGTGCGCCAGGACGCTGCGTCCGATGGCTGGCTGGCCGGGGCGGCCACGGGTTGCTGCAGCCGCTGCAGACGGCTGGCGGGCAGATCCCGGATGCGCAGCTGGACCTGCTCGGCCAGGGCGCGCCAGCCAGCGGCATCGGGATTGCCATGGGCATCGCGCGGGCAGGCATCGGCCAGGGCGTGCTGGTAGTCGGCCATCGGCAGATCCAGGACCTGTGCGGCAGCGGCTTCATCCAGCCCACCGCCGATCCGCAGCACGAACGCCAGCCGTGCCGGCGGGGCCAGCCCGGCCAGATGCGCCAGCGGCGCCGGCCACTGGCCTGCGGCCGGGTCCCGCAACGGTGCGCGGTGCACCAGCAGCGACCAGAACCGCTCTGGCCACTGGGCCATGGGCAGGTCGCTGGCGATCCCGGCAAAGGCGCGCATGACCGCGACCAGGGCCTGCTCGGCCACGGTCGGGTCGCCGCACTGCAGCTCGGCCACGACCAGGGCCCGGCGTTCAACGCCACGAAGAAATGCCGACAGCGCGCCGGCTGCGGTAGAGGAAACAGGGGCGGGCGCAGCCGTCATAGCAACTCCATCATTGTGGGGAAATGATAGCGATTGCGTCACTGCTGCGGCGCGCAGATGTTCATTTCCTGTGAGCGGCCACGGTCTGCAAAGCGTTCTGGTGGAAAAGGTTGTGCACAGCACCACGAAAAACCGGGGTAGAACCGCAGGTGAGGCCCACGTCAAGTCTGTTTCAACTTTGTTTCACAGCTATCTTGTTGTTTTTATTGATCATTGTTTCTTGGCTATTTTTTGACCAACCTAAGGAGAACATCGGAAGTTCCTGACGCAAGGCGGTCACATACGCAATGGCACACAGACTTATCCACAGAAGATGTGGATAAGCCTGAATCTCCAATCAAGTCGGATATTTAGGTGGGATTTATGATTCGGCGCGCACCTGGTTGAGACGGTGAATGGGCGTGATCCGGGTCCACCTGCCCCGCTACACTGGCCCGATGACCTCCTCGTCTTCGACCCTGCGCGTCGCCCTGCCGGTGCCGCTGCCGCAACTGTTCGACTACGCCCCGCCGCCCGGGCCGGTCCCGGCCCCGGGAATGACCGGGCAACGGGTACGGGTGCCGTTCGGCTCCCGCGAGCTGGTGGGGGTGGTGGCCGGGATCGGCCAGGTGGAGGATCCCGGCAGCCTGCGCGCGGCGATCGAGTGGATCGACACCACGCCGCTGCTGACCGGCGAGCTGTGGCGCTCGCTGCAGTGGCTGGCGCGCTACACCCATGCGCCGCTGGGCGAGGTGATCAGCACGGGCCTGCCCGGCCCGCTGCGACGCGGTGAAGCAGTGCCGGACACCCATCAGTGGGGCTGGCAGCTCACCGACGCCGGGCACGACCCGCAGCCGAAGTTGCGCAACGGCACGCGCCCGCAGCGATTGGCCGAGTGCCTGGCCGAGGGTGTGGTGAACGAAGACCGCCTGGATACGTTGATGGACGACTGGCGCAGCGCCGCCCGCTCGCTGGCCAAGCGCGGGCTGGTTGAACGGATCGCGCTGGCCCATTCGCCGGCCGTGGCCTCGCCCGCGGGCGGCCCCGCGCCCAACGCCGAACAGGCCGACGCGATCGCCGCGATCACCGCCGCCGACGGCTTTGCCGCCTACCTGCTGGATGGCGTCACCGGCAGTGGCAAGACCGAGGTCTACCTGCAGGCGATCGTGGCGTGCCTTGCGCGTGGCAAGCAGGCGCTGGTGCTGGTGCCGGAGATCGGGCTGACCCCACAGACGCTGTCGCGCTTCCGCAACCGCCTGGGCATACCGGTGCATGTGCTGCACTCGGGCCTGAACGACAACGAGCGTGCCCGCGTGTGGGCGGCTGCCGCGCGGAATGAAGCGCAGGTCATCGTCGGCACGCGCTCGGCGGTGTTCACCCCGCTGCCGAATGCGGGCCTGATCGTGATCGACGAAGAGCACGACGGCAGCTACAAGCAACAGGACGGCATCCGCTACCACGCGCGGGATTTCGCGCTGGTGCGCGCCAAGGCACTGGACGTGGCGGTGGTGCTCGGCAGTGCCACGCCGTCGCTGGAATCGCTGCACAACGCGCATGCCGGCCGTTACACCCACCTGCGCCTGAAGCAGCGCGCCGGCGCCGCGCGCCCGCCGGTGGTGCGCGTGCTCGATGTGCGCAAACGACCGTTGCGCGATGGGCTCTCGCCGGAAGTACTGGCCGGCATCACCCAGCATCTGCAGGCCGGGCACCAGGTGCTGGTGTTCAAGAACCGCCGCGGCTATGCACCCGTACTGCTCTGCCATGACTGCGGTTGGACCGCGCCGTGCCAGCGCTGCGATGCGCCGATGACCGTGCACGCCGGCGGCCGCCGCCTGCAGTGCCATCACTGTGGCGCACGCCAGTCCGCGCCGCTGGCGTGCCCGGACTGCGGCAGCCTGGCGCTGCAGCCGCAGGGCATCGGTACCGAACGGCTGGAAGAACATCTGGTCGAAGCCTTCCCGGAGTTCCCGGTGATCCGCATCGACCGCGGCACCACCGGCAAGCGCGACGCGCTGGAGACCCAGTTGGCCTCGCTGGGCGATCGCGCGGGCATCCTGGTCGGCACCCAGATCCTGGCCAAGGGGCACGACCTGCCGAAGCTGACCCTGGTGGTCGTGGTCGGCATCGATGAAGGCCTGTTCTCGGCCGACTTCCGCGCCAGTGAAAAACTCGCGCAGCAGCTGATCCAGGTCGCCGGCCGCGCCGGGCGCGCGGTGGATGCGGGGGAGGTCTGGCTGCAGACCCACCACCCGGGGCATCCGTTGCTGGAGACACTGGTCAACGGCGGGTATCACGCCTTTGCCCATGCGGAACTGCAGCAGCGCGAGGCGGCCGGTTTTCCGCCCTTCGCGCATCTGGCACTGCTGCGTGCCGAAGCGCAGCAGGTGGAGCATGCCAACGCGATGCTCAGTGCCGTGCGCGCATTGATTCCCGACGATGCGGCGGTGGAACGCTATGGCCCGATGCCCGCGCCGATGCCGCGCCGCGCGGGCTACCAGCGCACCCAGCTGCTGCTGTCCTCACCCGCGCGACGCCCACTGCATGGCGTGCTGGACCAGGTGACGCCGCAGATCTCCGCGCTGCCGCAGGCTCGCAGGGTGCGCTGGTCGCTGGATGTGGATCCGATGGATCTGTACTAGGCCGGCATGTGCTGACCGTTTGTCGGCACGAGGTAGTGCCGGCCGCTGGCCGGCACCCCGATCAGGTCAACGCCGTCATGACCCCACGCTGGTACGCCGGCCGCTGCTTCAGCCGTTCGTACCAGGCGGCCAGATGCGGCAGGTCCGGCCGCTGGATCGGCATCTCGAACCAGGCATAGATGAAGGCGCCCAGCGGGATATCGCCCATCGCGAACTGCTCACCGGACAGATACGGCTGCCGCGACAAGGCCTCATCGGCCATGGCCAGCAACTCGCCCGAGCGCACCAGTGCGGCAGCGATGCGCGCCTCATCCCGATCAGCGGGCGCGGTCCGCAACGTGCCCCAGAACAGATCGCGGAACACGCCGGCGAAGGTCGAGGTGGTCCAGTCCATCCACTTCTCCGACTGCGCGCGCGCCACCACGTCCTCCGGGTACAGCGTGCCCAGCGCGTAGCGCGCGCAGAGATAGCGCACGATCGTGTTGGATTCCCACAGCGGCAGGCCCTGGTCCTCGATCACCGGCACCAGCCCGTTCGGATTCATCGCGCGGTACGCCGGCGACTGCGTGCCACCGAATGCACCGCCGACTTCGATCGACTCGTAGGGCGCACCGATCTCCTCGGCACACCACAGCACTTTGCGCACGTTGCTGGAATTGCGACGGCCCCAGATTTTCAGCATGATCGGACTCTCGTATCGGGCGATGCGCGGCACGGGGCGCGCGGTGCGGATACGATACGCCCAACGGCGGGCTGTTACTTCGTCGCCTTCGCCGCACTCTTCTTCGGCAGCGCGCGCACATACGTCGATTTGCCGTCCTTCTTCATCTCGAACAGGCCGGTCGCGGCCAGCAGATCGCTGAGTTTGCCGTACCCGTAATTGCGCGAATCGAAGGAGGCCTGGTTGCCGATCTGGCTGCCGACCGGGCCCAGGTGTGACCAGCCATCCTCGGCTTCGGCCGAGGTCACCGCGCGGCGCAGCATCTGCACCAGGCGAGTGTCGTTGCGCAGCTCCGGGCCGCTCTTGCGCGGGCGGGTTTCCTCGTTGTCCTGCTCCACTTCCTGATCGGCCGCATGCGGCTGACCCAGGGCTTCGATGTAGGTGAACTTAGAGCAGGCGTTGACGAACGGCTCGGGCGTTTTCTTTTCGCCGAAGCCGTACACCTTCACCCCGTCGGTCAGCAGGCGCATCACCAGCGGGGTGAAATCCGCGTCGCTGGAGACGATCGCAAAACCGTCCAGATTGCGGGCGTACAGCATGTCCATCGCGTCGATCACCATGGCCATGTCCGAGGCGTTCTTGCCGCGGCTGTAGGCGAACTGCTGGATCGGGCGGATCGCGTATTCGTGCAGCACCGATTCCCACCCTTTCAAGCGCGGACTCTTCCAGTTGCCGTAGGCGCGGCGGACATTGGCCACGCCATAGCGGGCGACTTCGGCCAGCACCGCATCGATCTTGGACGAGGGCGCGTTGTCGGCATCGATTAACAGGGCGATGCGCTTTTCCGGTTCGGACATCTCGGTCTCCTGGGCGGGATCGGATCGGCCATCGGGCAAGTGCGATGGCCCCTGAACCCAGTATCGGCCATCGACGTGAACATCGCGCTTCACGTGCGACCATGGGCCGCATCACGAGACGACCTGCGCCGCCCCCCGCCGGCGCCCGCCAAGGAGTGAAGCATGACCCGCGATCCCACGCCCCACCTGCTCATCATCGGTGGCGGTTTTGCCGGCCTCTGGGCCACCCGTGCCCTCGCCTCGGCGCACGTGCGCATCACCCTGGTGGACCGTCGCAACCACCATCTGTTCCAGCCGCTGCTCTACCAGGTGGCCACCGCCGGCCTGTCCGCGCCGGATATCGCCGCACCGCTGCGCCACATCCTCGGCGACCAGCGCAACGTTGAAGTGCGGCTGGGCGAAGTGACCGACATCGACAAGGCAGCGCGCACCGCGACGCTGGCCGATGGCACGCAGATTACGTACGACACCCTGATGCTGTGCACCGGCGCCACCCATGCGTATTTCGGCCACGACGAATGGGCCGCCGATGCGCCGGGCCTGAAGACGCTGGACGATGCCATCGCGCTGCGCCGCAAGCTGCTGCTCGCCTTCGAGCGTGCCGAGGCCGAACCCGATCCCGCGCGCAAAGCGGCGTGGCTGAGTTTCGCCGTGGTCGGTGGGGGCCCCACCGGCGTGGAACTGGCCGGCACCCTGGCCGAGATCGCGCGGCACACGCTGCGCAATGAGTTCCGCCATATCGATCCCGCCTCGGCCAAGGTCCGCCTGGTCGAAGCCGGCCCGCGCGTGCTGTCGACCTTCCCCGAGGTGCTCTCGCTCAAGGCACGGCGGCAGCTGGAAAAGCTGGGCGTGGAAGTGCTCACCGGCACCCCCGTCAGCGACATCACTGCCGAAGGCTTCCAGCTCGGCGAGCGCTTCGTCGAGGCCCGCACCGTGGTCTGGGCCGCCGGTGTCGCCGCCTCACCGCTGGCACGTACGTTGGACGTGCCACTGGACCGCGCCGGCCGCGTGCCGGTGCAGCCTGACCTCACCCTGGAGGGCCACCCGGAGATCTTCGTTGCCGGTGACCTGGCGGCACTGACCCAGGCCGACGGCAAGCCGGTGCCCGGCGTCGCGCCGGCGGCCAAGCAGATGGGCAAGCACGTGGCCACCACCGTCCAGGCACGCCTGGCCGGCAAGCCCGCGCCGGGTGCGTTCAAATACCAGGACTTCGGCAACCTGGCGACCATCGGCCGCATGGCGGCGATCGTCCACCTCGGCCGGCTGCAGCTCTCCGGCGTGCTGGCCTGGTGGTTCTGGCTGGCCGCGCACGTGTTCTTCCTGATCGGCTTCCGCAACCGCGTGGTGGTGCTGTTGAACTGGGCGGTGGCGTACTGGAGCTACCAGCGCAGCGCACGGATCATCTTCGGTGATGCACAGGACGATCGCCGGCCGAAACGACCGCCCACGCCCTGATCATCCCTGCGACAGACATCCCCAGCCATCCACCTGGCCGCTGTAGGAGACCGCCTCGCTGGCCAGCAGACCTTCGAAGCCGGCGATGTTCTGGTGGGTCGGCAGCATCAGCGGATGCACCACCACCTGCCAGGGGTAGTCGTCGTTGCCCTCGTAGGCGGCGAAGGACACCTTCTGGTCGTTCTTGAGCAGGTGCACGGCGAAGGCGATCGCCACATCCTGGGTCGGAAAGATCAGCGCGAAATCCACCTCGCGCGGAATCGACAGATCGTCGCCATCCTGCAGCATGTTCCAGAGCACATCGCCATTCTCATCTTCCGGGTACAACGACAGATCGCGGGACATGGCACTCCAGGGCTTGGGCAAGCGGATCAACGAACGAGGGTCGATGGTATGCCGCCAACGAAGGCCCGAACAACCCGCACGCGCGGCTACGAGGGATCGGGCAGCGCCATCCACGCCAGCTTGCGCTCGCGCGGTTGCCGCTTCAGCTGCCACTCGGCCTTCGACGCGGCTGCGCGGTCCGGGTAGGCGCGCATCGCCAGCACCTTCACCGGTGGGTTGGCCCGCGTGTATTTCGCCCCTTTGCCGGCGAGATGGGCCTGGAAGCGCGCGTCCACGTCGTTGCTGATACCGGCGTAATAGCTGCCGTTGCGGCATTCAAGCAGGTACAGGTACCAGAGGGCGGGTTCAGCGGGCATACCGGGATTATCCCCCGGCACGGGCCCGGCGGCTGCTAGAATCCGCCCCGGATGCAGGAGAGAGGCGCCGCGCTGGCGCCCGCCGAAGGCGCAGGCTCCCATAATCGCTCAGGCCGGTGGCTCGATACGCCACCAACCATGCATCCGACACGCCGATCTGGAGAGAGGTCTTCAATGACCCGCCGAAGGGGCACGTGGCCTTGGCCACCGAACTCTCAGGCAAAAGGACAGCGGGAGCGGCAACGGAATCCCACCCCCACGACAGTGCAGCGGCGCTGGCGTGATGCGTGTGCGTTTCCGTCCCCGCCTGACGTGCTTTCCGGAGCCACCCCCATGCTGCTCTCCCTGATCTACCTCATCGCCATCTCGGCCGAAGCCATGACCGGCGCGCTGTCGGCCGGCCGCCGCCGCATGGACCTGTTCGGCGTGGTCATCATCGCCTGCGTCACCGCGCTCGGCGGCGGCTCACTGCGCGACATCGTGCTCGGGCATTACCCGCTGGGCTGGGTGAAGCACCCGGAGTACCTGGGCTTCACCATCTGCGCGGCGCTGATCGCGACCTGGGTGGCGCGCTGGATGCACCACTTCCGGCGTACCTTCCTGGTGCTCGATGGCCTGGGCCTGATCGCGTTCACCCTGATCGGCTGCGCGGTCGCACGCGAGGGCGGGCACACCGTGCCGATCATCCTGATCGCCGGCATGCTGACCGGTGCGTTCGGTGGCGTGCTGCGCGATGTGCTGTGCAACGAGGTGCCGCTGATCTTCCAGAAAGAACTGTATGCCGTGATCACCCTGCTCACCGGCGCGGCCTACCTGACCCTGCTGGAACTCGGCGTGTCGCTCAACGCGGCCACGCTGTGGTGCCTGGGCGGCGGCTTCCTGTTCCGCCTGCTGGCGATCCACTTCAAATGGGAAATGCCGAAGTTCGTGTACCGCGACGAGGTGCATTGACGCACGCGCAGGCATGACCAAGGTCACGGGAGCTTGAGCGGCCTGGCCCTGTATCATGGCGCTCCCGTTCCAATCGAACGGCATCCAGCCACGCGGCGGTGTTCCACCCGCTGCCCCGCCAGACACCCTCTCCCCCGTTGACCTGCCGCACTCGGCCGGTCCCCATGGACGCACTGCTCCGGTGGAGGGTGCGCAGGATGCGTATGTCCGCTTCAACGCCCGCCTCGTCTCGCCGTCGTTTCGCCAAACCGCTGTTGATCGCTGCCGCCGTCGGCCTGGCCGCGATCGCCGCAGGGAAGCTGCTCTCGCCCGCGCCTGCCGCCAGCCCCGCCGGTGGCCCGCAGCCGACCCCGGTGCGCGTGGCCACTGCGACGCAGGAAGACCTGGTGGTGCGCCTGAAGGCGCTCGGCACGGTGACCCCGCTGCATACGGTGAGCCTGCGCAGCCGCGTGGATGGCGAACTGCTGCGGTTGGCATTCTCCGAGGGCCAGCACGTCACCGCCGGCGAGCTGCTGGCCGAGATCGATCCGCGCCCGTTCCAGGTGCAGCTGTCGCGTGCGCTGGGTACCCAGCAGCAGAACCTGGCCGAGCTGGACAATGCCGAAAGCCAACTCAAGCGCTTCGCCGAACTGCAGAGCAAGCACTTCGTCTCCGCGCAGGACCTCAGTGATCAGCAGAGCAAGGTGCGCCAGCTGCAGGGCCGTCGCCAGACCGACCAGGCGGCGGTGGATGAAGCACGCCTGCAGCTGCAGTACACCCGCATTACCGCGCCGGTGGCCGGACGCATGGGCCTGCGCAATGTGGATGTCGGCAACCTGGTGCGCAGTGGCGATACCGAACCGCTGGCCACGATCACCCAGACCACGCCGATCAGCGTGCTGTTCACCGTGCCCGAGCCGGACCTGCCGGCGGTGGTCGCCGCCGCCCGTGCCAATCCACAGCTCACCGTGGAAGCCTGGGACCGCGAGGAGCGCACCGCGCTGGGCGACGGCGTGCTCTCCAGCCTGGACAATCGCATCGATACCGCCACCGGCACGCTCAAACTGCGCGCGCAGTTCGCCAACGCGGATGAATCGTTGTTCCCCAACCAGTTCGTCAACGTGCGCCTGCAGGTCAGCAGCAGTGATGCGGTGGTGATTCCCAATGCCGCCGTGCAGTTCGGCAGCAAGGGCAGCTACGTCTACGTGATCGCGGCCGATGACACCTCGTCGCTGCGCACCGTGGTGCTCGGCCCGGCCGATGGCGAACGCGTCTCGGTGCGCGAAGGCCTCAAGGCGGGCGAGCGCGTGGTGGTGGAAGGCATCGACGGCCTGCGCGAAGGCGCCAAGGTCGAGGTGGTGGAGCAGGACCCGCCGCGGACCGGCGCATGAACCTCTCGCGCCCCTTCATCGAGCGCCCGGTCGCGACCACGCTGCTGATGGTGGCGCTGCTGCTGTCCGGCGTGATGGCCTACCGCCTGCTGCCGGTCGCGGCACTGCCGCAGGTCGATTACCCGATCATCCAGATCACCACGCTGTATCCCGGTGCCAGCCCGGATGTCACCACCAGCGCGGTCACTGCACCGCTGGAACGGCAGCTGGGGCAGATCCCCGGCCTGAAGCAGATGTCCTCGACCAGTTCGGGCGGCGCTTCGGTCATCACGCTGCAGTTCTCGCTGGAGGTCGCGCTCGGCGTGGCCGAGCAGGAAGTGCAGGCCGCGATCAACGCCGCCGACAGCTTCCTGCCCGATGACCTGCCGGTGCCGCCGGTGTACCGCAAGGTCAACCCGGCCGATACCCCGATCCTGACCCTGGCGGTGACCTCGCAGGGGCTGTCGCTGCCGCAGGTGCACGATCTGGTCGATACGCGCATGGCCCAGCGCCTCTCGCAGCTGCCCGGCGTCGGCCTGGTCAGCCTGGCCGGTGGGCAGCGCCCGGCGGTGCGCATCCAGGTCAATCCTTCGGCGCTGGCCGCCAACGGCCTGAGCATGGCCAGCATCCGCACCGCGATCGGCACGGCCAACGTCAACATGCCCAAGGGCAGCTTCGACGGGCCGACCCGCGCGATCATGCTCGATGCCAACGATCAGATGCGCTCGGTGGCCGAGTATCGCGCCCTGATCCTGGCCTGGAAGGACGGCGCACCGCTGCGCCTGGGCGACGTGGCCACCATCGAGGATGGCGCCGAGAACCGCCAGCTGGCCGCGTGGTCGGGCACCACCCCGGCGGTGCTGATCAACATCCAGCGTCAGGCCGGCGCGAACGTGATCGCCGTGGTCGACCAGGTGCGTGCGCTGCTGCCGCAGCTGCAGGCCTCGCTGCCGGCCGGGGTGGATGTGACCATCCTGAGCGATCGCACCGAATCGATCCGCGCGTCCATCCGCGGCGTGCAGCACGAGCTGCTCATCGCGATCGCGCTGGTGGTGATGGTCACCTTCGTGTTCCTGCGCAACATCCCGGCCACGATCATTCCCAGCATCGCGGTCCCGCTGTCGCTGGTGGGCACCTTCGGGGTGATGCTGCTGGCCGGCTTCTCGCTCAACAATCTCACCCTGATGGCGCTGACCATCGCCACCGGCTTCGTGGTGGACGATGCGATTGTCATGCTGGAGAACATCGCCCGCCACCTGGAGCGCGGTGCCACGCCGATGCAGGCAGCACTGAAGGGCGCCAGGCAGATCGGCTTCACCCTGATCTCGCTGACGCTGTCGTTGATCGCGGTGTTGATCCCGCTGCTGTTCATGGCCGATGTGGTCGGCAAGCTGTTCCACGAGTTTGCGATCACGCTCGCGGTGGCGATCGGCATCTCGCTGCTGGTCTCGCTGACGCTGACGCCGATGATGTGCGCGCGCCTGCTCAAGGCCGGTCATGCCACCCGCCGCGATGCGGATGGGCAGGAATCGGCGCAGCAGGGTGACCCGTTCGATCGCGTCGTGGCGGTCTACGATCGCCAGCTGCACTGGGTGCTGCAGCGCCAGCCGCTGATGCTGGCCGCCACCGTCGCCACCCTCGTACTGACGGCACTGCTGTACGTGTGGGTGCCCAAAGGCTTCTTCCCGGTGCAGGATGCCGGGCTGATCCAGGGCATCAGCGAGGCGCCACAGTCGATCTCCTTCCAGGCGATGGCGCAGCGCCAGCAGGCGTTGTCGGCGGCGTTGCTGGAGGATGAGGACGTGGCCAGCCTGTCCTCGTTCATCGGCGTGGACGGCAACAACGCCACGCTCAACAGCGGGCGCCTGCTGATCGAATTGAAACCGCACGCACAGCGCGCTGCCGATGCGCAGGCGATCATCGCGCGGCTGCAGCAGCGCGTGGCGCATGTCCCGGGCATCAGGCTGTACCTGCAGCCGGTGCAGGAGCTGGGCATCGAAGACCGGATCAGCCGGACCCAGTACCAGTTCACCCTGACCAGCCCGGATATCGCGCAGCTGGAGACGTGGACGCCGCGCCTGCTCGAGCATCTGCAGCAGGCACCGGCACTGGCCGACGTCGCCAGCGATCTGCAGAACCAAGGGCTGCAGGCACACGTGGTGATCGACCGGGTCGCCGCCGCGCGCCTGGGGATCAGCGTGGAGACCATCGCCGATGCGCTGTACGACGCGTTCGGGCAGCGCCAGATCTCGACCATCTTCACCCAGGCCAACCAGTACCGCGTGGTGCTGGAAGCGCGCCCGGACGTGGCCTTCGGCCCGGATGCGATCGCACGCCTGCACGTCACCGGTCCGGACGGACGGCAGGTGCCGCTGGGCGGCATCGCACGGATCGAACAGCGCCCCGCGCAGCTGCTGATCAACCATGTCGGCCAGTTCCCGGCGGTGACGTTCTCCTTCAACCTCACCCCGGAGGCATCGCTGGGCGAAGCGGTGGAGGCGATCGAAGGTGCACGCGCCGCGATCGGGCTGCCGGCCAGCGTCGAACTGCGCCTGCAGGGCGCGGCCGATGCGTTCCGCGCGTCGCTGTCGAGCACCTTGTGGCTGGTGCTGGCCGCGGTGGTGGTGATGTACCTGGTGCTGGGCGTGCTCTATGAGAGCTTCATCCATCCGATCACCATCCTCTCCACCCTGCCCTCGGCCACGGTGGGTGCGTTGCTGGCGTTGCTGGTCAGCGGGCGCAGCCTGGACCTGATCGCGGTGATCGGCATCGTGCTGCTGATCGGGCTGGTCAAGAAGAACGCGATCATGATGATCGACTTCGCGCTGGAGGCCGAGCGCGAGCACGGCATGGCGCCGCGCCAGGCGATCCACCAGGCCGCGCTGCTGCGCTTCCGGCCGATCCTGATGACCACGCTGGCCGCGCTGTTCGGCGCGATCCCGCTGATGTTCGCCAGTGGCTCGGGCGCGGAGCTGCGCCAGCCGCTGGGCCTGGTGATGGTCGGTGGGCTGATCGTCAGCCAGGTGCTGACCCTGTTCACCACGCCGGTGATCTACCTGTTCTTCGACCGCTTCCGCCAGCGCCCGGCGCCGGTGACCGACGGGGCTGACGAGGCGCTGGCGTGAGTCCGCTGTCGCGGGCGATCGGCTGGTTCGTCCGGCATCCCGTCGCCACCGTGCTGCTCGCGGTCGCGGTGGTGCTGGCCGGCCTGCTCGGGCTGCGCCTGCTGCCGGTCGCGCCGTTGCCGCAGGTCGACTACCCGGCCATCAACGTCAGTGCCAGCCTGCCGGGCGCGAGTCCGGAATCGATGGCGGCCAACGTCGCCACGCCGCTGGAGCGTGCCCTGGGCACCATCCCGGGATTGACCGGGATCGACTCGGCCAGCACCCAGGGCTCGACCCAGGTCGAGCTCAAGTTCGCGCTCGGCCGCAACGTGGACGATGCCGCGCGCGACGTGCAGGCGGCGATCAATGCCGCGCGCGCGCAGCTGCCCAGCGGCATGCCGGGCATGCCCCAGTACCGCAAGGTGAATCCCTCGCAGGCGCCGATCATGGCGCTGGCGCTGAGCTCGGACAGCCTCGCGCCGGGCCAGATCTACGACGTGGCCTCCACCGTGATCGCACAGAAGCTGGCGCAGATTCCCGGCGTCGGCGAGGTGCAGGTGGGCGGCAGCTCACTGCCCGCGGTGCGCGTCTCGCTGGATCCCAATGCACTCAACCATCACCGCATCGCGCTGGACGACATCGCCGCGGCGATCCGCAATGCCAACGCACTCAAGCCACTGGGCACCGTCGCCAGCCAGGCCCAGCAGTGGCAGCTGGAAGCGACGCTGCAGCTGCGCACCGCCGCCGAGTACCGCCGCCTGATCGTGGCGATGCGCGATGGCCGCCCGGTGTACCTGGAGGACGTGGCCGGGATCAGCGAAGGGGTTGAAGACCGCTACGCCAGCGGCTTCCACAACGAGCGCCCGGCGGTGCTGCTGATCGTCAGCCGCCAGCCGGATGCCAACATCATCGAGACCGTCGACGCCATCCAGGCACAGATGGACACGCTGCAGGCGCTGCTGCCGGCCAACATCGACATGCAGGTGGTGATGGACCGTTCGCCGGTGATCCGCGCCACCCTGCGCGAGGCCGAGCTGACGTTGCTGCTGGCGATCGCCCTGGTGGTGCTGGTGGTGCTGGCCTTCCTCGGCCACTGGCGCGCGGCGCTGGTGCCGACCGTTGCCATCCCGGTCTCGCTGCTGGGCGCGCTGGCGATCATCGCCCTGCTCGGGTTCTCGCTCAACACGCTCTCGCTGATGGCGCTGATCGTGGCCGCGGTGCTGGTGGTGGACGATGCCATCGTGGTGCTGGAGAACATCGCCCGCCATCGCGAAGAAGGCGCCTCACCGATGACCGCCGCGCTGCGGGGCGCGGGGGAAGTCGGTGCCACGCTGCTGTCGATGAACATCGCGCTGGCCGTGGTGTTCATCTCGATCCTGTTCCTGGATGACTTCGTCGAGAAGCTGTTCCGCGAGTTCTCGCTGACCCTGGTGGCGGCGATGGGTGTCTCGCTGCTGGTTTCGCTGAGCCTGACCCCGATGCTGTGCGCGCGCCTGCTCGGGCAGGCACGGCCCGGCCCCGGCAATGGCCTGCAGCGCGCCGGCACCGCGCTGTTCGAGCGTCTGCGCGGCGCCTATGTGGGCAGCCTGCAGACAATGCTGCGCTGGCTCGCGCTGCCGCTGCTGCTGTTCGCCGGTGTGATCGCACTGAACGTGTGGCTGTTCCAACAGGTGCCCAAGGGCATCGTGCCCAAGCAGGACACCGCGCAGCTACGTGGCTTCGCGCGCGGCGACGACGGCCTCTCGTTCCAGGTGATGCAGCCCAAGATCGAGGCCTACCGCAAGCTGCTGCTGGCCGACCCGGCGATCAGCGACATCATCGGGTACATCGGCGGCCGCAGCGGGGTCAACAACGCCTTCATCATGATCAAGATGAAGCCGCTGGCCGAGCGCAAGGTCTCCAGCCAGCAGGTGATCGACCGCCTGCGCGCCAACATGCCGAAGATTCCGGGCGGCGGCATGTTCCTGTGGGTGGACCAGGACATCAAGCTGGAAGGCAGCGGCGACAGCGGCCAGTACGAGTTCCAGCTGCTCTCCGGCGAGCTGGAACCGCTGCGGCAGTGGACGCCCAGGGTGGCCGATGCGCTGCGCGCCCTGCCCGAGCTGGTCGACGTGGAATCCAAGGGCGATGAAGGCATGCGGCAGGTGGTGCTCGACATCGACCGCGATGCCGCCGCCCGCCTGGGCGTGGACATGCGCATGATCGCTTCCGTGCTCAACAATGCCTTCAGCCAACGCCAGGTTGCCACGCTGTACGACACGCTCAACCAGTACCGCGTGGTGATGGAGCTGGACCCGCGCTACAACCAGGATCCTTCCACGCTGGAGCAGATCCATGTGATCGGCAAGGACGGCCAGCGCCTGCCGTTGTCGTCCATCGCGCGGTGGAAGTACGGCATGGCGCCGGACCGGATCTATCACAGCCAGCAGTTCGCCTCGGTCTGGATCGAGTTCGCGCTGGCGCCCGGCGTCACTCTGGACCAGGCGGTGAAAGCGGTGGACCAGGCCATGGCCAGGATCATGCTGCCCACCCATGTGCAGGCGCGGCTCAGCGGCGAGGCCGGTGGCTTCGAGAAACTGCGCGAGCGCCAGCTGTGGCTGATCCTCGGCGCGATGCTGGCGGTGTATCTGGTGCTGGGCGTGCTGTACGAAAGTTTCGTGCAGCCGCTGGCGATCCTCTCCACCCTGCCCTCGGCCGGCGTAGGCGCGTTGCTGGCGCTGATGGCCTTCGGCAACGAGCTGAACCTGATCTCGCTGCTCGGCCTGTTCCTGCTGGTGGGCGTGGTGATGAAGAACACCATCCTGATCATCGACTTCGCGCTGTCGGCCGAACGCGAGCGCGGCCTGTCGTCCTACGAGGCGATCTGCGAGGCGGCACGACTGCGGTTCCGCCCGATCCTGATGACCAGCGTGGCCGCGTTGCTGGGCACGTTGCCGCTGATGCTGGCCACCGGCGAAGGCTGGGAGATGCGCCAGCCGTTGGGCATTGCCATTGTCGGTGGCCTGCTGGTCAGCCAGTGGCTGACCCTGTACACCACGCCGGCGATCTATCTGGCGTTGGCGAAGCTGCGGCGCGCCGCGTGATCATCAACGGGCGCGCTATGCAACAGGCAACATCATCGTCCTGCCATCCATCGGCGACGCGATGAAGCCATGCTTGAGATAGAACGCTTTGGCAGTGTCGTCGAACGCATGACACAACAAGGCGCGCGCGCCGATGTGCCCGCAGACCTGCATCGTGCGTTGCACAGCGTCTTTCAGCAGTCCCGCGCCGACACCCTGGCCGACCCAGTCGGCATGGACGGCCAACCTGCACAGCACGATGACCGGAATGGGGTGCGGCATGTTCCGGCGAAGGCGACCGGGAACCAGCTGGTGCGAAACGCCGCCGGCAGCGAGCGCGTAATAGCCCACCACATTGTGTTGCGCATCACATACAACAAAACACCGCGATGCCCCCGATGCCTGGTTCTGGTGGGCACGCTCCATCAACCACGAGGTCAGCTCCGCCGCGCTGCATCGAAACTGCTCCAACCGATGCGCTTGAGCCAGCGCATGCGGCACAGACAACCGCAACGCTCAGCGCTCCCAGGGTGCAGGCGTGCTCAACAGTTTCCTGATGGCCGCGTTGTTTTCCAGCGGTGCATCCAGCAACGCATTAAAGCGTCGCAGCTGCTGAGGATCCAGGGAGAACTGTGTCTGGTCCGCGAGTACCTCCCGCGCCTTCTCACAGGCAGCATCCAGAATGAACTCGGTTCGGCTCACCCCGGTAACCTCAACGGCGCGGTCGATCAGCGCCTGCTTGTCGGCGGGCGCCCGGAAGTTGATGACTTTGCTGGCGAGGGCCACGGGAGGCGCTCCGGAGGTCTGTGCATACAATGTACACACAACTGGATGATCGCTCAACGGCTCCCCCCTCTTCTCAGATCGTAAGGCAAGGGTAATCCGTTGGCTCTCCATGGAAAATCGGGAGTTTCCCCGGAAAACCGTAGGCCTGAGCGCCCCGCGAATGGGGGCGCCCCCACCCGTTACGCCGCCTCGCTGATCCGCGCCGCCCGCCGTGCCCGCACTGCCTCGGCAAGGCTCTCCAGCACCGCCAGCGAGCTGTCCCAGCCGATGCAGCCATCGGTGATGCTCTGGCCGTAGGTCAGCGGCTGGCCGTCCACCAGGTCCTGCCGGCCGGCCACCAGATGACTCTCCACCATGACGCCGACGATGCGCTCTTCGCCATTGGCCAGCTGCGCGTTGATGTCGGCGATGACCTTGGGCTGGTTCTCCGGATTCTTGCTGCTGTTGGCGTGGCTGGCATCGATCATGATGCGTGCGGCCAGGTGCGACTTGGCCAGCGTCTGGCTGGTCGCTTCCACGTGGTCGGCATCGTAGTTCGGCGTCTTGCCGCCGCGCAGGATCACGTGACAGTCCGGGTTGCCGGCGGTGGCCACGATGGCGGTGCCGCCTTCCTTGGTCACCGACAGGAAGTGATGCGGGTTGGAGGCCGCACCAATCGCATCGGCAGCGATCTTGATGTTGCCGTCGGTGCCGTTCTTGAACCCGACCGGGCACGACAATCCCGATGCCAGTTCGCGATGCACCTGGCTTTCGGTGGTCCGCGCGCCGATCGCGCCCCAGGCGACCAGGTCGGCGATGTACTGCGGCGAGATCACGTCGAGGAATTCAACGCCGGCCGGCAGGCCGAGCTTGTTGATGTCGCGCAGCAGACCGCGCGCCACGCGCAGGCCCTTGTTGATGTTGAAGCTGCCGTCCAGGTCCGGATCGTTGATCAGGCCCTTCCAGCCCACCGTGGTGCGGGGCTTCTCGAAGTACACGCGCATGACGATTTCCAGCTCGTCGGCGTAGGCATCGCGCAGCGGCTTGAGGCGCTGAGCGTATTCGATGGCGGCCACCGGGTCATGGATCGAGCACGGGCCGATCACTACCGCCAGGCGGTCATCGCGGCCGTGCAGGATCTCGTGCAGGGCCGTGCGCGAGGCGCTGACCGTATCGGAGGCTTCATCGTCGCAGGGCAGCATGGCCAGCAGCTGGGCCGGCGGGGTCAACGGTTCGATCTTGCGGATGCGCAGGTCATCGGTGTGCGGGGGCATGGGGGAAAACTCCTTGGAAGTGGGGGTCCCCAGCGCGGCGGCAACAAAAAAGCCGCCAGGTGCGCTGGCGGCTTTCGGGAATGCGTCTGAAGGTTTCTTCAGGGTGAGCGCATGCCTTCCTCCGCCGGTGGCTTCGGAAAGTAATACCAAAAGTAGGAATTGGCGGGGCGTGCGTTCATTGGGGAGTATTGATAACACAGGGGTTTGGAGGTGCCAACTGTTTCATTCGCAACTGCGGCATCGGTTCAGGCCCCTCCCCGCGAGCGGTGCGCTCACCCCCGCGGCAACGCCGCCAGCTCGGCCAGGTGCTGCTGCAGCGTGCCTGCTGCCCCCACCGCGTGCGTCGTGGTGAAGTACTCGTGCCACCCGGTAGCGCCGATCGCGGCCAGCAAGTCATCGGCATCGAGCCGTTCGGCGCACTGCCACACCGCATAGAACTGCTCGGCCGTGGTGTGCGGAACGTCCTGTTCGATGCGGCCCATCGCCACCGGCGTGATGCGGGCCGGATCCACGTGCTGCATGCCGGCGCCGATGCGGGCGAAGAACGCCCCGCGCGACACCGGGTCCAGCGCGGTCCAGGCGGGGGTGGCGGTGTAGAGCTCGATCAACATGTGCGACATGGCATTCCTTGAGGTCAGAGCGAGCGCAGTGCGCGCTTGCGGATATAGGTGTTGGCCGGATCATCGGCGTGGTGCTGCTGCCATTCGCTGCACAGCGCGCGGACCCAGTCAGGCTGGCTTTTGCCCGCATCGTTCAGCCAGTTGCCGACTGAATCCTGCACATAGCGCGAGGCATCGCAGCACAGCGCCTGCAGCAGCGGCAGCGCGTGTTGCGGCTCCTGCTTGAACAAGGTGATGTGCGCAGCCCACACGCCCCGCGGGCGCAGCGCTTCGCAGGCGAAGCGACGCACGTTGGGTGAGACGTCGGTGGTCCAGCCGTGCAGGTGCGCGAGTACACGCAGGGGTTCGGCGACAACATGCGGACGCACGGCCAGCCATGCCCACTCGCGGACGCCGAAGTGCGCATCGTCGGCCAGTGCGCGCAGCGCATCCAGCTTGTGCTCCAGTGACAACCCCGGGTCGCTACCAATCAGATAGCAGGCCCAGCCACGTACCGTGTCACTGGCATGGCGCGACCACCGCGCGTGATCGCCGTGTCCGTGCACGCGCAGCAGCGTGGCGGCGCCCTGCATGCGCAGGGTGATGCCGCGCTTGGCAGCGTTGCGCATCGGGGTGATCGCCGACGCGGGCAAATCAGGGGCGACATTGGCCATCAGCTTGGCGAAATCGACGGCCAGCACTTCGGTCAGATGCGTGGCTTCGGCTTCACCGCGATCCAGCTGTCCGCGTCGCTCGCGGGTGACGGGCGGTTTCATGCGGCACGTCCTGCGTCAGTGCGCGACCACACGCGTTGCAACAGCGTGCTAAGCGTGCGCCGTTCCCTGGGGCTGATGTCGGCGAACAGCGAGGCGATCCAGTCGGTCTGCTGGTCGAACAGTTGCGCAGCGAGTGCCTGACCCGCCGGGGTCAGCCGTACATGGATGCGGCGTTTGTCATCCGGATCACTGTGGCGGCTCACCAGGTGTTCGCGCTCCAGGCCATCCAGCAGGCCGGTAACGGTGGCACGGGTGACGCCGGCGCGCTCGGCCAATTGGTGGGGCGACAAGGCCGTATCCGCACCGCGCAGCAGGAACAGGAGCACGAAACGCCCTTCGCTCAGGCCCAGCGGTGCCAGACGACTCGCGCAGTCCTGGTCGATCGCACTGGCCAGCGACAGCACCTGGAAACACAGCGCCAATTCCCCCGTATCCGGCTGGCCACGACGCGCCAGTTCGGTCAGGAAAGCCTGGTGTTTGATTTCCAGCATGCAGGCGGATCCGGAATAGTACGGCGGCTAATTATACCGCTCCTGCGACTTGTCTGACACCCCGCCGCGCTTTACCTCGCCCCGGTGACAGGCGAAGATCCGGGCCAGGATCAACCACAAGGATGCGTAGATGACCCCTTCCCAAGCTGACGCGATCGCCCAGGCCATCCTGCGGCCGGACGACAAGCGCGAGGCCGTCCAGCAACGTCAGCGCGCGCAGGCGCAGCACCTGGCGCGGCAACGCGTTGCCGCCGCCGTCAGCCTGGTCGGCATGGCGCTCGGCGCGGCGGCAGCGATATGGCTGCCCATGGCGTACGCGCAGGGAATGTTGGTGGGCGGCGCACTGTCCTTCCTGCTTGCGCATCTCGGCCTCGCTTGGCGCGAGCGTCGGCGCGCGGTGCGTTCTGCGGCCTGACACATGCCGCGCCGCCCCGCATGGCGGAGCGGAGGGCATGCCTACCAGCGCGTGCCGGCCGGCAGCGCCCGGTCATGCGAAGGAAACAACGGCAGTACGTACTCGGCCAGTTCCTGCAGCACCTCGGCCGCCGGGCGCTGCGAGAACTGGATGCCCAGCGCAGCATGGTTCACGCCGGCACGCTGCCACTCGCCCAGCAGATCGATCAATCCGTTGCGGCCGGTTCTCAGCGTGTAGCCGCCATTGAGCGGCGTGCGGGGATGGTTCGGGTCCTCGACCAGATCCAGCCATTCGTTGGTGACATGCGGGCGGAAGCCACCGTCGGGGATGAGACGGCGCCATGCCTGGATCTTGTCGGCCAGGCGCCGCGGTCCGCCCGCGTGATGGGTTGCCTCGGGATAGGTCAGCCAACCATCGGCATGCTGCCCGACCCAGTCCAGTGTCTGGCGCGAGGTGCCGGTCACCAGCAGGGGAATCGCCCCGGCCACCGGCTTGGGCAACAGCTCTACGCCCTGCAGCGCGCCCAGTGGCGAGTCGATATGCAAGGGACCGTGCTGCATCAGCTGCCTGACGTACAGCACCGAATCGGCGAAGCGGTGGCCGCGGTCGGCATGCTCCAGACCGTACGCGGGGAACTCGACCGGACGATCGCCGGAGGCGATGCCCAGCACCAGGCGCCCACCGGACAGCTGGTCGATGGTGGTGGCCGACTTGGCCAGATCGATCGGGTGGCGCAGCGAGAAGATCGCACTGCCCGTGGCCAGCGCCAGCCGCTTCGTGCGTGCCGCCAGGAAGGCCAGATAGGTAAACGGATCGAACACCTGCCCGGCATCGCCGAACAGAGGATCGAACAGCGGCACATCGCGCACCCAGGCCGCAGCGAAGCCGTCACGGTCGAGCTGGCTCACCAGATCCGCCTGCCCGGCCAGCACCTGCATGTCGCCTTGATAGAAGCGCAGGGGCAGGAACACACCCAGCGTCAGCGCCCCCTCGCGGAACATGCGCTGGTAACCGGCATGGCGGGCGAACGTCGGTGCGGATGCGCCGGTCAGTGGCGCCTGCATCGGGGTGATATCAGTCAACAGGGTCATCGTGGTCGTTCCTGGGTCAGGGGCCGGTGGCCGGTTCGGGGAGCAGCACCCCACGCTGTACGGCGGGCCGCTGCGACATGCGCGGGTGCCACGCACTCAGGTGCGGGTAGGCGCTGAAATCGAAGCCGATGAGCCGGGCGATATGGGTCCAGCCATAGCCGGCGATATCGGCGATGGAGTACGCCTCGCCTGCCAGCCATGAGCGGCCTGTGAGGCGCTGGTCCAGGGTGGCGAAGAACTCGGCGCTCAGGCGCCGGTAGCGTTCGATGGCGGGTGCGTAGGGCGCGTCGGCGAACATCTCGAAGTGCACGCGCTGCCCAAGGATCGGCCCGACGCTGGCCGAGTGGAACATCAACCAGGTGATGGCCTCCGAGCGCGAGCGTGGCGCGTCGGGCAACAGCCGTCCGCTCTGCTCGGCCAGATACAGCAGGATGGCGGCGGATTCGAACACGGTGATACCCGTCGCCTCGTCGACCAGCACCGGAATGCGGCCATGCGGATGCAGTTGCAGGAAATCGGGATGGCGGTGCTCACCTTCGTCGATGCGCACGTGATGCAGTACGTAAGGGAGGCCGAGTTCTTCCAGCGCGATGGTGATCTTGAAGCCGTTGGGCGAGCTGTCGGTGTACAGGTGCAGCGAAACGGGGGACACAGCGGTCTCCTTGGCAGGCGGAACAGCGGGCGGGGGTCGCGTAGCAGGGCTGGATCAATGCAGCTGGACTAAACGACATCGATTCAACATGATCACGATGCTACGCAGGCCAACGCGCTCTGTAGAACGATTCTTCCTGCACTGCCAAGAGAGAAAATCTAAGGTCATGAGCGCCGTCCTTCCCCTGCTCGCACTGCGCGCCTTCGTCGAAACCGGTCGTCATGGCAGCCTCAAGGCCGCTGCTGCGGTCATGGGGGTCACGCCGGGGGCGATCAGCCAGCAGCTCAAACTGCTGCAGGCACGCACCGGCGTTGTGCTGTTCACCCGCACCCCTCACGGGGTCGCACTGACCCCGGCCGGCACACAGGTGCACCCTGCCCTGCTGCGCGCGTTCGATCAGATCCAGGACAGCATGGCCACGCTGGACGCCATCCACGCGCGGCAGACCCTCACCCTCAGCACCGTGCCCAGCTTCGCCGCCTCCTGGCTGGTGCCACGGCTGGGCCGGTTCACCGAACGCCACCCGGCGATCGAAGTGCGTGTGGAGGCCTCATCGGCGCTGGCGAATCTGCGTCGCGATCGCATCGACATCGCCATCCGCCACGGTCTCGGCGAGTATCCCGGCCTGGTCTCACGCCCGCTGGCGGCGCCGGTGCTGTTGCCGGTGGCCTGCCCGGCACTGCTCGCCGACGGTCCACCCATCCACTCGGCGGTGGACTGCCTGCAGTACCCGCTGCTGCAGGATTCAGACCGCAGTGACTGGTCGCTGTGGCTCCGCGCGCTCGGCCTGCCATCCGATCCGCGCATCGAACGTGGCCCGGCGTTCGATGATGACGTGTTGCTGATCCGCGCCGCAGAAGCGGGCCAGGGCATCGCGCTGGTGCGTGACCTGTATGTGGAATCCGAAGTCGCCAGCGGACGGCTGGCCGTCGTACTGGATCAGCCGTGGCCGACGCGGTTTGCGTACTACGCCGTCACCCTGCCCGGCGCCGAGGAGACCCCGGCCATCGCGGCATTCCTGCGCTGGCTGGAGGATGAGATCCAGGCGCCGACCAGCGCGCTGTGAGCCCGTGATGCGCGCACAAAAAAACCCCGCCTTCCGGCGGGGTTTTTCGTACTGCGTTGGCGCATGGCGGGTACCGACCAACGGTGGGTACCTACCGCTCCGATGCGTGCCGACCGATGGCCGGCATCTACATTAGAAGTCCATGCCGCCCATGCCACCCATACCGCCCATGCCGCCGCCAGCTGCGCCAGCGCCGTCATCCTTCTTCGGGGCTTCGGCAACCATGGCTTCGGTGGTGATCATCAGGCCAGCGATCGAGGCCGCGTTCTGCAGCGCCGAACGGGTCACCTTGGTCGGGTCCAGGATGCCGAATTCCAGCATGTCGCCGAACTCGCCGGTGGCGGCGTTGTAGCCGAAGCTGCCGGTGCCTTCCTTGACCTTGTTGACGATCACGGACGGCTCTTCGCCAGCGTTGGCCACGATTTCGCGCAGCGGGGCTTCCATCGCGCGCAGGGCGATCTGGATGCCGTGGTTCTGGTCTTCGTTGGCACCCTTCAGGCCGCTCAGCGCGGTGACCGCACGGACCAGGGCAACGCCGCCGCCCGGGACCACGCCTTCTTCAACGGCTGCGCGGGTCGCGTGCAGGGCGTCGTCGACGCGATCCTTCTTTTCCTTCATTTCGATTTCGGTCGAGGCACCGACCTTGATCACGGCAACGCCGCCGGCCAGCTTGGCCACGCGTTCCTGCAGCTTCTCGCGATCGTAATCCGACGAGGTGTCTTCGATCTGGGTCTTGATCTGGGTGACACGCGCTTCGATGTTGGCCTTCTCGCCGGCGCCATCGATGATCGTGGTGTTTTCCTTGGAGACCTGCACCTTCTTGGCGCGGCCCAGGTCCTTGATCGTCGCCTTTTCCAGCGACAGACCGATTTCCTCGGAGATCACGGTGCCGCCGGTCAGCACGGCCATGTCTTCCAGCATCGCCTTGCGACGATCACCGAAGCCCGGTGCCTTGACGGCCACGACCTTCACGATGCCACGGATGGTGTTGACCACCAAGGTGGCCAGCGCTTCGCCTTCGATGTCTTCGGCGATGATCAGCAGCGGCTTGCCGGCCTTGGCGACGCCTTCCAGCACGGGCAGCAGGTCGCGCACGTTGGAGATCTTCTTGTCGTGCAGCAGCACGTACGGATCGTCCAGGTCAGCGGTCTGCGACTGCTGGTTGTTGATGAAGTACGGGGACAGGTAGCCACGGTCGAACTGCATGCCTTCGACGACGTCCAGCTCGTTGTCCAGGCCCGAGCCTTCTTCAACGGTGATGACGCCTTCCTTGGTCACGCGGCGCATCGCTTCGGCGATGATGTTGCCGATCGACTCGTCCGAGTTGGCCGAGATCGTGCCGACCTGGGCAATGGCCTTGTCGTCAGCGGTCGGCTTGGAGATGTTCTTCAGCTCGGCGACGGCGGCGATCACGGCCTTGTCGATACCGCGCTTGAGGTCCATCGGGTTCATGCCGGCAGCGACGGCCTTGGCGCCTTCGCGGATCAGGGCCTGGGCCAGCACGGTGGCGGTGGTGGTGCCGTCGCCGGCGTCATCGTTGGTGCGCGACGCGACTTCCTTCACCATCTGCGCGCCCATGTTCTCGAACTTGTCAGCCAGTTCGATTTCCTTGGCGACGGAGACGCCGTCCTTGGTGATGGTCGGCGCGCCGAAGCTCTTTTCGAGCACGACGTTGCGGCCCTTCGGGCCCAGGGTGGCCTTGACGGCATTGGCGAGAACGTTGACGCCGCGAACCATGCGGGCGCGGGCGTCTTCACCGAAACGAATATCTTTGGCAGCCATTGCGATTACCTTTTTATGTAGAGCCGGGCCATGCCCGGCTGCTTGAACGGGAGGAAGTGCGGAAGCGCCGGCACGGGGCCGGCCGCATCACTCAGCCGACGATGGCGAGGATGTCGTCTTCGCGCAGAACCTTGAACTCGACGCCTTCGGACTTGTAGCTGCTGCCGGCGTACTGGCCGTAGATGACCTTGTCACCGACCTTCAGCGACGGCGCGCGCACGCTGCCGTTGTCCAGGGGCTTGCCCGGGCCGACGGCCACGACTTCACCCTTGGTCGACTTTTCCTTGGCGGAATCCGGAATCACGATGCCGCCGGACGAGATTTCGTCGGCTTCGATCGGCTTGACTACGACGCGGTCATGAAGCGGCTTGATGCTCATGTGAGACCCTTTTAAGTTGTTGATTGGTCTAGGAAAGTCTGGCGATGTTAGCACTCGCACAGGGCGACTGCCAGCCACGCTCACGAAAAAACCCGACGGTGCGGGACAGAGCAGAGATGGTGCTGGCCCCTGTCCTTTCAAGGGCAGCCGATCGGATTTTTTTGCCGGCCGGTGGCCGAACGTGAATGTTTGACGCAGTTCTCAGTGCGAAAGGTCGAATCCGACAGGGCGGCGGATGTGTCATCTGGATTGCGTAGATTCGAGCGGCACTGACCAATCACAAGGAGCCGTAGATGAGGTTGCTGACGCCGCTGTCCCTGGCCTGCCTGCTGGTACTGGCCACCAGCCCGGCCCGGGCCGATGTATTCATCAATGAACTGCATTACGACGACAGCACCCCGGCCGGGGATGTGGGCGAGGCGATCGAGGTGGTCGCCACCGCCGGTGAGGACCTGTCCGGCTACCGGCTCTACCTCTACAACGGCAGCAATCCCTCGGCCGCCGCGGTCTACGCCGACAACGCGGTCCCGGCCGGCACCGCCAGCTGCGGCAGCGCGCGGCTGGCCACGGTCAGCTACCCGACCAACGGCCTCCAGAACGGTCCCAACGATGGCATCGCCCTGGTCGATGCCAGCGGCAAGGTGGTCCAGTTCCTCAGCTACGAGGGCACCATCACCGCGGCCGGGGGACCCGCCGCGGGCCTGACCAGCCAGAACATCCCGGTCAGCGAGACCAACAGCACCGCCCCGGGCACCTCCCTGCAGCTGACCGGCACCGGCAGCCAGTACGCGCATTTCACCTGGGCCGAATCGGCCGGGCAGACCTTCGGCGCCTGCAACCACGGTCAGACCTTCAGCGGCGGCGGCCCGACCGGCCCGAATACCGCGCCCTCGGTCACGGCCACCACCCCCGAACAGGGCGCCAGCACTTTCCCGGCCGCGGCCGACCTGAGCGTCACCTTCAGTGAGCCGGTCACCCTCTCCAGCGGCGCGTTCGCGCTGAGCTGCGGCCAGTCCGGCACGGTCGCGCTGAGCCATCCGACCACCGGTACCCGCTTCACGCTGGCCACCAACACCGCGCTGGTGGCGGGGGAAGCCTGCCGCTTCGATATCCGCGCCACCCGCGTGAAGGATGCCCAGGGCGCGCGCCCGGCCGCCGATACCCGCATTGCGTTCACCGTGGCCACCGCCACCACGCCCGACCCGGGCAATCCGGGCAACCCCGGCGAGTACTACGCGAAGGTGAACACCTCCAGCCCCAGCCAGCTGCGCTGCTCGCTGCACGAGACCATCAAGGGCCACACCGCCTACCCGTACAGCGGCTCGGGCACCAGCACCTGGACGATCCTGGAGATCGCCGACGAAGATCCCAACAACAGCGGCAACATCCTCGATGCCTACCGCAACCGCAGCTACGCCAAGGTCAGCGGGCGGGCCGGCACCGGCAGTGGGCTGACCTACAACCGCGAGCACACCTGGCCCAACTCGCTGGGCTTTGCCAGCACCACCGGCGACAAGGGCCTGCCCTACGCGCCGTATACCGACACCCACATGCTGTACCTGACCGATGCGCAGTGGAATGCGGACCGCGGCAACAAGCCCTATGCCAAATGCGACAGCAACTGCGGTGAGCGTGAGACCGAATCCAACAACGGGTCCGGCGGCGGCAGCGGCGGCTACCCGGGCACCTCCAACTGGGTGCGCACGCCCGATGGCAATGGCGGCTCGTTCGAAGTGTGGGGCCACCGCAAGGGCGATATGGCGCGTGCGGTGATGTACATGGCGATCCGTTATGAAGGCGGTAAAGATGCGAAAACCGGCCAGTCCGAGCCCGATCTGGAGCTGACCGACGACCGCAGCAAGATCGTCAAAACGTCGGCCTCGCCGGCCTACATGGGCCTGCTCTCAACCCTGATCGACTGGCACCTTGCCGACCCGCCGGACGCGGCAGAACGCGCTCGCAACGAGGTGATCTTCAGTTTCCAGGGCAACCGCAATCCGTTCATCGACCACCCCGAATGGGCCACCCCGGCGCTGTTCACCTCGGCCAGGCCGGCCACCTGCCAGCTGGCCAACTGAGCCCGGCCGACCGGCGCCCCCTCGTGGCGCCGGTCGGACCATTGGCCTCCAGCGGTCCTATACTCGGCGGTCATGTCGATTGCCGATCCCGTCTTCCTGCTGTTCACCACCTGCCCCGACGTGGCCTGCGCCACGCGGCTGGCACATGCGCTGGTGGACGAACGCCTGGCCGCGTGCGTGACGCGCCTGGACGGGGCGCACTCGACCTACCGTTGGCAGGGCGAGGTCACCGAGGACCACGAGGTCCAACTGTTGATCAAGACCACCGGCAGCCGCCTGGATGCCGCGATCGCGCGCGTGCAGGCCCTGCATCCATATGAACTCCCCGAGTGCATCGCGGTCGAAACCCGCGCCGGCCTGCCGGCGTACCTGGATTGGATTCGGGCGCAGACCCGTGAGGAAAGTGATTGATGACGCTGTTTCGTCGTGTTGCCGCGCTGTGCGCGTTGCTCGTGGTCTCCCTGCCGGCCTGGGCCGTCAGTGAAAAAGACCTGCTCCCGGTCGATGAGGCCTTCGGGCTTACTGCGCAGGCGCGTGACCGCGATCGCGTGGAGATCAGCTGGAAGATCGCCCCGGGCTATTACCTGTACCGCCACCGCACCACGGTCAAGGCCGAGGCCGGCTTCGATGCCGAGGCGCTGCAGCTGCCGGCCGGCAAGAAGCACCACGATGACTTCTTCGGCGAGGTGGAAACCTACCGCGAGCGCCTGACCGGTGTCCTGCCCGGCAAGGCCGCCGACGGCGCCGACACCGTCACGCTGGAAGTGCGCTACCAGGGCTGCGCCGATGCTGGCGTGTGCTACCCGCCGCAGAAGCGCACGCTGCAGGTGAAACTGCCGGGCGGTGGCAGCGGCGCGGCCAGCACCGCCCCGGCTGCCGCCAGCGCTGCTGCCTCCCCGTTCAACAACCCGCTGGCCGGCAACAGCGGCACCGGCCTGCGCCTGCCCGGCACCAGCACCACCCAGGCGCTGCCGCTGCCCTCCGAGCGCGCGTTCGGCTTCGATGCGATCGTCGGCGATGGCAATACCGTGCTGCTGCGTTTCACCCCGGCGCCGGGCTACTACCTATATCGCGACCGCACCTCGCTGGCGCTCGAAGGTGCCCCGGGCATCCGCGCGGACAAGCCCACGTGGCCGGCTGCCAAATCGCACCGCGATGAACACTTCGGCGATGTCGCCGTGTATTTCGACCAGATCGATGTGCCGCTGCCCCTGCGCCGCAGCACCGCCGGTGCGACCGACGCCACGCTGGTGATCACCTTCCAGGGCTGCCAGACCGATGGCATCTGCTACCCGCCGATGACGCGCCGGGTGAAGCTGGCGCTGCCGGCCGGCACGATCAACGCCAAGGCCGATGAGGTCGCGCAGAAGACCGAGGTCATCGCCCCCCTGCCCAATCGCGACAAGCGCGACCAGGCCCGCAGCGACGCCGGCAGCCAGCCGATGCTGATCCGCCCGAACGAACCGGCGCTGGCCGTGCCCGGCGATACCGCCACCCCGCCCGATGCCAGTGCCGACAACGCGCAGCGCACCCCGCCGCCGGTGGCACCGGCCGCCGCACCCGGCAACCTGCTGGTGCTGCTGCTGTTCGCCGTCGCCGGTGGCCTGATCCTCAACCTGATGCCGTGCGTGCTGCCGATCCTGTCGCTGAAGGTGCTGGGCGTGGCGCAGAGTGGCGAGAGCCGCCAGCGCGCGCGCAGCCATGCGCTCTGGTACACCGCCGGCGTGCTGGTGGCGTTCGCTGCCATCGGCGCCCTGGTGATCGCGCTGCGGGCGGCCGGCCAGGCCGCGGGATGGGGCTTCCAGTTGCAGCACCCGTGGTTCATCGCCGCGCTGGTGTACCTGATGTTCGCCGTGGGCCTGAGCCTGTCGGGCGTGTTCACCCTCGGCGGCAGCCTGGGTGGCATGGGCCAGTCGCTGGCCTCGCGCAGCGGTCCGGTCGGCGATTTCTTCACCGGCGTGCTCGCCTGCGTGGTGGCCAGCCCGTGCGTGGCTCCGTTCATGGGGCCGGCCCTGGCCTACGCCTTCGCGGCACCCGGCCTGCAGGCGATGCTGGTGTTCCTGGCGCTCGGCCTGGGCCTGGCGCTGCCATTCCTGCTGATCGGCTTCGTGCCCTCGCTGGCGCGCCGCCTGCCGCGCCCCGGTGCGTGGATGGAAACCCTCAAGCTGGTGCTGGCCTTCCCGATGTACGGCACCGCGATCTGGCTGCTGTGGGTGCTGGGCAAGCAGCGCGGCGTGGACGCCATGGCGCTGGTGCTGGGCGGCCTGGTGATCCTGTCGCTGGCCCTGTGGTGGTTCGAACGCAGCCGCTGGCGCAGCCAGCGCGTGGGCGGCCTGCTGGCCCTGCTGTTGGTGCTCGGCGCGCTGTACCCGATCTGGGGCGTGACCCGCCTGGATCCGCCGGCCAAGGCCGCACAGTCGGCCAGCGACAACGTGGTGGAGTACTCGCCGCAGATGCTGGACCGCCTGCGCCAGGACAACCGCGTGGTGTTCGTCAACATGACCGCCGACTGGTGCGTGACCTGCAAGGCCAACGAGCGCGCGGTGCTGGGCACCGACGCCTTCCGCGATACGTTGCGGCGGACCAACGCGGTCTACATGCGCGGCGACTACACCAATGTCGACCCGCAGATCACCGCCTTCCTGGATGAGCACAAGGCCGTCGGCGTGCCGCTGTACGTGGTCTACGGCCCGGGCGCCCCGCCCACCGTGCTGCCGACCGTGCTGACCCAGGCGCTGGTGGAAGAAGCGCTGCTGCGGACCGCGCGATGAGCCTGCGGCCACCACGGCGGACGGTCGTGGTGGTCGTGATCGCGGCCGTGCTGGGCATCGGCGCCGGCGTCTGGTTCGCCGGGCATGACGAGCGCCCGGCCACTGCCCCGCCACCGCCACGGCCGGCGGTGGTCGCGGCCCAACCGGGGGATCCGATGCCGGCGATCACCCTGCCGGACCTCCAAGGGAAACCGCAGGACCTGGCCAGCTTCCACGGGCGTCCGCTGCTGATCAATGTCTGGGCCAGCTGGTGCGGCCCCTGCGTGGAGGAAATGCCCGCGCTGACCGCCTTTGCCGATGCCCAGGGCGCTACCGGCGTGCAGGTGCTCGGGCTGGCGCTGGATACGCCCGAGGGCGTGCGCGATTTCCTGACCCGCGTACCGGTCGCCTATCCGATCGTGCTCGATACCCCCGGGCCGGCCGATGCCAGCGTGCGGCTGGGCAATGCGCAGGGGCTGCTGCCGTATTCCGTGCTGATCGACGCGCAGGGGCGCATCGTGAAACAGAAGCTGGGGCCGTTTGCGGCCGGCGAAATCGAGGCCTGGGCAACGCCCTGACGCGCTTGGGCGAAGTGGCTGTTTGATCGGGGGCCCTACGGGCCCGACCTGGGCTATTGACCGCCTCCGGCCTGCGCCCAACAATGACGAGATCCATTCTCATCCACCGCCGGGCGCGCTTCGCCTTGCCGCCGGACCGCCCCCATGTTGAAGACCATCATTTTCCAGCTGCACTGGCTGCTGGGCATTACCGCCGGCACCGTGTTGGCGGTGATGGGCCTGAGCGGGGCCACGCTGGCCTTTGAAGACGAGATCATGCGCGCGGCCAACCCGGCCCTGGCGCAGGTGGTGCAGCGGCACGCGGCGGGCGAGCAGCCATTGGCCCTGACAGAGCTGCTGCCACGGCTGCAGCAGGGCATGCCACAGCCGCTGCAGCGGCTGCGCGTGGACGCCACCGGGCAGCGCCTGTCGGTGGCGCGTTTCGAAGGCGGCCAGGCGAATTGGCGCTATTTCGATCCGTACACCGGCACCGTGCTCACCGGGCTGAAGGGGCTGGACTTCTTCGCCTTCGTCGAGGATCTGCATCGCCACCTGGTCAGCGGTGAGCGCGGCAGCCTGATCACCGGCAGCTGCGCGATCGCGCTGGTGTTCTTCTGCCTGTCCGGCCTGTACCTGCGCTGGCCGCGGCGCTGGTGGCACTGGCGCACCTGGCTGGCGGTGGAGTGGGCGCGCAGCGGGCGCAGTTTCCTGTGGAGCCTGCACTCGGTGGTCGGCACCTGGGTGCTGCTGGTCTACCTGATGATCGCGCTGACCGGGCTGTGGTGGTCGTTCGACTGGTACCGCAAGGGCGCAACCGCATTGCTGGGCGGCCCCGCGGCCGAGCAGACCGCGCCGCGCACCCGTGGCGGCCCACTGGACCTGCACAAGGTGCAGACCACGCTGTACGCCTTGGAAGGCGTGCGGCGCGGGTACATCGATCTTCGTTTCCCGGCCAAGCCAGGCCGTGCGCTCACCAGCCGCGTGCAGGGAAGCAACACCGCGCACGACCGCGCGCAGGACATCCTCCAGCTCGATCCGTCCACGGGTGCCCTGCTCTCCTACGAGCCTTACCGCAGCAAGACCGTTGGCGGCAAGATCATCGTCAGTGTGTTCGCGCTGCACTCGGGCAGCTTCTTCGGGCTGCCGGGGCGGATCATCGTGATGCTCTCCAGCCTGGGCATGCTGGTGTTCTTCATCACCGGCTGGATGCTCTACCTGGACCGCCGCCGCAAGAAACGCGACGTGCGCGCCTCGCGCCTGCCACTGGCGACCGCCATCGGCACCGGGAAGCCGTGGCTGGTGGCATTCGCCAGCCAGAGTGGCTTTGCCGAACAGCTGGCCTGGCGCACGGCTGCACAGCTGCAGGCGGCCGGCCTGCCGGTGCACGTCCGCCCGCTGGCGCAGGTGGATGCCGCAGTCCTGGCAGACACGGACACCGCGTTGTTCGTCATCAGCACCTTCGGCGATGGCGAAGCACCGGACGCCGCGCGTGCCTTCGAGCGTCGGGTGCTGGCGCACGCCGCTGCGCTGCAGGGAATGAGGTATGCCGTGCTTGGGCTCGGTGATCGCGAGTACGCCCGCTTCTGTGGTTTCTCGCGCCAGGTGGACGGCTGGCTGGCGGCGCAGGGCGCGCAGCGGCTGTTCGCCAGCATCGAGGTGGATCGCACCGATGCGGTGCCACTGGCGCAGTGGCAGCAGCAGCTGGCCCTGCTGACCGGCGTTGAGGACCACACGCCGCTGCCGGCGCCGGTCGCGCTGCAGCCGTGGGCACTCGGTGCGCGAACCGTGCTCAATCCGGGCAGCGCCGCCGGGGCGATCTGGCAGGTGGCACTGCACCCGCCGGCCCACGCGCACTGGCAGGCCGGTGACATCCTGGAGATGGCGCCCCGCCACGCGCGTGCCCACGTGCTGGCGGCACTGGCCCGCAACGGCCTGGATCCGCAGGCACCGGTGACGGTCGATGGACGGATCACGACGCTGCTCGAAGCGGCTGCCGCGCGCGTGCTGCCGGAGGCTGTGGAGCCACGTGATCCCGCCGCCGCAGCCGATGCCGCGCGCTGGCTGGCGCGGCTGCCGGCGCTGCCCCATCGCGAGTACTCGATCGCCTCGGTACCGGCCGATGGGGCCGTGCAGCTGGTGATCCGCCTGACCGCGCTGCCCGACGGCCGCCATGGGCTGGGCTCTGGCTGGCTGTGCGTGCATGCCACCGAGGCGGAGAGCATCGCGGCCCGGGTACGTCGCAACACCGGCTTCCATCGCCATCCCGAGCATGCCCCGATGCTGCTGATCGGCAACGGCACCGGTATCGCCGGCCTGCGCAGCCTGCTGCGCGAAGCGGACGCACAGGGCGACCGCGGGCACTGGCTGGTGTTCGGCGAGCGCACCCGCGCGCACGATTTCCTCTATCGCGAGGAGATCGAGGCCTGGCAGGCGAAGGGCCACCTGAGCCGCGTGGACCTGGCATTCTCGCGCGATGCCGAGGGTGGCGGCTATGTGCAGGATCGTCTGCGCGCCGCACCGGAGGCACTGCGCGCATGGGTGGATCTGGGTGGCAGCATCTATGTGTGCGGCTCGCTGCACGGCATGGCCGAAGGCGTCGATGCGGTGCTGCGCGAGGTACTGGGCAACGATCCGGTCGATGCCCTGCTCAACGACGGACGCTACCGTCGCGATGTGTACTGAGCAACGCCCGGCCGCTCAGGGGAACCAGCGGCGCAGATAGCGCGCCGTCGCCCCCTGCGTGGCCCGGCTGACCTGTGCCGGCGTGCCCTCGGCCACGATCCGCCCGCCCTCTTCGCCAGCCCCCGGCCCCACATCGATCACCCAGTCCGCATCGGCCACCACGCGCAGGTCGTGCTCGACGACCACCACCGTGTTGCCGGCATCCACCAGACCGTGCAGCTGCGCCATCAGCTTGTCCACGTCGGCCGGATGCAGGCCGGTGGTCGGCTCGTCCAGCACGTACAGGCTGCTGCCGTGCTGGCTGCGCTGCAGCTCGGTGGCCAGCTTGATCCGCTGCGCTTCGCCGCCGGACAGCTCCGTGGCGGGCCGGCCCAGGCGCAGATAGCCCAGCCCGATATCCCGCAGCAGCTGCAGCGGCCGCTGCACCGGTGGCTCGTCGGCGAAGAACGCCAACGCCTCCTCCACCGTCATCGCCAGCACCTGCGCGATGTTGCGCCCGTTCCACTGCACCTCCAGCGTCTTGGCGTTGTAGCGCTGGCCATGACAGGTGGGGCACGGCGCGTAGACGCTGGGCATGAACAGCAGTTCGACGTGAACGAAGCCCTCGCCTTCGCAGGTCTCGCAGCGGCCGGCGGCGACGTTGAAGGAGAAGCGGCCGACGCTGTAGCGCCGCGCCTTGGCCGAGCGTGTGCCGGCGAACAGCCGGCGCACATGATCGAACAGGCCGGTATAGGTCGCCAGATTCGAGCGCGGCGTGCGCCCGATCGGCTTCTGATCCACATTGACCAGGCGTTTGATCGCCTTGGCCCCGTTCAAGCGGCCACGGGTGCGTTCGATGCGGCTGGGCTGCGGCAACTCGCTGTCGGTTTCCTCGGTCAGCGGCTCCTGGCCCAGGTGTTCGCCCACCAGCTCCACCAGTGCCTGGCTGACCAGACTGGACTTGCCCGAGCCGGAGACGCCGGTGACTGCGGTGAACGCACCAAGCGGAAAGCGCGCCTCCACGCCATGCAGATTGTTGCGGTGGACGCCCTGCAGGCCCAGCCAGCCGGACGGCGCGCGCGGCGTGCGGCGCGTGCCGGTGGTGTCCTGGAACAGATACGGCGCAGTGACCGAGGCTTTGACCGTGCGCAGGCCGTCCGGCGGCCCGCTGTAGAGCACCTGGCCGCCATGCTGCCCTGCGCCGGGGCCGACATCCACCAGCCAGTCCGCGCGGCGCAGCATCTCCAGATCATGCTCGACCACGAACAAGGTGTTGCCGCCGGCCTTGAGCTGGGCCAGCGCGTCGTACAGGGCCTCGCCATCAGCCGGATGCAGGCCGGCGGTAGGTTCATCCAGCACGTACACCACGCCGAACAGGCTGGATCGGATCTGCGTCGCCAGGCGCAGGCGCTGCAGCTCGCCCGGCGACAGCGTCGGGGTCGCGCGGTCCATCGACAGATAACCCAGGCCCAGCGACTGCAGCGTGCCGATCCGCTCGACCAGATCGTGCGCGATGCGCTGTGCCGCGATGCGTTTCTCTTCGGACAGATCCGGCGTGCGGCGTACATCACTGCCGCCGGCATGCGCATTGCCACCGGCGGCGACGCGCTTGGCGGTGGCCTGCCGGCCTGCGCTGCGGCTGCGTGTGGCCGTGGCGGCCGGTGCATCGAAGTGACCTTCGGCCGCAGGACGCAGCGCCTGCGCCATCGCACTGAGCGGCAGCTGCGACAGCGTGCCGATGTCCATGCCGGCGAATGTCACCGACAGCGCCTCGCGCTTCAACCGGCGGCCATCACAGACCGGGCACTGGGCGCCGATCATGTAGCGGGCCACGCGCTTTTTCATCATCGCGCTCTGCGTGGTCGCAAAGGTGTGCAGCACATAGCGGCGCGCACCGCTGAAGGTGCCCATGTAGCTGGGTTCTTCCTTGCGCCGCAGCGCGGCGCGGGTTTCGGCCGGGGTGAAGCCGGCGTAGACCGGCACCACCGGTTGTTCCTCGGTGAACAGGATCCAGTCACGCTGTTTCTTGGGCAGATCGCGCCAGGGAACATCCACGTCGTAGCCCAGCGTGACCAGGATGTCGCGCTGGTTCTGCCCGTGCCACGCCGGCGGCCACGCGGCGATGGCGCGCTCGCGGATGCTCAGCGACGGATCGGGCACCATCGATTGCTCGGTCACCTCATACACGTAGCCCAGGCCGTGGCAGTTCGGGCAGGCGCCCTGCGGCGTGTTCGGCGAGAAGTCTTCGGCGTACAGCATGGGTTGCCTGGCCGGATAGGTACCGGCGCGCGAGTACAGCATCCGCAGCAGACTCGACAACGTGGTCACGCTGCCGACGCTGGAGCGCACGCTGGCGGTGCCGCGCTGCTGCTGCAGGGCCACGGCCGGTGGCAGCCCTTCGATCGCATCCACATCCGGCACGCCGACCTGGTCGATCAGCCGGCGCGCATACGGCGACAGTGATTCCAGGTAGCGGCGCTGTGCCTCGGCGTAGAGCGTGCCGAACGCCAGCGACGACTTGCCCGAGCCGGAGATGCCGGAGAACACCACCAGCGCATCGCGCGGGATCTCGACATCCACATTCTTCAGGTTGTGTTCGCGTGCACCCCGGACGCGCACGAAGGCATCCGGGGCAGTGGGAGGCGACGGCCGGCGCGTGGATTTCTTCATACGTGGACAATAGCGAACCACAGCGCCGGCTCACCGCCGGTGAAGAACGGTGAGCGCGGCCTTGACGCAGCCTCAGGCCGTCGCCCGCACACGCGCCGGCGGCGGTGGCGTCACGACGAAGGCATCCACCGCTTCGCCCAGCAGCGAGGCCTGGCGGTCCAGGGCGCGCGCCGAGGCCGAAGCCTCTTCCACCAGCGCCGCATTCTGCTGCGTGCTGCCATCCATCTGCAGCAACGTCTGGCTCACCTGCTCGATGCCCGCCGTCTGCTGCTGCGACGCGGCTGAAATGCTGGCCATGATCGATGTCACCCGCTGCACGCTGCCGACGATCTCACCCATGGTCGCACCCGCGTCATCGACCTGGCGCGTGCCGGCATCGACCTTCTCTACCGAGGCGTCGATCAGCTGCTTGATCTGGCGCGCAGCGTCGGCACTGCGCTGTGCCAACAGGCGTACTTCGCTGGCCACCACCGCGAAGCTGCGCCCCTGCTCGCCGGCCCGCGCCGCTTCCACGGCGGCGTTCAGGGCCAGGATGTTGGTCTGGAACGCGATCCCGTCGATCACCCCGGTGATCTCCCCGATCCGCCGCGAGGACAGGGCGATATCGGCCATGGTGGTGACCACCTGCGCCACCGATTCGCCACCGCGGGCCGCAACTTCGGCCGCGCGGATCGCCAGTTGGTTGGCCTGCTGCGCTGAATCCGCGTTCTGCCGGACGGTGGCCGAGAGCGCCTCCATCGACGAGGCCGTCTCTTCCAGGTGCGCCGCCTGGCGCTCGGTGCGATCGGAGAGGTCGTGGTTGCCGGCGACGATCTCCCCGGCGGCATGGTTGATCGCCAGCGACGCCTGCTGGATGCGCGCGACGATGTCGGTCAGCTGCATCACCGTGGCATTGGCATCGTCGCGCAGGCGAGCGAACACGCCGTGGAAGTCACCGTGCATGCGGACGCGCAGATCGCCCTGCGACAGCGCCGAGAGCAGCCCCTGCAGCCCGGACAGATTGCTCTGGAAGGTATCGAGCAGGTGGTTGATGCTCAGGGCCAGGGTTTTGACGAAGCCCTGCTTGTCGTCCACCGAGATGCGCCCGTGCAGTTCCCCCCGTGCGGCGGCGTCCACCAGTGCGGCGACTTCGTTTTCCACCGTGGTTTCCAGCGCGCGGCTGCGCCACTCCACCGCTGCGCCCAGCAGCTGGCCGTGGTCCACGATCGGGGTGATCACCAGCTGGTAGCGGATGCCCGCGTGCTCGATCTCGCGGCTGGCGCGCTGGCCGGCCTGCAGCGTCGGCACCAGGGTGGCGAAGGCCAGATGCAGGGCGGCAGCCGGTTGGCCGCTCCAGTCCGCGTGCGTGAGCTGCAGTTCGGCCAGCAGCGCCTGGTTGAGGAAACCGATCTGCCCCTCACCGTCGAGCACCATCACCCCGGTCTGTGCGCAGTCCAGCGCCTGGCGGGCACGGGTGTTGTCGCGCGCGGCCGCGCGCTCGGCGTCGATCCGCTCACGCAGGCGGTGCTGCATGTGGCGCAGGCGCGCGGCCAGCTGGCCGATTTCATCGTGCGGATTATGCAGGGGCAGGACGGTGTCGAGTCGATCCTCGGCGATGTCCTCGGCAAAGCGCAGCGTATCGGTGATCGGCTGGCGGACCGCGCGCAGCACCAGCAGCAGCGTGGCGATCAGCACCACCGCCACCAGCAGCAGGGTCAGCGCGAACACGACCCCCATGGTGCTGGCCCGCGCGGCCTGTCGCTCACGTGCCGCCGCCAATGCCCGCGTCTGTGCCTGTTGCAGCGCCTGCAGACCGGGGCCGATCTGGGCGGCGGTCTCAGCCAGTGACTGCGCTTCCACATCCAGCCCGATGCGGGCAGCGGTATAGGCCAACAGCGCGCCCTGGTAGTCGTCCATCTGCGTGCGCAGCGCGTCCTGCGTGTCTGCGCCCAGCCGCGCCTGCGCCAGCGCCAGATCAAACGGCAGCTTCTGTTCGCTGGCACGATCGGTGTGCGCCGAATCACCGGTGAGCAGCAGCAGGCTTTCCTCGCGCCGCATCTTCTGCAGCAGGGCCATCAGCACCGGGCTCGCGCTGCTCTCGACGCTGGCTTCCAGCGTGGCGGCCGCGGCCTCCAGCTGCGCACGCAGGCCGGCATCACCGCGCCCCATCTCATCCACCCGGGCATTCAATGCGGTGATGCCCTCGGCGAAGTCACCCGCACGCACCGCCAGCTCGCGCAGCGCCCCGGCACTGCCGGCATCGTGCGGATCGCGCTGCAGGTGCGCCAACGTTGTCTGCAGGCGCTGCTGCGCGGCCTGCAGGGCCTCCCGGTCAGCATCTTCGAAGGTGCTGGCATACCGCGTCTGCAGCCGCCGTGCATCGGCGATCTCGGTCGCCAGCGTGGCGGCCCGTGCCGCCTCCTGCTGATGCGCCGCGAACGCCTCGGCGGCGCGCTCGTTATCATGGCGCGTCCAGCCGTACACGACGGCCACCGCGAACAGGCCCAGGCCGCAGATCAGCAGGCTGGCCCTGAGTTTTTGTGCCACGCTGAGACGACCGAGCCCGGCCAGCCGGGACGGCGGGGCCAGACGGAAGCGGAACCGGTCGCCCAGGCGGGCGACGAACAACGACAGGCGGCGGGGGACGGCCGACATCACGTACTCCAGGCGGAAGGACGCATCGATATCGGCGGGTTTTGGATGAACTTTAGGGCCCATCTCAACCAGCGGCCATGGCGTCGCCAGCGGCTCCCGTTGTAAGCGAGCCAGACGACGAAGTGATGACGGTCCGGCGACGAGCGCCCTGCGGCTCGGGGTATCCCTCGCAGGGACAGCGCCTTCACGGCGATTGCGCTGAACTAGCGCTGGGGTCGCGGCCGGGGCCGCTGCAGGCGCCGGTGCGCGCCACCACACCTCGGGCCGATCACGACGCACCAACGCCATACCGCACGGAGAGAGACCGCCATGAATGCCGCCTTCAAGATCTTTCTGCTCGCCGGTGCACTGCTGTACGGCCTGCCGGGGCTGGTGTGGTGGGTGAACCATCGGCGGGCCAAGCGCGCACGGCTGGCCCAGGGCGCGATCAGCGTCGAGGTCCGCGCGCCATGAGCGGAAGCGAAAGCACCCGGGCGCCCCTCACTGAAGAACAGCGGCAGATCCTTCGCGATATCAACGCTACGCGTCCGGTCAGCGATGAGGCGGCCAACTGGGCCGTCAAGGCCGGCTACGCCGCGCAGGCCGAAGATGGTGACATCGACCTCACCCAGGCCGGTCGCCAGCGGGTGGACTCCAGCACGCTGTAGGGGGCCACTGCCCTCGCCCGTCATTCCGTGCGCCGGAGGTCATCCGTCCGAATGACACTTGAAGGGCGTTCCGGCCCGTGCGAAAAGTGATGCCCGCTCTGGTCCGATTGAAGCAGGCACTGCCGATGAAACGCTTCCCCGCTGTTGTCGCCGCCGTGCTCCTAGCCGCCGGCATGCTCGCGCCCCTGGCGGCATCCGCTGGCGAGGAGGCCGAAGATGCCGCTGCCCTCACGCGCACCATCACCGGATTGGATGACCAGGTCTTCGACGCTTACAACCGCTGCGACCTGGAGACCTTTACCCGCTACTTTTCGCCTACCGTCGAGTTCTATCACGACAGCGGCGGGGCCACGTTCGATCGCGACACGGTGGTCTCCAACACGCGCAAGTACATTTGCCACAAGGTCCGCCGCGAACGGGTTCCCGGGACGCTCAAGGTCTACCCGATCAAGAACTTCGGCGCGATCGAGGAAGGCGAGCACCGCTTCTGCGAGGTGGCCACCGGCAAGTGCGAAGGCAGCGCGAAGTTCGTGATGGTCTGGCAGCACAAGGACGGGCAATGGCAGATGACCCGGGTGCTGAGCTACGGCCATCGCGCGTTGACCGTGGCTGAAAAGGCGGCGCTGGAGACGACAGGACAAAAGTGAGGCCTGGCAGGGTCGGTCCGCACTGTCACCGTGCGCCTGAGGGATTGCCGGTACCACACCGCACTGACCGCTGATCCTGTCAGGCCGCCACGGCATCGATCCGCTGGAGGGGAGCCGTACCCTACCCGATCCGGCAGGCACGTCCCGCTCAGCGCCGACGTGAGGTCGCGCGCGGCTGCAACGCGTCCAGGGCGCCAGCATTGCGGCGCGCCCAGTCGTAGATCAGTTCGATCGGTTCGACCAGTTGCCGCCCCAGCGGGGTCAATGTGTACTCCACCGAGGGCGGCACGGTGGGGTACTCGTTGCGCAGCACGATCCCCGCATGCTCCATGTCACGCAGCGTCTGGATCAGCATCTTCTTGGAGACGGCCGGCAGGCTGCGGTGCAGCGCGTTGCTGCGGGCGGTACCGTCATGCCGCACGGCCAGGGTGTGCAGCACCATCGAGGTCCACTTGGTGCTGAACAGCTCCAGCACCCGCCGGGGGGCGCAATCCTCTCGCCAGTGCTCTTCGGGAGTACCCGTTTTCATGTGTGGTTACCGTTTGGTGCCTTCTTTCGAGGCGTATCTGGATATCCTAAGGTGTGCGCCTGTAAAGCAATGAAAGAGGCGACATCGTGAGGCAGAAAGCGTTGGTGGTCGGTGCAACGGGCATCGTGGGCAGTGCACTGATACAACGGCTGCTGCAGGAGGGCTGGGAAGTTCACGGCCTGGCCCGTCGGCCCGATTCGCTGCCCGCCGGCGCCCACGGCGTCTGCGCCGACCTGCACGATGCGCAGGCCACGCGCGCCGCGCTGTCCGGACTGGCACCCACGCACGTGTTCATCACCACCTGGTCCCGGCAGGCCAACGAGGCCGAGAACATCCGGGTGAACGGCGCGATGGTGCGTCACCTGCTTGGCGCGCTTCAGCCCGCAGGCACGGTGCAGCACGTAGCGCTGGTGACGGGCCTGAAACACTACCTCGGCCCGTTCGAGGCCTATGCGCAGGGCAACCTGCCGCAGACGCCCTTCCGTGAAGAACAACCGCGCCTGCCCGTGGACAACTTCTACTACGCACAGGAAGACGAGGTGTTTGCCGCCGCCGCCCGCGATGGCTTCCACTGGAGCGTGCACCGTCCGCACACGGTGATCGGCGCGGCGGTGGGCAATGCCATGAACATGGGCACGACCCTGGCCGTGCACGCGAGCCTGTGCAGGCACACCGGGCGCCCGTTCCAGTTCCCCGGTTCGCTCGCCCAATGGGAGGGGCTGACCGACATGACCGATGCCGGGCTGCTGGCGCGTCATCTGCTGTGGGCCACGCAGACACCGGCCGCCGCCAACCAGGCCTTCAACGTGGTCAACGGCGACGTGTTCCGGTGGCGCTGGATGTGGGGCCGGATCGCGGCGTGGTTCGATATCGAGGCCGTACCCTTCAGTGGCCACGTGCGGCCGCTGGCGGCGCAGATGGCCGACGATGCCGCGCCCTGGTCCGCACTGGCCGCCACGCACGGTCTGGCAGAGCCGGATATCCATCGGCTGATCTCGCCCTGGCACACCGATGCCGATCTCGGGCGCCCGCTGGAGGTGATCACGGACATGTCCAAAAGCCGCCGGATGGGCTTCCTGGACTACCAGCCCAGCGACGATGCGTTCTTCGACCTGTTCGCCCGCCTGCGGGCGGCGCGCCTGATCCCCTGATCGAGCCGGAGCCACGGGCGACCGACGGGATCCAGCCCGGGCAGCGGGGGCGAACGGGGGGTGTTCCAAAGCGGCGCCCGGCAGCGATACCCTATCGTTGCCGCCCCGTGTCGCCTGCAGTACGGGCCACCGGGTTCCGGAGCCGCCCCCCGCCGATCGCAGGTACCGCTTGAGTTCTTCACCTTCCCCCGGCTCCCACCGCGAGCGGGATTCCGAGCGCGTCAAGATGGCGCTGGCCGCCGGCGCGATCATCGGCACCTGGTTCTGGGACGTGGCCCGGGACAACCTCACGGTGGATGATGCCCTCGCCCTGGCCCATGGCCTGGACCCTGCCCTGGCGCGCACGGAACTGCGGCTGGAACAGGTGGTCGCCGCCGTTCATCCCGACGACCGCGCCGGCCTGGCCGATGCGATCGCCGAGGCGGTCCGCCGGGGCGGTCGCTATGCGCACCAGTACCGTACCCGCGGCCCGGACGGCGCGTACCGCTGGATCGAAGCGATCGGCCGGGTGGATCTCGATGCGCAGGGAGAGGCCATCGGCTTCCCCGGCGTGCTCATCGATATCGACGAACGCCGCCGAATCGAAGCCGAGCGGGACCAGGCACAGACCCTGCTGCGCTCCTTCGTCGAGGCAGCCCCCGGCGTGGTGTATGCCAAGGACCGCCAGGGCCGGATCCTGATCGGCAACCGCGGCACCACCGACCTCATCGGCCTGCCGCCGGAGGTGTACGTGGGCCGCACCGATGCCGAACTGCTGAACGACCCAGCCCAGGCCGCCACGGTCATGGCCACCGACGAGCGGGTCATGGCCAGCGGGCAGACCGAGCAGCTCGAAGAGGAAGTGAGCTTCCCCGATGGCCGGCGCGCCTACTGGCTGTCGACCAAGTCACCGTTGCGTGACGCCGACGGCACCGTGGTCGGCCTGGTCGGCACCTCGCTGGACATCACCGACCGCAAGGCCGCCGAGGCGCGCCACCTGGAAGTGGAGGAGCGCTATCGGCTGGCCGCCCAGGCCACCAACGATGCGATCTGGGACTGGCGGATCTCCGATGGCCATGTGATCTGGAACGAGGCGCTCACCACCCTGTTCGGCCATCCCCTGGCCGAGACCACGGCGCAGTGGTGGCTGGACCACATCCATCCCGATGACCGTGCGCGCGTCGATGCCGACATCCATGCGGTGATCGAAGGCGGCGGGACGAGCTGGAACAGCGAATACCGGTTCCGGCGCGCCGATGGCAGCTTTGCGCCGGTGCTCGACCGCGGCACCGTATTGCGTGGCGGCGTGGGTGAGCCGCTGCGGATGATCGGCGCGATGCTCGACCTGACCGTCCGCAATACAGCCGAAGCCGCGCTGGCCAAGAGCGAGGAACGCCTGCGCTTTGCCACTGAGGCCGGTGACATGGGCTTCTGGGATGTCGACCTGGTCCGCGATGAACTGATCTGGCCGGCACGGACCAAGGCGATGTTCGGCATCTCGCCCGGGGTGGCAGTGACGTTGCGCGACTTCTACGACGGCATCCATCCCGATGACAGCGAGGCAACGTTCGCGGCCTTCGCCGCCGCGGCCGACCCGGCCCGGCGCGCGCTCTACGACGTGGAGTACCGCACCGTCGGCAAGGAAGACGGTGTCGTGCGCTGGGTGGCGGCAAAGGGGCGTGGCCATTTCGAAGGCGACCGCTGCGTGCGGGTGGTCGGCGTGGCGATCGAGATCACGGCGCGCAAGCTCGCCGACGCACGCCTGCAGGAATTGAACGAACACCTCGAGAGCCGCGTGCTCGAAGAGGTCGCCGAGCGCACGCGCGTGGAAGATGCCCTGCGCCAAAGCCAGAAGATGGAGGCGGTGGGCCAGTTGACCGGCGGCATCGCGCACGACTTCAACAACATGCTCGCCACCGTGATCGGCCCGCTGGACCTGCTTGCGATGCGCATGGGCGACAGCGATCCGCGCGCCAAGCGCTATATCGACATGGCCATCGACGGCGCGACCCGGGCCGCGCAGCTGACCCAGCGCCTGCTGGCGTTTTCCCGGCAACAGCCCCTGCAGCCGGTGCCCTTGGACGTGAACCACCTGGTGGCGGGCATGTCCGACCTGCTGGTGCATTCGCTGGGCAGCAGCATCCGCCTGGAGACCGTGTTGGCCGCGCAGGTGTGGTGCACCTTCGCCGATGCCAATCAGCTGGAGAACGTGATCCTCAACCTGGCCGTCAACGCGCGCGACGCGCTGCCGGGCGGCGGGCGGCTGGTGGTGGAAACGGCCAACTGCCGGATCGCCTCTGCCGCAGACGCCATGCGTGCCGACGTGCCCACCGGTGAGTACGTGCTGATCACGGTGGCCGACAACGGGGGCGGCATGCCACCGGAGGTGATCGCCAAGGCCTTCGATCCGTTCTTCACCACCAAGAAGGTCGGCCAGGGCACCGGGCTGGGCCTGTCACAGGTGTACGGCTTCGTCCGCCAATCGGCCGGGCACGTGAAGATCCATTCCTCGCTCGGCAAGGGAACGACGGTGGCGCTGTATCTCCCGCGCCGGGAGGGGGAGATCGACGCGGGTCCTTCGACAGCACCCGCGGACAGTCGCCCGCTGAGCGGTGGCCGCGAGCTGGTCCTGGTCGTGGAAGACGAACCGGGCGTGCGACAGTTTTCCATCGAGGCGCTGAGCGAACTGGGCTACCCGGTCCTTGCCGCCGACGGTGCGGCCGGCGCGCTGGCGCTGCTCGAGCAGCATCCGGACATCGCGCTGCTGTTCACCGATGTGGTGATGCCGGAGGTCAACGGCCGGCAACTGGCCGACGAAGCCCTCAAACGGCGGCCCGACCTGAAAGTGCTGTTCACCACCGGCTACAGCCGCAATGCGCTGGAACACGATGGGGTGCTGGACCCCGCAGTCCACGTGATCGGCAAGCCGTTCACGCTGGAAGATCTGGCGCTTCGGGTGCGTGCGGTGCTGGCGGAGGTGCGGTGATCCCGACGCCGGCATGCCGTGCTGGGACAGGGATCGCACGCGAATTTCAAACAACCGCTTGAAACACGCGTAACTTCGCCGAACTGGACACGATCCACCAGTTCCGCCAGACTCCGCCCTTTCCTGTTGTTCGGCACCCATGGCGAAACTGCTGGTCCTGCATGGCCCCAACCTCAACCTGCTCGGCACGCGCGAGCCGGGGGTCTATGGGCACACCACGCTGGCGCAGATCGACCAGGCCCTGCTGGCCCAGGCGCAGGCCGCCGGCAATGCTCTGGAGAGCCTGCAGTCCAACGCCGAGCACGTGCTGGTGGACCGCGTGCAGGCCGCCCGGGACGACGGCACCGCCTTCATCCTGATCAACCCGGCGGCGTTCACCCACACCTCGGTGGCCCTGCGCGATGCGCTGGCCGCGGTGGACCTGCCCTTCATCGAGATCCATCTGTCCAACCCGCATGCACGCGAGCCCTTCCGCCAGCACAGTTATTTCAGCGACAAGGCGGTCGGGGTGATCTGTGGGTTCGGTGCGGACAGCTATCGCTACGCGATGGATGCAGCGCTGACCCGGCTGGCGGCCGCTTCGGCGTGATGACGCTGCCGCGGGTCCTGGCCAGCGTCGCGCTGTGGGGCTGCCTGTGCGGCGCCGCCATCGCCGCTGATCGCAGCGCGGAAGGCATCGACTGCGCGCAGCCGAGCGGCACCATGGAATCAGACCTGTGCGCCTCGGATGTGGCCAGCGAGGCCGATACCGAATTGAACACGGTGTATGCCCAGGCGCGCCAGCAGTTGCGCAGCCAGGCTGCCGAAGGCGCCTGCACGCACTGCGCCGATGCCGAGAAGCAGCTGGTCCTGGCCCAGCGCGCGTGGATGCAGCTGCGCGACCACGACTGCGACGCGGTCTACGCCTTCAACGCCGATGGCACCTCGCGCAATGGCGCGCAGATGCATTGCCTGACCACCCTCGCGCGCGACCGTACGCGGCAGCTGCGCGATTTCTACGAACTGCTTTGACCCGAGCGCACCGCGCTTTCCCCTCTCCACTGACATCAAGACCACAGAGGCCCCTATGGATCTCCGCAAAATCAAGAAGCTGATCGACCTGCTGGAAGAGTCGAACCTCGCCGAAATCGAAATCAAGGAAGGCGAAGAGTCCGTGCGCCTGTCGCGCGCGCCCGTCTCCGGCTACGGCATGGTCCAGGCCCAGCCGCAGATGATGATGGCCCCGGCACCGGCCCAGGCCGCTGCCCCGGCGATGCCGATGCAGTCGCCGACCGAAGCCTCCACCGGTGGCACCGCCAAGGCCGGCAACGCCCTGCCCGATGGCCACGTGCTGCGCGCGCCGATGGTCGGCACCTTCTATGCCTCGTCCTCGCCGGACAAGCCGGCCTTCGTGTCGGTCGGCCAGGCCGTCAAGGCCGGTGAAACGCTGGCGATCATCGAAGCGATGAAAATGTTCAACCCGATCGAAGCCGATGTTTCCGGCACCATCGTCGCCATCCTGGGCGAAAACGGCCAGCCGGTCGAATTCGACCAGCCGCTGTTCGTGATCGGCTAAGGATTAGTCCATGCTCGACAAAGTCGTTATTGCCAACCGAGGGGAGATCGCGCTGCGCATCCTGCGCGCGTGCCATACCCTGGGCATCCGCACGGTGGCTGTGCATTCCACGGTCGACCGCAACCTCAAGCACGTGGCCATGGCCGACGAGTCGGTCTGCATCGGTCCGGCACCGTCCTCGGAGAGCTACCTCAACATCCCGGCCCTGATCGCTGCGGCGGAAGTCACCGACGCGCAGGCCATCCACCCGGGGTACGGCTTCCTCTCGGAGAACGCCGACTTCGCCGAGCGCGTGGAAGAATCCGGTTTCATCTTCATCGGCCCCAAGGCCGACACCATCCGCCTGATGGGCGACAAGGTGGAAGCGATCCGCGCGATGAAGGCGGCCGGCGTGCCGTGCGTGCCCGGCTCGGGCGGCCCGCTGACCGACGACATCGTGGCCAACACCAAGATCGCCCGTGAGATCGGCTACCCGGTCATCATCAAGGCCTCCGGTGGCGGTGGCGGTCGTGGCATGCGCGTGGTGCATGCCGAGGCCTCGCTGAAGGCGGCGATCGAGACCACCAAGTCCGAAGCCAAGGCCGCTTTCAGCAACGATCAGGTCTACATGGAGAAGTTCCTGGAGAATCCGCGCCACGTGGAGATCCAGGTGCTTGCCGACGGCCAGGGCAACGCCATCCACCTCGGTGAACGCGACTGCTCCATGCAGCGCCGCCACCAGAAAGTGGTGGAAGAAGCGCCGGCACCGGGCATCACCGCCGAGCTGCGCGACGAGATCGGCAAGGTCTGCGTGGAAGCCTGCATCCGCATCGGCTACCGCGGCGCGGGTACCTTCGAGTTCCTGTTCGAAGACGGTCGCTTCTACTTCATCGAAATGAACACCCGCGTGCAGGTGGAACATCCGGTGACGGAGATGGTGACCGGCATCGACCTGGTCTGCGAGCAGCTGCGCATCGCCGCCGGCCAGAAGCTGAGCATCAAGCAGAGCGACGTGGTGCTGACCGGCCACGCGATCGAATGCCGCATCAACGCCGAAGATGCCGAAACCTTCGTGCCGAGCCCGGGCCAGATCACCGCGTTCCATCCGCCGGGTGGCCCCGGTGTGCGCGTGGATACCCACATCTACAGTGGTTACCGCGTGCCGCCGAACTACGACTCGATGATCGGCAAGCTGATCGTGCACGGCCCGGATCGCGAGACCGCGATCGCGCGCATGCGCGTGGCGCTGAGCGAACTGGTCGTGGACGGCATCAAGACCAACGTCGCGCTGCAGCAGCGCATCATGCGCGACAAGGGCTTCCAGGCCGGTGGACAGAACATCCACTACCTGGAAAAGCGCCTGGCCGAACGCAAGAACAAGTCGATCGCGTTGACCTGATCGCTTGCGCGGGACGCTGGACAGCAGAAAGGCGGGGATTTCCCCGCCTTTTTGTTTGCGCGAACCGAGCTGCCATGGCCCGCGATGCCGGTGGCGCCAACCCGGGGTTGGTTGACCCGAGCCATGGCGAAGGCACGCCGCGGCCCCGCAGGGCGGGGCATGCCGCGCGTGCTTACCGCTTGGCGGTATCGGCCGCGGTGACCTGCGAATTCTTCACCGGCTCCACGCCCAGCGACGAGGTCGGATCGACGATCACCATCGTCTCGGTGGAACCATCCGGCCACACCACCTGGAAGGTGCTACCGGTCGGCAACGAAGCGAACGGCATGCCACTCTGCGCGCGATACACCGCAGCGACCTGACTGGCACCGGCACGACGCACTTCGGCATCGGCCTTGACCGAGGTCAACTGCACCTTGGACAGGCTTCGGTAACGATCATCGTAGGTATCGATCATCACCAGGCCCACTGCTCCGGCCGAGTACGCGACGAACAACGCGACCCAGAACCAGAATTTCGCACCGTGCAGGATTCGACGGTAATTCATCGCCCATTCCTCTGCTTGACCAGCTCTTCGACCAACACGTTCATTTTCCCCGCACCTTGCCGCGATACCGCGGCGTCATACACAAAAGTGGCAAAGTCCTGCCCACCGTTCTGCGAACAGATCCCTCCGTTCGCGCAGAAATTGTTCATCAGCACACTGTCCGGGCCGCACGCCATACCCAGTTCGCAGGCCGCCAGCCGCCAGGCCAGTTCGCTGAACTGATCGCCGGCCACCAGGCCGCTCATCGCGCTGTCCCCGCTGGCGCGCTGACCCATGCCTGGCGCGAGCGCCATGAAGGCTTCCGGATCGCGCGAATCCATCACGCGCTCGACCAGGCCGCGACGATAGGCCGGGGCGGTTTCCAGCGGATGACCTTCGGCGAACAGCGACGCCTCCGCAGCCAGGTTGCCGGCCTTGGCCGCCTCCAGACGCTGGGTCAGGATCAACGGGCGGCCGAGATTATCGCTGCTGACGAAACCCGCGCAGCGGCGCGACACGCGCTCGCGCGCGGCGACCATCGGTGCCGACGCGCTCATGCCCATGCCGGTGAGCAGGGTGTTGTCGAGCTGGTAACCGCCCGGGTCCATCGCGTACATGGCGCAGTAGTCGTACACCCGGCTCACCATCCACCCGGCCTCGGCGTTGCCATTGGCGGCCTGGAACTGCAGCCGCTGCGCGTAGGCGAACAAGTCGGTGTCGCCTTCGATATCCGCGCGCAGGTCCAGCGGAAGGCCCGAGGCCACCGCGGTGCCGCGCTCGCTGCCGAGCAGACGCCGGGCCAGCTGCCGCGCTTCGGCCGGAACCGCGCTGGTGGCCTCGCCGGCCTGGGGCCCATCCACCTGCGAGGTGGCCGGTTCGGCGTGCAGCACCCGATCGCCCGCGCGATAGCCCACCACCCCCAGCAACGCCAGGGCCGGTACGACCAGCAACCAGGTTTTCAGGGTCGGCACGAGCGCCATGGGCAGGACGTCAGAGGCTGTCAGCGATAGACAGCAGAAATGTAAGTTTAGCAAGCAGCCGCAACGCTGTCTGAACCGGTCGTCCGGCCGATCTTACCGGCCGGCGAGACGACCTCCCCACGGTACGCCGGGACCCGCGGCCCGCACTGGTCTAACATGCACGGTTTTCCGCCGGTCCCCTGCCCCCATGCCCTTCCTGGAACTCAACCTGCACTGCACCGAAGCCACCCAGCCGCGCTATGAGAATGCGCTGGACGACGTGGGCGCGCTGGCGGTGACCCTGCTCGATGCCGATGCCGACACCAGCAACGAGCGCGCGATCCTGGAGCCGGGCGTGGGCGAGACGCCACTGTGGAACGACCTGGTGCTGACCGCGCTGTTCCCGGGCGACACCAATGCGCTGGCCCTGCTGGCCGCGCTGGACGCCTTCGATCCGGGCCTGGACTGGGCAAATGCCAGCTTCCGCGCCGTGGCCGACGAAGACTGGGAACGCGCCTGGATCGACCAGTTCCAGCCGATGGCCTTCGGCGACCGCACCTGGATCGTGCCGTGGAACCACGACCTGCCGGAGGCCGCGCAGGCCGAGGATGCCGCCGTGGTCCGCCTGGACCCGGGCCTGGCGTTCGGTTCGGGCACCCACCCCACCACCGCGCTGTGCCTGCGTTGGCTGGACGGGCTGGCCACCGAAGGTGCGCTGGCCGGCAACACCGTGCTCGATTTCGGCTGCGGCTCGGGCATCCTCGCCCTGGCGGCGCTGAAGCTGGGGGCTGCCCGCGCGGTGGGCGTGGACAACGACCCGCAGGCGGTGATCGCCACCCGTGACAACGCCGAGCGCAATGGTCTTCAGGACCGGGTGCAGGTCTATCTGCCGGAGGACGAACCGCAGGCCACGTACCCGGTGGTGGTGGCGAACATCCTCGCCTCGGCGCTGGATGCACTGGCCGATGTGCTGGCCGCGCGCGTCGCGCCGGGCGGTCGCATCGCGCTGTCGGGCATCCTGCACGGGCAGGAAGGTGAACTGCTGGAGCGCTATGCCCCGGCCTTCGAGCAGCTGGCCGTGGCGCAGGATGGCGACTGGATGCGCATCACCGGCGTCCGCCGTGCTTGAATAGCCCGTCCCCTGCCCGGTCCCGTGCCCATGTCCGAGCCTCCGATGCCGCCGCGACGCCCGCTCGCCACGTTCCTGCGTCCGTCTGCGCCGGCCCCGGCCGAACCGGCGGATCGTCCGGCCGCACCCGATGACACGCCGCCTGCGCCGTCGATGACGTCCGTGGGCGATCGCATCGCGCCGCTGGCGGTGGAACAGGTGATCGATGCACAGCCGCTGCATGCGCCGCAGCCGTCCGCGCCGGCACCTGGCATCGGGGTCGACTCCGACGCTGATGCCGCACGCCGGTTCATCGCCGACGCGGCGCCCGCAGCCGCGGCGGTCGGGCAGGCGCCATCGCCTTCGCCCTCGACAGCGCTGCCGGATGCCGGGCGCGCCCCGGGCGGGGACGCACCCACCCCGGCCACGGCTGCCCTGCCGCCAGCCGACGCGATCACCACGCCGAGCTTCCTGCGCCTGCCCGGTGCGCGCCTGCGCACGCCGCGCTGGCAGTGGGGCATGGTTGCCGGGCTGGCCGCGCTGCTGCTGGTGCAGATCGCGGTGGCCGACCGCGCCCGGCTGGCTGCCGATGCCGGCACGCGGCCCTGGATTGCCGGGCTGTGCAGCGTGCTGCGCTGCGCCTTGCCGGCCTGGCGCGAGCCGACCGCTTTCAGCATGCTCAGCCGCGATGTACGCCCCGTTGCCGGCGTGGCCGGCGCGCTGCAGGTGCAGGCGAGCATCCGCAACGACGCACGCTGGGCCCAGTCCTGGCCGTCGCTGCGGCTGTCCCTGTCCGATGCCGATGGCCGCGTGATCGGCACCAATGTGTTCGCGCCGGCCGACTATCTGGATCGCGCGACGGACCCGGCCGCCACGCTGGAACCGGGCCAGAGCGCACAGATCGCCTTCCGCGTGCGGGAGCCTGCGGCGTCTACGGTCGCATTCACCTTTGAGTTCCTCTGAGGCACCGCCGGGCTGCCAGAGCGTGGCAGGCGGCCCACGCACGCGCTAGACTGACCCCATCATCATTCCGCCGTGGGCTGTTGTCCGCCCCGGCTCTTGCACCGGGAAACTCCTTGAACGCTGTCCTTTCTCGTCCTGACAACAGTCGTGGCGCGCCCAAGCCACCCCTGCGCGAACACGTGGCCCAGTCGGTCAGGCGCTACCTGCGGGACCTGGATGGCTGCGATGCGGACGATGTCTACGAGATCGTGCTGCGCGAGATGGAAATCCCGCTGTTCGTGGAAGTGCTCAACCATTGCGAAGGCAACCAGAGCCGCGCCGCTTCGATGCTCGGCATCCACCGCGCCACCCTGCGCAAGAAGCTGAAGGAATACGGCATCACCACCTGATGCCGGGCTGGGCGCGCGCATCGTGCCCGAGGGAAAGAAGGCCGGATCGAGCACGCCTCGGTACCGGCCTTCGTCGTTTCAGGGGCCCGCCGGCCGTCGTGGTGACCACCAACGCGGCCATGCCAGCGCCACTGGCCTACAATATGGCCCCGCTCCGCTTCGATCTCCTGCCCCCATGAGTTCCGATCTGCTGCCCGTGCGCCGGGCCCTGCTGTCCGTTTCCGACAAAACCGGTCTGATCGACCTGGCCCGCGCCCTCGCTGCGCGCAACGTGGAGCTGCTCTCCACCGGCGGGACCGCCAAGGCGATCCGCGAGGCTGGCCTGGCAGTGAAAGATGTCGCCGACGTCACCGGCTTCCCGGAAATGATGGATGGCCGGGTCAAGACCCTGCACCCGATGGTGCACGGCGGCCTGCTCGGCCGCGCCGGGCTGGATGACGCCGTCATGGCCGAACACGGCATCGGCGCGATCGATCTGCTGGTGCTGAACCTGTATCCGTTCGAATCGGTCACCGCCAAGGCGGACTGCACCCTCGAAGACGCCGTGGAGAACATCGACATCGGTGGCCCGGCGATGCTGCGTTCGGCCGCAAAGAATTTCGCCCGCGTGGCGGTGGCGACCGATCCGTCGCAGTACGACGAACTGCTGGCCGAACTGGACGCCAATGACGGCAAGCTGTCGGCGGCCAAGCGCTTCGCCTTTTCGGTCGCCGCGTTCAACCGCGTGGCCCAGTACGACGCGGCGATCAGCAATTACCTCTCGGCCGTGACCACCACCGACACCGCCGTGCCGGTGCGCGCGGAGTTTCCGGCCCAGATGAATTCGAACTTCGTGAAGGTGATGGATCTGCGCTACGGCGAGAACCCGCACCAGAGCGGCGCGTTCTATCGCGACCTGTACCCGGTGCCGGGCACGCTGGCCACCTTCCAGCAGCTGCAGGGCAAGGAACTGAGCTACAACAACCTCGCCGACGCCGATGCCGCGTGGGAATGCGTGCGTCAGTTCGACGTGCCGGCCTGCGTGATCGTCAAGCACGCCAACCCGTGCGGCGTGGCCGTGGGCGCCGGCAACGGCGATGCCTACGAGCTGGCCTATGCGACCGACCCGACCAGTGCCTTCGGCGGCATCATCGCCTTCAACCAGCCGCTGGACGCGGCCACCGCCAAGGTGATCCTGGACCGCCAGTTCGTTGAAGTGCTGATCGCTCCGGATTACGAGCCGGCCGCGCTGGAATACGCGACCAAAAAGGCCAACGTGCGCGTGCTGCGCATTCCGCATGGCGAAGGCCTCAACAACTACGACACCAAGCGGATTGGTTCCGGCCTGCTGATGCAGAGTGCCGACAACCGCGGCATGAGCCGCGACGAACTGACCGTGGTGAGCAAGCTGGCGCCGACCGAGAAGCAGTTCGCCGATCTGCTGTTCGCCTGGAAGGTCGCCAAGTTCGTCAAGTCCAACGCGATCGTCTACGCCAAGGACAACCGCACCATCGGTGTCGGCGCCGGCCAGATGAGCCGCGTGTACTCGGCGCGCATCGCCGGCATCAAGGCCGCCGATGCGAACCTGGTGGTGGAAGGCTCGGTGATGGCCTCCGATGCGTTCTTCCCGTTCCGCGATGGCATCGATGCCGCCGCTGCCGCCGGCATCAAGGCGGTGATCCAGCCGGGTGGCTCGATGCGCGACAACGAAGTGATCGCCGCCGCCGATGAGCATGGCCTGGCGATGGTGTTCACCGGCGTCCGTCACTTCCGTCACTGATGCTGGCATCGACACGGATGTCGTCCTCGCTCCGCAATCGCCTCGCAGCGGTGGTCATGGCCGTTGCTGCGGGGCTGCTGGGCTGCACGCCTGCCAGTGAACCGGGGGCGTCTTCCGAGCCCGCCAAACCGCACCGTGTGCTCAACACCACGGCGCAGCCAGAAGACACGATCCGCGTCAGGGGCGATCACACCGAGCGCCTGCAGGCCTTCCTGCGCCTGCGCTATGGCGACAAGGCCGCACTGGATGCGCCGTGGAAGGATGCGTGGGAGGACACCGAGGTGGAGGCACTTCGCCCGGTCACCCGCCGTGTGTGCGCGCGTGACACGGCCACGGCCGACGGTCAGGAACAGACCCTGCTGGCGGTGTGCCAGACCCTGGACGATGCCGCCACGGTCGAGCCGGGCCGGGTCGATCTGTACGTGCTGCGCGTGGGTACGGACGAGGAAAAAACCAACCGGGGCGGCTTCTTCGCGCAGCTGCCCGCCGATGATCCGCTGCTGGTCATGGCCCAGCGCCTGCAGGGGCAGTACGGGCGCCACGGTTCACCCGGCACGGTCCAGATCGCGCAGCTCGGCCCGCAGCGCCGCGCGTTCCAGATCTCCCACGAGGAACACCGGCGCGGCCATCGGCGCGTCTGGCGCAGCTACATCGCCGAACACAACCATCGCCTGCGCGATGTCGCCCGGTACCGCGATCACCTCGACAACCTTGCCCTGCACGGCTGTGACGGCAATCCGGCCGACTGCGGCGAGGGCGTGTTCGCGGTCGACTTCAACACGACCGTGGGCGACAGCACCGCCGTGGAGGGCTACTGGCCGCTGACGGTGCGTGCCAGCGGCCACGACTGCACGGGACCTGCGACCGAGTTCTACCATCTCATCTTCGATGCGCGGCAGCGCGCGTATCCGGTACCGGACGACCTGCAGCGCGACGGCTGCGCCGACAGCTGAGGCCGTGGGTTGCCACGGCAGCCGACCGCCCGAATGCGCCCGCCGCCCGCACCGCGTAAAATCACGTTCCTGCCCTCTTACGCGAGAACTGCATTGAAGATCCTGGTCATCGGCGCTGGCGGCCGTGAACACGCCCTGGCCTGGAAGCTGGCCCAGTCCGCGAAGGTCCGCGAGGTCATCGTCGCCCCCGGCAATGCAGGCACCGCGACCGAACCCAAGTGCCGCAACGTGGCCGTCAAGGTCACCGACCTGGACGGCCTGCTGGCACTGGTCGGCACCGAAGGCATCGGCCTGACCGTGGTCGGCCCGGAAGTGCCGCTGGTGGCTGGTGTGGTCGATCGCTTCCGCGCCGCCGGGCACCGCATCTTCGGGCCCACCGCCGCCGCCGCGCAGCTGGAAGGCAGCAAGGCGTATGCGAAGGACTTCCTGGCCCGCCACAAGATCCCGACCGCGTTCTACGCCGTGCACACCGAGGTCGAGCCGGCGCTGGCCTACCTGCGTGAGAAGGGCGCACCGATCGTGGTCAAGGCCGATGGTCTGGCCGCCGGCAAGGGCGTGATCGTGGCGATGACCCTGGCCGAGGCCGAGGACGCGGTGCGCGACATGCTCTCCGGCAATGCCTTCGGCGATGCTGGCGCACGCGTGGTGATCGAAGAATTCCTGGACGGCGAAGAAGCCAGCTTCATCTCGATGGTGGACGGCAGGACCGCGCTGCCGATGGCGACCTCGCAGGACCACAAGCGCGTCGGCGACGGCGACACCGGCCCGAACACCGGCGGCATGGGCGCGTACTCGCCGGCCCCGGTGGTGACCGATGAAGTGCATGCGCGCGTGATGCGCGAGGTGGTCAACCCGACCGTGCAGGGCATGATCGCCGACGGCATTCCGTTCACCGGCTTCCTCTATGCCGGCCTGATGATCGATGCCAGCGGCGCGCCGAAGGTGATCGAATTCAACGTGCGCTTTGGCGATCCGGAAACCCAGCCGGTGATGCTGCGCCTGCAGTCGGACCTGGTGGATCTGGTCGAAGCGGCGATCGACGAGCGCCTGGATACCGTGGAGGCGCAGTGGGACCCGCGCCCGTCGCTGGGCGTGGTGATGGCGGCCTCGCCGTATCCGGAGACCCCGATCACCGGTGACGTGATCCACGGCCTGGACGCTGTCGCCGCGACGGCCAAGGTGTTCCATGCCGGCACCACGCTGGACGCGCAGGGCCAGCTGCTCAGCGCCGGCGGCCGTGTGCTGTGCGTGGCTGCACTGGGCGGCACGGTGGGCGAAGCACAGCGCAACGCCTACGCCGGCGTCGGTGCGATCCACTGGGCGCATGAGTTCCACCGCGGTGATATCGGCTGGCGGGCGATCGCGCGCGAGCAGGGCTGAGGCGGGTCAAGGGCAGCGACGGCTGCCGTACAGCGCAACGGCCCGGCATTGCCGGGCCGTTGTTCTAGAGGACGGCGTCGAGGCCTTTCCGGTCGATCAGGTTCAACAGTTTCAGCGATGGCCCACTGGGCTTCTTGTCGCCCTGCTCCCAACTGCGCACCGTTGAAACGCTGGTGTTGAGAACGCCTGCGAATACCGGCTGGCTGAGCGCAAGCGACGTGCGAAGTGCACGGATCTGGGCGCTGCTGTACGTGGGCACCGGCTCCAGGCACAGGGCGTCGTAGCAGATCAATCGACGCTTATCGATGACGCCATGCGCATGCAGGTGGACCGCAGCATCGTGCACGGCCTCCAGAAGTCGGCTCTTCGCGCGCCCGCGTTCAGAGGTCTTTGTCATGACAGATCTCCTGCAGGTCGCCGCATTTCACGGCGTGATCCAACTGTGTCGAGCTCATTCCAAGAAATTCCGAGGCATACAATTGGAGCGCATCCCGTTCCGTAGCACTGATTGTCGCGCGCTCGTTCTTCTCATAGCCAAACAGGAAGAACCAACTGGTGCCCACCGGGGCCGCGATGATGGTCCGGACACTCCCGCGCTTACCACGACCAGGCAACCGCACCCGCTTCTTGAAGATGCCACCGCCCAGGTCAGCATCCACCAGGCCTCGACGCATCTCATCGACCGCGCGGCACAGGGCCTCGGCGGTGAGCGCAGACCTGCGCAGGCTGCGGTTGAAGCTCCGGGTGCGGAAGACACGTTGCATGATCATACCGTGCCACTGAGTGGTACGGCGTGAACATCAGCACGTGGCGTGCCCGGCTGTCGGAAAGATCAGTGGGCAAACACAGGTACAGCGCTGCCAGAACAGAAAAGGCCCGGCATCACGCCGGGCCTTTTCGCGTGACCACGCCAGTCACTGCATCACGCAGTAAACAGCGCCTTCATCTTCTTCAGGGCATTCGCCTCGACCTGGCGGATGCGTTCGGCCGACACGCCGTACTCATCGGCCAGCTCCTGCAGCGTCACCTTGCTGTCCGCGTCCAACCAGCGACGGCGGATGATGTCGCGCGAACGCGCATCCAGTTCGGCCATGCCTTCGCGCAGCAGCTGCAGCTGATTGTCTTCGCTGTCCATCCGCTCATACGCCATCGAAGGATCTTCTTCGTTGGCGCGCAGGTAGGCAGCCGGCGACGGCGGCGCATGATCGTCATCGTCATCGCTGGAGAGATCGAAACCGATATCGCGACCCGACAGGCGCGACTCCATCTCGAGCACTTCACGCTCGGACACGTTCAGGTCCTTGGCCACCGCGCTGACTTCGGCCGCGTTCATCCAGCCCAGGCGGGTCTTGGACTTGCGCAGGTTGAAGAACAGCTTGCGCTGCGCCTTGGTCGTGGCGACCTTGACGATGCGCCAGTTCTTGAGGATGAACTCGTGCATTTCCGCACGGATCCAGTGCACCGCGAACGACACCAGGCGAACGCCCATGTCCGGGTCGAAGCGCTTCACCGCCTTCATCAGGCCGATGTTGCCTTCCTGGATCAGGTCGCCCAGCGCCAGGCCGTAGCCGTTGTAGCCACGGGCGACGTGCACCACGAAGCGCAGGTGGGAATGGACCAGCTCGCGCGCGGCGTCCAGATCCAGCTCGTCGCGGAAGCGGCGGGCCAGATCCTGCTCGTCATCGACCGACAGCACCGGGATCTGGTGCACGGCACCGATGTAGGCGTCCAGCGAACCGAGCGCACTGGGAATCGGGAGATTGTTTGCCACAAGGGCAGTAGAGGTGTTCTGGCTCATAGCACTCATCTTAGCAGTCCCGGAATTGGACTGCTAAAGGGGAAAGAAGTTCCAGCGTTCTGTTGATGGGATGCTGGTACAGATTGCACGTCTAACGTACCGCGAAATGATGACAGTGGCGAGAGCCTGGAAACGAGGCATCAACCCCCATGAAATCAATAGGATAGGGTGATGAATTGGGTGATATCACGTGTTTTCTGGCTGAACAGCCCGCCAGAAGCGCCCATTCATCCCGGAAAGGTTGCCGGCAGTTCAGCCAGGCATGGCTTGGCTCTACCCCCATGCCCCCCACGAAGCCGACCGCCAACACCGCCATCCCCGGTAGTGCCACGCCATGCGTGGCAGCCCGAACCCACCGAAGCCGTAATCCACGCCATGCGTGGCAGCCCGAACTCACCGACGCCTGGCAATACCCCGCCATGTTCAACCCGCAAGCGGCAGGTGGGGCAATCCATCATCGAGATGCTGGCCGTCCAGATGACGACCGCCAGTGATTACGCCGCCGGCTCCAGCGCAGCGCGCGGCGGCAGCGACCAGTCGATGCGGCCGTGGCCGCGGCGCTGCAGGTACTCGTTGGTCATCGAGAAATGCCGGCACCCCAGGAAGCCGCGATGCGCCGACAACGGTGACGGATGCGGTGCCTTGAGCACGCGGTGCCGGCCGGTATCGATGACCTTGCCCTTCTGCTGGGCGTAGCTGCCCCACAGCAGGAACACCACGCCCTCACGCTCGCGGTTGAGGGTATCGACCACGTGGTCGGTGAAGCCCTCCCAGCCGCGCCGCTGGTGCGCACCGGCGCTGCCCGCTTCCACGGTCAGCACCGCGTTGAGCAGCAGCACGCCGCGATGCGCCCACGGCAGCAGGCACCCGTGGTCGGGGCGCGGAATGCCCAGATCGGCCTCGATCTCTTTGTAGATGTTGAGCAGCGACGGCGGTACCGGCACGCCCGGCATCACCGAGAAGCTCAGGCCGTGCGCCTGGCCGTACCCGTGATACGGATCCTGGCCGAGGATGACCACCTTGACCTGGTCGAAGGGCGTGGCATCGAAGGCGGCAAAGATCTGCGGGCCCGGTGGGAACACCTGGGCTCCGGCCGCTTTGCGCTGGCGCAGAAAAGCGGACAACTCCCGCATGTCCGGCCGCAGCAGGTAATCACCGATACGCGTCTTCCAGCTCGGTTCGAGCTGGATGCTGGGTACTACATCGTCATTCATCGCACTGCAGGCTTGTCGTTGAGGCGGGACAGACGCAGCTGGAACAGCACCTTGGTGATGAGCAGCCGCTCTTCGATCGGCTTCTGCACCAGATCGTTGGCACCGGCCTGGAGCAGACCGGATTGATTGTGCGGGTTGCCGTCGCCGGTCATCACCAGCACCGGCAGGCGGCGTTTGCCGTAGCCGAAATCCACGCGCACGCGCTGCACCACGTCGCGACCACTGAGCTCGCCCTTGAGCGTGACATCGGTCAGCACCAGGTCGATGCGATGGCTGCTGCGGCCAAGCGACTCGGCGGTGAGCAGCGCGAACGCATCTTCGGCGGTCAGCACGTGCAGCACGTTCAGGCCCTGCCGTTCGAGCATGCGCTTGGTCGCCTCGGCGACGACGCGGCTGTCTTCAACGTACAGGATCGTCGCGCCGGGAATCGTCTCCGGCTGCACATAGCCGCGGATGAAGGTGGCCAGCGCTTCGTGACCGAGCGCCTTGTCGAAATAGTCGGTGACGTACTCAGTGAAGCGACGCTGCTCCAGATGCTGCTGCGCATCGCCGGAGACCACGATCACCGGTACGTAGGCCTGCCCCGCGGCGTCGCGCACGATGCGCGCCAGGTCGAGCCCGTCGCCATCGCTCAGCGTGAGCGAGGTGGTGACCAGGCTGACCGGGCCGGCATCCAGCGCCGCCCGCGCCTCGGCGATGCTCGCACAGCCCACCACCTCCACCGCCGGCAGTTCGCGTTGCAGCACATCGGCGATCAACTTGCGGACCAGCCGGGAGCCATCGACGACCATCACGCGCGGTGCGTCGTCGACGAGGTGCTTGAGGGCTTGCGGACGCATGCGGGGCTCAGGTTTCGGTGGGACGGGTCTGGCGCAGGAAATGTCCCGTCACCAGCCAGGCGCCCAGCCAGCCCAGCACCACGGTGCCGAGCAGCACGAACGAGGAATGCAGCAGGTCCAGACCATGCAGCACGAACGGGCTGCCATAACTCTGCGAGAGCGCGGCCAGCGGCGGGCGCAGCGCCAGCCCGGCGGCACCGATCAGGGCCAGCGCCACCGCGCCGGCGCCCAGGCCGTACCACGCGCCCAGGTACAGGAACGGGCGACGGATGAAGCCATCGCTGGCACCGAGCAGCTGCAGCACGCCGATCTCATCGCGGCGGGCCTGGATATCCAGGCGCACCGTGTTGCCGACCACCAGCGCGGCACCGAGCCCGAGCAGCACCGACAACACCTGCACCAGGCGCGTGCCGAAACCCAGCCAGCCATCCAGCCGCTTGCGCCACAGTGCATCGTGCTGCACCAGGTCGGCCTGCGGCAGGGCTTCCAGCGACTGCGCCAGGCGCGCGTCATCGGCGCCCTCGCCCGGGGTCACGATCAGCAGCGTCGGCAGCGGGTTGTCGTGCAGCGCATCGATCGCTTCGCCGAGCCCGGCACTTTCGCGCAGCTCCTGCAGCCCCTGCTCCGGCGTCTGCACGGTCACCTTGGCCACGTCGGCGCGGGCGCGCAAAGTCTCGGCGACCTGGCCGGCCGCATCGGCCCCGGCATCGGTCTTGAGGAACAGATTGATGTCGCGCGACTGCTGCACGCTGCCGGCGAAGTGCTTGAGGTTGTCCAGCGCGATCGACAGGCCCAGCGGCAGGGCCAGCGCCAGCGCCATGACCATCACCGTGAGCAGGGTCGCCCACGGCTTGCGCCAGGCGCGGCCGAGGCTGAAGACCACGCTGTGGCCATGATGGTGCAGCCACACGCCCAGGCGCGAAGGCGCGGCGGTTTCCTTGGTCACCGGAGTATTCATTCGGCCAGGTCCTGCGGCGAGATGTCATCGACCAGGCGGCCGTGGTCCAGGATCAGCACGCGCTTGCGCATGCGCCGCAGCAGGGCCAGATCGTGGCTGACCACCAGCACGCTGGTGCCGCGGTCGGGCAGTTCGGCGAACAACGCCATGATTTCTGCCGCCAGGGTCGGATCGAGATTGCCGGTTGGTTCATCGGCGACCAGCAGCTTGGGCTCGCCGACAATCGCACGGGCGATGCCGACGCGCTGCTGCTCGCCGGCCGACAACTGCGAGGGCAGCGCTTTTTCGCGATGGCCCAGGCCCATCCGTTCGAGCACCGAGCGCACGCGCTTGCCGATCTCGTTGCGACGGGTGCCACGCAGGATCAGCGGCAGGGCGACATTCTCGGCGATGCTGCGGTCCATCAGCAGGCGGTGGTCCTGGTAGACCGCACCGACCTCGCGCCGATGCCGTGGAATACTGCCGCCGCGCACCTTCAGCAGGTTGCGCTCATCGAAGATCACCGCGCCGCGGCTGGGCCGCTCGTCGAGATGGATCAACTTGAGCAGGGTGCTCTTGCCCGCACCGGAATGACCGGTAACGAACAGCATCTCCCCGGGGGCGACATCGAAGCTGACGTCCACCAGTGCCTGGTGGCCGCCGGCATATTGTTTGCTGACATTGTCAAAACGCAGGACGCTCATCCCCTGATTATGCAGGACGAGCGTGGCGCGTAGGTAACGGCAACCTGATGGGGGGGCTGATCGGTAGCGCCGGCCAGCGGCCGGCACTACCTCAGCCGTCAGGTCTTACGAACCGGAGAGCATCCGGCGGATCTTGCGGCCCAGGCGGGTCAGGAACGAGGCGCCCGGATCGGCGGCCGGCGTGCCGCGCATCGGCTTGGCGGTCACCTGCACCGGGGTCACCGGGCCGGTGGCTGCCGCGCCTTCGGCACCTTCGACCGGACGGCCGTGGCGGCGACGACGACGCTTGCGCGGGGCGCGCTCGCCTTCCACGGCGGGGCTGCCCTCGGCGGACGGGGCGGCGGTCGGTGTGAGCTGCGGCTTGGCCACGGCATCGGCGGCGGCAGCCACCGGCTGCTCGCCTTCCACGCGCGGCTTGCGCTCACGGCGCGGCTTGCCATCGGCACTGCGCTCACCCGGGGCGCGGCGCTCGCCGCGGCCACCGGACGGCTTGCCGCCGCGGCTGCTGCCACCGCCACGACGCTGCTCTTCCGCCGCACGCGCTTCGCGCGCTTCACGGAAGATCTGGCCGACGCTCTCGTTCTCGTCGCCCTCGGCATCACCCTCGCCTTCGGGCGACGGTGCACGCGGCGCGCGCGGGATCGGGGTCAGGATTTCGCTGGTGACCGGCTCGACCGGAATCTTCTGGTCGATGTAGGCCTCGATATCCGGCAGGCCCATCGCGTAGCGCTCGCAGGCGAAGCTGATCGCATCACCCTCTTCGCCCAGCCGCGCGGTGCGGCCGATGCGGTGCACGTAGTCTTCCGCATCGAACGGCAGGTCGTAGTTGTAGACGTACTTGATGCCGTCGATGTGCAGGCCGCGGGCGGCCACATCGGTGGCCACCAGGATTTCCAGCTGGCCCTTCTGGAAGCGGTTGAGCAGGCTTTCGCGCTTCTTCTGCGGCACATCGCCGGACAGCACGCCGACGCGGTAGCCGGCCTTCTCCAGCGAACGCGCGACGCGCTCGACGAACACCTTGGTATTGACGAACACCATGGTGCGGGCGCCTTCGCTGCGCGAGAGCAGGCCCAGCAGCAGCGGGATCTTCTCTTCGTCGGCCGGGAAGTAGATGCGCTGGCGCACGCGGGCGGCGGTGATCGATTCGCTCTCCACCACCAGCTTCTGCGGCTCGTTCATGTGCTCATAGGCCAGCTCCAGCACGCGGTGGCTGAGCGTGGCGCTGAACAGCAGCGTCTGGCGCGTGGTGCGCTCGGGCATGCGGCGCAGCAGGAAGCGGATGTCCTTGATGAAGCCCAGGTCGAACATGCGGTCGGCTTCGTCGAGCACGCAGATCTCGCAGGCATGCAGCGAGACCACCTTGTGCTGCTTGACGTAGTCGATCAGGCGGCCCGGGGTGGCGATGATCACGTCCACGCCCTGCTGCAGGATCTCGCGCTGCTTGTCGTAATCCACGCCACCGTAGACCAGCGCGAAGCGCAGGCCGAGGTCGGAGCCGAACTTCACGGCGTCCTTGTGGATCTGGATGGCCAGCTCGCGGGTCGGCGCCAGGATCAGCGCGCGCGGGTCTTCCGGCTTGCGGTCGGCCAGCGCCGGGCGGGTCAGCAGGCGGTTCACCACGGCGACCAGGAAGGCCAGGGTCTTGCCGGTGCCGGTCTGGGCCTGGCCGGCGACGTCGCCGCCGGGCAGCGCGACCGGCAGGGTCAGCGCCTGGATGGGCGTGCAACGGGTGAATCCGGCTCCTTCAAGGCCGGCCTGCAGGGCCGGATGCAGCTCGAAGGAGGAGAAGGTCAAATCGGTCAGCGGTTTGTCGCTCATGAGTCCGTCTTGGTAAGGCCATCCCGGCAGAGGTGCGGGGTGGCTTGCAATCTTGGGGGGCACCGTCGCAAACGGCCCCTGCGCCGGGATTGGCAGGGCCGGACTCCAGGTCCAGGGCGCCGCACAATGCCCCAGTTTAGCGCAATGTCGGCGTCAAACCGGGATCACCCGTCGCGCAGCGCCATGAGAATGCCCGCCCGGCGTGCCATTACAGCGCGTTGGCAGGGCTGGCGCGCGCTCTGCACCTCCTATTCACCCGCCCTGCCGCCGGTTGAACGGCGCGGCGGGCGGGGCTGGAACCGGCCTCCCGGCCCCCGCATATCAACCAGGATCGTCGCGATAACGCAGGTGGGCGATCACGGGACGCTTCTTTCCAACCAGCGTCTGTCCGGTCACGGCGATAGCGGTACACTGCGCCCCGTGAGCGTCCAGGCATCCGCCGAACGCACCGCTGGCCGCCCGCGGCCACGAGGCACCAGACGAGGGTGACGCCCGGTTGGCGTTGCCCAAATTCAACTTCCTCCGGCCCTGCCGGGTGCATTACCAGACGAGAAACCAAGATGAGCGACAAGGTTGTACATGTCGGCGACGCCGACTTTGATAGCGCAGTGCTGAATTCCAAGGAACCGGTACTGGTCGATTTCTGGGCCGAATGGTGTGGTCCCTGCAAGATGATCGCCCCGGCCCTGGACGAACTGGCCGACGCCTACAACGGCCGCGCCAAGATCGCCAAGGTCAACGTGGACCAGAACCGTGCCCTGGCCGCCAAGTACCACGTGCGCTCGATCCCGATGCTGCTGGTGTTCAAGGACGGCGAAGTCCAGGCCCAGCAGATCGGTGCCGTCGGCAAGGCCCAGCTGGCCGGCATGCTCGACAAGGCCCTGGCCTGATCGCTGCAGGCAGCCGGCCCCGTCCGGCTGCCACGCGGGCCCATCGCCCGCATGAATGACCCTGCCCCACCCGGCTTGCGCGCTGCCGCGAGCCGGTGTTAGTGTCGGCATATCCGGCCGCATTCGCGCGCCGCATCTTCTGGACGCAGTTTCCTTCCAGATCCTTTCCCAACGTTCGCCGCCCTGCCGGGCGCTCGCACCTTCTAGCGAGGAATCCAGCACTTGTCCGATATCACTACTTCCGAACCCGGGAGCGCCGACGCGCCCGCCGAGAAGCGCGTGCGCAAGCCGCGCGTCGCCAAGGCCGCCGCCAACACCGCTGCCGAGGCAGGTTCCCCCCCCTCACAACCCGCTCTGCCTCTGGCTGCCGCGTCTGACGCGCCGGCGCCGGCTGCTGCTCCTTCGGCAGCCCCGCAGGCATCGGCGCCGGCAGCTCCTGCCGGTGGAGACGCATCGCCCTCGCAGGGCGGTGGTCAGCAGGACACCGGCGACGGTGGCCAGCGCAACCAGAATGGCCGGCACCAGAACCAAAACCAAAACCAAAACCAGAACCAGCAGGGCGGGCAGAACCCGTACCAGCAGGGTCAGGGTCAGGGCCAGAACCAGGGCCAAGGCCAGGGTCAGGGCCAAGGCAACCGCCGCGACCGTTTCCGCAATCGCCGTGACCGCAACCGCGGTGGCGATCGCTACAACGACGACGGCATGCCGCAGGACAACGGCGAACAGCAGCCGTTCGTGCGCAGCCAGCAGGCCAACGTGCCCGAAGGCTTCCCGGTCTATTCGCTGAGTGACCTCAAGCGCATGCCGGCACAGAAGCTGCTGGAAATCGCCGAACAGCTGCAGATCTCCGAAGGCGTGGCCCGTGCCCGCAAGCAGGACGTGATCTTCGCCCTGCTCAAGGTGCTGACCCGTCATGGCGACGGCGTCGCCGCCGACGGCGTGCTGGAAATCCTGCCGGACGGCTTCGGCTTCCTGCGCGCGGCCGAAGCCAGCTACCTGGCCGGCCCGGACGATACCTACATTTCGCCCAGCCAGATCCGCCGCTTCAACCTGCGCACCGGCGACCACCTGTCCGGCCGCATCCGCTTCCCGAAGGACGGCGAGCGCTACTTCGCGCTGTCGATCGTGGACACCATCAACGGTGAGCCGCTGGAAGCATCCAAGAACAAGGTGCTGTTCGAGAACCTGACCCCGCTGTTCCCGCGCAAGCGCTTCACCCTGGAACGCGGCAACGGTTCGTCCGAAGACATCACCGGCCGCATCCTCGATCTGATGGCACCGCAGGGCAAGGGTCAGCGTTCGCTGATCGTCTCCCAGCCCAAGGCCGGCAAGACGATGATGATGCAGCAGGTGGCCACGGCGATCACCACCAATCATCCGGACGTGCACCTGATCGTGCTGCTGATCGATGAGCGCCCGGAAGAAGTGACGGAAATGCAGCGCACCGTGCGCGGCGAAGTCATCAGCTCCACCTTCGACGAACCGGCTGCGCGCCACGTGCAGGTCGCCGAAATGGTAATCGAGCGGGCCAAGCGCCTGGTCGAGCACAAGAAGGACGTGGTGATCCTGCTCGACTCGATCACCCGCCTGGCGCGTGCCTACAACAACGTGGTGCCCAGCTCCGGCAAGGTGCTCACCGGTGGTGTGGACGCCAACGCCCTGCACCGTCCGAAGCGCTTCTTCGGCGCCGCGCGCAACGTGGAGGAAGGCGGCAGCCTGACCATCATCGCCACCGCGCTGGTCGATACCGGCAGCAAGATGGACGAGGTGATCTACGAAGAGTTCAAGGGCACCGGCAACAGCGAAGTGCACCTGAGCCGCCGCATCTCTGAAAAGCGCGTGTTCCCGGCGATCGACATCAACCGCTCGGGCACCCGTCGCGAAGACCTGCTGATCGAACCGGAACTGCTGCAGAAGATCTGGATCCTGCGCAAGCTGCTGCATCCGATGGATGAAATGGCCGCGATGGAATTCCTGCTCGACAAGATGAAGAACACCAAGTCCAACGACGAGTTCTTCGGTTCGATGAAGCGCTGATAGGCGCATCTTCCGGACAGAGAAAGGCCCCGCATCGCGGGGCCTTTTTCGTTGAGGGGTGCCCGGGTAGTGCCGGCCGTTGGCCGGCTCCACGCATCCCCACACCACGCAGGTAGTGCCGGCCGCTGGCCGGCTCCACACATCCTCCGCCGAACGCCGGCCGGACAGAGCCCGGCGCTACGGGCAGCGCACCCCGCCCGCCGCATTGTCTGCATCCACCGATACGCGCACCTGGGTGAACGCCGCCGCGAACGGCTTGTCGGCGCTCACCACGAACGGTGCTTCCACCGCACCCAGGTCCACGCCCTGCTTGGCAAAGCACGCCAGCGGTACGGTCACGGTCTGCTTCTGCCCCGGCGAAAGGGTGGCCAGGACCGGCGCGATATCCACGCCGCCCTCGCAGCCGGTACCGCACTGCATGGTCACCTTCACCGGCGACACCGGGCGCTGCACCAGCTGCACGTCAAACTGCAGCGCGCCGTGATTACGGGCCAGCGCACCCAGGTTGCGCCGCGAGGAACTGCGTGCGATCAACTGCGCCGGCGCCAGCCAGGTCACTTCCTTGGCATCCTGCTGGGTATTGATCTGCACGGTGCGTACCTGCACTACCGGCGCGGCGGCCGGCCAGCGCAACGTGGCGTTGAGGTCGTTGCCCAGCGGCTGGGTGGCACCAGCGGCCGCCACATGCAGCGCGAACGGCGGCGTGTCGGCCCGGTTGAAGATCGGCACCGTGGTGACCTCGCCGCAGTTGTCCGGGTTGGCTTCGGGCAGGCGGTCGACCTTGCCCGGGGTGCGGTAACTCAGGCCGTGGCCAAGCGCGAACAGCGGCGGCTGCTTCGGATCCGGGCGGTCGATCGGCGCCGGGCACGGCACGCCCGGCCACGGGAAGCTCAGCCGCCCGCGGAAATCATGCGCGGGCTTGCCGTCCTTGCCAGCCACCAGCACGTCGGTGATGCCCTTGCCTTCGGTACCCGGCAACCACGCCGCCACGAAGGCCTGGGAGTGGTTGAGCAGATCGTTGGTGTACATCGGGCGCCCGGAGAAGTACACGGTCACCACCGGTTTGCCACTGGCCTGGGCCGCGCGCAGCACGGCCAGATCCTGCGGATAGGCACGGCTGTGGCTGACCGGATCGGACGCGAGGATGTCGCCGTTGGTTTCGGCATATGGCGTCTCGCCGATCACGGCCACCACGACGTCGAACTGCGCGGGATCCAGCGCCGTCGCATCGGCGCTGTAGGCAACCTTCTGTGCGCCAAGTTCGGCACGCAGCGCACCCAGCACCGAATCGGCAGTGGGGAAATCGGCATTGCGGTTCTCGGTGCCCTGCCAGGTCAGCGACCAGCCACCGGACTGATCGGACAGGTTGTCGGCACTCTTGCCGACCACCATCACCCGCGCATCGCGGCGCAGTGGCAACACCTTGGCCTCGTTCTTGAGCAGCACCAGCGACTCACGCACGGCCTGGCGCGCCAGCTCACGGTGCTGCACGGCGGCGACGTCACCGGCATGGCGGCTGTCGGACGGCTTGTGATCGAACAGGCCCGCGCGCAGCTTCACGCGCAGGATGCGGGTGACCGCATCATCGATGCGCGCCATCGGGATCTCCCCGCTCTCCACCTGGGCGATGGTGTTGGCGATGAAGGCCTTCCAGTCGTCGGGCACCATCACCATGTCGATGCCGGCGTTGATCGCCTGCGCACAGCTGTCGTTGCGGCAGCCCGGCACCTGGGCGATGCCGTTCCAGTCGGAGACGACGAAACCGTCGAAGCCCATCTTCTCCTTCAGCGCGCCGGTCAGCAGCGCTTTGTTGCCGTGCATCTTGCCGTAGTCGACGCCACCGCTGCGGTCGTTCCAGCTGTTGAACGAGGCCATCACCGTCTGCACGCCTTCGCCAAGCGCACCGTAGTAGCCCTGCCCGTGCACGTTGATCATGGTGGCCTTGTCGACCAGCGCTTCGCCCTGGTCGCGGCCGCTGTCGGTCGCGCCATCGCCGATGTAGTGCTTGGCGGTGGCAACGACATTGCCGTCGTCGCCGAAGCGCCCCTGCGCACCCTTGACGTAGGCCTGGGCGAATTCCCGTACCACGTGCGGGTCGGAGGAATAGCTTTCGTAGGTGCGCCCCCAACGTGGATCGTGCGCTACTGCCAGCGTCGGCGCGAACACCCAGTCGATGCCGGTGGCACGCACCGCGTGTGCGGTGGCCCGGCCGATCCGCTCGATCAGCGCGGCGTCGCCGGCCGCGCCCAGCCCGATGTTGTGCGGGAACAGCGTGGCACGGTAGACGTTGTTGTGGCCGTGCACTGCATCGGTACCCCAGATCACCGGGATCGGTGTGCGCGCATCGGTGGCCAGCGAGGCCGCCCGATACGCATCGGCCAACTGCAGCCACTGCGCGACCGTGGCGTGCTTGTCCATGCCCGGCCAGGAGCCGCCGCCATTGAGGACCGAGCCGATGTAGTACTGGCGGACCTGGTCGGGCGTGATCATCTTGATCTCGGGCTGGGTCATCTGGCCCACCTTCTGCGCCAGCGTCATCTGCGCCACGATCTCCTGCACCCGCGCCTCCAGCGCAGCATCCGGCCCGATCGCGCTGGTCACATGGGGCCAGTCCTTGAGGCGTTCACCGGTGGCCGGTGCGGCACCGGCCGTCGAGGCCAGCGCAGCCAGCAGGCAGGTAGCGAGAATCGTCTTGTTGGAGCTGGTCACTGGACATCTTCCTCTGATGAAATACGCGCGAACGGAACGGGCGGGACCGCAGCCGGGCAGCGGTCAGCGCCCCTCTCTGACAGCGCTGTCATATAAGCCCATGGCAACGCTGTCAACCGCCCGCGGCCCCGCTTGCGAACGGCGTCCCGCTGCAGCGGGGATCACCACCGGAGATGATGTCCAGGCCGTGCTTGAACTGCTGCATCGCGGCATGGAAAACCCGAACCCGCCACGCACGTCGCCGGCATGGCAACATCCGCCTGCATCGGCAACATCGATGTGACACACGCGCACTACCATCGGCACCTGGCCGCCCGCCCCTCCGAGAGGAACCCCCGCACCATGCGTAGTCGTATCGAGGATGTCGCCGCCGTTGCGGGTGTATCGATCAAGACGGTCTCCCGCGTGCTCAACAACGAGCCCAACGTGCGCGCGGAAACCCGCGAGCGGGTGCTGGCCGCCGTGACGCGGCTGGGCTACAAGCCCAACCTCTCCGCGCGCAGCCTGGCCGGGCAGCGCTCGTATGCACTGGCGCTGGTCTACAACAATCCCTCGCGCAACTACCTCATGGAAATCCAGAACGGGATGCTGGAGGCGTGCCATGCCCACCACTACAACCTGATCCTGGGCCCGGTCGGCACGGCGCGCCGCACCCTGCCCGACCTGGCTGCGCTGTTCGAGAATTCGCGCCCGGACGGGGTGGTGCTGATCCCGCCGCTGACCGATGACGCGGTGGTGCTGGCCTACCTGGAAGAGCATGAGATTCCGTATGCGTCCATCGCACCGCGGCATCCGGACGGCTGCATCGGCGTGCGCATGGATGAGACCACCGCAGTGGTTGAACTGATCGGTCATCTGGTCGCGCAGGGGCATCGCCGCATCGGCCATATCAAGGGCCCGCGCGCGCACGGGGCCTGCCAGTGGCGCCTGGCCGGCTACCGCCAGGCGTTGCGCCAGTACGGCATCGCCTACGATCCGGCGCTGGTGGTCAACGGGCAGTTCTCGTTCGAATCCGGCATCGAGGCGGCCAATGCACTGCTGGACCTGCCGGAGCCGCCGAGCGCGATCTTCGCCGCCAACGATGACATGGCCGCCGCGGTGTTCCGCGTCGCCGGGCAGCGCGGCCTGCGCATTCCCCGCGACCTGTCGGTCTGCGGCTTCGATGACACGCCGATCGCCGGGCACATCTACCCGGCGCTGACCACCGTGCGCCAGCCGACCGCCTCCATGGGCAGGCTGGCCACCGAGCAGTTGATCGACCGCATCCGCTCCCCGGAGGCCGGGGTCATGGTCACCGTCGACCATGCGGTGCTGGTGCGTGAATCCACGCACCCCCCGCGTCGCCGCTGAGCGCCTGCCTCAGTGGCTGTGGCGTGAACCGCGCCAGGCGTAGAAGGCAATGAACAGGTAGCACAGCATCGGCAGCAGGAAGGACACCTGCAGCCCGTGATGGTCGGCCAGCCATCCCATCGCCAGCGGGATCACCGCGCCGCCCACGATCGCCATCACCAGCAGGCTGGAGGCCTGCCCGGTCAACGTGCCCAGGCGGGCGATGGCCAGCGCGAAGATGGTCGGGAACATGATCGAGTTGAACAGGCCGATGCTGACCACGCTCCACTTGGCCAGGTTGCCGCTGCCGAGCATCGTCAGCGTCAGCAGGGCGATCACGATCAACGCGAAGACCCCCAGCATGCGGCGCGGGTCCAGCCGGGTCAGCAATGCCGCACCCAGCAGACGGCCGACCAGCGCCCCCCCCCAATACAGCGACACGTAGCGCGTGGCTTCCTGCTCGGTCAGCCCCTCACCGATACCGGGCATCGAAAGGAAATTGACCAGCACGCTGCCGATCGAGACCTCCGCGCCCACGTAGAAGAAGATGGCCAGCACGCCATAGCGCAGGTGGCGATGGCGCAGCGCATCGCGCAGGCGGCCACTGCCGGTGGCGGCCGCGCCTTCCACGCCGGGAATGGCCGGCAGGCGGAACATCCAGATCGCCACCGCCAGCACGAACAGCGCGACGGCCAGGCCGAAGTACGGCAGCTGCACCGATTGCGCTTCGGCGGCGCGGTAAGCCAGTGCCTCGGCCTGCGGCAGCAGGGCCAGTTCATCGGCGGTGCGCGGCGCGGCCGAGAGAATCAGCAGGCCGCCGAACAACGGCGCGATCGTGGTGCCCAGCGCGTTCATCGACTGCGCCAGGGTCAGCCGGCTGGAACTGGTCTGCTCCGGACCGAGCAGCGCAACATAGGGGTTGGCAGCGACCTGCAGCACGGTGATGCCGGTGGCCAGCACGAACAGCGCGCCGAGGAACAGGCCATACACATGCGCCTGTGCCGCCGGCCAGAACAACAGCGCGCCCACACCGGCGATGGCCAGGCCGGCAACGATGCCGCGCTTGTAGCCCACCGCCGCGACCAGGCGCCCGGCGGGCAGCGACATCAGGAAGTACGCGCCGAAGAAGGTGAACTGGACCAGCATCGCCTGCACCCAGGTGAGCGCGAACGCCGCCTTCAGGTGCGGAATCAGGATGTCGTTGAGGCAGGTGAGGAAACCCCACATGAAAAAGATGGCGGTGACCACGGCCAGTGCAACGCCATTGCTTTGCACATGTTGTCCGCGGACGGCAGCAGGAGTGTCCATTGCATGTCCTTCCAGATTGGGAGAGCCGGCCAGTCGGCGGCCAGACATGGAACCTGCTTGGACCGCGATTGTCCAGCGCTGTCAGCCATCCGCTGTCCGTGGCCCGCGATGCTGCGATGCGTGCACGCGATTCACTTCGCGCAGTTTCGTTCTGCACTGCACAACGCGTGTGCATCCTCCTTCCGGCGGCCGACGTCCCGGTGGAATCGGGCCACAACGCCTGCGTTGCAGTGCTTCCGCCGCGCAGGTGCCGGATGTGCAGGCAACGTGGAACGCGTGACGATGGCCAGGCAAAGCGCAGCGGGGACGTCGTTTGTTGACAACGCTGTCAACCATGGCTCCAATCCGGGCCGTGCGCACTGGAACCCGCGCCGACACAACGCAGAACCGCCACGATCGAATTCCCTGGGGAGGGATCATCATGAAGACGTACAAGGCCGTACCCCGCAAGGCGATGCTCACCTCCGCACTTCTCGCTGTCCTGGCCGGCCCGGCCTGGGCGCAGGATCCCGCGGCCCGGGAAACCTCCACGACAGCCCCGAATGGCGTCGACCCCACCACGCTGGATGCGGTGCAGGTCACCGGCATCCGTGGCAGCCTCACCTCGTCGATGAACCTCAAGCGCGACAGCCAGGGCGTGGTCGACGGCATCGTTGCCGAGGACATCGGCAAGTTCCCGGATACCAACCTGGCCGAATCGCTGCAGCGCATCAGCGGCGTGTCGATCGACCGTACCTCCAGCGGCGAGGGCTCCAAGGTGACCGTCCGCGGCATCGGCCCGGACTACAACCTGGTGCTCCTGAACGGCCGGCAGATGCCGGCGTCCAACCTCGGCAACGGCGGTGCCGGCCTGAACGGCTCGCGATCGTTCGACTTTGCGAACATCGCCTCCGAATCGATTTCGGCCGTGGAGGTCTACAAGACCACCCGCGCCGACAATCCGACCGGCGGCATCGGTGCCACCATCAACATCAAGACGCTGCGTCCACTGGAGGCGGCGCCGGTCGTCAGCCTGGGCCTGAAGGCGGTGCACGACACCTCCAACGACAACGTGCCGCGCACGCTGCAAGGGTCCAACATCACCGGTGAGCTGTCGGGCATCTTCAGCCAGACCTACGCCGACGGACGCTTCGGCGTTGCACTCAGTGCCAGCCACCAGGAACGCGATTCCGGCTTCAACCAGGCGACCGTTGCCGAAGGCTGGGCGACGCTTCGTGGCAGCGACACCACCGACTGGCGGGCATTGCCACAACCCGGCACGGGCTATGCCGACCGGATCACCAACCGCCCGGGCCCCGATGATATCTATGGCCGCCCGCAGAACTCGGCCTACAACGTCAATGCGGTACAGCGCCAGCGCACCAACGGGCAGGCCACGTTCCAGTGGAAGCCGCTGGACAACGTGACCACCACGCTGGACTACACCTATGTCGAGAACAAGGTCCAGCAGCAGCGCAGCGAACTGTCGGTGTGGTTCAACTACGGCCCCGGCGACAGCACCTGGACCAACGGCCCGGTTGCCGCGCCGATCGTCTACAGCGAAGACGTGGTCAACGGCGACGTGGCCATGGGCGGCATGAAGCTGGCGACCAAGAACAACATGGAAGCGGTAGGCTTCAACGTCGAGTGGGAGGTCAACGACGCGCTGGACATGACCTTCGACTACAACCGCGCCAGTGCCGAATCGCAGCCCGATGGCCCCTACGGCTCGGCGGGCGTGCTTGGCGTCGCCGCTTACGTGCGTGGCAAGACCACGGTCGATTACAGCGGCGACCTCCCCATCATCAACATCGCACTGCCTCCTGGCGGCATCCAGGCATCGGATGCCCTGGTGACCGGCTCGGTCTTCCAGAACAGCTACAACAAGTCTGAAGTGGAGCAGCTGCAGGCCAAGGGCGTGTTCCGCTTTGCCGACTACTCCGCGCTGGATTTCGGCGTGGGCCACACCAAGGTGGACAACCGCTCGGCGGCGGCCATCATGCAGCGAGACAGCTGGGGCGGCGTCGGTACGCCTGCGGACTACGATGACAGCATCTGGTACGCCGATGACATGGCCAAGTACTTCAAGGCGTTCTCCGGCCACAACGATCCGCGCCTGACGGGCCAGTTCCTGGTGTTCGATTTCGACCGCCTGCGCGATCGTGCCGCCCAGGTGGCCAATGGCGTGGAACCGGCCTGCCCCACCTGCTATGTCGCCCCGACGGAATACTCCGAGGACATCCGCACCACGGAAACGTCCAAGAGCGCCTACCTGCAATACCGCACTACCTTTGACTGGAACATGCCGCTGCATATTGCCGCGGGTGTGCGCTACGAAGAAACCGAGGTGGAATCGCAGGCGCTGGTGCGCGTCCCGACCTCCATCAGCTGGAATTCGCTCAACGAGTTCAACATCACCTACGCCGACGAAGGCGCCTTCGTGGGTGGCAAGGGCAAGTACGACTACATCCTGCCCAATCTCGACCTGAAGCTGGACCTGAGCGAATCGTTGGCGCTGCGCGGCAGCTACAGCCGCAGTCTCGGCCGTCCAGGCTGGACGCAGATCGAAAGCGGGCAGCGTCTGGACAACATCGTGCGCACCCAGGGCGGCACCGGCTCGCGTGGCAACCCGGCACTGGAGCCGTTGCTCTCGGACAACTTCGATCTCTCGCTGGAGTGGTACTACGGAGAGGCCAGCTACGCCTCGGTCGGCTTCTTCCGCAAGAACATCAAGAACTTCATCAGCAATACGATCGCGCGTGAGGATGCAGGCAGCCTGCACACCCCCGTGGGCGGCGCCTACTGGAACGAGGCACTGGCATCGGGCTGCGTGGCCACCGATACGGTGTGCATCCGCAACTACATCTTCACCAACCATGCCGGCGACCCGGGCGTGACCTCCACCGGCGTCAATTCCGCAGGGCAGCAGACCGGCAGCATCGTCGGCCAGCCGGGTGATCCGATTGCCGGGTTTGACGTCACCCTGCCGGCCAACCAGCGTTCGGACCACCTCCAGGGTTGGGAAGTGGCCGTGCAGCATCTGTTCGGCCAGTCCGGCTTTGGCGTCGCGGCGAACTACACCAAGGTGAAGTCCGGCCTGACCTTCGACAACCTCAGCCTGGGCGACCAGTATCCGATGATCGGCCTCAGCGATTCCGCCAACGCGGTGCTGTTCTACGACAAGAACGCCTGGCAGGTGCGTGCGGCCTACAACTGGCGCGACAAGTTCCTCAACGGCATCGGCGGCCAGGGCCCCAACCCGAACTACACCGAAGCCTACGGCCAGCTTGATCTCAACATCAGCTACGCGGTCAGCGAGCAGCTGACCCTGAGCCTGGAAGCGATCAACCTGACCGACGAGACCATGCGCACCTACTCGCGCCACACCAACATGCTGCGCTACGCCACCCAGACCGGCCCGCGGTACATGTTCGGCGTCCGCTACAAGTTCTGAGTCGGCACTGCCGAGCTGCAGCACCGGAAGGCCGCGCTCATCCCGCGGCCTTCCGCTTCCCTCACCTGCGCGCTACCGTGGGCGCCACCCGCCCCTGCCATCAGGATGCCGATGTCCGCCATGCCCGGCCCGATCGAGGAACTGCATGATCTGGATCCGGCGCAGCTGCACGCGCAGTTGCCCGGCTGGACCACGCCGAAGGTGATCCGCGGGCTGGTGGCCGGGTGGCCGCTGGTCGCCGCAGCGACCCGGTCCGCGCAGGCGGCGGTTGACCATCTCAAGCAGTTCGATCACGGCGCGCTGCCGGTCACTGCCACCACGGCGCCACCGGAGGCCCGGGGACGGGTGTTCTACAACGCGGACATGAGCGGCTTCAATTTCCGCCGCGAGCAGATCCCGTTGAAGGTCGTGCTCGATACCCTGCTCAAGTACGCGCCGGCACCGGCACCGCCGTCGATCTATGTGGCATCGACCACGCTGGACAGCTTCCTGCCTGGCTTCCGCCAGACCAATGCGCTGGAACTGGGGGTGGACGATCCGCTGGCCAGCATCTGGATCGGCAACCGCTCGCGCATCGCCGCCCACCAGGACGTGCCGGACAACCTGGCCTGCGTAGCCGCCGGCCGCCGCCGCGTCACCCTGTTCCCCCCATCGCAGGTGGGCAATCTGTATATCGGGCCACTGGATTTCACGCCGGCCGGGCAGGCGGTCAGCCTGGTCGATTTCGCCGCACCGGACCTGGTGCGGTTTCCACGCTTCAGCGCGGCACTGGCGCACGCACAGGTGGCCGAGCTGGGGCCGGGCGATGCCGTGTTCATTCCATCGCTGTGGTGGCACCACATGGAAGGGCTGGAGGCGTTCAACGTGCTGGTCAATTACTGGTGGCGGCCGGTGCCGGCGTGGATGGATGCGCCGATGAACGCATTGATGCTCTCGCTGCTGGCGCTCCGCGATCTGCCGCCGGCGCAGCGCGCGCATTGGCAGGCGATGTTCCAGCATTACGTCTTCCAGGCCGATGAACACACCACCGCGCACATCCCCGAGGCCGTACGCGGTGTGCTCGGACCACTGGACCAGGCCGGCGCCGATCACCTGCGCGGCGTACTGCGCAGGCGCCTGGAACGCTGAAGGCCGCCACCGCGGTGCCCACTTCACCCACGTGGGGGTGTAATCCGCAATAATCGCCGCCCAAAGAGTTGTTGACCGCCCGGGGGCGGGGTCGTCGAAAGGCGGGCGCGGCACGCGCACCGGTTCGGCACTGTGTCGTGCGCTCCTGACTGCTTCGCTGCTGCCGTTCCATCCGCGTGTTCCGGTTGGTGCTGCACCCTGCTGCCCGTGAACCGCATGCGCCCGTTGTCCGCCCGCCTCAACCTCGGCACGTTGATCCTTGCCCTGGCCCTGCTCAGCGCGATCATCGCCCTGGCCAACACCCTGCATGCCAGCTACCGCGTGCAGCGCGAACAGTTGATCGGCAACACGCTGGAAGCCAACCGCGTGTACGCCAGCAAGCTCGCCGAATCGACCCAGAACTTCGTGCTCTCCGCTCAGCAGCAGGTGGCCTACAGCGCCACCGTGCTCGGCCAGCGCCAGCATGATCGCCAGGCGCTGGAGGCCGAGGCCGCCCGCCTGCAACTGCAGACCAACAGCTTCAACTCGGTGTTGATCGTCGATGCCGGGGGCACCGTGCTGGCCACCTCACCGCAGAGTCTTGCCCTGCAGGGCGTGCTGCTCAACAGTGCTGGCAACCGCGACGCCCTCGCCCGGCGTGCGCCGTTCATCAGCGACCCGTACCAGTCGGCCACCGGCCGGCTGCTGGTGGCGATCTCGCACCCGATCTTCTCCGCGCAGGGCCAGTACCAGGGCTACGTCAGCGGCACCATCTACCTGCGCCAGCGCAGCATCCTGCAGTCGTTGCTGGGCAAGCACTACTACCGCGATGGTTCCTACCTGTACGTGGTCGACCGCAATGGCCGCATCCTGTACCACATCGAGCAGGACCGGGTCGGCCAGTTCGCGCTGCAGAACCCGGCCGTGCAGGCAGTCACCCAGGGCCACTCGGGCGCCCAGCAGGTGCGCAATACCCATGGCGTGCAGATGCTGGCCGGGTACGCGCCGGTGCCGAGCGTTGGCTGGGGGGTGGTGGCCCAGCGGCCGACCACCGCCACGCTGGCCTCACTGTCCAAGCTGATGTCGGCGGTGATCTGGAATGCGATTCCGCTGGGCATCCTGTCGCTGCTGATCACCTGGTGGTTTGCGCGGCGCATCTCGCTGCCGCTATGGCAGCTGGCGCGCAACGTGCAGAACCGCGACACCGGCATCGCGATCCGCCACGTCACCGGTATCCGGGCCTGGTACTACGAAGTCGCCCAGCTCAAAGCCGCCCTGCTGTACAGCTTCAACCTGCTGCAGGACCGCATCGGCAAGCTCAACCGCGCCAGCATGACCGATCCCCTTACCGGCCTGCAGAACCGGCGCGGCCTGCAGCAGGGGCTGGAAGACTGGCAGGCACGCGGCCAGCCGTTCGGGATCATCGCGCTGGACATCGACCGCTTCAAAAGCATCAACGACCGCTTCGGTCATGCGGTCGGCGACGCCGTGATCCTGCGCATCGCGCAATTGATGCGCGATGGCTCACGCGACACCGATCTGCTCTGCCGCAACGGCGGCGAGGAGTTCCTGATCCTGTTGCCGGGCATCGATGCCCTCCATGCCGCGCAGGTGGCCGAGCGCCTGCGTATCCAGGTGGCCGCCGAAGTGTTCGAGCAGGTCGGCACGGTCACCGTGTCGCTGGGCGTGGCCCACTACCCGACCTATCACGATGATCCGCAGCAGGCGCTGCGGCTGGCCGACAAGGCCCTGTACATGGCCAAGGAACAGGGCCGCAACCGCACGGTGGTGTACCCGCAGCCCGGCAGTCCGGGCGTAGGATGAGGGACCGCGGGCGCGACGCCCGCGCTCCTGTTAGTCTCAGCCGCCGAGCGGCGTCAGCAGCTTCGGCGCCTTGCTGGCGGCGTCGGCCATGAACACGCCGCCGGCGGGCAGCAGGTCGGCATTGGCATCGGCGCTCAGTGCCTTGTCGCTGCGCCACGGGGCCTGCTGGTGCGGGCCGGGAATGTAGGCATCCCAGCGGCCGTAGCGCTCCACCTCATCGCTGAACGAAAATCGCACCGGCACCCGGATGGTCCAGCTCGCCTCGTCCTTCTGATCTCCGGTAGAGGGCGCCTTGAAGGTCCACTTACGTGCGGCGCCCATCGACACGCGGGCCAGCTTGTCGCGCATTTTCCGCATGTTCGCCTCGTTGGCGATCACACGAAGATTGACCTGCTCGGTGGCCACATCCAGCACCTTCCCGTCGCGCCCGACCTGTATCAGCAGCAATACATCGCCACGCCCGCGCGCATTGAAGACATCCTCGGGATACACCGGCGGCGTCATCTTCACCTTGGTGACGTTGTCGGTCGAGGTTTCGTCGTACGTTTCGAAATTCGCTGCCAGCAGCGTGATCAGGCCGGTGCCATCGGGGTTGTTCTTCGCACCCAGGCGGATGGTGGCCGGGGTACGTGCCTTGACGGCCTGGCCATTCACAAGCACCGGGGCGAAACGCCACGTCTTGACTGCATTTTCGACGAAGGTGACGATGGTCTCGTCGACCTGCGCGCGCTTGTCCAGACGGAACGCCTCGACCTGCCCTTCGGTGCCGATATCGATCTCGCCGGTAAGCACCATGCTGGCTTCGGCCTGCTCGCGCACCTCGCGCTTGGTCTGTGCGTCCGCATCAGGGACCACGACCATGCCCACGCCGCTGAAGGCCAATGCCAGGGCAAGAATAGGGGAACAACGCATCGCACTCTCTCCTTGTGGATGCCTGACAGCGTAGCGCAGTGGGAATCGGGTGGACAATCAGGCCAGCCGCAGCGCCCCGGCGTACGGCGGGGTATCCGGAAAATCACCGGCCGCGAAACCGGCCTGCAGCCGCTGCCACCAGGCCGGATCAAACAGATGCCCGAAGTGCTCGCGCACCGCGGCCAGCTCGGGCGCCGGCAGCCCCATGAACATCCAGAAGCGCTCGGGAAACACGTCCTGGGGGCCGATCTGGAACCATGGCTCGTCGGCCAGCGCTTCCTCTTCGTTGCGCGGCGCCGGCCAGGCGCGGAAGGCACACTCGGTGATCAGGCACAGCTCATCGTAGTCGTAGAACACGGCACGCCCATGCCGCGACACGCCGAAGTTCTTCGGCAGCATGTCGCCGGGAAAGATGTTGTTGCGCGCCATGTCGGTGATCGCCTGCGCGTAGTCGAGCGCGGCAATGCGACGCGCCTCGGCGGTCTGCTCGCGCAGGTACAGATTGAGCGGACGGAAGCGTCGCTGCACGTAGCACAGCGCGATCACCAGTTCCTCGCCCTCCTCATGCACGCTGCCGGCGCACTGGGTCAGCAGTTCCTCGCGCAGCGCCGCGGAGAAACGCGACCGCGGGAAGCGCAGGTGCCGATAGGGCTGTGCGTCGAGCAGCCGGCCGACACGGTCCAGGTTGAATACCAGCGCATACTTCTCTTCGACCTGGTGCCGGGTCATGGTCTTGGGCCAGGCGAAACGGTCGCGGATCAGCTTGAACACCAGCGGATAGCTGGGCAGGGTGAACACCGCCATGACCATGCCGGGCGTGCCATCGGCGTGCACCAGCTGCTCGCCGGGCTGGTCCTGGAAGTGACGGAAGAACGTGCGATAGCGCTCGGTCTTGCCCTGCTTGGCGCGCCCGAGCACGGTGTAGATCTCATCGACCGGCTTGCCCGGCAGCAGGCTGCGCAGGAACACCACCGCATCGCCAACGGTCGCCAGGTCGGCCTGGAAGTAGCTGCGCGAGACACCGAACAGATGCGCGAGATCGCGGCGCCGGCTCAGCACCGCATCGACGCGCAGGCCGCGCTCGTCATGGACCAGTGCGATCACGCAGGGCGAGAAGCAATGCTCGCCGAAGACGCGCCCGACCAGATAGGCGCGGCGCTCACGATAGAACACCGTATCGAGCAGTTCGATGCTGCGCACCGGGTAATCGCCCCAATGTGCCAGATCGTCCTGCAGGCGCACGGCCACCGCCGCGGCGCAGCGCAGCTGGTGTGCATACGGCACATCGAACCGATAGTCGCCGAGCACGCGCATGAACGCGTCCGCCGGACGCGTGGGAGAGAGCGTGTAGCTGTGTCGCGCGACCGGATGGGTGATGGCATCGGACGGCTCCACATCCATCGCCATGAACTCGATCGCCCCGTCCACACCGCGGGTGGCGAACAACCGCCGCGCCAGTGTGTTGTAGAAGGTCTTGTAGAGCTCGGCGTCGATCAACCCGGCCAGCAGCGCAGCGTAGGCGGGGCGTATGCGCAGCCACAGCGCGCGCTCACCGATGTCCGCGCCCGCTGCGCGGCGCAGGGCATCGACGGTCCCGGCGATGCACAGGTCGTACAGCCCGATGCGCTCCACGGCGTCCTGCCGGGCCCCCGCCCAGTCCCTCTGTTCGAAACGCTGCCGCGCGCGCCGGCTGATCGCCGCGAAGCACGCATGGTAGTCCTCGAAGCCATCGCGGATCAGCCGCGCGAGCGCGTCCGGCGTCGCGTTCATGCGACGCCCCGGACGGAGCAATGATGGAACCGGCAGGAACAGCAGGCGCATGCAGCCACTTCCAGAGGACCTGCCGCCACCATACGGCAGCGACTGGGCGGTTGCCCAGTCGGCGCAGGTGTGCACCCGGGTTCCGGGGTAGAGTCGCCCCATCAACCATCAACTATCGAACAGGGGCAGTGATGACGACAGGCCGTCGCAGGACAGTGTGGGCGGGCGCCTTGTTGCTGGCGGCAATACTGATAGCCGTGTTCTGGGGCCAACGTGACCCGTCACGGGCATCGCAGACCATGGCAGGACCTTCTTCGACACCTGCGCTGTCCGCGGAGGCTGTCGCTCCAGCCCCTCATGCGCTTAAGTCTGGACCACTCGCGGCCGGCTTCGAAGATGCCACCCGCAGAGAGTTCGAACGTGTCAGCGCTGCGGCCGGAGGCGGTGATGTCCACGCGCAGCGTCGGTTGGCCGAGCTGTACGAGAAGTGTTTTCTGGTGAACCTCCGGCGTGCGTCCTATCTCGAGGGCGTCGAAAGCGCGGCCAGGGTGCATCCGGATCCAGATGCCGCGCAGCAGATGCGCCTGACCGGCGAACGTGTTTTCGCGCAATGTGGCGGTGTGGATGGCGGGCAGGTGATTCCACTTGACGCCATGCTGGCTTGGCGCGAGCAGGCCGCACGCCAGGGTGATCTTGCTTCGCAGCTTTGGTTGCGTCTTCGCCAGACCGCTACGGCACCTCTCACGCCGGCGGAGTATGGCCAGTTGATGGAGCAGGTCATTGCGGGCGACGACGCGACGGCGATGGCGTATCTGGGGGCCCTTGCTCAGGGAGCCGCTGCGACGGGAGCCGCGGGTGGAGATCCGCTCATCACCGGATTGGCGTGGCAGATCACCGCCTGCCAACGTGGACTTGCCTGCGGGGTGGGAAGTGAATTGATGGATGCGCTGTGCTTCAACACGGGTGCCTGCACGGAGACAGATGGCACCGTCGTCCTGCGTTTGATGGCCGCAGAGCAGCAGGCTGCGCTGGATGCGGAGATCGCCCTCCTCTCGACCCAGCTTGGCCGCCGTCCCGGCCGCCAGTGAACTGCCGCCCGATCAGAACCAATCACCCATAAAAAAACCCGCGCCGGAGCGCGGGTTCTTCATCGATCACCGCAGTGGCGGGACCGTTGCCTTACAGCGCAGCCAGCGCGCTGTTGAAGGTGCTGCTGGGGCGCATCGCGGCGCTGGCCTTGGCCACGTCCGGGCGGTAGTAGCCACCGATATCGACCGCCTTGCCCTGCACCGCGGCCAGCTCACCGACGATGGCCTGCTCGTTGTCGGCCAGTGCCTTGGCCAGTGGCGCGAAACGGGCCTTCAGCGCGGCATCGTCGTCCTGCGCGGCCAGGGCCTGGGCCCAGTACAGCGCGATGTAGAAGTGGCTGCCGCGGTTGTCGATGCCACCGAGCTTGCGCGACGGCGACTTGTCGTTGTCCAGGAACTGGCCGTTGGCCTGGTCCAGGGTCTTGGCCAGCACGGTGGCACCGGCGTTGTCGTAACGGTTGCCCAGGTGTTCCAGCGAAGCGGCCAGGGCGAGGAACTCACCGAGCGAATCCCAGCGCAGGTAATCCTCTTCCACGAACTGCTGCACGTGCTTGGGGGCCGAACCACCGGCACCGGTCTCGAACAGGCCACCACCGGCCATCAGCGGCACGATGGAGAGCATCTTGGCGCTGGTGCCCAGCTCCATGATCGGGAACAGGTCGGTCAGGTAGTCGCGCAGCACGTTGCCGGTCACCGAGATGGTGTCCTCACCCTTGCGGATGCGGTCCAGCGAGAAGGCGGTCGCTTCCACCGGGGCCAGGATGCGGATGTCCAGGCCGTTGGTGTCGTGGTCCTTCAGATAGGTCTCGACCTTGGCGATCACCTGTGCGTCGTGCGCGCGGTTGGCATCCAGCCAGAACACCGCAGGGGTGTTGCTCAGGCGGGCGCGGTTGACGGCGAGCTTCACCCAGTCCTGGATCGGCGCATCCTTGGTCTGGCACATGCGCCAGATGTCACCGGTCTGCACGGCGTGCTCGAACACCACCTTGCCGGCCTCGTCGGTGACGCGCACGGTGCCGTCAGCCGGGATCTGGAAGGTCTTGTCGTGCGAGCCGTATTCCTCGGCCTTCTGCGCCATCAGGCCCACGTTGGGCACCGAGCCCATGGTGGCCGGGTCGAAGGCACCGTGGGTGCGGCAATCGTCGATTACCGCCTGGTACACGCCGGCGTAGCAACGGTCCGGAATGACGGCCTTGGTGTCCTGCAGCTTGCCGTCGGCGTTCCACATGCCACCGGAGTCGCGGATCATCGCCGGCATCGAGGCGTCGACGATCACGTCGCTGGGCACGTGCAGGTTGGTGATGCCCTTGTCCGAATTGACCATGGCCAGGCCCGGGCGCTTGCCGTACTCGGCAGCCAGGTCGGCCTTGATCGCTTCCTGGGTCGCTTCGGGCAGCTGCGGCAGGCGCGCGGACAGATCGCCGATGCCGTTGTTCGGATCGAAACCGGCCTGCTTGAGCACGTCGGCGTGCTTGGCCAGCACGTCCTTGTAGAACTCCTCGACGACGACGCCGAACATGATCGGGTCGGAGACCTTCATCATGGTGGCCTTCAGATGCAGCGAGAACAGCACGCCCTTGGCCTTGGCATCGGCGATCTGCGCCTGCACGAACGAGGCCAGCGCATTGCGGCTCATCACGGCGGCATCGACGATTTCACCGGCCTTGACCGCGGTCTTTTCCTTGAGCACGACGCTGCTGCCGTCGGCCTTGAACAGTTCGATCTTCAGGCTGCCGGCGTTGGCCAACGTGGCCGACTTCTCGCTGCCGTAGAAGTCACCGCCATCCATGTGCGCAACGTGCGACTTGGAGTCCTTGGACCACTTGCCCATGCGGTGCGGGTGCTTGCGGGCGTAGTTCTTGACCGACAGCGGCGCGCGGCGATCGGAGTTGCCTTCGCGCAGCACCGGATTCACTGCACTGCCCTTGACCTTGTCGTAGCGCGCCTTGATGTCGCGCGAGACGTCGTCGGTCGGCACGTCCGGGTAGTTCGGCAGCGCGAAGCCCTGGTCCTGCAGTTCCTTGATCGCGGCCTTGAGCTGCGGCACCGAGGCGCTGATGTTGGGCAGCTTGATGATGTTCGCATCCGGGGTGGTCGCCAGCTGGCCCAGTTCGGCCAGGTGGTCGGCCTCTTTCTGGTCATCCTTCAGGTAATCCGGGAACAGGGCCAGGATGCGGCCGGACAGCGAGATGTCGCGGGTTTCCACGGCGATGCCGGCGGTGGCGGTGTAGGCCTCGACGATCGGCAGCAGCGACTGCGTGGCCAGGAACGGGGCTTCATCGGTGAGCGTGTAGAGAATCTTGGGCGTGTTCGACATGGGGGATCAGGGCTCTCTTGCAGATCTCGTGAATGATGGCCGGCGGCAATGCCGGGCCGCGTGCAACCGTGTCGCGTGCAGGGCCTGGCACAGCGGGCCCGCACTTTCCCCGGGGACCGCGCCGACCAACGGCGCGCACGGCGGGAAACCCCCGCATTGTCGCGTTTTCAGCCCCCCGGAGCAAAGCCATCCCATACGCAAACGTACTGGAACGCTGTGGTCCGGCAGGCGCCCATAAAAAAGACGCAGCCTCGCGGCTGCGTCCATCGTGAGCCTGTTGCCGGGAGAGAGTCGGCGTCTAGGCTTACTTGACCTCAAACTCCTGCGGCGATCCAGCCGCCTTACCATCTACCGTGACTTCCGCGCGGTACTTGCCCGCCGGCCAGCCATTGGCATTCTTGAAGGAGATGTTGGTGGTCTCGGCACCGGTGGTATTGACCACCTGGTTCTGCTCGCCGGCGACCTGCCCGTTCTGGAAGGTCAGCTTGGCCGCGACGTTGGCGTTGTTGGCGCTGCCGTCCGTGCGGATCGAGACGATGATGTCGTCCTTCGGCGCGAACAATGCGGCCGAGGTGACGGTCTTGTCCGCCGCAGCGCTCTTGCCGACGGTGACGGTCGAAACGGTCACGCCGGTGGCAGCGGTCATCGGCTGCGGCGCGGCTTCGGTCATCGGAGCCGGCGCGGCAGGCGCGGTCGCCGCCGGCTGTGCGTTGTTATCGGCGGTGTCTTCTTTCTTCTTGCAGCCAGCCAGGGCTACGGTGGCCAGAAGCGCAGCGAGAACGGCAGTACTGATGGACGACTTCTTCATGGAGATTGCTCCCTGTGTGATGGTGGGCAGTAAAGTGGATCAGGCTTTGGGCGGCAGTTTCAGGGTCTGGCCGGGCTGGATCTTGTCCGGATCGTCCAGCACGTCGCGGTTGGCCTCGAAGATGCGCTTCCACGCATTGGCATCGCCCAGTTCCTGCTTGGCGATCTTCGAGAGCGAATCGCCCTTCTGCACCGTGTAGGTGCCTCCTACCTTCTCCGCGGTGGTATCCACCGAGGCGGTCACACCCGAGAAATCGACCTGATCGACTTTCTGCGCGGTGGTGTCAACGCTGGCGCTGACACCGGAAAAGTCGACTTTCTTATCGGTACTCATCCATACACTCCCGTCTTGATTGACGACATGGGAGGCACGGTGTCACAGCCCTTGTTAATGGGGCATGGCGTGGATGTGAAGGCGCGCGGAACGGCTACCGGCGGCCACGTTGCCCGGGGGTAGAGCCACCCCATGGGTGGCTGCGCGTGGTGCCGGGTTCCGGGGCAGCGACCCGTGGGGTCGCTCTACTGGCGCAGGTCGCGGACGGTGCGGGCCGGCAGTTCGATGCCCGGGCTGGCCCGCCACGGGTTGATGTCCAGCCCGCCGCGCCGGGTGTAGCGCGCTTCCACTTCCAGCCACTGTGGCTGGCAGCGCTGGGTGATCTCGCTGAAGATCCGCTCAACGCACTGCTCATGGAACTCGGCGTGTTCGCGGTAGCTGATCAGGTACTTCAGCAAGCCGTCGCGGTCGATCTTCGGGCCGCGGTAGCGCACGCTGACACTGGCCCAGTCCGGCTGGCCGGTGACCGGGCAGTTGGACTTGAGCAGCGCCGAACTCAATGTCTCGGTGACCACGTCATCGGCATCGGCGAACAGGAATTCCGGCGCCGGTGGGCCGTAGCGCTCGATGGCCACGTCGCGCTCGTCCAGCGATTCGCCCTCGGCGTCTTCCACCAGCGGTGGCACCCCGAACACGACCGTCACCACCGCCCCCGCACAGGCCGACAGATCGCGCGTGATGCACAGGCGCGCAGCCGCGTCATCGTCGAAGCGCGTGCTGTTGAGCGAATTGAGGTACAGCTTGAATGACTTGGATTCGATCAGGTTCGGCGAGGTGCACGGCACGCTGACCGTGGCCACCGCCACGCGCGGCTTGCCGCGCCCGTCCAGCCAGCTCAGCTCATAGGCCTGCCAGCGGTCATGGCCGACGAACGGCAGCGCCGCCTCGTCCAGGCCGATCTCTTCGCGGGCGCCGCGGCGCGGGATGGGGAAAAGCAGGCCGGAATCGTACTGCGACGGGTAAGCCACCTCGCGACCGAGGCTGGAGTCCTGGGGGGTATTCATGCCGCCATTTTACGCCGGTAGGCGCGCGGCGTCCGCCGGCGAAAACGAACGGAACCGGCGGCCGGGTGGTTGCATCCCCAGTCGGGGGGAGGATCGGAACCCTCCCGCCCGTGCCGGTTTTCGCCCCGGCCAGCGGCCGGGACCTGCCGTCTACCAGCCGTCCGCTGGCTTCAGCCCGCGCCAGGCGCCGCAGCCGGCGTCCCATTGAGGTAATCCAGGCTCACCTGCAGCAGCGCGCGCAGGCCCACATCGAGTGCCTTCTCATCGAGCAGGAACTTCGGCGAATGGTTGGCCGGCGCCGTGGCCGGATCGATCCCCTCGCCGGTCGAGCCGACGAAGAAGAACATGCCCGGCACCTGCTGGGCATACAGCGAGAAGTCCTCGGCGCCCATCTGCAGCGGCGGCTCGTAGACATTGCCTTCGCCCACCACGGCCTGCAGGCTCGGCAGCATCCGCGCGGTCAGGGCCGGATCGTTGACCGTGGCCGGGTTGCCTTCGGATTCGTAGATCTCGGTTTCCGCCTTGGCCCCGTGCGCGGCCGCGGTGTGCTCGGCCACGTTGCGCAGGTCGGCGAAGATCTGCCGGCGCATGCCCTCGTCGAAGGTGCGGATGGTGCCGACCATCTCCACTTCATCGGGAATGATGTTGTAGCGGATGCCGCCCTTGATCGCACCGAAGGTCACCACCGCCGGCTGCTTGGACAGGTTGGCGCGGCGGCTGACGATGGTCTGCGCGGTGCCGACCAGATCGGCCGTGGCCACGATCGGGTCCACCCCGTTCCACGGGGCCGAGCCATGGGTCTGGCGGCCGATCACCTTGATCCCGAACCGGTCCGAGGCCGCCATCAGCGGGCCGCCGCGCACCGCGATCTGGCCCGCGGGCACGCTGGAGAACACATGCAGGCCGAACACCGCCTCGGGCTTGAAGTCCTTGAACAGGCCTTCCTTGAGCATCAGCGCCGCACCGCCCTCTTCCGGCGGCGGCGCGCCTTCTTCGGCGGGCTGGAAGATCAGCATCACTTCGCCGGGCAGGTTCGCGCGCATCTTCACCAGCGCGTCGGCCACGCCCAGCAGGGTGGCAGTGTGGGCATCGTGGCCGCAGGCGTGCATCACCCCGACGGTCTCGCCGCGGTAGGTGCTGGTGGCCTTGGAGGCGAACGGCAGGCCGGTCTGTTCGGTCACCGGCAGGGCGTCCATGTCCGCGCGCAGGGCGATCCGCGGGCCGGGCTTGCCGCCCTTGATGATGGCCACCACGCCATGGTGGGCGATGCCGGTCTGCGGCTTCAGGCCCATCGCGCGCAGGCGCTCGGCGACCTTGGCCGAGGTGCGTTCCTCGCGGTTGGACAGCTCCGGGTGCTGGTGGAAATCGCGGCGCCAGTCGATCACCTGGGCCTTGAGGCGGGTCGCGGCGGCGGCCACTTCCGGGCGTTCGGCGGGGGCGGCGGCGGCCAGGCCGGGGGTGGCCAGCAGCAGGGCGGACATCAGCAGCGACAGACGGGGCATTGCAGGTCTCCACGGGGCAGGACAACGGTCGAACCTGAATGTAGGGCATCCGGAACCGCCGCGGTGTAACTTTCTGCCCCGGCGAACGTTCATGGGGGAACCTCACCCGTCACATCCGGTCTGATCGCCCGTCCCATCCGTCATGCATGAAAGGCCACGGGCGACGAGTATGCTTTGCGCCTAGCCAACCGGGGCCCCCGCCCTCCGCCAGCCCCCTCAGGAGTTATTGAATGTCGCGTTTCTGGAAGATCGTGCTGCTGGTGGTCGCAGTGCTGGTGGTTGCCGTCGTGGGTGTGCGCCTGATGGGCGGCAAGAAGGAAGACGCGGCAGGTCCGACAGCCGAAGGGCGGCAGGGCGGTGATCCGGCCAACGCAGGCCCGGTGCCGGTCACGGTGATCGAGGCGGCGCGCCAGGACGTGCCGGTCTATGCGAGTGCACTGGGCACGGTCGCGGCGATGAACACCGTCACCGTGAGCCCGCAGGTCGGCGGCCAGCTGATCAGCCTGAACTTCAAGGAAGGCCAGGAAGTGAAGAAGGGCGACCTGCTCGCCCAGATCGATCCGCGCACCCTGCAGGCCAGTTACGACGAGGCCGCGGCGGCCAAGCGCCAGAACCAGGCCCAGCTCGCCACCGCCCGCTCCAACTACCAGCGCTCGAACTCGGCCGAGTACCGCCAGTACGTGGCCAAGACCGACCTGGATACCCAGCGCAACCAGGTGGCCCAGTTTGAAAGTGCCGTGGCGGCCAACGAAGCCAGCATGCGCGCCGCCCAGGTGCAGCTGCAGTACACCCGCGTGACGGCGCCGATCTCGGGCATCGCCGGTATCCGTGCGGTCGATGCCGGCAACATCGTCAGCGCCGGCACCGCGCTGGTGACCCTGACCCAGATCCACCCGATCCACGTCGTGTTCAATCTGCCCGAGCGTCAGCTGCCCGCCGTCCGCCAGGCCCAGGCCGCCGGCGCGGTGGCCATCGCCGCGCTGGACCGCAACGATGCGCACGTACTGACCGATGGCGGCAAGCTGGACGTGGTCGACAACCAGATCAGCAGCGACAGCGGCACCTTCCGCGCGCGCGCCCTGTTCGACAACGAAGACAATTCGCTGTGGCCGGGCCAGTTCGTCAACGTCCGCATGCAGCTGCGCACCATCGCCGGCGGCGTCGTCATTCCGACCCAGGCCGTGATGCGTGGCCCGGACGGCGAGTACGTCTATATCGTCACCCCGGACAGCACCGTGGCCATGCAGACGGTCAAGAGCGGCGTGGAAGTCGGCGACAGCCAGGTGCAGATCACCGAGGGCCTGAAGGGCGGCGAACGGGTCGTGAGCGAAGGCCAGTTCCGGCTCAAGCCGGGCGCCAAGGTCACCGCGCTCAAGCCCGGCGAAACCCCCGCCGCACCGACCGAAGCCGAGCTCAAGGCCGCCCAGCAGCAGGGTGGCGGTGGACGCCGCGGTGGCGGTCCGCGCTGATCGCGCCCGCCCTGTGTACCTGACGCCGGCCCAAGCGCCGGCGTTCGCCTGATCCAACGCAGCACGACGCACCAGCAAGGACCCGCCCGTGGGCTTTTCGACGATTTTCATCCGCCGCCCGATCGCCACCTCGCTGCTGATGGCAGGCCTGCTGCTGCTCGGCATCCTCGGTTACCGCCAGCTGCCGGTGTCGGCGCTGCCCGAGATCGATGCGCCCAGCCTGGTGGTGACCACCCAGTACCCCGGCGCCAACGCGGTCACCATGGCCTCGCTGGTGACCACGCCGCTGGAGCGCCAGTTCGGGCAGATTTCCGGGCTGGAGATCATGACCTCCGATTCGTCGGCGGGGCTGTCCACGATCATCCTGCAGTTCTCGATGGACCGCGACATCGACATCGCCGCGCAGGACGTGCAGGCCGCGATCCGCCAGGCCACCCTACCCTCCTCGCTGCCCTACCAGCCGGTCTACAACCGGGTGAACCCGGCCGACGCGGCCATCGTCACCCTCAAGCTCACCTCCGATACGCGCCCGCTGCGCGACGTCAACAATTACGCCGACTCCATCCTCGCCCAGCGCCTGTCGCAGGTGCAGGGCGTAGGCCTGGTCTCGATCGCCGGCAACGTGCGCCCGGCCGTTCGCATCCAGGTCAACCCGGCGCAGCTGTCCAACATGGGCCTGACCCTGGAAGACCTGCGCAGCGCGCTGACCCAGGCCAACGTCAACGCGCCCAAGGGCTCGCTCAACGGCAAGACCCAGTCCTACTCGATCGGCACCAATGACCAGCTGACCAGTGCCGCCGAGTACCGCGACACCATCATCAGCTACAAGAACGGCCGCCCGGTGCGCCTGTCCGATGTCGCCAACGTGGTCGATGGCGTGGAGAACGACCAGCTGGCCGCGTGGGCCGATGGCAAGCCGGCGGTGCTGCTGGAAGTGCGCCGCCAGCCCGGTGCCAACATCGTGCAGACCGTCGAGCGCATCCGTGCGCTGCTGCCGCAGCTGCAGAACGTGCTGCCGGCCGACGTGCACCTGGAGATCTTCAACGACCGGACCGAGACCATCCGCGCCTCGGTGCATGAAGTGCAGTTCACCCTGATCCTGACCATCGGCCTGGTGGTGGCGGTGATCTTCGTGTTCCTGCGCCGCCTGTGGGCCACCATCATTCCCTCGGTGGCGGTGCCGCTGTCGCTGGCCGGCACCTTCGGGGTGATGGCGTTCGCCGGCATGTCGCTGGACAACCTCTCGCTGATGGCGCTGGTGGTGGCCACCGGCTTCGTGGTCGACGATGCGATCGTGATGATCGAGAACATCGTGCGTTACATCGAACAGGGCAAGAGCGGCCCCGAAGCAGCCGAGATCGGCGCACAGCAGATCGGCTTCACGGTGCTCTCGCTGACCATCTCGCTGGTGGCGGTGTTCCTGCCGCTGCTGCTGATGCCCGGCGTCACCGGCCGCCTGTTCCATGAGTTCGCCTGGGTGCTGAGCATCGCGGTGACGCTGTCGATGCTGATCTCGCTGACGCTCACCCCGATGATGTGCGCCTACCTGCTCAAGCCGGACGCGCTGCCCGAAGGCGAAGACGCGCACGAGCGTGCCGCCGCGGCCGGCAAGACCACCGTGTGGTCGCGCACCGTCGGCCTGTACGAGCGCAGCCTGGACTGGGTGCTCGATCACCAGCCGCTGACCCTGGCCGTCGCCGCCGGTGCGCTGGTGCTGACCGTGGTGCTGTACATCGTGATCCCCAAGGGCCTGCTGCCCGAACAGGACACCGGCCTGATCACCGGCGTGGTCCAGGCCGACCAGAACATCGCCTTCCCGCAGATGGAGCAGCGCACCAAGGCCGTGGCCGAAGCCCTGCGCAGCGATCCGGCGGTGACCGGCGTGTCCGCCTTCATCGGCGCCGGCACCATGAACCCCACGCTCAACCAGGGCCAGCTGTCGATCGTGCTCAAGGAGCGCGGCGACCGCGATGGCCTGGATGAGATCCTGCCGCGCCTGCAGAAGGCCGTGGCCGGCATCCCCGGCGTGGCGCTGTATCTCAAGCCGGTGCAGGACGTCACCCTGGATACCCGCGTGGCGGCCACCGAGTACCAGTACTCGCTGTCGGACGTGGACAGCGCGCAGGTCGCGCTGCAGGCCACCCGGCTGACCGAAGCGCTGCGCCAGCGCCCGGAACTGGCCGACGTGGACAACAACCTGTCCAACCAGGGCCGCGCGCTGGAACTGACCATCGACCGCGACAAGGCCAGCGTGCTCGGCGTGCCGATGCAGACCATCGACGACACCCTGTACGACGCCTTCGGCCAGCGCCAGATCTCCACCATCTTCACCGAGCTCAACCAGTACCGCGTGGTGCTGGAAGTGGCGCCGGAATTCCGCACCAGCACCGCGCTGATGAACCAGCTGGCGGTGGCCTCCAACGGGGCCGGTGCATTGACCGGCAGCAACGCCACCAACTTCGGCCAGGTCACCTCGTCCAACTCGTCCACGGCCACCGGCATCGGCGCGCAGAACACCGGTATTCCGGTCGGTGCGGGCAACATCATTCCGCTGGCCGCGCTGGCCGAAGGCAAGGTCACCAGCACCCCGCTGGTGGTCAGCCACCAGCAACAGCTGCCGGCGGTCACGGTGTCGTTCAACATCGCGCCGGGCTACTCGCTGTCCGATGCGGTCAAGGCGATCGAGGAAACCAAGGCCGGCCTGAACATGCCCTCGCAGGTGCATGCGCAGTTCATCGGCAAGGCGGCCGAGTTCACCGGCAGCCAGACCGACGTGGTGTGGCTGCTGCTGGCCTCGCTGGTGCTGATCTACATCGTGCTGGGCGTGCTGTATGAAAGCTACATCCACCCCTTCACCATCATCTCCACCCTGCCGCCGGCCGGTGTCGGCGCACTGCTGGCACTGATGGTGTGCGGGTTGCCGCTGTCGGTGGATGGCATCGTCGGCATCGTGCTGCTGATCGGCATCGTCAAGAAGAACGGCATCATGATGGTCGACTTCGCGATCGAGGCGCGCCGCACCGGGGCCAACGCACATGAAGCGATCCGCCGCGCCTGCCTGCTGCGCTTCCGCCCGATCATGATGACCACCGCTGCGGCGATGCTCGGTGCATTGCCGCTGGCGCTGGGCACCGGCATCGGCTCGGAGCTGCGCCGCCCGCTGGGCATCGCCATCGTCGGCGGCCTGCTGCTCTCGCAGCTGGTCACGCTGTACACCACACCGGTGATCTACCTGTACATGGAGCGCTTCTCCGAGCGCCTGCGCCAGCGCCGCGAACAGCGCGCACTGCGTCACGGCCATGGCCCGGTGCAGGAGCCTCAGGCGTGATGACGAGCACCGCAGACCGCTGCGGAGGCGTTCGATGAACATCTCCGGCCCGTTCATCCGCCGCCCGATCGGCACCGCCCTGCTGGCCATCGGCCTGTTCGTGGTGGGCGTGATCTGCTACCTGCAGCTGGGCGTGTCGGCACTGCCGAACATCCAGATCCCGGTGATCTTCGTGCACGCCAACCAGGCCGGCGCGGACGCCACGACGATGGCCTCCACGGTGACCGCGCCGCTGGAGCGCCACCTCGGCCAGCTGCCCGGCATCGACCGCATGCGCTCGTCCAGCTCCGAAGGCAGCTCGCTGGTCTTCATGATCTTCCAGAGCGACCGCGACATCGACTCGGCCGCGCTGGACGTGCAGACCGCGATCAACTCCGCCCAGTCCGACCTGCCCGCCGGGCTGGGAACGCCGATGTTCCAGAAGGCGAACCCGAACGACGACCCGGTCATCGCGATCGCACTGACCTCCGAAACGCAGTCGGCCGACGACCTCTACAACGTGGCCGATTCGCTGCTGGCCCAGCGCCTGCGCCAGATCACCGGCGTTTCCTCGGTGGATATCGCCGGCGCCTCCACGCCGGCCGTGCGGGTGGACGTCAACCTGCGCCTGATGAATGCCCTCGGCCTGACCGCCGATGACCTGCGCAATGCGGTACGCGCGGCCAACGTGACCTCGCCGACCGGCTTCCTCACCGATGGCAACACCACCACCGCGATCATCGCCAACGACTCGGTGGCGCGCGCCGCTGATTTCGCCCAGCTGGTGATCAAGACCGCCGACGATGGCCGCGTGATCCGCCTGCAGGACATCGCCAACGTCTACGACGGGCAGCAGGACGCTTACCAGGCCGCGTGGTTCAACCACAAACCGGCGGTGGTGATGTACGTGTTCACCCGCGCCGGCGCCAACATCGTGGAAACCGTGGACCGGGTGAAGGCGCAGATCCCGACCCTGCGCGACTACCTCGAACCGGGTACCACGCTCACCCCGTATTTCGACCGCACCCCGACCATCCGCTCGTCGCTGCATGAAGTGCAGATCACCCTGCTGATCGCGCTGGCCATGGTGGTGCTGACCATGGCGCTGTTCCTGCGCCGGCTGGCCCCGACCCTGATCGCGGCGGTGACCGTGCCGCTTTCACTGGCCGGCGCGGCGCTGGTGATGTACGTGCTGGGCTTCACCCTGAACAACCTGAGCCTGCTGGCGCTGGTGATCGCGATCGGCTTCGTGGTCGACGATGCGATCGTGGTGATCGAGAACATCATGCGCCACCTCGACGAAGGCATGCCGCGCATGCAGGCCGCCCTCACTGGCGCGCGCGAGATCGGCTTCACCATCGTCTCGATCACCGCCTCACTGGTGGCGGTGTTCATTCCGCTGCTGTTCGCCGAAGGCATGATGGGCGCGTTCTTCCGCGAGTTCACCGTCACCCTGGTGGCGGCCATCGTGGTCTCGATGATCATCTCGCTGACGCTGACCCCGGCGCTGTGCAGCCGCTTCCTGAGCGCACATGCCGACGCCGGTGCGCCGAGCCGCTTCGGCCGCCTGCTCGATGCCGGCCACGACCGCATGCTGCGGATCTACGTGAAGCTGCTGGATTTCTCGCTGCGCCACGCGCTGCTGCTGTCGCTGACGCCGCTGCTGCTGATCGGCGCGACGGTGTTCCTGTTCGGTGCGGTCAAGAAGGGCGCGTTCCCGCCCCAGGACACCGGCCTGATCTGGGGCCGTGCGAATTCCAGCGCCACGGTCTCGTTCGAAGACATGGTCAACCGCCAGCGCCGCATCACCGACATGCTGATGGCCGACCCGGCGGTGAAGACCGTGGGCGTGCGCCTGGGCAGTGGCCGCCAGGGCTCGAGCGCGCAGTTCAATGTTGAACTGAAGTCGCGCAAGGACGGCCGCCGCGAGACCACCGCCCAGGCCTTGGCCCGCCTCAGCGCCAAGGCCGATCGCTACCCCGACCTGCAGCTGCGCCTGCGCGCCATCCAGGATCTGCCCAGCAATGACGGCGGTGGTGCCAGCCAGGGCGCGCAGTACCGTGTCTCGCTGCAGGGCAACGACCTGGCCCAGCTGCAGGAGTGGCTGCCCAAGCTGCAGGCCGCGCTGAAGAAGAATCCGAAGCTGACCGACGTCGGCACCGACGTGGACGCCGCCGGCCTGCGCCAGAACATCGTGATCGACCGGGCCAAGGCCGCCCGCCTGGGCGTGTCGGTCGGTGCCATCGACGGCGCGCTGTACGGCGCCTTCGGCCAGCGCCAGATCTCCACGATCTACTCGGACATCAACCAGTACAGCGTGGTGGTCAACGCCCTGCCGGAGCAGACCGCGACACCGGGCGCGCTGGACCAGATCTACGTACGCGCCGGCAATGGCGAGATGGTGCCGATCACCGCGGTGGCCGAACAGGTACCGGGGCTGGCACCGTCGCAGATCACCCACGAGAACCAGTACACCACGATGGACCTTAGCTACAACCTCGCCCCCGGCACCAGCATGGGCGAGGCCAAGGCCATCATCGACAGCACCGTCAACGGCATGCGCATGCCCGGCGACATCCGCCTGGCCGACGACGCCGGGTTCGGCTTCGATTCGGACCCGATGGCGATGCTGATCCTGGTGATGGCGGCGATCATCACCGTGTACCTGGTGCTGGGCATGCTGTACGAGAGCCTGATCCACCCGGTCACCATCCTCTCCACGCTGCCGGCGGCAGGCGTCGGCGCGCTGCTGGCGCTGTACGGCACCAACACCGAACTGTCGGTGATCTCGATGATCGCGCTGGTGCTGCTGATCGGCATCGTCAAGAAGAACGCGATCATGATGATCGACTTCGCGGTGGTGGCGCAGCGCGAGCATGGCAAGACGCCGCTGGAAGCCGCCCGCGAAGCCAGCATCGTGCGCTTCCGCCCGATCATGATGACCAGCATGGTGGCGATCCTGGCCGCGGTACCGCTGGCCATCGGCCTGGGCGAAGGCTCCGAACTGCGTCGCCCGCTCGGCATCGCGATGATCGGCGGCCTGCTGTTCTCGCAGAGCCTGACCCTGCTCAGCACGCCCGCGCTGTACGTGATCTTCTCGTGCCTGCGCGAGCGCTGGGTGGCCCGCCGGGCGCGGCGCCGCGAGAAGCGCGCCCTGAAGCGCAGCGCCATCGCCCGGTAGGTACCGACCGTTGGTCGGAACCTGCGTTGGGCCCCGGCCGCGCTACGGCGTGACGACCAACGGTCGTCACCTACCGATGCCGCGTCGCATCCCGGTAGGTACCGACCTTGGTCGGTACGTCAGGCAGGTACGCCCGGTAGGTGCGCCCCGGTTTGACGCCATGTAACAAAACGACAACAATTCTCATCCAGCCACGGTCCTGCATCGCCCTCTGCGATGCCCCCGCTGCCGGTTCCCGGCCAGCCTGCGCGATCCAGTCATCGACCCTCCCCGCCCTCTGTAGATCGCGGACGGCGTTGTGCTGTCCGCCAAGGAACCCATCGATGCTGTCGTCCTCCCTGCCCCGCCTGGCCACGTTGGCCGTTGCGCTGTCGCTGGCCTGCGCCGCCCATGCCCAGTCCGTACCGGACGGCACCGCGCGGGCGCGCTCGGCCACCGACCTGGATGCGATCAAGGTCACCGCCGAACGTACCCACACCGATACCGGCGCCCTGGGCGACCGCGCCGTGCGCGATACCCCGTTTGCGATCTCGGTCGTCGGCCGCGAGGACATCGAAAAGCGCCAGGTGGTCTCGCTGGGCGAAGCCTTCCTCACCGATCCTTCGGTGGTCACCCAGGTCAGCGCCTACGCCAGCGGCTGGAGTTCGCCGATCCGCAACCGCGGCATCGATCTCAGCTACGACAGCTACCGCGTCAACGGCCTGCAGGTGTCCTCGTGGGGCACCGAGTGGCCGCTGGAAGTGATGGAACAGGTGGAACTGCTCAAAGGTCCCGGCGGCTTCATGTACGGCTTCGGCCAGCCCGGCGGCATCGTCAACTACGTCACCAAGAAGCCGACCGAGGTCACCACGCTGTCGGCACAGCTGGGCTGGCGCGAGGCGGGCATCGTCAGTGGGCAGCTCGATGTGGGCGGACGCTTCGGCAACGAGGACATGTTCGGCTACCGCTTCAACGCGTACCAGGAGAAAGGTGAAACCTTCAACGGCGGGGAGGTGAACCGCAAGGTCGGCGCCCTGTCGCTGGATGCACGCCTGACCGACCGGCTGACCTGGACCTTCGATGGCGTGTTCCAGTCGCGCGATCTCAGCAACGAGTCGCCGCAGTATTACTTCATCGGCCTGACAGAGCTGCCGCGCCCGCTCGCGGGCGACATCGACAACAGCATCGATGGCAGCTACTACGACACCCGTTCCAGCCTGCTCTCCACGGCGTTGAACTGGCAGATCAACAATGACTGGAAGGCCAGCCTGAGCTATGGCGTGACCACCTCATGGAACGACGTCAACAAGATCTTCGCCTATATCGATGACGTCAACGGCGATTACAACGTCAACACCTACGAGCTCGGCGGCAAGAGCGAGTGGAAGCTGGCCCAGGCGATCGTGCAGGGCCGCTTCCAGACCGGCCCGCTGTCGCACCAGGTGGTCGCCGGCGTCGCCCACCAGACCGGGCTGGGCTGGGACCGTCCCTACGAGTGGAACACCATCGGCCGCGGCAACCTCTACCAGCGCCCGACACTGCGTCATGACGCGGTCGGCTCGCGCGTGCTCAGCCGCGGCAGCGAAACGGTGCAGCAGGCGGCGTTTGTCAGCGATACCGTCAGCTTCGCCGATGGCTGGTCGCTGCTGGCCGGCGCGCGCTACAACGACTTCGAGAACAAGGGTGCGTACCACACCTATCCGGTCACCCCGACCTACGCCCTGATGTACAAGCCGGCCGACGCAGTGACGCTGTATGCCAGCTACGTGGAATCGCTGGAAGCCGGCAGCCGCGTGGGCAGCGATTACATCAACGCCGGTGACGTGCTCGACCCGACCATCAGCAAGCAGTACGAGATCGGCGCCAAGATCGAGTACCCGCGCTGGAGCGCCAATGCCGCCGCCTTCCGGCTGGAGCGTGGCGCGAACATCGACCTGCTCACGCCCGCCGGCAAGCTGCTGGTGCAGGACGGCATCACGCTGTACGAAGGCGTGGAAGTCAGCGGCGACGTACGCCTGACCGATGCCTTCACGCTCGGTGGCGGCGTGACCTGGCTGGACCCCACCTACGACAAGCTCTCCCCCGGCAGCGTCGCCCAGGAAGGCAACCGCACCGCCGGCGCCGCCCGCTGGCAGGGCGTCCTGCACGCCGACTACAGCGTCCCGCAGGTCGAGGGCCTGAGCGTGTACGCACTGGCCCGTTACTACGGTGACGTCTATTACGACGCCGACAACACGCTCAAGCTGCCCGACTACACGCTGGTCAACGCCGGTGTCGGCTACCGGATGCAGGCCGCCGGCCATCCCGTCACCTGGCGCGCCGGCGTGGAGAACCTGGCCAACAAGAAGTACTGGTCCAACGCAGGCGTCGGCCTGCCGCGCACCTTCGCGGTAAGCGTGCGCTGGGACATGTAACCGGAAGCACACAGGTAGTGCCGACCGCTGGCCGGCTCCTCGGCATTGTCGGGAGCCGGCCAACGGCCGGCACTACCGTCGGCGGTAGAGGTGTCCCCTTCACTCCGCACCGGCAATAATGGCGGCCTCTCTTCCGCCGAGTCGCCATGCCCTCGTTCGAAACCCGCGTCAGCCGCCTGTGGGCACATGAAAAGGCCAGCTATGGCCTGCGGGTATTCATCGCGTTGTCGGCGGCCATGGGGCTGTGCTGGTACCTGGACCAGCTGCCCGCCCTGCCCGGCGTGTTCCTGGGCATCATCGCCAGTGCGATCGCCGAGACCGACGACAACTGGTGGGGCCGGATCAAATCGGTGGCGCTGTCGCTGCTGTGCTTCGTGGCGGCCGCCGCGGCGGTGGTGGTGCTGTTCCCGCATCCGTGGTGGTTCATCACCGCCCTGGCCGCGGCCACCTTCGGGCTGACCCTGCTCGGCGCGCTCGGCGAGCGCTATGCCTCGATCGCGCAGGCCACGGTAACCCTGGCCATCTACACGATGATCGGGCTGGAACAGCACGGTGCCGCCGATCTGTCCCAGGCGATCAACGCCGTGAGCCACCTGCTGGCCGGTGCGGTCTGGTATGCGTTGCTCTCGATCCTGTGGACCGCCCTGTTCGCCAACCGCCCGGTGCGCGAGCGGGTTGCCCGCCTGTATCTGGAGCTGGGCCGCTACCTCAAGCTCAAGGCCGATCTGTTCGAACCGGTCCGCGATGCGGACGTGCAGAAGCGCCAGCTCGCCCTGGCCGAGCAGAACCGGCGCGTGGTTGAAGCCCTCAACATCGCCAAGACCGCGATCCTGGCGCGCTTTGGCCGCTCCGGTCGGCCCGGCGTGCAGTCCGGCCTGTACCTGCGCCTGTACTACATGGCCCAGGACTTCCACGAGCGCGCCAGCTCCTCGCACTACCCCTATGGCGCGCTGACCGAAGCGTTCTTCCACAGCGACGTGCTGTACCGCTGCCAGCGCCTGCTCGCGCTGCAGGGTGAGGCCTGCGCCAACCTGGGCCAGGCGATCCGCCTGCGCCAGCCGTTCCAGTACGGCGAGCGCACCAAGCAGGCCACCGCCGACCTCACCGATTCACTGAGCTGGCTGCGCGCCCAGCACAATCCCCAGTGGCAGCGCCTGCTGGCCTCGCTGGAACTGCTGGGCCACAACCTGCAGAGCATCGAACGCCGCCTGTCCGAAGCCGAGAAGTCCGAGTCCACGCTGGACAACGTCGATACGCGCCTGCGCGATACCAGCCCGCACACCCTGCGCGAGATGGGCGTGCGTATCCGCCAGCAGCTCACCCCCGGCTCGGTGCTGTTCCGGCATGGCCTGCGCATGGCGCTGGCGCTGATCGTCGGCTTCGCGGCGATCCGCCTGTTCAACGCCCAGAACGGCTCCTGGGTGCTGCTGACCATCGTGTTCGTCTGCCGCCCGCACTTCGGTGCCACCCGCCAGCGGCTTGCGCAGCGGATCGCCGGCACCCTGATCGGCCTGGTGCTGACCTGGGCGCTGATGCAGTTGTTCCAGGACCTGCGCATCGAGCTGCTGATCGCCCTGCTCTCGGCGCTGCTGTTCTTCTTCACCCGCAGCGATCGCTACCTGGTGGCCTCGGCGGCGATCACGGTGATGGCGCTGACCTGCTTCAACCTGATCGGCGATGGCTTCCTGCTGATCTGGCCACGGCTGGTGGATACGCTGCTGGGCTGTGCGATCGCCGCGGCGGCCGCCTTCCTGATCCTGCCCGACTGGCAGGGCCGCCGCCTGAATCTGGTGATGGCGCGGGTGCTCGACAACTGCGCCAGGTACCTGCACGCCGTGCTCGGCCAGTACGGCAGTGGCATGCGGGACGATCTGGCCTACCGCATCGCACGGCGCGACATGCACAACGCCGATGCGGCGCTGTCCACGGCCCTGTCGAACATGCTGCGCGAGCCGGGCCACGTACGCCGCAACCTGGATGCGGGGTTCCGCTTCCTGGCGTTGTCCAACACGCTGCTCGGCCATCTCTCCGCGCTGGGTGCGCACCGCACCCAGCTGGACAGCTACGGCCAGGACCCACTCGCCCTGTCCGGCGGGGAACGCGTGGAGCAGGCGATGCAGCAGATCGCCAGCGCGCTGCAGCAGCGCGAGCCGGTGGCCGAGGACGCCAACGACGGCGACCGCGCCCTGGCCGAACAGCTGGAGCAGATCCCGGACGACATGCCGCCCCAGCTGCAGCTGATCCGGACCCAGATGGGCCTGATGCTGCGCCTGCTGCCCAAGCTGCGCGGTGCCGCCAACGAGGCCGCGCGCACGCTGCGGTAGGTATCGACCGGTGGTCGATACGGATGTTGAACGGGGCTGCCTGCACCGTACCGCGGCGCTGCCATGCTGCGCCAACAGGGAGAATGCTAGGCTGCGCCGGTTCGCAAGGAGTCTCCATGTCCGGCCATAGTCAGTTCGCCCTGCTCAGGCAACGCCGTTTCCTGCCGTTTTTCATCGTCCAGTCGCTGGGCGCGTTCAACGACAACGTCTACCGCCAGGCGATCATCGCGCTGCTGTTCTTCCTCGGCACGCCGATCGAAGAGCGCTCGCTGTACACCAACCTGGCACCGGCAATCTTCATCCTGCCGTACTTCCTGTTCTCGGCGCTGGCCGGGCAGATCGCGGAGAAGCTGGAGAAGTCGCGGCTGATCGTGATCACCACGACCATGGAGATCGCGATCATGTCGCTGGCCGCGGTCGGCTTCCTGACCGAGAGCATGCCGGTGCTGCTGGTCGCGCTGTTCTGCACCGGCATGCAGTCCACCCTGTTCGGGCCGGTGAAGTACTCGGTACTGCCCTCCATCCTCAAGCCCGAGGAGCTGACCGGCGGCAACGGCCTGGTCGAAATGGGCACCTCGCTGTCGATCCTGACCGGCATGATCGCCGGCGGTCTGATCTTCACCCTGGCGGGCAGCCATGGCCCGATCGTCGCCGCGACCGCGGTGATCGTGCTGGCCGTGGCCGGCAACCTCACCGCGCGGATGATCCCGAAGGTCGATGCCGGCGCACCGGACCTGAAGATCAACTGGAACCCGCTGCCCGAGTCGCTGGCGGTGCTGCGCATGGCCAAGAAGCAGAAGGCGGTGCGCAACGCGATCCTCGGCGTGTCCTGGTTCTGGTTCGTCGGCACCATGCTGACCTCGCAGCTGCCCACCTACGCCGAAATCAATCTAGGCGGTGGCTCCACGCTGTACATCTTCGCGCTGGCGCTGTTCTCGCTCGGCACCGGCACCGGCTCGCTGCTGTGCGAGAAGCTGTCCGGGCGCACCGTGGAAATCGGCCTGGTGCCGCTGGGCGCGTTCGGCATGACCGCCTTCATGCTCGACCTGTACTTCGCACGTGCCGGGGAAGCCGCCGCGGCCGGGCTGTCGATCTGGCAGTTCGTACAGGCGCCCGGCAGCGTGCGCATCATCATCGACCTGATCGGCATCGGCCTGTTCACCGGCTTCTTCGTGGTGCCGCTGTTCGCGCTGATCCAGAGCCGCACGGCCAAGTCGGAGATGTCGCGCGTGTTCGCCGCGCTCAACATCCAGAACTCCGGTTTCATCGTGCTGGCCGCAGGCCTGGGCCTGCTCACCCAGCGCGTGCTGGACTGGACCATTCCGCAGCTGTTCCTGGCCCTGGCGATCGCCAACGCCGTGGTGTCGATCTACATCTTCACGATCGTCCCCGAATTCCTGATGCGCTTCCTCAGCTGGGTGATGGTGCGTGCGCTGTACCGCCTTCGCCCGCACGGGATCGAGGCCAACGTGCCGGACGAGGGCGCGGCGCTGATCGTGTGCAACCATGTGAGCTACATGGACGCGCTGATCCTCTCGGCCACGATCCCGCGCCCGGTGCGCTTCGTGATGTACTACAGGATCTTCAACATCCCGGTGATGCGCTGGATCTTCCGCACCGCCAAGGCGATCCCGATCGCCGGTGCACGCGAGGATCCGGCCCTGATGCAGGCCGCGTTCGACGAGGTGGACAAGGCATTGGCCGAAGGCGAGCTGGTCTGCATCTTCCCCGAGGGCGCATTGACGCGTGATGGGCAGATGGGCGCGTTCAAGTCGGGCGTGGAGAAGATTCTCGAGCGCCGCCCGGTGCCGGTGGTGCCGATGGCGCTGCGCGGCATGTGGTCGAGCATGTGGAGCCGGCGCGACACGCGCCTGGGCCGCATGCGCGTGCCACGTCGGTTCCGCGCGCATGTCGAGGTGGTCGCGTCGGCACCGATCGCCGGCGAGGTCGCCACGGCCCCGATGCTGGAGACACAGGTGCGGCAGCTGCGGGCTGACCAGGCGTGAGTCCTGCCCTGCCTGCATGTAACCGTATACATGGACGCGGGTACATCGGTTAGATTACCGCCCGGGGCACCTCGCCCGCGCTGGCCGGCGCGGGCGGACGCTCGATGCCGGACATTGCCGTCGTGTCACCTGTTGCCGATCGTGCCTCATCGCGTGTGTTGTTCGCCCCGGATCCATCCCGTACACACCCACCCAAGCAAATGGAGCTTCGCTGATGAATGCCACCGCCCCCCTGCCGCCCGCCCCGGGCAGCATTCCGAACCACCTGATCTGGTCGATCGTCGTCACCATCCTGGCGTTCTTCGTGTGCTGCCTGTCGTGCCTGAGCTTCCCGGGCATCGTCACCGGCGTGGTCGCGATCGTGTTCGCCAGCAAGGTCAACGGCCTGCTCAACCAGGGCGACCTGGAAGGCGCACGTCGTGCCTCCAAGAACGCCAAGATCTGGGCGTGGGTCACCACCGGTTTCCTGATCGCCGGCGTCGTGCTGTTCGTGATCTCGCTGGCCTTCATGGGCGTTGACGGTTACATGCAGCAGATGCAGCAGTTCCAGCAGCAGATCGAAAGCGCCAGCTGATGATCGCGCTGCACGGCAAGCGCTGGTTGCTGGCGGCCCTGCCGCCGGCCGCCTTGGCCGCCGGCGCGGGGTTCTGGGTGCTGCGGCACTACGACCCCAACAGCGCCAGCAGTCCGTTCCCGCCGTGCAGCTTCCTGGCCGTTACCGGGTACTACTGCATCGGCTGCGGGCTGACGCGTGCACTGCACGCGCTGGCCCACGGCGATGTGGTCGCCGCGTTCTCGATGAATCCCCTGGCGATGCTGATGCTGGCCATCGCCCCGCTGGTGATCGGCTGGGCGATGGGCTGGCGCCCACGCGTGCTGCAGCCGCTGATCACGCTGTTGATGAAACCGGCGTTCTGGCTGATCCTGCTGCCGGCGTACTGGATCGCACGCAACCTGCCATGGGTGCCGTTCACCTGGTTGGCGCCGGGCTGAGCGTGAACCGCTAGGTCACCCAGCCGGCGATCACCAGCAGCGCCAGTACTGCCATCCACAACAGCAGCATGCGCCACACCAGGCTCATCGCATCGCGCAGTTCCGGCAGCCGACGCCATACCGGCACCATGCCCGCATCGCTGTAATCGTGCGCATCCTCGCGCAGCTCGGCACTGACGCTCGCCCGCGCGACCGCGCCAAGGAAGTGCGTGGAGGTGGCCCACTGGTTGCCATGCGCCTCGCGCCACGCCTTGAGCGCCGTATCGAAGTTGCCGACCAGCGCCATCGACAGCGACATCAGCTGCGCCACCGGCCATTCCAGCCAGGACAGCACCACGCGTGCACCGGCGACCGCTTCCACGCTGGCCAGCGAGCGCATCGGGCCGACCGCCAGCAACGCCAGCAGGCGATACAGCAGCGCGCCGACCGGACCCAGCAGCAGGAACCAGAACAGCACCGCGAACCAGCGCCGCAGCGCGTTGAGCACCGTTGCTTCGACGAGCGAGGGGACGTCTTCGTGCAGGCTGCCACCGGCGGACTGCAGCTGCGCGATCGCCAGATGACGCGCATGGGCGTCATCGGCATCGATCACCGCCTCGACATCACGGTCCAGGTCGCGCGGGCCCCAGCACATCACCAGCACCAGCACGCCCAGCAGCAGTGACGGCAGGCCGTACACCCGATCATCGAAGAGCCACTGGATCAGGCCCAGCACCACGACGAACGGCAGCACCGCCAGCCAGGCACCCTTGCGTCCGCGCCAGGCGCCGTCTTCGGCGGCATGCCGGTCCAGCCACTGCAGCCAGCGCCGGTAGAGGCCGAAACGCCGCAGCGCGACGGCCGCGCCCGGCGCGACATGGCCCAGGGCCAAGGCAACCAGCACGGCGACCAGGGTGGTGAACATGTAAGCCTCCGGCTCGGGACGTGGAACGCGCCGCTACTATGCCTTGCGGCCCGGCAATTCCCCGGGCCGTAGGTAATGTAACGCGCCGCGTGTTCAGCCTGCGGCAACGGCAGGCGACGGTCAGGCGACCTGCTGGCGGTACCAGTGCTCGATCAGGCTGCGCGAGATCGAGATCGGCGGGGACAGGCGGATGCCTTCGCCGTCGTCCTCGACATCCCGGGCCAGGGCAGCGCCCACGTCCTGGGCGGTGAACCAGCGGGCATCTTCCAGCTCGCCGTTCACGGTCGGCACGTCGTCTTCGGCCGTGGCGGCGAAGCCGAGCATCAGCGCGCCGGGGAACGGCCATGGCTGGGTCCCCAGGTAGCGGCACTCGCGCACGCGCACCCGGCTTTCCTCGAACACCTCACGGACCACGGTCTGCTCCAGCGATTCACCGGGCTCGACGAAGCCGGCCAGCACCGAATAGCGACGCGGGGCCCAGTTGGCCTGCCGGCCCAGCAGCAGCCGGCCCTGGTTTTCCACGGCCACGATCACGGCCGGATCCACCCGCGGGTAATGTTCGGTTGCGCACTGGCCGCAGCGTCCGACGAAGCCGCCACGGCTGAAGGTCACCGCGCCGCCACACACGCCGCAGAAACGGGTGCGCGACTGCCAGTAGGACATGCCGCGTGCGTAACAGAAGGCGGTGGAATCGGCGATGGACCAGGTCGCGGCGGACTGCCGCAGGTCGACCCGCTGCGGGGCCGTCACCGACAGGCCGGCGGCCTCCATCGAGAACCACGCCTGCTCGCCGCGCAGGCCGAGGAAGATCGCGGTACCCGGGCCACCGCCCAGCTCGGCGCCGGTCAGTGGCAGGGGCTGGCCGTCGTTGCCCGCCAGTGCGGTACCGTCCTGGTCGAGCACCAATACGCGCGCGTCCGGCCACAGCCGCAACAACGCATCGGCGTCATCGCGCAGGGTATCGGCGCGCTCCAACGGCTCGCTGACGAAGGCGAAACCGGAAAGCTGCGAAGAGAATTTGGACATCGCAAGAGCCTGCCCACATTCGGCGGGACTGGCAAGCGGCAACCGACCCTCAGGCCGGTTGCGCGCGCATCACATGCTGAAACTGCTGCCGCAGCCGCAGGTGGTCTTCGCGTTCGGATTGCGGATCACGAACTGCGCGCCGGTCAGGCTCTCGGTGTAATCCACCTCGGCGCCCATCAGGTACTGCAGGCTCAGCGGATCCACCAGCAGGGTGACGCCGGCGGTATCCACCGCCAGATCGTCCTCGGCCCGGTTCTCATCGAACTCGAACCCGTACTGGAAGCCGGAACAGCCACCGCCTTCGATGTAGACGCGCAGGGCGAGGGCAGCGTTGCCCTCATCCTGGATCAGCTCCTTGACCTTGGCCGCAGCGGCCTCGGTGAAGTTCAGCGGACGGTCCAGGGACTGGTAGTTCGGCGCGGCGGCGGGTGCGCCGGGCAGGGAAACAAGCGTGCTCATGCCCCCAGCATGGGGCTGCATGAGCACGGTTTCAAGGTGTGGCGCCGGCGCGATTCAGGCCATCGCCTCGGCCAGCTTCCTGCGGGCGGCGGTGTCCTTGCCCTTGCCCTCGTCCGCATCCCCGGACGGCGGCGGCAGGGCCATCTGCGCCGAGGTGTGGATCAGGCGGCCGGTCAGCTGGGCACCGGCGTGCATTTCCACCACCTGGTAGTGGATGTTGCCGGTGACCCGGGCGCTGGGGGTCAGTTCGACCCGCTCGGTGGCATGTACATCCCCATCCAGGCGGCCGCTGATGACCACCACCTGGGCGCGGATCTCGCCCTCGATGGCGCCGTGCTCGGCCACCGTCAGGGTGGCGTTGCTGGCGCCGTCCTGGGCAATCACCTTGCCCAGGATGGTGCCTTCCACATACAGGCCACCGCTGAATTCCACGTCCCCGCGGATCACCACCTGCGCGCCGATCAGCGCGTCCACGACCAGATGTCCGTCGCGGTTGGACTTGTTGCTGCCAAACATGGGCTTACTCCCCTTCTTTTGCCGATGCCGCCGGTGCCCCGGCCTGTTTCCAATCGAATACCTGGGTGGCGCCCCCCGCGCCCGATCCCAGCGTGACCCGCACACGTTGCGGGGTGAAGCCTTGGGGCAGCATCACGCTGCCGGTGAGCTGCTGAAAGTACCGGAAGGAATAGTCCTGGCCCGGTACCTTGGTGCGCTGGTGCAGCTCGTCCCAGCTGACCGAGGTCAGCTTGCCGTCCTTGACGCCTTCCACGGTGAAGCGCATCTGCCCCTGGCTGATCGCCCCCCGGTTCAGGTTCTGGGTCAGCACCACGGCGTATTGCCAGGTGCCGCCGGTTTCCGGCGAAAACTCCACCGAATGGGTGTTCAGGCCCTTGCGCTGGCTGGTCGCCCCGACCAGGCGCTCGTAGAAGGCCACGTCGGCGCGCAGGCCGGCGATCTCTTCATCGCGCTCACCCAGCGAGGCCTGGACCTCGGTATTGGCAGCACGGCTGATGCGGTCGGAGGCCTGCAGGGTCGCCTGGCGCTGCTGCAGTTCGATGAGCTGCTGCTGGAGGCGCTCGTTGCGGGTCTCGGCGGCCTTGAGCTGGGTGCCGACGTCGCCGCCGGGTGAGCCCAGCCAGGCGCCGAGCAGCGCGGCCAGGATCAGCGACAGCAGCCAGGCACCGCCCAGCACCAGCAGGCGCTTGCGGTCCTGCACGGGCGGCGTGCCCGGCCGACGGATCTGGATGCGGGAAGGTGTGGGCTTATTCATGGCAGTCCTGGGCGACCGCGCCTGCCGGCGCTGTCGCAACGGCCCCTGTCTGGAACGACGGGCTAGTGTAAGTCAGGGAAAAGGCCTTGTCCGCGCAGGCTCGGGATCCGGGCAGTAGCGTTCATGGACGTCATCCACGATAGTGTGCGCCTGTGCACATTCTGCCACCGGAGCGCGTGCCATGACCGAAGCCCACCTGTTCGTGATCGGCATCCTGCTGGCCTGGCTGGCCGGTATCCGCGTGTACCTGACCGTGTTCGGCGTGGGGCTGGCCGGCCTGCTCGGCTGGGTCGACCTGCCGCCCGCGCTGCAGGCCACCGAATCGTGGTGGGTGCTGGGCACCTCGGCCGCGCTGGCCATCGCCGAGTTCTTCGCCGACAAGATCCCCGGGGTCGATTCAGTCTGGGACCTGATCCAGACCCTCGCCCGGGTACCGGCGGGTGCGTTCCTGGCCGCGGCCACGCTCTCGCCCAGCGGTGAACTCAGCGGTACCGCCCTGGTGGCCGGGGCCGGCGTGGCGCTGGCCAGCCACGGGCTGAAGTCCGGCACCCGTGCCCTGCTCAACACCTCGCCCGAACCGGCCAGCAACTGGGTCGCCTCGGCGGCCGAAGACACCGTGGTGGTCGGCGGGCTGGCGCTCGCACTGGCGCACCCGTGGCTGGCGCTGATCCTGGTGGTGGCGTGCAGCCTGATCGGCGCGTTGATCGTGTGGATGATCTGGCGGACGCTGTGGAAGGGGATGCGCTGGCTGATGCGCCAGGCCGACAGTGGGCAGACGCAGGTGAAACCGGGCACCCTGCCCCGGTAAGGCGCGCCCTGCCTCCGGGCGTTCATCGCATAATTGCGGCGCAGACTGGGAGTACGGATGGCCGTTCACGACAACGTTGTTGCACCCGCCCGCGCCGTGCGCGCTGAAACGCCGCCGGCCGAGCACTGGCAGCGCTGGCAACGCCAGGCCACGCCCGCCGCGTTGCCGCACAGCAATGTCGTCGCGCTCAATCCCGTGCCGGCCAGCCCGCCGCCGTTGCTGCCGCCAATGACCACCGATGCCAGCGACCTGGTGCCGCCAGGCATCGATTCGCCGTACCGCGTCCTGATCGTCGAAGACGACCGCTCGCAGGCGCTGTTCGCACAGAGCGTGCTGCACGGCGCCGGCATGCAGGCGCTGGTGCACGGCGATGCCGAAGGCGTGCAGCAGGCCATCGCCGAGCATCGCCCCGACCTGATCCTGATGGACCTGCACCTGCCCGGCCTGGACGGCATGCGCCTGACCGCGTTGATCCGCCAGCAGCCTGGCCAGCAGCTGCTGCCGATCGTGTTCCTCAGTGGCGACCCGGATCCGGAGCGCCAGTTCGAGGTACTCGACAGCGGTGCCGATGATTTCCTCAGCAAGCCGATCCGCCCGCGCCACCTGATCGCGGCCGTCTCCAACCGGATCCGCCGCGCCCGTGCGCAGGCCGCCTCGCAGGCGGGCAACGCGGGTGCGCCGGCGATGAACAATCCCGAGACCGGCCTGCCCACCCGCCATCACGTGATGCAGGAGCTGGGCACCTCGCTCGCGCACCGCGATCGCGGCGGCCTGTTCTTCATCGAGATCGCCAGTGCGCTCGGCCTGCGCGAACGCTATGGCTATGCCGCCTTCGAACGGCTGATGACCCAGGCCGGCCAACGCTTGGCCGATGCCGCGCAACCGCACCTGCTGGCGCGCTTGAACGACAACAGCTTCCTGGTCCTGGCCCGCGATGCCGACGAGGACACGCTGGATACGATGGCGCACGCGCTACGCGAACAGTTGTCCACGCGCGCGTTCGTGATCCGCGATGACGAATCGGTGCACCTGCGCGGCGTGGTCGGCCATGCCCAGCTCTCCCCGGGCTTCTCCGATGCGGGCAGCGCGCTGGAAGCGGTCGAACGCACGACGCTGCAGGCGCGCCTGCTGACCGCCGGCGTGGCCGCCTATGTGCGTCGCGAAGATGTGGCCGCACAGGAACATCTTGCGTTGCTGGAAGGGCAACTGGAACTGGCCTATCAACCCATCGTCGCCGTCGCCGGCGGCAACACCGCGCAGTACCAGGTGCTGCTGCGGCTGCGCCAGGCCGATGGCAGCGTGCTGGCCGCCGGCCAGGTGATTCCGGCGGCCGAGGCGGCCGGGCGCATCGCCGATCTTGACCAGCAGGTGCTCGACCACGCACTGGGCCTGCTGGATCTGTATCGCCACGCCGCACAACCGCTGCACCTGTTCGTCTCGCAGTCGCTGCGCACGCTGGCCCGCGATGCGTTCGGCGATTGGCTGCTGGAGTCGCTGGCCAGCCGCCAGATCGACGGCAGCGCGCTGGTCATCGACGTGCGCCTGCCTGATGCCCTGATCCACACCGTTACGCTGCAGCAGTTCTGCACGCGCATGCATGCGGCCGGCGTGCGCTTCTGCCTGAGCCAGTTCGAGCCGGGCGATGAGGCCAACGCCTTGATGGCGCAGCTGCCGCTGGCGTATGTGCGCATGGCCGCGCGCTTCTCCAACAGCCATGCCAACCAGCAGACCCGCGACGAACTGCGCGCGGCGATCGACCGGGCGCACCGCGCCGGGCTGCGCATCATCGGCCAGCAGATCGAAGATCCGCAGGCCGCGGCCGCGATGTGGATCAGCGGCGTTGATTTCATCCAGGGCAACATGGTCCAGTCCGCCGGCAGCGAACTGAACTTCGACTTCCAGAACTCGGTGCTCTGAGCATGGGACGCCACGGACGGCCAGCCCCCTCGCCCACCCCGGCCTCGCTGTGGATCGCCGCCGGGTCGGCCGCGGCCTGCGCGACCGCCGGCGTGATGTCACGGATCGGCGCCAATGGCCCCTGGATCGACATCGCCGCGGGCACCGGCGTGCTGGCGCTGCTGGCTGCGCTGCAGGTGGTGCGCCGCTGGCGGGAGACGCAGGATCAGCTCCACACCCTGCAGCAGCGCAGCGAGTCGCTGCTGCTGGAGCGCGATCACCTTCAACAACGCCGGCAGCAGCAGAACCAGCTCGAACAGGAACTGCTCAGCGCCAAGCAGGCCGCCGAAGCCGCGGCGCTGGCCAAGGGTGAGTTCCTGGCCACGATGAGCCATGAGATCCGCACGCCGCTCAACGGCATCCTGCCGATGCTGGACCTGATCGCGCGCGGTCAGCTCGGCAGCGACCAGCGGCAGATGCTGCAGACCGCCGCGACCAGCTCGCAGCAGCTGCTTCGCATCGTCGATGACATCCTCGATTACTCGCGGCTCGAAGCCAGGGGCCTTAACCTGGAGATCACCACGTTCAACCTGCGCGAGCTGCTGGAAGGACTGGTGCAGCTCATGCAGCGTGCCGCCGATCCCAAGGGCCTGCAGCTGTCGCTCGAGCTGGACCCGGCGGTGCGGCTGTCGGTTCGCGGCGATCCGGTGCGGCTGCGCCAGGTGCTCAGCAACCTGCTGGTCAACGCGATCAAGTTCACCGAGCGCGGCCAGATCCGGCTGCGCGTGCAGCGCCAGGGCGAGACCAACGCACAGCACCAGCTGCGGTTCGAGATCGCCGACAGCGGCATCGGCATCGATGACGCCCTGCAGGCGCGCCTGTTCCAGTCCTTCAGCCAGGCCGATGCCTCGACCACGCGCCTGTATGGCGGCACCGGCCTGGGGCTGGCGATCTGCAAGCGCATCATCGATCTCATGCACGGCCGCATCGGCGTGCATTCCACGCCCGGGCGGGGCGCCACGTTCTGGTTCGAGATCCCGCTGCTCAAGGTGATCGGCGACCTGCCCGCCATCGGCACCGTGCGCCGCGCCCTGCTGATCACGCGCGATGCGTTGCTGGCCCAGCGCATCGAGCGCGTGGCCCAGCACCATGACCTGCGCCTGCACACGGTGGAGACCGCCGCCGAAGCGATCGACGCCCTGCGCGCGCCGCAGCGCCCCGGCATCGACCCGGTGCTGGCCTGGGTCATCGCCGACACTGACGGCCTGCGTCACGGCACCCAGGCGCTGCAGAAGGCGCTGGTCGGCAACGAGCGGCATGCCGGAGCGCAGCTGTTGTGGCTGTACGGCGAGGAGGCACCCGCGCCCGAGGCCCTCGGCCCGGGACCGGCGCTGCCGCGGCAGGTTGCAGACAGCGAGCTGCATGCACTGCTGAGGCCGGTGGTCGCCAGCGCCCGGCCGGCCGCGCTGCTGGCCGAGGTGGAGTACGCCGGCTCGCCCATGGCCCTGCCGCAGTTCCCATTGCGCGTGCTGCTGGTGGAGGACAACAGCGTGAACCTGCTGGTCGCCCAGCGCCTGCTGCAGGTATTGGGCTGCGAGGTGGAGCCCGCCACGCAGGGCGAGCAGGCGCTGGCAGCGATGCACGCGCGGCCATTCGATGTGGTGTTGATGGATTGCCAGATGCCGGTGCTGGATGGCTACGACACCACCCGCCGCTGGCGTGCGCACGAGGCCCTGCGCGGCACCGCACGGTTGCCGATCGTGGCGATGACCGCCAACGCGATGGCCGGCGACCGCGAGCGCTGCCTGCAGGCCGGCATGGATGACTACCTGTCCAAGCCGATCAACCGCGAAACGCTGCAGGCCGTACTGGCGCGCTGGGGCAGTGCGATGGCCGATGACCCGGCAGTGCAGCCACCGTCCCTGCCTCAGCACGCGCCGGCTCCGCCCGCCGCTTCGCCAACCCGCGACGAGTCACCGGCCCCGGTGCTCGATCAGGAGGTGCTGGATGAACTGCTGGAGGTGATCGGCGCCGACACCGCGCGCATCATCGGCGTGTTCCTGGATGACACGCCACCGTTGATCCGGCAGCTGCAGGACGCCTCGGTCGCCGCGGATCTGGACCAGCTGCGCGCGTTGGCGCACAGCCTCAAATCCGCCAGTGCGAATGTGGGTGCGATGGCCTTGTCGGCAGCGGCCTGGCGGATCGAGCACGATGCCCGCGCCGGCACGCTGGAGCGCCCCGCGGTCGCGGTGGCGCTGTTGATCGCCGAGTTCGCGCGTGCACGGATCGCGCTGGGCGGCTATCACGCCCGCCTGCGCGCCCCGTTGCAGGGCTGACTCAGTCTTCGATCTTGGTCAGCAGGTAGTTCGGTTCGCCGATGCGCTCGATCAGGTCCAGCTGGGTTTCCAGCCAGTCGATATGCTCTTCCTCGGACTCGAGGATCTTCACGAACAGCTGGCGGCTGACGTAGTCACCGATCGAATCGGCATAGGCCACCGCTTCGCGCAGGGTCACCACGCCATCGCGTTCCAGGCTGAGGTCGCACTGCAGGATCTCGGCCGGGTTCTCGCCGATGCGCAGCTTGCCCAGTGCCTGGAAGTTCGGCAGGCCTTCGAGGAAGAGGATGCGGTCGGACAGGATGTCCGCATGCTTCATCTCTTCGATCGATTCCTTGTACTCGTGATCGGCGAGCTCCTTCAGGCCCCAGTTCTTCAGCATCTTGGCGTGCAGGAAGTACTGGTTGATGGCGGTCAGCTCGTTGTAGAGGACCTTGTTGAGGAATTCGATGACTTTCGCGTCGCCCTTCATGAGCGTGCTCCTGCTGCGTGGAATCGCGGGCACTGTAGCGCGTCGCGCGGGAGCATGAAGGAACGCGAATCGTGCTCAGTTGCGACCCGGCAGAAGGGTGGCTAGCCCACCCTGGGCGGCCGGCGGCTCGCGGGCGCACCGCCCGGTCAGGCGGCCTGGAGGCCCAGGACCGGCAGGGGCAGATCGTGGGTGGCGCTGAACTTGGCCAGCAGGTCCGCCGCCATGTCCAGGCAGGACCCGCAGGTGGCGCCGCAGCCGGTGCGCATCGTCAACTCGGACACGCTCGCGACACCGCTCTGGGCGGCTTCACGGATCTGATGGTCGGTAACCCCGTTGCAGATGCAGACGTACACGTGCGGACTCGGCAGGCAGGCCCGGATCGGCCTGCTGCTATTCCAATCGAAACGAGAATGGTTGTCAATTTCGAACCTGAATCATTCTCGATACGGTTCACGGCCGCCGGGATCGCTCAGACCGCGCCCGGCTCGCCCTTGGTCTTGCGCGGCCAGTAGCCGCCGCCCCGCTTGGGCGTGGTGCGCTTGCGTGGCCGGTCGTGGCCGGCCGCATTGCCGGGCATCCAGGCTTCCTGGGCGGATTTCGGCATCGATTCCACCCCCGTCCCGGCCACTCCCCGGGCCAGCGGCGCCAGATGGCGCAGGGCGCGTGCGTAGACGCCCCGCTTGAACATCACCACGTGCTCCACCGGGTACCAGAAGTCGACCCAACGCCACTGGTCGAATTCGGGGCTGTCGGTATGGTCCAGGGTGACGTGGGATTCGTCCCCGGCCAGCCGCAGCAGGAACCACACCTGCTTCTGGCCGATGCAGACCTGCCGTTCATTGCGGCGGATGGCCCGTGCCGGCAGCCGATAGCGAAGCCAACCCGGCGTCGCCCCGAGCACTTCAACGTGCTCCGGCAACAGCCCGGTCTCTTCCTGCAACTCGCGATACATGGCTTCGACAGGCGTCTCGTCGGTGTTCATGCCGCCCTGCGGGAACTGCCAGCCATCCCGGCGCACGCGTCGTGCCCAGAAAACCTGCCCATCCTGCCGCATCAGCACAATACCGACGTTCGGTCGATAGCCGTCCGGATCGATCACGATGCGGACTCCTAGAAAAATCTACTGATCGGGACTGTGCCACGCCCGCTGCCCACTCACAAGCGCGGTGAAAAAGTGTTGACAGATTCCAGATACATCTCCAGAATTACCGGCTCCCTGAGGCTATGTAGCTCAGCCGGTTAGAGCACAGCACTCATAATGCTGGGGTCGGTGGTTCGAGTCCACCCATAGCCACCAAGTTCGCTTGGTTTTTCAGGGAGAAAGTGCAATAATTGCACGCACATTTTGCCCCGTCGCCAAGCGGTAAGGCACCTGACTCTGACTCAGGCATTCGGTGGTTCGAATCCATCCGGGGCAGCCAAACAAACAGAAAAGGCCGATCGAAAGATCGGCCTTTTCTGTTTGTTTGGGCGTTTGTCGGGACGCGAAGCGCCCGGACCCCACACCTTGCGCAGCAAGGTGTGGGCGCCAGCCCTCCCCTGCCCTGCCTGCCACATCCCCTCGCCTGGCGGCGCGCGCCCCCGGACGGGACACCCACCCCCGAAAACGACAAAAGCCCGGCCGAAGCCGGGCTTTTGCGTACCTCCCAGGGGGATCCCGAAGGATCCCACGCCAGGCGCGATGGATCAGCGCTTGGAGAACTGGGTGGCGCGACGTGCCTTGTGCAGGCCGACCTTCTTACGTTCGACTTCACGGGCGTCACGGGTCATGAAGCCAGCCTTGCGCAGCTCGGACTTCAGGGTTTCGTCGTACTCGATCAGCGCGCGGGCGATGCCCAGACGGATCGCACCGGCCTGACCGGTGGTACCACCGCCAGCAGCGGTGACCATGATGTCGAAGGTTTCGGTGTTCTTGGTCAGTTCCAGCGGCTGACGCACGATCATGCGTGCAGTCTCACGGCCAAAGAACTCGTCCAGCGGACGGCCATTGACGGTGATGTTGCCGGCGCCCTTGCGCAGGAACACGCGGGCGGTGGAGGACTTGCGGCGGCCGGTGCCGTAGTTTTGCGTGATAGCCATGATTAGATATCCAGAACCTGGGGCTGCTGAGCGGCGTGCGGGTGCTCGGAACCCGAGTACACCTTGAGCTTGCGGTACATGGCGCGGCCCAGCGGGCCCTTCGGCAGCATGCCCTTGACGGCGGTCTCGATGACGCGCTCCGGGTGGCGCTCAAGCGCCTGGGCCAGAGTTTCGGTCTTCAGGTTGCCGATGTAGCCAGTGAAGCGGTGGTACAGCTTGTCCTGCAGCTTGTTGCCGGTGACGGCAATCTTTTCTGCATTGATGACAACCAGGTAATCACCGGTATCAACGTGGGGGGTGTAGACCGGCTTGTGCTTGCCGCGCAGACGGCGGGCCAGCTCGGTGGACAGACGGCCCAGCGTCTTGCCGGAAGCGTCGACGAGATACCAGTCGCGCTGGACGGTCTCGGACTTTGCAGTGAAAGTGCTCATGAAAGAACTCAAGTAGGTCGGGCTCATTACGGCGCAGTACGGCCGGAACTCTGCCACGCGTTGTGAAGAGGCGGGATTGTACTGGCCATCCCCACCACATGCAAGTTGACCCCGATCCCGGCTTGGCACACCGGCCCCATGGGGCGAGAATCGACGGTCCCCCGCCGCGACACCGCCTGCCATGACCGCGCTCCGCCAGATCACCCCGCTCGACCACCTGCTGACCGAAGCCCAGCGGGCCCTGGATACGGTGTTCGGCAATCCGCCGGCCAGCCGCCCCTACCCCGCCGAGGGCACCCCGGACGTGCAGATGGCCGCACCCGAGCGCCGCCACGCCGCCGGCCTGATGCGCATCAACCACGTCGGCGAGGTCTGCGCCCAGGGCCTGTACTTCGGCCAGGCCGCGGTCGCCCGCGAGCCGGAAACCCGCGCCCACCTGCTCGATGCGGCCCAGGAAGAGACCGACCATCTGGCCTGGTGCGCCCAGCGCCTGCGCGAACTGGACAGCCGTCCCAGCCTGTTCAACCCGATCTGGTATGCCGGCAGCTACACCATCGGCACCCTGGCCGGCCTGCGCGGGGACGGCTGGAACCTGGGCTTCGTGGTCGAAACCGAGCGCCAGGTGGAAGCCCATCTGGACGAACACCTGGACACCCTGCCGCCGGCCGACCTGCGCAGCCGCGAGGTGATCAAGGTGATGAAGATCGACGAGGCCCGCCATGCCGACCACGCCGAGCATGCCGGCGCGCGCAGGCTGCCCGCCCCGATCCCATCGGTGATGGCGCTGGCCTCCAAGGTCATGAAGACCATCGCGTACCGCCTTTAAGCCTCCACCGCGCCGCGTGCATCGGGTGAAAAGCCCCCCTGAGTCAGGGGGGCGCCGCGAAGCGGCGGGGGTATGGGTGTTCAGTGAGCCGGGGGCCCACGGTTCGCACAGCGAACCGTGGGAGCGCCAGCGCGAATGCGAGGGCGTTACCCCGAGACCAGCTTCAGCCCGATCACCCCGGCCACGATCAACGCGATGCAGGCCAGCCGCGACGGCGAAGCGCTGTCGCCGAACAGGAAGATGCCCAGCATCGCCACGCCCAGTGCGCCGATCCCGGTCCAGATCGCATAGGCGGTGCCGACCGGAATGGATTTCATGGCCTGGCTCATCAGGTACAGGCTGACCAGGGCGGCGGCGACGGTGGCCAGCGTGGGAAGGGGCTTGCTGAAGCCTTCGGAGTACTTCATTCCGATGGCGAAGCCGATCTCGAACAGACCGGCCACAAGAAGATAGATCCAGGGCATGGGGGATTCCTTGGGTTAACAAAAACAAAACGGCCCGGTGTTTTCACACCGGACCGTCGTCGGTAGCTGCCGTGGAACCCGATTTTGCGCAAACACCGGTTCCACAGGGCGGGCCGTCCCGCCTGGACGACGCCGGCCGGGGCCAGGCCCGGACGACATCGCAGGGTGTGCCTTACTCGGCCAGGTTGCGCCCGTGGAACAGCTCTTCGATCTCACGACGCAGCAGCGCCTCGATCTTCATGCGTTCCTTGAACGACAGGTTCTTGGCCTTCTCTTCGAACAGGTACTGGTCCAGGTCGAAGTCCTTCAGGTGCATCTTCGTGTGGAAGATGTTTTCCTGATAGACATTGACGTCGAACATCTCGTAGCGCGACTTGATGTTCTTGGCCAGGAAGTTCTGGATCGAGTTGATCTTGTGATCGATGTAGTGCTTCTTGCCCTTCACGTCACGGGTGAAGCCACGCACGCGGTAGTCCATGATCACGATGTCCGATTCCAGACTCTCGATCAGGTAGTTCAGCGCTTTCAGCGGGGAAATCACGCCACAGGTGGCCACATCGATGTCCGCGCGGAACGTGGCGATGCCCTCCTGCGGATGGGTTTCCGGGTAGGTATGGACAGTGATGTGGCTCTTGTCCATGTGGGCGACCACGGCGTCGGAGATCAGCTCCTTGCCGGCCTGCTTCTTGTCGATCACCGGCTCTTCCGAGATCAGGATCGTCACCGAGGCACCCTGGGGGTCGTAGTCCTGGCGGGCCACGTTCAGGATGTTCGCGCCGATGATCTCGGCAACGTCGGTCAGGATCTGAGTCAGCCTATCGGCGTTGTACTCTTCATCAATATATTCGATGTAACGCTGACGCTCCTCTTCGGTGCGGGCGTAACAGACGTCATAGATGTTGAAGCTCAGCGCCTTGGTGAGGTTGTTGAAACCCTGCAACCTCAGGCGAGGCAACGGCTTGACCACGGCGGTCGATCCTGTGTGTGGTGGGAAAGAAGTAATTATGGGGCAAAGTGATCGGGGGCGAAACTTGCATTGAAACGAGTAGCTGTGCTCGGTTTGCCCTTAACAATTCGGATCGTTAAGCTCCCGGCACATAGCCGTGAATTCTTCATGAGCAATCGGAGCGCCTCAACGTGTCAACTGTGCGCCTTGCCACAAGTCCATTGGCCCTGGATATCGCAACAATCGATCGCTTCCTGGCCCACAGCCACCGCCGCCGTTATCCCGCCCGTACCGACGTATTCCGTCCGGGGGATCCGGCAGGCACCCTGTACTACGTCATCAGCGGCTCCGTCTCAATAATGGCTGAGGAAGATGACGATCGTGAGCTGGTGCTGGGCTACTTCGGCTCGGGAGAGTTCGTCGGCGAGATGGGGCTGTTCGTGGAATCGGACCGCCGCGAGGTGATCCTGCGCACCCGCACCCCGTGCGAACTGGCCGAGATCAGCTACGAACGCCTGCATCAGCTGTTCCTCGGCCCGCTCTCCGCCGATGCCCCGCGGCTGCTCTACTCGATCGGCCAGCAGCTCTCCAAGCGCCTGCTCGACACCAGCAGGAAAGCCAGCCGCCTGGCCTTCCTGGACGTGACCGACCGCATCGTGCGGACCCTGCACGACCTGTCCCGCGAGCCGGAGGCCATGAGCCACCCGCAGGGCACCCAGCTGCGCGTCTCGCGCCAGGAGCTGGCGCGCCTGGTCGGCTGCTCGCGTGAGATGGCCGGCCGCGTGTTGAAGAAGCTGCAGACCGACGGGCTGCTGCATGCCCGCGGCAAGACCGTCGTTCTGTACGGCACCCGTTGATCCTGCCCGCGTAGTGCCGGCCGCTGGCCGGCAACCACGCAGATCCCCCCCTGCCCGTCGACCTGGACGAGGTTGCCGGCCGGCGGCCGGCACTACCTGCCCATTTGCCGCTAGGCTGTTCGCATGGAACTTGGCAGCGAATTCTATTGGTTCATCCTGATCGGCCTGGGCGCACAGCTGGTCGATGGCGCATTGGGCATGGCCTTCGGGCTGGTGTCCTCCTCGGTGATGCTGAGCATGGGCGTGCCGCCGGCAGCCGTGAGCGCCAGCGTGCACACCGCTGAAGTCTTCACCACCGGCGCCTCCGGGGTGTCGCACCTGGTCGCCGGCAACGTGGATCGCCGGCTGTTCCTGCGCCTGGCCCTTCCCGGCGCGGTCGGTGGTGTGGTGGGGGCCTACGTGCTGACCCAGCTGCCCGGTGACGTGATTCGCCCCTTCATCTATATGTATCTGCTGGTGCTGGCCATCTTCATCCTGCTGCGCGCGGCCGGCCGGATGCTGCCGGCGCAGGAAGTGAAGCGTGTCCCGCTGCTGGGCTTCGTGGCCGGCCTGCTGGATGCCAGCGGCGGCGGTGGCTGGGGCCCGGTGGCCACCTCCACCCTGCTCGCCCGCGGCGGAAAGGCCCGCACCACCATCGGCACGGTCAATGCCGCCGAGTTCGTGGTGACCCTCGCGGTGTCGATCACCTTCCTACTGACCATGGGCGTGCAGTACCTGAACATCGTCGCCGGCCTGCTGATCGGCGGCATGATGGCTGCGCCGATCGCCGCGATTCTGGTCAAGAACGTCAAGGAACGCTGGGTGTTGATCGCCGTCGGCGTGCTGGTCCTGGGCATCAGCCTGTTCCAGATCAGCCACGCAATCGTGCAGTGGCGCGCAGGCTGAGCCGGACGCGACACGCTTTTCAGCCCTTCCCGGGCGTTTTCAGCGCCGGATCAGACCGGGTCGCCGGCCCGGTCCACGCAGCCCCAGTTGAGCACCGGGGTATCCGGGGGCAGCACCTGGCGGAAGTACGCCACCCGCGAGGCCTTGGGATTGACCACGACCGGCGCGGCCGCGGCCAGCAGCAGCGGCAGGTCGGCGCTGCTGTCGGAGTAGGCGACGTCGATCTCGCCATACCCGCGCTCGCGCAGCATCCGCATCTTTTCTTCGTTGTGGCAGTGCCGGGTGGCGATGACCGCGCCCAGGAACGGGCCGACCTCGCTGCCGATCACCGGCACGCCCTGGTGGGCGACGAAGGCCAGGATCGCGCGGGCCAGTTCCGGCGGCGCACCGGTGGCGACCACCACGCGGTCTCCGGCGGCCCGGTGGCGGGCAAACACCTCCAGCGCGACCGGCAGCAGGCGGCAACGGATGTCGGCCTCGTGCTTGAGCACGTAGCGGTCGATCACCTTGTTGAACTCGCGCGCCCGGTGCAGGCCGAACGTGGCGATCCAGACATAGCCGGAGATGCCGCGGCGCCGGGTCGGCAGGAACGCCACCAGCGGGCCGAGCAGCGGCGTGGCGATGAGGGCGGCCAGCAGCCGCAGCGGGTTGCGCTTGATCAGCCAGGCGAACAGATGGCTGCCGGAATCGCCGTCATACAGGGTGTGATCGAAATCGAAGACCACCAGCGGGGCGTCGTCGCGCGGCGTTGGGTAGATCGCTGTCATGCGCTGAAGAATAGCTGACGCAGGCCCTCGCCGGGCTCTTCCACGCGCATGAAGGCCTCGCCGACCAGGAACGCATTGACCCCGGCCTCACGCATCACCGAGACATCGGCCGGGCCGAGGATGCCGCTTTCGGTGACCAGCAGGCGGTCGCGCGGTACGGCCTGGCGCATGTCCAGCGTGGTCTGCAGCGAGACCTCGAAGGTGCGCAGGTTACGGTTGTTGATGCCGATCAGCGGCACCGGCACCTGGATGGCACGCTCCAGCTCGTCGATGTCGTGCACTTCCACCAGCACGTCCATGCCCAGCTGCATGGCCAGGTCGGAAAGCTCGGCCAGCTGGCGGTCGTCCAAAGCAGCCACGATCAGCAGGATGCAGTCCGCGCCGAGCACGCGCGCTTCATACACCTGGTAGGCATCGATCACGAAGTCCTTGCGCAGCACCGGCAGCGTGCAGGCCTCCCGGGCCTGCTGCAGATAGGCATCGCTCCCTTGGAAGAAGTCCACGTCGGTCAGCACCGACAGGCAGCTGGCACCACCGAACTCGTAGCTCACCGCGATATCGGCCGGATGGAAGTCAGGGCGGATCACGCCCTTGGACGGACTGGCCTTCTTGATCTCGGCGATCACGGCCGGGTTGCCGGCGGTGATCGAGGCGCGCAGCGCATCGGCGAACCCCCGCACCGGCGGGGCCTGCTCCACGCGCGAGATCAGCGCCTCCAGCGGCACCTGGGCACGGCGTGCGGCGACTTCTTCGGCCTTGCGGGCCAGGATGGTATCGAGGATGTCGCTCATGTCATTGGGGTCCTGGAGGCCGGCCATTATCGGCCAGCCCCGCTGAATTCTGAAAACGCGGGCTCAGACGGCCCCGCGGATGCGGCGGGTGGCGGCCACGTACTGCTCCATCCGCGAGCGCGCACTGCCATCGGCCAGCACCGCGCGCGCGCGGGCCAGGCCATCGGCGATGCTGTCGGCGACACCGGCCACATACAGGGCGGCGCCGGCGTTGAGGGCGACGATGTCCAGCGCCGGGCCGGGCTGGTTGTCGAGCACGCCGCGCAGCATGGCGATGGATTCCTCCGGACTCTCGACCTTGAGGTTGCGGCTGGCCGACATCGCGATACCGAAGTCTTCCGGATGGATCTCGTACTCGCGCACCTTGCCGTCGCGCAGCTCGCCGACCAGCGTGCCGGCGCCGAGCGAGATCTCATCCATGTTGTCGCGACCCCACACCACCAGCGCGCGCTCGGCACCGAGTTCGCGCAGCACGCGTGCCTGGATGCCGACCAGATCCGGGTGGAACACGCCCATCAGCACATTGGTCGCACCGACCGGATTGGTCAGCGGGCCGAGGATGTTGAAGATCGTACGCACGCCCATTTCGCGGCGCACCGGCGCGACGACCTTCATCGCCGGGTGGTGCATCGGCGCGAACATGAAGCCGATGCCGGTCTCGGTGATCGCGCGCGCGACCTCCTCCGGCTGCAGATCGATGATCGCGCCCAGTGCCTCGACTGCATCGGCACTGCCGGACTTGGAGGAAACACTGCGGTTGCCATGCTTGGCCACCTTGGCCCCGGCCGCAGACACCACGAACATCGCGCAGGTGGAAATGTTGAAGGTGTGCGAACCATCCCCACCGGTGCCGACGATATCCACCAGATGTGTCTTGTCCTCCACCGGTACCGCGAGGGCGAGCTCGCGCATCACGGTGGCGGCACCGGCGATTTCGCCGATGGTTTCCTTCTTGACCCGCAGGCCGGTCAGGATCGCGGCGGTCATCACCGGCGACACGTCACCGCGCATGATCTGCCGCATCAGGTCGACCATTTCGTCGAAGAAGATCTCGCGGTGCTCGATGGTGCGCTGCAGGGCTTCCTGGGGGGAGAAGGTCATGCGGGGGTCCTTTGTGATGCAGGTGCGGCGCGCTCAGCGCTGCAGGAAATTCTTCAGCAGGGCGTGGCCATGCTCGGTGAGGATCGACTCGGGGTGGAACTGCACGCCCTCGACCGGGTACTCGCGATGGCGAAGGCCCATGATCTCTTCGATCGAGCCGTCCTCGTTCTCGGTCCAGGCGGTCATTTCCAGGCACGCCGGCAACGTGGTCTTGTCCACCACCAGCGAGTGGTAGCGCGTGGCCTGGTAGCGGTCCGGCAGGCCGGCGAACACGCCCTTGCCCTCATGCCGGATCGGCGAGGTCTTGCCGTGCATGATGTTGGTGGCGCGGATGACATCGCCGCCGTACACCTGGCCGATGCTCTGGTGGCCCAGGCACACGCCGAGGATCGGTGTGGTCGGGCCGAGCCGGCGGATCAGCTCCAGCGACACGCCCGCTTCGTTGGGCGTGCACGGGCCGGGCGAGATCACGATGCGCTCGGGCGCCAGCGCGGCGATCTCATCGACGCTCAACGCGTCGTTGCGCACCACCTTCACTTCGGCGCCGAGCGTCTGCAGGTACTGCACGAGGTTGTAGGTGAAGCTGTCGTAGTTGTCGAGCATCAACAACATGGTCAGGGTCCGTCTTGAATGGGGAAGTGGCGTGCGCGCAACCGCGCACGGGTCAGGCCGTTCGGCAGCAGTGCGTTACAGGCCCTTGGCTGCCTGCGCCACGGCACGGAACAACGCGCGGCCCTTGTTCATCGTCTCGTCCCATTCCTTGCCGGGGTCGGAGTCGTAGACGATGCCGGCGCCCGCCTGCACGTGCAGGCGACCGTCCTTGATCACCGCGGTGCGGATCGCGATCGCGGTATCGGCATCGCCATGCCAGCCGATGTAGCCGATGCTGCCGGCGTAGACGTTGCGCTTGATCGGCTCCAGCTCGCGGATCACTTCCAGCGCGCGGATCTTCGGCGCGCCGCTGACGGTGCCGGCCGGGAACGTCGCACGCAGCACGTCGGCATAGCTCAGGCCCGGCTGCAGCTGCCCGGTGACCTCGCTGACGATGTGCATGACGTGGCTGTAGCGCTCGATCACGAACTGCTCGCCCACTTCCACCGTGCCGGCCTTGGACACGCGGCCGGCATCATTGCGGCCGAGATCGATCAGCATCAGATGCTCGGCACGTTCCTTGGGATCGGCCAGCAGTTCCACTTCGAGTGCGTTGTCTTCCTCCACCGTCGCGCCGCGCGGGCGGGTGCCGGCGATCGGACGCACGGTGACTTCCCCGTCCTGCAGCCGCACCAGGATTTCCGGCGAGGAGCCGACCACCTGCACGTCGCCGGTATCGAGGAAATACATGTACGGCGAGGGATTGAGCGCACGCAGCGCGCGGTACACATCCACCGGGCGCGCCTTGAACGGCACGCTCAGGCGCTGGCTCAGCACCACCTGGAAGATGTCGCCGGCGCGGATGTATTCCTTGGATTTGTCGACCGCAGCGATGAAGCCTTCGCGGGTGAAGCCGGAGACGAAATCGTTCTCGTCCAGCACGTCGCGGGTGATCGGCGCGGGGTAGCCGGCACCGGGCGCACGCAGTTTGGCGACCAGCGCATCCAGCCGCGCCTGGGCCTCCTCCCATGCACCGGGCTGACCCGGGTCGGCATGCACGATCAGGTACAGGCGGCCCTTGAGGTTGTCGAACACCGCCAGTTCTTCGGAGTGCAGCAGCAGGATGTCCGGCGTGCCCAGCTCGTCGCGGCCACGCGGCGGCGCCAGGCGCGGTTCGATGTAGCCGATGCACTCGAAGCCGAACCAGCCGACCAGGCCGCCGGTGAAGCCGGGCAGACCGGCCAGCTTCGGCACCGAGTGGGCGCTGCGCAGGGCCTCGACCTCGGTGAACGGGTCGGCGACCTCGCGGGTTTCCACCACGGTGCCGGATTCGCTGATGGTCAGGGTATGGCCGTGGAAGGCATACACCCGGCGCGCCGGCAGGCCGATGATGGAATAGCGCCCGAAGCGTTCGCCGCCCTCGACCGATTCAAACAGATAGGTATGCGGGCCGTCGGCGAGCTTCAGATAGACCGAGAGCGGCGTGTCCAGGTCGGACAGCACTTCACGGACGACGGGGATGCGGGTGTGGCCTTCAGCGGCCTGCTGCTGGAACTGCTCGAGCGTGATCAAGACGACTTTCCTTCCGGGAAACGGCGGTGGCGGGACGGACGACGGCAACAGGCCACCATCGCCACCAACGGCGAGCGGAAGAAAGGGTATGCGGGGTCGTCAGAATGGACACCCGGCGACTGTACCTCAGCCCGGCGCGGGGGGGAACCCCGCCCGGGCCTGCGTGCAGCCGCTCCGAGGCCGACGTGGCGGCCCACTCCGGCATGGAGCGACTGCCCGGGCGTCAGTACAGCGGCAGCGGGCGCTCACTGGCCAGCATGCCGTTCAGGGTGTCCAGCATCCTGACCAGGTCCACCTGCCGATGCAGGCGGGTCTTCTCGAAAATGCTCTGCAGGCGGGTCCGCGCACTCCCGACACCGATGCCGCAGGTCGCCGCGGCGGCCGACAGCTCGCCCTGGTGATGCAGCGCTACGGCCAGCGTCGCTTCGCCCGGGGTCAGGCCGAAAAGCTCGCGCAGGGTGGTGGACAGCCCTGCCGAGGAGCGGCGCACCACCGTGTTGACCGTCATGACAAAGCGGGCGGTACCGGTGCCGGGAATGTACTTTCCATAGGGCCGAAGCGATGCGAATCCTGCCAGGAGTCCATCTGCATCGTGCAGAGCGACGATATCCTCTCCGGGGTCCTGCGCCGGACCGCCCCGCAGCGCCAGGCGCCGGACCAGGGCATTCCAACCCGCCCGCGAGGCGGGATGCACCGGCTCCAATGCCGCCTTTCGGCGCACACGCAGGACGCGCGCCAGCAGCATCTCCTCGCCCCCGGCATTGACCGATACCGGCCGCAGGTTCTCATCGAGAAGCAGCAGGGCCAGCGTTCCTGCCTGCCGCCACGCGTCCTGCAGTGCCTGGCGCAGCTCGAAGGCATTGACGAAGTGAGGGGCCAACGCTTCGCACAGTGCCACCTCGCGGGCATCGAAATCGCCGCGCCGCTCGGTTCCCACGAAGGTCAGCATGGTGACCTGGTCCGGCTTGCGCGAGGCACACAATGCCACCGAACGCAGCGTGTCGATCTGGCGCAGGAAGTCCAGGTAGTACCGCGTTCCACGCATCTCATCGAGCGTGGCCACCCGATCGCTGACGATGACGCTGCCAGCACGCATCGTCGGCGCGGCCCGGTTGAACCAGAGGTTGTCCACCGAGTAGAGCGTGTCTTCGTTGAAGCGCTCCACCGTACGCGGGTCGGCCATCGCGCCGGCCGCGACCAGCGCCCTGTGTCGCCCCCCGTGCACGTCGCGCAGGGTCACGCTGCCGGAGTGGCAACCGACCGCGCGACCGAGACGTTCAACGAATGACTGCATCCGCTCCGGGTCGGTGACCCCCGCGTACAGCTCTTCCATAAGCTCCGCTTTCACAACCATCTCCTGTGTTGTTCGTCAAGTCATGTCCATGACCTGCGTCGCTGCGCATCTGGACGCAGATTTGCCGCCATCCCATCACCACGTCAAGGACGCCATGGCCCTCTCTGCGCTGCGATCAGTTTCTACTGCGCTCACCCTGTCCCTGCTGCTCGTCGGATGCGGCGGCAAAGGCGATGCAGCTTCCCCGAGTACCGATAAGGACAGCAACGCCGCTGCGGCCGAGGGTGAGGCAAACGCCGATAAACCGGCGCCCACCACCCTTCCTCAAGCCGACCTGGCCAAGCCGCTGGCCGAGTACCGCAAGTTGGACAGCGGCCAGCAGGTCATGTTTCTTTATGCCGCCATGTCCAAGCTTCCGACGGATTTCGACACGATGGCCAGCCTTGCCTCGCAGGAATACCGCGGCACCGCCGATACCTTCCGCCGCAAGGACCTGATGGGGGCGCTTCGCCCGCAGCTCGAACAGAGCATCGCAGACGCTGGCCGCTCGCCCTATTACTGGAGCGAACTGGATGATGCCGACCTGCAGGCCTATGACTTCGAGCGGAAGGGCTTCCCGGTCGGCGAATTCAACGGCGGCAAGTACCGCTACTTCATGGACATTCCGGAGTATAGCTACACCTGGGCCAATCCCGCGCAGGTCCAGCTCGCCCCGGTCGCTGACGAAACGGTTGCCCGCGAGCTCGAAGGGCTTCGCAGCCGATGGAACAGCAAACCCCGGCTGCGGACCTACTTCTTCGTCCAGTCTGCCGATCTGAACCAGCGTCGCATCAATGCCTATGTCACGCATGTCCAGCTTCTGGACCGCAGCGGACGCGTCCTGGCGTCCTACTCGCCCGATCCGGCGGTGGCAGCGCAGCCAGCGGAAGAGGATCCGTGCGTTTCACCGGAGGACTGCGCACGGCGTGCGTTGGGCAGCTGATCGTTTCGGAATCCACAGGGGAATCATCCATGAATCAACTCAATGAAAGCGACGTCCAGAACGCGCTGCAGCAGCGCCTCGTGCGCGAGGAAGCCGGGCGGCGCGCAACCGACGGCCTGATGCGCACGGCCAGGACGCTGCGATGGATCGGCTGGGGCTGCGCGCTGGTGCCGATCGTCGGCATCGTCGGTGTGGTGCTGTTCCTGCTCAGCACGATCCTGTGTTTCGCCTATGCGCAAAGCAAGGGGAACCCCGATGGCATCAAGCAGTTGTTGATCACCCTGGCCAGCCTGTTCGCTGCGGGCATCGTCTGGGTGCTGGTCAATCTCACCGTGCTCGGCCTGTTTGGCGCAGCCATGTCCATGCATTGAGGATCTGCACATGAACGGAATCACCTTGAAGCAGTCGCTGCTGTCGGCCGCTGCGGCGGCCGCATTGCTGGCCGGTCAGGCCGTGCCTGCCCACGCACAATCCGCCGACGCGCTCCGTCGTGAGAACGCACAGCTGCGTGCCCAGCTGGACGCGTTGAACCAACGCTGCGGCGTGCCGGCCCCCGACAACACCGGCGCACTGGAGCGATTTGGCGATATCGAAGCGCGGCTGGATTCGATCCGGGCAGGACAGCGCACGCGCGGCTCGGTAGAGATCACGGTGACGATGACACTGCGCAATGTGTCGTCGCAGCCGATGGTGTTGAATTATGAGTACGACACCTTCAACGCGACCGACAGCCACGGCTATACCTACCGCTTCTTCGGCGGGCAGGACAAAGACACGATCAAGGGCATCCCGATCGCCACCACGAACCGGGTCGACCCGACCTTCACCCTGCTGCCAGGCCGATCCAGCACGGTCACCTTCCTCGTGCAGCGCGCCATGAACGAGGCGCAGACCCCGGGCAGCCGCTTCGATATCAGTGCCAGCTTCGGCCAGTACGAAAACCTGGGCCAGGGACGACTGCGACGGCTGCAGACATTCCCCGTTTCCTTCAAGGATCGCTCAGTCACGTCGGGCGGCGTCGCCACGGGTATCGGTGGGCGCGCGGATCAGACGGTTGAAAACGCGGCCGGCCGGTTGCTGGACCGCCTGTTCAAGTGAGCCGGGCACGGCAGGCGCCACCACGCGCCAGCCGTATGCAGGACGGCCCCGCAGCCGCGCCGGAACTCAGGCTCTGGACAGCAGCGGGCTGTCCAGCGCTACATGCAGGTTGACCCGCCCCGGCACGCAGTCGATGCGGAAATGGCGGGCCTGGACCGGCTCGCCATCCAGATTGAGGGTCAGCGGCGCCTCGGCCTCGATCTCCACCCACGGCGCCTGGACACGTTCGGCCACCTGTTCCAGCGCACCGCGCTTGCCGCCCTTGACCAGCGCAGCGAAGGTGGACGCCACCTCCCCGCTCAGCTCGGGAATCACGGTGATATCGAGCACACCATCGTCGATCAGGGCCTCCGGGCACAGCACCTGGCCGCCGCCGGCCTGGCGGCCGTTGCCAACGCCCAGCGCGATGAAGCCACCGGCCCATTCGAAGCCCGGCGCCCGGACCCGCGCCTGGATGGGATCGATCCGGCCCAGCCGCGAGACCCCGGTCACCAGATAGGCCAGCCCGCCGAGCACCTTCTTCAGGCCCTCATCGGTCTCCACCGTCACCTCGGTGCCGAAACCGCCACTGGCTACGTTCGCGCACCACCACACCTTGCCGTCGGCATCGATGCGCAGCAGATCGACCGGCCGCGCCGGCGCGTGCCTGATCAGCTCCAGCGCCGCCAGCGGTTCGTCGGGAATTTCGGCCGCCGTGGCGAAGTCATTGGCCGTGCCCAGCGGCAAGAGGCCCAGCGACGGCAGTGCATCGGCCGGCTCCTCGCGATGGGCCAGCGTCTCGGCCACCTCGCTGAGCGTGCCGTCTCCGCCGGCCGCGATGATCGTGTCGACCCCGTGTGCGATCGCCTCGGCCACGTAGCGCTCGGCATCGCCCGACTCCCAGGTCACCCGCACCTCCAGCTGCACCCCGCGCTCGCGCAGTGCTGCCACCGCCTCGCGCACATCCTCATTGCCGGTGGCCTTGCCGTTGAGGATCAAACGCCAATGGGGACGGCTCATGGGGTACTTCCAGGGAGTGGGGAAGCGAAGGCTAGCAGCGCGCGGGGTGGCCGTCGGTGAACGTCATCAAAGCGTCACCGATGGCCCGGAGAATGGAAGGCCATAGCAAGGAAGATGGATGGAGGCAGGATCAGCCTCCCGCTGTTCCCGGGGCCGCATCTGCAAGGGTGCGGTCTTTTTTTTTGCCGCCGGGAGGGCAGCCGACCAACGGTCGGCTCTACCGGGGTGGGTTGGCTGCGGCAGCCGACCAACGGTCGGCTCTGCCGGGTGCTCAGCCTTCGGCGAAGGTCCGCAATGCCTCGCCTTCCATCCGGTACACCGTCCACTCGCTTTGCGGCTTCGCACCGGCGGCCTGGTAGAACTGGATCGCCGGTTCATTCCAGTCCAGCACCGACCACTCGAACCGGCCGCAGCCTTCGGCCACCGCGATCCGTGCGATGTGCTGCAGCAATGCCTTGCCGGCCCCGCTGCCGCGCCGTTCCGGGCTCACGTACAGGTCTTCCAGGTAGATCCCGTTGCGGCCCAGCCAGGTCGAGTAATTGTAGAAATACACCGCATAGCCGATGGCCACGCCGTCGGCCTCGCAGATCAGCGCGTGCGCTTTCGCTTCCGGCCCGAACAGGCTCGCGCGGATGCCCGCTTCGTCGGTCTGCACCGACGACTCGGCCCTTTCGTAGATCGCCAGCTCGCGGATGAAGCGCAGGATCCGCCCCGCATCCTCGGCGGTGGCCACGCGGATGGTCACGGCAGCCACCGATCCCATGGCTCAGCCCCGCGCCGCGGCGACATTGCCGCGCATCTGCGCGATGATGTCCTGGTAGCTGGTCTTCGCATTGAAGATCGCCGAGCCGGCCACGAACGCATCCGCACCGGCCGCCGCGATGGCACCGATGTTGTCGGCCTTCACGCCACCGTCGATCTCCAGGCGGATGTCCTTGCCGCTGGCATCGATCTTCTTGCGGATCGCGCGCACCTTGTCCAGCGCCGAGGGAATGAAGGCCTGGCCGCCGAAGCCCGGGTTGACCGACATCACCAGCACCAGGTCCAGGTCATCGAGCACCCAGTCCAGGATGTCCACCGGCGTGGCCGGATTGAGCACCACGCCCGGCTTGCAGCCCAGCGAACGGATCAGCTGGATGGTGCGGTGCACGTGGCGGCTCGCCTCCGGATGGAAGCTGATGTAGGTCGCGCCGGCCTCGGCGAAATCCGGAATGATGCGGTCCACCGGCTCCACCATCAGGTGCACGTCGATCGGTGCGGTCACGCCATGCTTGCGCAGCGCCTGGCAGACCAGCGGGCCGATCGTCAGGTTCGGCACATAGTGGTTGTCCATCACATCGAAATGCACCCAGTCGGCGCCGGCCGCGAGCACGTTGTCCACTTCCTCGCCCAGGCGGGCGAAATCGGCGGACAGGATGGAGGGAGCAATGATGCAGTTGGACATGGCCGGGACCTTCAGGATGTTGAAAGGGAGCGCCGCGCGGAATCAGCGCTTGCGCAGGGTCTTGATGCGGTCATAGGCGGCATTGAGCTCGCGCGACTTGCGCTCGGCCTGCTGGCGCAGCTCCGGGGCGGCGCCGACCACCTTGTCGGGGTGGTACTGGGACATCAGCCGGCGGTAGGCCAGGTCGATCTCGGCATCGGTCGCCTCGGAGGTCAGCCCCAGCTCACGGTAGGGATTTTCCCTGTTCAGCCGGAACCAGTCCGCGTCGAAGGCATGCCCCAGCAACAGCCCGAACGCGGCCCCGAACAGCGGATTGGGCCTGAACAACAGGGCGCCAGCGATGAATCCGAGCAGTTTTCCGTACCAGCGCATGGTGGTCTGGGCAGCCGAGGCGACAAAGGATCCTCATTTTACGTCACAGCAGGCCCAACCCGCTTTACACTAGGCCGCCCGCTGTCTGTGCGGGCCCTCCGGGTCCCCTGGACAGCTGTCATGACGAAGCCTCAGGAGTGCCCGTGCCGACCACGTTGTTGCAATCCGATCTCCCCGGCCTGCCCTTGCGCCATCGCGGCAAGGTGCGTGATGTTTTCGACATTCCGCGCGACCGGCTCCCCGCCGGCACACCGCCGGGGGACTACCTGCTGATGGTCGCGACCGACCGTCTGTCAGCCTTCGACGTGGTGCTGCCCGACCCGATCCCCGGCAAGGGCGAAATGCTCTGCCAGGTCTCGAACTTCTGGTTCGCCAAGACCGCGCACCTGATGCCCAACCACCTGACCGGCATCGATGTCGCCAGCGTGCTGCCCGAGGGCGTGGATCCGGCCCTGTACGCCAAGCGCGCGGTGGTCACCCGCAAGCTCAAGCCGGTCCCGGTGGAGGCGATCGCCCGCGGTTACCTGATCGGCAGTGGCTGGAAGGACTACCAGCGCACCGGCAAGATCAGCGGCATCGAGCTGCCTGACGGCCTGCGCCAGGCCGAGCAGCTGCCCGAACCGATCTTCACCCCCTCGACCAAGGCCGCCGTCGGCGACCATGACGAGAACATCGATTTCGATGCGATGGTGAAGGCGGTCGGGGCGGACCTGGCCGAGCGCGTACGCGATGCGACCCTGCGCATCTACGCCTTCGCCGCCGACTATGCGCGCGAGCGCGGCATCATCCTGGCCGACACCAAGTTCGAGTTCGGCACCGATGCCGATGGCCGTCTGTACATCATGGACGAGATGCTGACCCCGGATTCCTCGCGCTACTGGCCGGCCGACGAGTACGAGGTGGGCACCAGCCCGCCAAGCTACGACAAGCAGTTCGTCCGCGATTACCTGGAGACGCTGGACTGGGGCAAGACCGCGCCCGGCCCGAGCATCCCGGCCGAGATCATCGAACGTACCCGCGCCAAGTACGCCGAGGCGCTGCAGCGCCTGGCCGGGATCTCGGTCGACTGATTCGCCTGCGCCCCCGGCCGTGATGGCCGGGGGTCCCGGCCGTAGAGTCGACCGTTGGTCGACTGCCGCGGACGTTGGTGGCCTATCGCGTGCAGCACGAGGGGTATCGTCTGGGCGAGAGCAAGCCGACCAACGGTCGGCTCCACCCGCCCGGGGCGGTATGCTCTGCAGATCCTGGGAGGGACCATGGCCACCACCGTCGCACGCCCGATCGACCGCTACTTCGCCAGCTATTCCGACGACCACCGCAATGTGCTGAACCAGCGCATCCACGTCCTGGCCGTCCCGGCGATCGCGTGGTCGGTCATCGCCCTGCTGTGGTGCCTGCCGCCGCTGATCACCTGGTTCCAGAACGGGATCTGGGCCGGCCTGGCGATGTTCGCCGCCTGGTGCTTCTACAACCGTCTTTCGCGCACGCTGGGCTACGGCATGCTCGCGTTCTTCTTCGTCAGCGGCTGCGTCTGCCGGCTGCTGGAAGCCGAGATCGGCCTGGTGAACCTGTTCTGGCTGGCGCTGGGGCTTTTTGCCGTGGCGTGGGTGGCGCAGTTCATCGGCCACAAGCACGAAGGCCGCAAGCCGAGCTTCCTGACCGATCTGGTCTACCTGTTGATCGGCCCCCTGTGGGTATTGGCCAAGCTCTATCGCCGGATGGACTGGCGCTACTGACCCGCTTTTCCTGAACGAGCGCGGACACTCACCGGCACTCCACGCCGCACCCTCCAGCATCGTCCCCAGTGGCCTTTCGAGCGACGGCCACCGTTCATCTTCGTGCACACCGTTTCGGCCCCGCAGCCCCTGCGACGCCTGGTTCCGGATCCGTTTCCACAGGCGTCGGGAGGCCACAGTCGGCAAAGTCACCAGCGGGCTTCCATACGGCCGCCGACGGACCCGAATGGGGCCGGGCGCTGCCCGGAAAAAATGAATCAGTGCACGTTACATGCAATTGAGGGCGTATTCGGGTGTATCGGCAGCAATTGCCTGCCTGTTAGACTGAACGGCCTGCTCGTGAATCCCGCATTCCCTGCATGAATCCTAGTCTGCTCCTGCTGCTCGCCCTGCCCTTCCTGATGGCAGTGGCTGTCGCTTCATTCCGCCGCACCTCCCGCTCCACGGCCGCCTGGGTAGCCGCGGCCGCTCCGCTGGGGGGCCTGGCGCTGTTGGCGACGATGACCCCGGCGATCATGGACGGCGGCATCGTCCGCAGTTACGGGGAGTGGATACCGCAGATCGGCCTGGCCTTCTCGCTGCGCCTGGATGGCCTGGCCTGGATGTTCGCCGGGATGGTGCTGGCGATCGGCGCACTGGTGGTGATGTACGCCCACTACTACCTCAGTGCCCGCGACAGCGCCCACCGCTTCTACTGCTACCTGCTGCTGTTCATGGGCGCCATGCTGGGCATGGTGCTGTCGGGCAACCTGTTGCTGCTGATGGTGTTCTGGGAAATGACCAGCATCAGCTCGTTCCTGCTGATCGGCTTCTGGTCGCACCGGCAGGACGCCCGCGAGGGCGCCCGGATGGCCCTGGTGGTCACCGGCGGCGGCGGCCTGGCCCTGCTTGGCGGCGTGCTGTTGATCGGCCGCATCGTCGGCAGCTTCGAACTGGATGCCGTGCTCGCCGCCGGCGATCTGATCCGCGCCAGTTCGCTGTATCCCTATGCGCTGTTCCTGGTCCTGGCCGGCATCTTCACCAAGAGCGCCCAGTTCCCGTTCCACTTCTGGCTGCCGCACGCGATGGCCGCGCCGACGCCGGTCTCGGCCTACCTGCACTCGGCCACGATGGTCAAAGCCGGCGTCTTCCTGCTGGCCCGACTGCACCCGGCGCTGGCCGGCACCGACCTGTTCTTCTATACGGTCAGCGGGATCGGTGCGATCACCCTGTTGATCGGTGCCTGGAACGCGATCTTCCAGCATGACCTCAAAGGCCTGCTCGCCTATTCGACGATCTCCCACCTGGGCCTGATCACGATGCTGTTCGGCCTGTCCGCGCCGATGGCGGTGGTGGCCGGTGTGTTCCACATCCTCAACCACGCCACCTTCAAAGCCTCGCTGTTCATGGCCGCCGGCATCATCGACCATGAAACCGGTACCCGCGACATGCGCAAGCTGGGGGGACTGCGAAAGCTGATGCCCATCACCAGCGCGCTGGCGATCATCGCTTCGCTGGCCATGGCGGGCATCCCGCTGCTCAACGGCTTCCTGTCCAAGGAAATGCTGTTCGCCGAAGCCCTGACCGCCGGGCCGGAGGCGATGCGCATCGCCATGACGATCGCCGCGCTGCTGGCCGGCGTGTTCGGTGTGGCCTACAGCCTGCGCTTCGTGCACGACACCTTCTTCGGCAAGGGGCCACACGATCTGGACCGCGTCCCGCATGAGCCGCCGCGCTTCATGAAGGTGCCGGTGGAGATCCTGGTGGTGGTCTGCGTAGCCGTCGGCGTTGCGCCGGCGATCACCATCGCCCCGGTACTGCACGCCGCGGCGTCGTCCATCCTCGGCCCGGCGATGCCGGCCTACAGCCTCTCGGTCTGGCACGGGTTCAACATGCCGCTGGCGATGAGCGCAGCCGGTGTGGTCGGCGGCATCGCGCTGTACTTCGGCCTGCGCCGCCTGATCGACCTGCACGCGGTGGTCAGCCGCAGCATCGGCCGCAACATTTTCCACAAGCAGCTGGACCTGGTGTTCGGCTTCGCCCACCGGCTCACCCAGGGCCTGGCCAACGGCAGCCTGCAGCGCATGCTGATGGCGCTGGTGGTGGTGGCGGTGATCGTCGCCGCCGCCCCGTTCGTGGCCCATCCCGCCTCGCCCAACTGGCCCTCGCCGCAGCCGATCCCGCTGCTGGGCTGGGCTCTGTGGCTGGTGATGATGGCCTGCGCGCTGGGCGCGCTGTTCGTCTACCGGCAGCGTTTGCTGGCGGTGCTGGTGGTCGGTGGCGTCGGCCTGATGGTCTCGCTGACCTTCGTGTTCCTGTCCGCGCCGGATCTGGCCCTGACCCAGCTGCTGGTGGAGATGGTCACCCTGGTGCTGATGCTGCTGGGCATGAACTACCTGCCGATCCAGTCGCCGCCGGAGAAGTCGGTCTGGCGCAAGCGGCGCGATGCGGTGATCGCGATCGTCGCCGGTGGTGGCCTGGCCGCGATGGCCTACACCGCCATGACCCTGCCGCCCAACACCATGGCCGGCGAGCTGCTGGCACGTGCGCTGCCGGAGGCCTATGGGCAGAACGTGGTCAACGTGATCCTGGTCGACTTCCGTGGCTTTGATACCTTCGGTGAGATCACCGTGTTCGGCATCGCCGCGCTGGTGGTGCACGCCATGCTGCGCCGCTCGCGGATGGCACCGGAGCAGATCATGCCCGGCCCGCCGATCAAGCTGCCGGTACCGGCCGATCTTGCCCAGATCATGTTCCCGCTGACCCTGACCGTCTCGATCTTCCTGTTCCTGCGCGGCCACAACGCGCCCGGCGGCGGCTTCATCGCCGGGCTGGTGCTGGCCGTGCCGCTGCTGATCCAGTACGTCATCCAAGGCACCACTTCGGTGGAATCGCGCTTCGGCTTCGATTACATCCGCTGCATCGGTGCCGGTCTGCTGATCGCCATCCTCAGCGGCTGCGCCTCGATGCTGTTCGGCGTGCCGTTCCTGACCAGCGGCCACCTGGACCTGCACATTCCGTTGATCGGCGAGGTGCCGCTGGCCAGTGCGATCGGCTTTGATACCGGCGTGTACCTGGTGGTGTTCGGCGGGGTGATGCTGATGCTCTCGATGATGGGCACGATCAAGCCCTCGCGCACCCGCAACGCCCGCAAAGGCGAGATCGATCCCACCCGCCGTTCGGCAAAAACCGGGGAGATGCACTGATGGAACTGGCCCTGGCAAGCGCCATCGGCGTACTGAGCGCGATCGGCATCTACCTGTTGCTGCGCGCGCGCAGCTTCGATGTGATCCTCGGCATGACCTTCCTGTCGTATGCGACCAACCTGCTGATCTTCGCCGGTGGACGCCTGGTGCAGGGCAAGGCGCCGGTGCTGCGTGAGGGCATCGACAGCGACCTGGGCAACTACACCGATCCGCTGCCGCAGGCGCTGGTGCTCACCGCCATCGTGATCGCGTTTGCGATGACCGCGGTCAGCATCGTGCTGGCCATGCGCAGTCGCAGCGACAACCACAGCGACCACGTGGACGCGCACGAAGAAGAAGAGCTGCCTGCCGATACCGCGCCGGGCCGGGAGGGCGGCGCATGAACCATGCGGTGATCCTGCCCATCCTGATTCCCCTGTTCGGCGCGGCCTGCTCGCTGTTCGTCGAGCACCGCCGTTACGGGCCGAAGGTGCAGCGCACGGTGGCGTGGACCACGCTGGCCGCGCTGGCCGCCGCGGTGGCCCTGCTGTTCGCGCAGACCGCCGATGGCAGTATCGCGGTGTACCTGCTGGGCGACTGGCCCTCGCGGCTGGGCATCGCGCTGGTGGCCGACCGCCTCTCGGCATGGATGCTGGTGACCACCCTGCTGCTGGCCATCCCCTGCCTGCTGCACGCCTGCTCGGGCTGGGACCGGCGCGCGCCGCACTTCCATGCGCTGTTCCAGTTCCAGCTGGTCGGCCTGAACGGCGCGTTCCTGACCGGCGACATCTTCAATCTGTTCGTGTTCTTCGAGGTGATGCTGATCGCCTCCTACGGCCTGCTGCTCAGCGGCGGGCGCGGCCTGCGCATGCGCATCGGCCTGCACTACGTGGTGTTCAACGTCACCGCCTCGACCCTGTTCCTGATCGCACTCGGCCTGCTGTACGCCTCGCTGGGCTCGCTCAACATGGCCGAACTGTCCCAGCGCATCGCTGAAGTGCCGGCCTCGCACCTGACCCTGGTCAAGGCGACCATGGGGCTGTTGCTGCTGGTGTTCTGCAGCAAGGCCGCGCTGATGCCGCTGTATCTGTGGCTGCCCGAAGCGTATGCGCGTGCGCCGGCGGCGGTGGCGGCGCTGTTCGCGATCATGACCAAGGTCGGCCTGTACGCGGTGCTGCGGGTCAGCACGCTGTGGTTCGGCGAGGGTGCCGGACCGATGGCCGGCTACGGCAGCCAGTGGCTGCTCTGGGCCGGTGTGGCCACCCTCGTGCTGGGCGGCCTGGGCGTGCTCGCTGCGGCACGCCTGCGCGTGCTGATCTCCTACCTGGTGGTGGTCTCGGCAGCGACGCTGTTCATCGCCTTCTCGGTGCGTACGCCCGAAGTGCTCTCGGCCGGCCTCTACTACCTGCCGCACAGCACCTTCGTGGCCGCCGCACTGTTCCTCATTGCCGATCTGATCCGCCGCCGCCGCGGCGGTGCCAGCGATCGCAAGGAAGTCATCGCGCCGATGCCGGGCAAGGAAACGCCTGCGGTACTGTTCCTGATCGGTGCGGTGTCGGTCGCGGGCCTGCCGCCGCTGTCCGGCTTCCTGGCCAAGGCTGCGCTGCTGGCCGGGATGCCCGCGCAGTACACCTGGGCAGTCTGGGCCGCCGTGCTGGGCAGCAGCCTGATGGTCATCGTCGGCCTGACCCGCGGCGGCATCCGCCTGTTCTGGCGCGTGCCGGTGGTCGAAGAAGGCGCACCCAAGCCGCGCAAGGCGCCCACGCGCACCGTGGAATTGTTCGCCGCCGCGCTGCTGCTCAGCTATGGCATCGCGATGAGCGTGTTCGCCGGCCCGCTGATGCAGCACACCGATGCGATGGCCACCCAGCTGCTGCAGCCGCAGGACTACGTGGGTGAGCTGCGCGCCACCACGCCGGAGATCCGCCAGCCATGACGCGCAAGCCTTCCCTCTACAAACGCGTGCTGCCCTCGCCCTCGCTGAGCGTGATGGTCGTGGTGTTCTGGCTGCTGATGTCCGACAGCTTCACCCTGGGCCAGTTCGTGCTCGGCATGATCCTGGGCGTGGTGGTGCCGCTGTTCGCCGCCCGGCTGGACCGCGAGTTCGCGCGGATCGGCTCGCTCAAGCCCCTCCCCAAGCTGTTGTTCGTGACCCTGTGGGACATCCTGATCTCCAACATCCGGGTCGCGATCCAGGTGCTGGGGCCGGAGCGCCGCATCCACCCCGGCTTCATCTGGCTGCCGCTGGATATCGCCAACATCCACGGCATCGCCGCGTTGACCAGCATGATCACGCTGACCCCGGGCACGGTGTCGGCGGCCTTGTCCGATGACCGCAGGTATCTGCTGGTGCACGTGCTGCATCTGGATGATCCGGATGCGCTGATCCGGCAGATCAAATCCCGCTACGAAGCCCCGCTGATGGAGATCTTCCCATGACCGGATACATGTTCATCCAGACCACGATGGTGGTGTGCATGCACGTGGTCGGCCTGGCCATGCTGCTGGCCACCTGGCGCCTGCTGCGCGGCCCGACCGTGCCCGACCGCATCCTCGCCCTGGACACGCTGTCGGTGACGGCGATCGCCGAGCTGATGCTGTTCGGCATGTACCTCAACTCGGCGGTGTATTTCGAAGCCGCGCTGATCATCGCCATGCTCGGCTTCGGCAGCACGGTGGTGCTGAGCAAGTTCGTGCTGCGCCGGGACATCGTCGAATGATCACCTTCATCCAGATCGTGCTGTCGATCCTGCTGCTGTTCGGCTGCTTCTTCATCCTGGTCGGCGCGCTCGGCCTGGTGAAGCTTTCGACCTTCTTCAAGCGCCTGCACGCACCGACCAAGGCCAGCACGCTGGGCGTGGGCTGCGTGCTGGTCGGCTCGGTCTGTTACCACATCTTCCTCGGCGAAGACCCGCAGCCGCGCGAACTGCTGATCACCGTGTTCCTGTTCATCACCGCACCGATCAGTGCGCACATGATGGCCAAGGCCGCGTTGTCGCTGCTGATGGAAACCCGGCCAGAGCTGCCCGGGCACAAGACCGCCAAGGAAGAACAGCTGCCGCCGCCGGAACCGCGCCGCGCAGACGAGACCGACGATGCCAAGGCCCCCGTTTCCCGGGACAGCCAGTAGAGCCGACCGTTGGTCGGCTGCAACACGCCTGCAAAACGGCAGGGCCGACCTTTGGCCGGCTGCAACCAGCCTGCGAAACGGTAGCGCCGGCGGCTGGCCGGCTGCTTCAACAGTTGGCCATCAACCTCACACGCTGCCGATCAACGCCAGCTCGAGCGCGATCCAGCCGACGAAGGCCACCACCAGCACCGCGCCCTCACGCCGGCTGATCGTCAGATCACCGCGCAGCATCGGGTAGAGCACCAGCACGAAGGCGATCGCCGCCGGCAGCTCCAGTTTCACGAACGATGCGGGCAGCGCCAGCGGGCGCAGCGCGGCCATGCCGCCGACCACCACCAGCAGGTTGAACAGGCTCGAGCCGATCACATGGCCCAGCACCATGTCACCCTGCCCACGCCGCGCCGCCGCGATCGCCGCCGCCACTTCGGGCAATGCGGTGCCGATCGCCACCGGCAACAGGCCAACCAGCAACGGCGACCAGCCCAGCCCGGCGCCGAACACCGGCGCGGCCTGCACAACCCAGCGCGCGCCGACATACAGGCAGAGCGCCGCGAACAGCAGCCGCAGGAGGTTCAGGAACAGCCCGGTGCGGGTCATGGCATAGCCGGCGATGGCCTCGCGCACCGGCTCGGATTCCAACCGCGCACGGCGCAGCAGGAACACCAGCAGCCCGACGAAGGCGAGCAGCAGAACCGCCCCTTCCCAGCGCGCGATGACGCCATCCAGGCCGAACAGGATCAGCAGCAGGCTTGCCGCCGCCAGGCACACCAGCAGCGGCGAGAGCAGGCGCGCACGGACCAGCAGCGGTGCGGCCAGCGCCGCCAGCCCCAGGGTCAGGCCGACATTGACGATGTTGCTGCCCACCGCGTTGCCCAGCGCGAGTTCTTCCGCCCCGACCACGAAGGCGCGGGCGTTGACCACCAGTTCCGGCAGCGAGGTGCCGAAGGCCACCAGCAGCAACCCGGCCACGAACGGTGAGGCGCCAAAGCGCTGGGCCAGCCCGGAGGCGGCACGGACGATGCTGTCCCCGCCCAGTGCCAACAGCACCAGGCCCAGCACGAACCAAACAGTGGCAGCGATCATCTGGTGCTCCCCGGTGACGGATGTGGGCCGATTCTAGGGCCCGCCCGGCCCGAACGGTGAACGCCCGCCCCGGCACCCGGGCCAGGACGGTAGCGGTGGCTCAGGAACAGCCTTCCACGTAGTCGACCTGCGGTGTCTTGCCAACGCGCCACGCGGTCACGTTGCCATCGCCGTTGATCTCGAAGTTGATCAGCGCACCGCCCTCGGCCGCCGGGCGCACGCGCAGGTTGTGGCCCTGCGCGTCGTACTTGTGCGGGGTCAGATCGCCGCGGTCGGGGTACAGCGTCTGCAGCTGGCCCAGCGACATGCCGACCTTGCCGCCACCGGGGGCGACGGTGCGGTCGTTGCGCACGTCATAGCGGACCAGGCGCTTGCCCTCGATCATGAAAATGACGTCCTCGGCCTGTGCGCCTTCGGGTCGCAGCGCATGGCAGTAGTCGTCGGCGACCTCGCCCTGCAGCGGTTCTTTCCAGGCCGCGCGGACCTCCTCCAGCGTACTGCCCAACGCGACGGGGCCGTAGCCGTCCAGGCGTGCCGGCCCCGCTGTTGGCGTGCCCGATGCCGCCGTGGCGGGCGCGCTGGGCGCGGTGTACGCCGCCGGCGCAGGCACCGCTGCCTCGGCGTCGCTGGACGGGGTTTCCGGCGCGCGTCCGCACGCGGCCAAGGCGAGCACCATCCCCAGTGCCATCACGCTTCCCAGCTGTTTCATGCCTGCATCTCCCGGTGAATGGGCGCAGCCTAGCGCGTGCGCCGTGTGGGCGGCATGCACACTGTCGTTGTCATCGGCGTTTCACCTGCCGCGTTCAGGCTCGGCCTGCACCGCATCGACCCCGCCCCCATGCAACCGCAGAAGACCGACCTTGCCCGCACCGCGCTGCAGGCCCACCGCGCTCCGCTGGACATGCGCCAGCGCCGGCTGTTGATCCTGTGCGACGGCCAGCGTGACCTGGTCCAGCTGGGCCAGCTGGTGGGCCCGGAGACCCCGGCGATGGTGATCCAGCTGATCCAGACCGGGTATCTGGTGTCCAGTGCGGCCGCGGAGGTCACCGTTGCCGCGCCCGCCGCGCCCGCACCCAGCGTGATGCCGACCGCGGCGCTGGCGCCGGTGACCGAACGCCGCCGCTCGCTGGTCGCCGCGCGGATCTACCTGCTCGACATCCTGGAACTGCAGCGCCATCCGCAGGCGGCGGCGCTGTTCCACACCCTGCAGCAGGCCCGCAGCGACGACGCGGTCATGGCCGCACTGCACGCCGCGCTGGAGGCGCTGCCCGGGCTGACCTCGACCGGCTACGCCGGACGGGTGCGGCAGCGGTTGCTGGAGGTGCTGCCGACGGCGCATGCCGAGCGGTTCCAGATCGCGGCGGTTTGAGGCTGCCTACCCCGAGAAATTCGCCTTCAAGCCCTGCCAGCAGTGCTGGTACCCGCGCTGGCGGTGCGCTGCCGCCATGGCCTGGGCGGTCGGGCGGATCACGCCGCGGGTTTCGAACATGAAGGCCATGGTGTCCTTGATCACGTCCGGTCTGCTCAGGTCGGCGGCGGAGGCCTTCTCGAAGGTCGCCGCGTCCGGGCCGTGGCCGCTCATGCAGTTGTGCAGTGAAGCACCGCCCGGCACGAAGCCTTCGGCCTTCGCATCGTAGGCACCGTGGATCAGGCCCATGAACTCGCTGGCGATGTTGCGGTGGAACCACGGCGGGCGGAACGTGTTCTGCGCGACCAGCCAACGCGGCGGGAAGATCGCGAAATCCATGTTGCTGGTGCCCGGCGTATCACTGGGCGAATGCAGCACCAGGAAGATCGACGGATCGGGGTGGTCATGGCTGATCGAGCCGATCGTGTTGAAGCGGCGCAGGTCATAGCGGTACGGCGCGTAGTTGCCGTGCCAGGCGACCACGTCCAGCGGCGAATGATCGATGTCCGCGCGCCATAGCTGGCCCTCGAACTTGGCGATCAGTTCGAACGCGCCATCGACGTTCTCGAATGCGGCGTGGGGCGTCTCGAAGTCGCGCGGATTGGCCAGGCCATTGGACCCGATCGGGCCCAGGTCGGGCAGCTTCAGCAGGGCGCCGAAGTTCTCGCAGACGTAGCCGCGTGCATCGCCATCGGGCAGTTCGACCCGGAAGCGCACGCCACGCGGGATCACCGCGATCTGCTGCGGTTCGATCTCGATCACGCCCATTTCGGTGAGCAGGCGCAGGCGGCCGAGCTGCGGAACGATCAGCAGCTCGCCATCGGCGTTGTAGAAGTAGCGGCCCTGCATGTCGCGGTTGGCCGCATACAGGTGGATGCCCACGCCATGGTGGGCGTCGGGCGAGCCGTTGCCGCCCATCGTGTACAGCCCCTCGACGAAATCCGTGGGCGTACCGGGCAGCGGCAACGGATCCCAGCGCAGCTGGTTGGGCGAGACCGCACCCTGCGCGAAGTCACCGTGCAGGTGCGGCTGGGCGAAGGGGGTGAACTCACCGTGGGTCACCGCGGGGCGGATGCGGTACACCCAGCTGCGGCGGTTGCTGCCGCGCGGCGCGGTGAATGCGGTGCCGGACAGCTGTTCGGCATACAGGCCATGGGCGACACGCTGCGGGGAGTTCTGCCCCACCGGCAGCGCACCAGGCACCGCCTCGGTGGCGAACTCGTTGCCGAAACCGGTCTGGTAGCCGCGCGATGACATCGGGTTGTTCATGGTCCTGCTCCGCCGGAGGCGTGGATGGCAAGGGAGTACAGCCGATGGCACCGGCGCGGACGCCGATGCCATCGTTGCAGCGTAACGCGGGCGGCTGCCGGTGCGTTACAGCGCGCGTCTTACAGCACGCCGCGCTTCATCTGGTCGCGCTCGATGCTCTCGAACAGCGCGGTGAAGTTGCCTTCGCCGAACCCTTCGTTGCCCTTGCGCTGGATGATCTCGAAGAAGATCGGGCCGATGCAGTTGGTGGTGAAGATCTGCAGCAGCTTGCGCTGCTTGGTCTCCGGATCAGCATCGATCAGGATCTTGTTCTTCGCCAGCCGGGCCACGTCTTCACCGTGGTTGGGCACGCGCATGTCGATCACGTCGAAATACGTCTCCGGCGTGTCCAGGAACTCCACGCCCTGGGCGCGCATCGCTTCCACGGTCTCGTAGATGTTCTCGGTGAAGCAGGCGATGTGCTGGATGCCCTCGCCCTTGTAAGCGTCGAGGTATTCGTTGATCTGGCTCTTCGGATCGGAGGATTCGTTGAGCGGGATGCGCACGATGCCATCCGGCGCGGTCATCGCCTTGGACACCAGGCCGGTCTTGAGGCCCTTGATGTCGAAGTAGCGGATCTCGCGGAAGTTGAACAGCCGCTCGTAGTAGTCCGACCACTGCTGCATGTTGCCGAAGTACAGGTTGTGGGTCAGGTGATCGATGAAGGTCAGCCCGAAGCCCTTCGGGCGCGGGTCCACGCCCTCGATCGGCGCGTAATCGGTATCGAACATGCTGCCGTTGGCGCCATAACGGTCGACCAGGTACAGCATGCAGTCGCCGATGCCCTTGATGATCGGGGCGGCGACGGCGCGGGTGTCAGGCTTGAAGTCGATCGCTTCGGCGCCGTTGCCCAGGGCCATCTGGTAGACCTCGTCGCCCGGCTTCTTGAAGCGGATCGCGAAACCGCAGGCGCACGGGCCGTGCTTCTCGGCGAAATCCGAGGCGAACGAGTCCGGCTCTTCATTGACCAGGAAGTTCACGTCGCCCTGGCGATAGACTGTGATCGCACGCTGCTTGTGGCGCAGCACGGCGGTGAAGCCCATCTTGCGGAAATAGTCGTGCAGTTCGGCGCCACGGCCGGCCGGGGCGGCGAACTCGACGAACTCGAACCCATCGATGCCCATCGGGTTTTCGAAGGTGGTGACCTGCATGCCCGGATCGGGTGCGTAGGACGCGGTGCTCGTTTGGCTGGTCATGCTGTGGCTCCAAAGCAGTCCGCATCGGAAAAAACCAGGTGCGGTAGGAAGGCAGACCCGCGAGAATGCGGAGTCCGGAACGTAGGTTATAGTTTCACATGAAACCACCATCAAGGTGCACCGCAACATGAGCCCGCCCGATCCCAGCAGTCACAGCATCCGCGCGTCGCACGCCCTGCTCGATCTGGAGCAGTTCCTGCCGTACCGGCTGAGCGTTCTGTCCAACCGTGTCAGCGGCAACATCGCCAAGCTGTATGGGGACCGTTATGGGCTGGCGATCCCCGAGTGGCGGGTGATCACGGTCCTGGCGCTGTACCCGGGCTCGTCGGCCAGCGAGGTGTCCGATCGCACCGCGATGGACAAGGTCGCGGTCAGCCGCGCCGTGGCCAGACTGCTCGAACGGGGCTTCATCAAGCGTGAAACCCATGGCGACGACCGGCGCCGCTCGGTGCTGGCGCTGTCGGCGGCCGGTTTCGAGGTGTACGAAACCATCGCCCCGCTGGTGATCGACATCACCCGCAAGCTGATGTCCGTGCTCAGCGAGGAAGAAGAACAGATGCTGGAAACGCTGATCCTGCGCCTGGCCGGCGAAGGCCTGCAGCGGATGGACGAGTAGCGCCTCAGTTCAGGTGTTTGCGCCGCGCATGCACCCAGGGCGCGGCCAGGGCGCCGATGGCACCGCCGGCGAACCCCAGCGAGGCCGCCACGGCGGCCGCTTCGATCGCCCCCGGCAAGGCCAGCGCGGCCACCACCAGCAACAGGGATGGCAGACCGATGAAGGTCGCCATGAAGTAGCGCCAGCGCGGTGACCAGGTGCCGACCTGGAGCAGGCTGACCGGCATCCAGGCTTCGCCGGAGGCGTCCTGGGCAACCTTGGCGGCCACCTTGCCCAGGTCCGCTTCGACCGGGCCCTTGCCACCACGTGCGGCGGCCAGCACCGCGGCCACCTCATCGACCGCCGGGAAGCTGGTCGGCCAGGTCTGCGGGGGGGTGACCCCATAGGCGGTCAGCAGCGGCACGCTGAGCCACGGCGCCAGCAGCGGGCGCACCTTGCGGCGATCCAGCACGCACCAGAGCTGCGTCACCCCGTGCGCGGTCACGCTGTACAGCGCCAGCTGCGCCGGCGCCGGGTACGGCAGCAGGTGCACGCGCGCGGCCATGCTGCCGTAGCCCATCGCACGCAGGAAGCCGGGGCGGGTACGCCCCTCGTGCGCCCAGGCCAGGCCGAGCGCGCCGACCAGATACACCTCGGCAGGGTCCTTCGTACCGGCACTGGCGCGATCGTCGCTGGCCAGGAAGAACGCCAGCGATTTGGGTTCTTCGACGTCGTGCTGGTCCCAGCGGCCGGCATCACCGAGTACATGCTTGAGCGGCACGCGCGCCGGGGCGGTTTCGTCCTTGCTGGCGTTGTGCAGGAACGGGACCACGCTCAGCACGAAGCCCTGCAGGTCCACCCCGCGCAGGCCGCTACCCTGCCACTCGGCCGGGATCAGGCCGATCAGGCTGCCCTGGCGTGCCAGCGCGTCCAGCTGCGCCTTCTGCTCGACCAGTTTCTGCACCGCGGCCTTGAGCAGCACGTTGCCGGGCACGGAGACCATCGGCAGGCGGTAGCGGATCGCACCCGGCGCCGGCGTCCCGCCCTCGCCATCGAGCGCATCCGGCGCGGTCTGGTCGTCCAGCAGCACATCGACCGACGGCAGGCTCACGCCGGCGGGCGCATCGAGGGAAACATCGGTGGGGGTGTCACTGGTGCCCGGCTGCATGCGTCCAATTCCGTCGGTTGCCCGCCACGAACAGCGCGGCATGAGGTCCTTGGAGGTAGCGGCAGGGTGGCCGACAAATTGAGCGCAAAAGAAAAGGCCGCGGAATCCGCGGCCTGTTCAGTCACGACGCCTTGGGTGGCGCCCATTGCTTCATGAAGGCGAAGAAGCGGCCACGGTCGTAGCCCTTTTTCTGCCCCTTGTCCGCTTCCAGCTCGCCGGTGAACTGCGAGTGCAGCAGCGTGCCGTCGGCGTCGAGCACGAACAGGTGCGGGTAGCCCTTCACTGCCGGGAACTGCGACAGGAACGCCGCGTTCTCGTTTTCTTCGCTGTAGTTGACCTTCATCCAGACGTAGTTGGCATCGCGGAAGCTGCGGATCTCCGCATCGCCTTCGATGAACCCGTCCATCAGATGGCACCACGGGCACCACTCGCCGCCCACATCCAGGATGATCCGCTTGCCACCGCGCTGGGCCTCGACTTTGGCCGTGGCCAGATCGGCGACCGGATCACGCGCAGGATCGAACTGGGCGTTGAGCGCCGCGATCGCGGCGATGTCCGCCGCGGCCGGGGTGTTGCCCGAGGCCACCGGTGCGCCGGGATCGGCGACCGGGGTTTTCTGCTCGGAGGTGTCCAGCGGCTGCGCAGGCGCAGTGGTGGGCGCCGACGACGGCGAACAGGCGGCCAGCAGGCCGGCCACGATCATCGACATTGCCGCTGCTTTCATGCGCATCGCGGTCCTCACTTGACGCCGTGCATCAGCTTGTTGATCAGCGGGGCGACCAGGAACAGCACCACGCCGGAAATGATCAACGCCCAGAAGCCGAAGGTGTAACCCTTCAGGGCCGATTCCACGGTCATGCCGCCTTCGCCGCTGACCACGCCGGCGAAGATGCCGGACATGTTGTTGCCGATGCCGGTGGACAGGAACCAGCCGCCCATGCCGAAGCCGACCAGGCGCACCGGGGCCAGCTTGGTCACCATCGACAGACCGATCGGCGACAGGCACAGCTCACCGATGGACTGGATGACGTAGACCATGAACAGCGTCCAGAACGGAATCTTGCCGTCCACGACCATGCTCGACAGCGCCACCATCAGCAGCGCGAACGCCGCGCCGTTGAACAGCAGGCCCAGGCCGAACTTGCGCGGGATGGACGGGTTGGCGCGGCCCAGCTTGATCCAGATCCAGGCAATGATCGGGGCCAGGGTGATGATCGCCACCGAGTTGACCGACTGGAACCAGGCGGTCGGGAATTCCCAGCCGCCCAGGTTGCGGTTGACGATGTTGTCGGCCAGGAAGGTGAACGAGCTGCCGGCCTGTTCGAAGAACATCCAGAACATCACGTTGAAGGTGAAGATGATCAGCATCGCGATCACGCGGTCACGCTGGACCTTGCCTTCGCGGATGCCTTCGACCAGCAGCAGGATCGCCAGGGCGATGAACATCACACCCAGGATCCACGCCAGCGCGGTGGCGCCGGTGGAGAGCAGGAAGAAGGCCACCGGGATCGCCACGATCGCGCCGATGAACACCATCACGATGCGGCCGTAGCCTTCGGCACCGGCCGGCGGGGCGCCAATGCCCTTCAGGCCGGCACGGCCGACGTAGAACCAGGCCAGGCTGATCAGCATGCCAATGCCCGAGGCGATGAAGACCATCTTGTAGGACGGCATCGCCTGCGTGCCGAACACGCGCTCGGCCAGGTACTGGGTCAGCACCGGGGCGATCATCGCGCCGATGTTGATGCCCATGTAGAAGATGGTGAAGCCCGAGTCGCGGCGCTCATCCTTCAGGCCGTACAGCTTGCCGACCATGGTCGAGATGTTGGGCTTGAACAGGCCGTTGCCGATGATGATCGTGGCCAGGCCCAGCTCGAAGATTTCCTTGTTGGGCATCGCGACCATGAACAGGCCGGCAGCCATGATCACCGCGCCGGTCAGGATGGAACGCTGGTAGCCCAGCACCCGGTCGGCGACGTAGCCACCGAAGATGGCGGCGGCGTAGACCAGCGCCAGGTAGGCGCCGTAGGTCCGGCTGGCCGCGGCCTGGCCGGCCGAATCACCGTCGAAGAACTGCGCGACGATGTACAGCACCAGGGCCCAGCGGATCCCGTAGAACGCAAAGCGTTCCCAGAATTCGGTCATGAACAGCATCCACAACGGGCGCGGATGGCCCAGCGTGGTCTTGAACTCCGGCAGCGCCGGATCGGGAACGGATTTCGCGGCGGCGTCTACGCTCATGCGGGATTCCTGGGTTCGGTGGAAGACATGCACGTCCGATGTGCGAAAGCAGCGCGGGAGAATCCCAGACCAACCACGTTCACGTCAAATACACGCTGATGTGTACCGCTGGCAGCATGGTCGCTGAACTTGCATCTGCAACTTCCGGCCAGAGACCGGCAGCGCAGCAACGGCGGGGCCTGCCGCACCCTACGGCGGATGGGGCAGGTAAATATGAATAGGCTTATTGCGGCCGATGTCCGATCAGGCGTCCGGCGGCATCGGGTCGTCGTTGCGGATCGTGGTGCGCACCTGGAACAGCTCCGGGAAGAAGGTCAGCTCCAGCGCCTGGCGCAGGAAGCCGACCCCGCTGGAGCCGCCGGTACCGCGCTTGAACCCGATCACCCGCATCACCGTGCGCATGTGGCGGAAGCGCCACAGCTGGAAGGCGGTCTCCAGATCGACGAGGTCCTCGCACAGCGAATACTCCCGCCAGAAGCGGTCGGTATTCTGGTAGATCCGCTCGAACACCGGGTGCAGGGCGTCGTCGGCCACGTGCGGCTGCTGCCAGTCGCGGCCCTGGTAGCCGGCCGGGACCGGGTGGCCGAAGCGGGCCAGGTAGCGCAGGAACTCCTCATACAGGCTGGGGGCATCAAGCACCTCCTGCAGCTGGGCCTGGCCGGCCGGGTCGTGCGAGAACACCTGCAGCATCTGCGCGTTCTTGTTGCCCAGCAGGAACTCGATGTAACGGTACTGCAGCGACTGGAAGCCCGAGGACGGGCCCAGCACATCGCGGAAGCCCATGTACTCCGAAGGCGTCAGCGTTTCCAGCACCGACCACTGCTCGGTCAGCTGGCGCAGCACCTGCTTGCTGCGCGCCAGCACCTTGCGGCACTGCCAGACCTCGTCGCGCTGCAGGAACCCGATCGCCGCGCGCAGTTCGTGCGCCAGCAGTTTCAGCCACAGCTCGGAGGTCTGGTGCTGGATGATGAACAGCATTTCGTCGTGGTGCGGCGGGTTGGACAGCGGCTGCTGGGCCGACAGCAGCTGGTCCAGGCGCAGGTAGCCGCCGTAGGTCAGCCGCCCCTCCAGATCGGTGTGGATACCGGCTTCGAGATCGCGTTGGTTCTTGTCGACGGACATGGCAGGGACCGCTAAAGGGGCTGAAAGGGTAGCGCAGTGACCGGGTCGCCGCGCATCCGGCCGTCAGCGGCTCACCGCTCCGCCAGGTCGGCCGAACCCACGATCCTGACGCCGGGCGTGGGCACCAACGCCGCCTCGACCAGCGCGGCGGCGATGTTCCCGGCCGGATTGATCCGCCAGGCGCGCGGCAGCACCGGGCCGAGCACGCCGAGCACCACGCTGGCCAGATGCTCGCCGGTACGCCGTTCGGCACGCTCACCGCCGATCAGCCCGGGCCGGACCAGGGTCAGCGAGGGGTAGCCCAGCGCCCGCAGGTCCTGCTCCAACCGTCCTTTGACCTGGTTGTAGAAGATCCGCGAGCCCGGGTCGGCGCCCATCGCCGAGTTCAATGCGAAGGCATGCGCACCGTGGGCACGCGCCAGCCGCGCCACGGCCAGCGGGAAATCATGGTCGACCCGTGCGAAGGCCTCCTGGCTGCCGGCCTGTTTGATCGTGGTGCCAAGCGCACAGATCACGGCATCCACCGCCCACCAGTCGGCCCCGGCCGGCAGCTGCGCGAAGTCCACCACCGGGTTGAGCAGCGCTGCATCCGTGGTCTTCAGCGCGCGGCGGGTCGGGGCGATCACCGCATCGCAACGCGGGTCATCCAGCAGTTGCCGCAGCACATGGCCCCCGACCAGTCCGGTCGCGCCTACCAGCATCACCTTCATCGCACGCTCCTGCGGTCAGATTGCCTACCATCGTGGCATATCGGGCGTAGCGGGCCCCGCGTTCAAGCCGGCGTGCCCCGCGCCGATACTGTTGCCACCTCCCCTCGCCCCGGCGCACCTCGCCGGTCACTGCCAAGGACCTGCCGCATGACGGACCCGCACGACGCTTCCCCCCGCCCCGGCACCGCCGTCGGGCGGCTGCTGTCGCGGCGACAGAGCGTGGGCACCGGGGTGGAGACCGCCAGCGAGCCGGCGCCCGGGCCCAAAGGCGGCAGCAGCGCGATGCTGCAGCGGCTGTTCGCCGGCATCAATGCGCCCGAGCCGCTGCTGGCTGCGTTCGCCAATGGCATGTCCACCCTGCCCGGCGAGCTGGGCGACATGGGCCTGCGCCTGCAGTCGGCGCAGCGCAGCGCGGACTGGGTGAGCTATGGCCGCGCGATGCGCCAGCTGATCGACAAGTACATCCGCACCATCGAGCAGGAAACGCCCGACGGCCAGCCTGACAGCCTGCGCCTGCGCGAGCTGCTGCGGCACACCGTCGGGGTGACCGTGGCCAGCCTGCTGCAGAACATGCCCGAGCTGCGCGAGGAGCCGGTGCAGCTGGCCGGTGAACTGCGCCACTGGCATCCTGGCCAGCCGCTGCAGCCGATCGAACAGCGGCTGCGCGAGCTCTCGCACCAGATCGGCGTGCGCAGCGACGGCTGGCAGGAGCAGCAGGAGCTGCTGCTGAGTCTGTTCGATCTGCTGTTGGACAACATCAGCGAGCTGCTGGATGACAGCAGTTGGCTGCACGGCCAGGTCCATGCGGTGCGTTCGCTGATCGGCGGCCCGCTGGATCGCGATTCGGTCGAACAGGCGCGCGCCAACCTGCGCGAGGTGATCTACAAGCAGGGGCTGCTCAAGCAGGGCATCGTTGAATCCAAGGCGGCGATGAAGAACGTCATGGGTGGCTTCATCGAGCGCCTGGACGGCATGGCGGTGAGCACCGGCGAGTACCACGACCGGATCAGCAGCTACGCGCTGGCCCTGAAGGAAGCGCGCAGCATCGCCGACCTCAACCAGCTGCTGCAGGATGTGCTGCAGGACACCGGGCGCGTGCAGGACCAGGCGCTGCAGGCGCGCGACCACCTGGGCAATGCACGCCGCGAAGTGGAACAGGCCGAACAGCGCATCGCCGAACTGGAGCAGGAGCTGCGCGAGGTGTCCGGGTTGATCCGTACCGACCCGCTGACTGGTGCGCTCAACCGGCGCGGTCTGGACGAGCTGCTGGAGCGCGAGCTGGCGCGCGCCGCACGCCACGGCCATCCACTGGCGCTGGCGCTGCTCGACCTGGACGATTTCCACCAGACCAACACCCTGCACGGCCATGCCGGTGGCGATGCGGTACTCCGCCACCTGGTGAGCGTCTGCCAGCTGCACCTGCGCAGCAGCGATGCCATCGCCCGGCTCGGTGGCGACGAGTTCGTCCTGCTGTTGCCGGAAACCCCGGCGGCCGACAGCATGTCCACCCTGCTGCGGCTGCAGCGCTCATTGGCACAGCGGCCGCTGCCGCTGGACGAACAGCGCGTGCCGGTGCATTTCAGTGCCGGGCTGGCGCAGTGGCAACCGGGCGAGCCGGCCGAGGCGCTGCTGCGGCGCGCCGATGCGTCGCTGTATGCGGCCAAGCGGGTCGGCAAGAACCGGGTACTGGCGGCCGAGCCGCCGCGCTGAGCCTGCGCCTGTGATATTCGGCGCAGCGGCGCGAATCATCCGGGTATGGACATGACACTGCCCGCCACCGACACCGATCTGCGCCCGCGCTTCGCCGCGCTGCTGGAGCAGCACCGCGGCATCGTGCTGAAGGTGGCGCGCGGCTATTGCCCGCAGCACGAGGACCGGCTGGATCTGGTCCAGGAGATCAGCGTGCAGGCCTGGGCGGCCTTCGAGGCGTTCGACCCGGCGCGGGCGCGTTTCTCGACCTGGCTGTACCGGGTGGCGCTCAACGTGGCGATCTCGCAATGGCGCCGGCAGCAGCATCGGCAGCGCCACCACGCCGCGCTGGACGACGACCTGCCCGCCGCCGACGAAAGCGCGCCGCCCGAGCAGCGTCACGCGCTGCACCAGCTGGAGGTCGCCATCCACGCGCTGCCGCCGCTGGATCGTGCGCTGATGCTGCTGCACCTGGACGATCACGACCATCGGCAGATCGCTGAAGTGCTGGGCATCAGCGTCGCCAATGTCTCTACCCGCCTGCACCGCCTGCGCCAGCAGCTGCGCACGCGCCTGAATCCCACCGACTGAGAGCCCACCATGCAACCGGATGACCTCAAGCAGCTGTGGAACAGCACCAGCCAGCACGCGGATACGCAGGAGACCTTCGCGCTGGAGGCATGGCGCAGCCATCGGCACCGGGCGGTGCAGCGCCAACTCGGGCTCTTCAGCCTCTGGCAGAGGCTGCAGCTGGTGGCCTGGCTGGCATTGGCGGTGTACTGCGGGAGCCAGTGGTGGCAGCAACCGCCGCTGGCGGTGATGCTCAGCGCGATGGCGCTGCACGCCTATTGCATCGCGGTGATCATCGCCAGCATCACCCGCCTGCATCGCCGCCGGCAGCTGGAGCCGACACACACGGTGGTGGAGCAATCGCAGCAGCTGGCCGCGCTTGCCCGGCACACCGCATTGACCGAGCTGCTGCTCGGCCTGCCGTGGTGCTGGCTGTGGCTGGCGGTGCCGGTCCTGGTGGCCTGGCAGGCCTGGGGTGTGGACCTGGGGGCCTTGGCCGCACCGTGGCTGCTGGCCTCGCTGGCGGCGGGGGCGCTGGCCATGCTGGCCGCGGTGCTCCTTGCCCGCCGCTGGGTGCAGCACGCACCGGCGTCGCCGTGGCTGCAGCGCGCAATCGACGCGCTGTCCGGGCGCCGGCTGGCCCGCGCCCGCGCCGAGCTGGACGCCCTGAGCGGCTGGACGCCGACCTGAACCGGCCGGCCGTCAGTGCGCGGGCTTGGACCCGCGCAGCTTCTGGAACCCGGTCACCGCCGCCAGCACCACCGCACCGATCACCACGCCGACGATCACGTTGCCCAGCGCATTGATCAACCAGCCCCAGCTGCCGTCACCGCCCATCTCCAGGATGGCGTGGTGCAGCGGTTCGATGCTGTGCACCAGGATGCCGCCGCCGACCAGGAACATCGCCGCGGTGCCGGCCACCGAGAGGAACTTCATCAGCCACGGTGCAGCCACCAGCAGGCCCCGGCCCACTGCGGCCAGCGCCGCGCCCTTGCGCGACAGGTACAGGCCCAGGTCGTCCAGCTTGACGATGCCGGCGACCAGACCGTAGACGAACACCGTCATCGCCAGGGCGATCACCACCAGCGCGCTGACCTGGTTGAGGAACGGTGCACTGGAGACCACGCCCAGCGACAGCACGATGATCTCCGCCGACAGAATGAAATCGGTGCGGATCGCGCCCTTCACCTTGTCCTTCTCCCACGCGACCATGTCCACCTTCTCGTCGGCCAGGGCCTTGGCCCGCTCGGCCTTGCGCTGCTCATCCTCGTCGCGCGAATGCAGGAAGCGGTGCGCCAGCTTCTCCACGCCCTCGTAGCAGAGGAACGCGCCGCCGATCATCATCAGCGGGGTGATCGCCCAGGGCAGCCAGGCGCTGATCGCCAGCGCGGCCGGCACCAGGATCGCCTTGTTGACCAGCGAGCCCTTGGCGACGGCCCAGACCACCGGCAGCTCGCGGTTGGCACTGACCCCGGTCACCTGCTGGGCGTTCAGCGCGAGGTCGTCGCCGAGCACGCCGGCGGTTTTCTTGGCCGCGACCTTGGTCAGCACCGACACATCGTCCAGCAGGGACGCAATGTCATCGAGCAACGCGAACAGACTGGCACCGGCCATGGTGGATCCAAAGGAGGAAGCGGGAGCGCCGATTCTGACCGATCCGACCCCTGTCGCGGTAGCCGGAGCGGATTCACCAGTCCACCACTGCCGCCCGGCCACACTGCTGGTGATCGTCGCCCCGGAGTCCTGCTTGAACACCACGCCCGTCCTTCCCGGTTCGCCGTCGCTGGTCAAGGGCATGAACCGCCGCAGCCAGATCCTGCGCCTGCTGTTGCGCTACCGTAATTCCGGCGTATTTTCCGGCATGAACCTGGACGCAGGCGCGGTCCACGATGTGCCACCGGAAGGAAACCCGGAACAGTTCGTCACCGACCTGGAATCGCTGGGGCCGACCTTCGTCAAGCTGGGCCAGATGCTCTCCACCCGCCCGGACATGGTGCCGGTGGAGTTCGCCACGGCCCTGGAGCGCATGCAGGAGAACGTTGCGCCGATCCCGGTCGAGCGCGTCGCGGCGATCATCGAAAAGGAACTGGGCGCGTCGGTGTCCAAGCTGTTTGCCAGCTTCGACCCGGTGCCACTGGGCTGCGCCTCGATCGCCCAGGTGCACCGCGCCGAGCTTCACGATGGCCGCCAGGTGGCGGTCAAGGTGCAGAAGCCGGAGGTCGCCGCCCAGCTGCGCTCGGATCTGGACGTGCTGCGCAGCTTTGCGCTGGCCGCCGACCATCTCACCCAGGTCGGACGCCGCGTGCGCCTGCGCGACTGGCTCAATGAATTCGCCAAGACCCTCATGCAGGAGCTGGACTACCAGGCCGAGGCCGAGAACCTGCAGCGCTTCGGCCAGCATCTCAAGCCGTTCAAGCCGCTGTGGGTGCCACAGCCGATCTGGGACTACTGCAGCCACCGCGTGCTGACCATGGAGCTGGCGCAGGGCGTGCGCGTGGACATGATCCCCGATGTGCGCCGTACCGAGCAGCCGATGGCTCCGCTCGCTGCCGCGCTGATCCGCGGCTATGTCGACCAGATCTTCGTGCATGGCGAGATCCACGCCGATCCGCATCCCGGCAATCTGCGCGTCACCCCGGCCGGTCGCCTGGCGATCTTCGACCTGGGCATGGTCGCGCACATGCCGCCGCGCCTGCGCGAGCGCCTGCTCAAACTGTTGTTCGCCGCGGTGGATGGGCGCGGTGAGGAAGTCGCCGATGAAATCATCGGCATCAGCACGCGGCTGGAGTTCTTCGATGAAGAACGCTATCTGCGCGAGACCGGGCAGATCATCGCGCGCTATGCCGCCAACAGCAGCTTCTCCGAAGGCCGCGTGGTGCTGGACCTGGTGCGCATTGCCACCGCCAGCGGCCTGCGCACCCCGCCGGAGCTGAGCCTGCTGGGCAAGGCGCTGTTGAATCTGGAAACCGTGTGCCGGCTGCTGTCGCCGGACCTGGATACCCGGCGCATCGTGGAGAAACAGCTGCAGCACGTGATGCGCGCGCGCCTGAAGAAATCGCTGTCGGCCGCCAACCTCGCCAGCGAGGCGATGGAGATGCAGCAGTTGCTGCGCGACGGGCCACGCAAGATGACCGACATCCTCGCGCTGTTGGCCGAGAACCGCCTGCAGATGAAGGTCACCGGGCTGGAAGAATCCCGCCTGATGGAGAACCTGCAGAAGATAGCCAACCGCGTCTCTGCCGGCATCGTCACCGCGGCGCTGATACTGGCCGCCGCGATGATGATGAAGGTCGATACCGGATGGCATCTGTTCGGCTATCCCGCCATCGCGTTCACCTTGATGTTGATCGGTGTTTTTCTCGGATTGGGCATCATCCTCAGTGCGCTGATCTTCGATCGTCGTGCGCGCTCCAAGGAAGAACGCGGGCATCGTTGACGCGCTCACCACGCGCGTCACGCATTCAGACAACCGGGAAAGCTCACCAGACAACCGGGAAAACACACCGCGTAACGCGCGATGCAACGCAGCATCGTGCGTACGTCTTCACGCCTGTTTTACGTCGCATCCCGCAATGCGATGCGTGAATCCCGCTGTCGTTTTCAACAAACATTTCAGTCAGGTTCGTGCAGGCATGATCGGGTCATCGGCTTGTCATGCATGTGTGGTTGGGACAGCCGGTCGGATGGGACATACGTCGTCATGACGTCCATCACCACCTGTCTCCACTGCCAAAAGTGCTTATGCTCTGGATCCTGCTGCTGTCACTGTTGCTGCTCACCTGGCTGTTCCTCGCATCTGACAAGTGGGTGTGGTGGAAGGCAAGCCTGATGTCATTGCTGCTGCTGACCCTCAGTGCGTGGTGGTTGATCAACAAGTTGTCCGGTGATGGCCTCAATGCCGCCACCCTGTACCACCTTGGCGCGGACATGGAAGGCGCCGGCATCGCCGACTTCAAGTACTACATCGCCGGCTTCATCGCACTGGCGCTGGTATCGCTCACCCCCTTGCTGCTGGCACGCCTGCGTCGCCGGCACCGACCCGAACACGGCAAGGCAGTCTTCGCCGGCTTCCTGGCGATGTGGTTCGTCGCGATCGTGGTCAGCCCGCTGTACAGCGATGGCCAGCGCCTGTACCAGCAGATGCGCCCGGTCGACTACAGCATGGTCAAGGCCGAGTACCGCGTGCCGCAGCAGCCGCTGACCAAGCCGCGCAACATCGTGTGGATCTACGGCGAAAGCCTGGAACGCACCTATCTCAATGAAACCACCTTCCCCGACCTGATGCCCAACATCAACCGGCTGGCCGCGCAGTCGCTGGACGTGCGCGGGCTGGTCTCGGCCGAAGGCGGTGGCTGGACCATCGCCGGCCTGGTCTCCTCGATGTGCGGCGTGCCGTTGACCACCGCCAAGGAAGATGAGAACAGCATGGGGCGCATGGGCAGCTTCCTGCCCGAAGCGGTCTGCCTCGGCGATTACCTCAAGCAGCAGGGCTACACCAACCACTATCTGGGCGGCGCCAACGGCCAATTCGCGGGCAAGGGCCAGTTCCTGGCCACGCACGGCTTCGATACCGTGGATGATCTGGCCTGGTTCAAGAAGCAGAAGATCACGCGCGCGCATTTCTCGCCGTGGGGCGTGCATGATGATGTGCTGCTGGACAAGGCGTACGACCGCTTCGTGCAGCTCTCGCGCAAGGGCGAGCCGTTCATGCTCACCACGCTGACCATGGACACCCATCATCCCGCCGGTCACCTCCCCGTGGCCTGCAAAGGCACCCGTTACCAGAGCGAGCACGGCAACATCGGCATGCTCAACGCACTCAAGTGCACCGACGGGCTGATCGCCAAACTGGTCGATCGTATCCAGGCCAGTCCGTACGGCGAAGACACGTTGATCGTGATCGCCTCCGATCACCTGGCCATGCCCAACGATCTCAGCCACATCCTGGCCAAGCAGGATCGCGAGAACCTGTTGCTGTTCCTGGGCAAGGACATCGCCCCGCGCCAGCTGACCGCGCCGGCCGGCTCGACGCTGGACTCGGGCGCCACGCTGCTGAGCCTGATCGACCCGGCCATCGATTCGATCGGCTTCGGCCGCTCGCTGCTGCATCCGGAGCATTCGGACAGTGCCAGCGCCGCGGTGTTCCGCGACAACGGCAAGGACTACCCGCGCTACCTCGCGTTCTCGCGCTCGCTGTGGCTGGGCGACAAGACCCGCCAGCTGCGCATCGATGACGACAACCAGGTGGTGATCGGCCTGCAGCACGTGCAGCCGCCGGTGCTGCTGGAGTACGACAAGCATTGGGATCTGAAGTCGGTGTATCTGGAGAACACGTCCAAGCAGTTCGATCTGGCCGACCCATCCAATACGCTGGCCTACGTGGATCGCTGCACTGCGTTCGAGGATGGCTCGGCCGATGGCGACTGGTGCGCGATGCTGGTCAACCAGGACAAGGGCATCAAGCTCTTCCGCGATGACCAGCTGCGCGGTGGCGTGGCGGTGGATGGCCCGCTGGATCCGTTCAACGGCCCGCGCCCGAGCATCCGCCAGGCGCACATGATCACGCAGAAGGGCCGCCGCACCCGCGCCGGGCAGTACATGGTGCAGCTGGTGACCAAGCAGTCGCCGGACCGTGGCTTCTGGATCGAAGCCGTCTCCTCGCAGCGCAAGGTGGTGGTGGCCCAGCAGTGGGTGCAGCCCGATGCAGAAGGCCGCATAAACCTGAGCTTCGGCCTGGACCACGAGGTGGATGATCTGGAAGTGCGCGCCTGGTTGAACCACGCCGAGAAGCTGGCCGTGGATACCTTCGCGCTGGTGCCGTCGCGCCGCGGCAACCGCGGCTGATCCGGCCCTCCCGCCGGGCATGGGGGCGGTCCGTCGTTCGTATCGGGTCCGCTGTCCTTAGCAGGTCTGCTGGTCGTATCGGTAGTGCCGGCCGCTGGCCGGCTCCCGGTTCTCTCTGCATCGTGCAGCTGCCGGCCAGCGGCCGGCACTACCTGGATCAGGGCGCTGCCGGCCGGTGCTACCTCTATCAGCGCGCTGCCGGCCAGCGGCCGGCACTACCTGGATCGCGGCACTACCCGGATCAGGACGCTGCCCGCCAACGGCCGGTACCTACCGGCCTTGTTATGCGTCGGGGTCCGGCGTTGCCGCCGGGTCACGTACCAGATGGATATCCGTCGGTGCGGACAACGCGATCCCGGCGGCGGCAAACTTCTGCAGCATCGTGAAATACAGCTCGCTGCGTGCGCCGTACACCGCACGCGGACCCGAGACGTAGGCGAAACTGTTGATCGCGATCTGCCCATTGGCGATCGAATCGATGAACACCGACGGTGCCGGGTCACTCAGCACGCCCGGGTGATCGGTGTATGCATCCAGCAGGATCTGCCGCAGCGCGGCCACGTCGGTGTTCAACGGCACCGAGAACTGGATCTGGATCCGGCCCTGCGCGTTGCCCATCGTCATGTTGCGGATGGTCTTGGTGATCAGCTCGGAGTTGGGCACGATCAAGGTGGATTTGTCGCCGACCTGGATCTCGGTCGAACGCACGCTGATCCGCTTGATATCCCCTTCCTGGTCGCCCAGCTTGACCCAGTCGCCTATCTTGACCGGCCGCTCGGCCAGCAGGATCAAGCCCGAGACGAAGTTCTGGGTGATCGCCTGCAGGCCGAAGCCGATACCCACCGACAGCGCACTGACCACCAGGGCCAGCTTCTCGAAGCCGATGCCCAGCGCGGTCAGGCCCCACAGCACTGCGGCGATGATGCCGAGATAGCGGGTGACGGTGCTGATCGAGTTGCGTGCACCGGCATCCAGTTCGGTTTTCGGCAGGTAGGTGTCGCTCAGCCAGCGCTGGAACGCCTGCATCACCGCCCAGACCACCAGGAACACCAGCACCGCGTACATCACGCTGCTCGGTCGGAGCGTGGTCTCGCCGATCTTCAGCCCGCCGGACAGCGAATCCAATCCCCCGAGGAAGGCGTTGAGGTTGCCGAACGGTGCGGCCAGCGCCAGCAGGCCGAGCACGATCACGCCCACGCGCAGCACCGCCGAGAGCAGCACGCCGGCCTGCTCCACCCGCGATTCGCTGAGCCCGGTGGTCAATACGATGGTCTGCCCGGCACGGCTGCTGGGCGCGAGCGCCCAGGTGGCCAGGTCATCGGCGAATTTGAGCAGCAGCGAGACGGCCATCAGCACCACCGCGCCCCAGACCAGCTGCTGGGCCACGAACAGCGCGAAGTTGAGATAGCCCAGCAGCGTGGCGATCACCGCCGCTGCCACGGCGATGTGGCCGGCCAGGCGCGCGAGCACGATCCAGCCGCTGCGGCGGGGCGCGCCGCGTACCTTGCCATCGCCACCAGCGCGGGGATCGGCACGTGCTTCGGCTTCGGCAGCTTCAGCCGCCTGGCGGTTGTGCATGCGCGCCAGCGAAACCAGGATCGCGATGATCAACGCCATGTACGTGAGCGCGATCAGCCCATCCACGGCCACCGTGGTGACTTCGCTGGTACGTGCCGCGCGGTCCAGGGCGACCAGCATGATGCTCAGCCAGGTCAGGCCGGCCGCGCCCCAGGCGTACTTGCGCAGGCGCCAGGCCGCGCTGTCATCCAGCGACAGCAGCCGCCACGACGGCCGCTTGGGCACCAGCAGGCAGGCACTGAGCGCAGCGATGAAGGCGGCCACGAAGGTGGCCACTTCGAAGGTCTGGGCCACCGACTGCAGGCGCGGCGGGATCGCGCCGATCGCATCCAGTGACTCGACCAGTGCCACCGCCGCCAGGCCGGGCAGCAGGGTGCCGACCAGCAGCAGCCACACCGCCAGCCCGGAGCGACGCAGGCGGCCATCCGGTGCGCGCTCGGAGGCAGCGAAGCGCCGGCCCAGCGCGCGCAGCCACAGCCGCAGGGGGAAGAACATCACCAGGGCCACGCCCAGGCCGATCAGCGGCGCGGTCCAGCCGTGCCGGGCGATCGCCTTGCGCGCGGCGTCCACGCCCATGTGGTACAGGATCGCCAAGCGATCCACATCGCCCGGCACATCCTTGGCGAAGCTGCGCCACAGCGCCGGCGACAACGGCGAGGCGACCTTGCGGGTCAGCTGTTCGCTGAACTGGGTGACCCGCATCTTCTCGATCCGCTCGCCGAGCTGCCTGGCGTCCACCGAAAGCAGCTTGGCGCGGGCGATCTGCGCGTTGATATCGGCCTTCTGCTGGTTCAGCGCCTTGCGCTGCCGGCTGACCTCCGGTGGCTCGACGGTACCTTCGGCCACCTCGCCCAGCTGCGACAGGCGCGCGTCCACCTGCTTGAGCTGCGGGTCCAGTGCACTCTGCAGGCCGTCCGCATCGCGCTGGACGGCCAGCGCGCGGTCGGACAGCGCCTTGAGGGTCTCGGTGGTGGCCGCATCCTCCAGGTCGTCATTGATCGACCGGAAGGTTTTTTCGGCCTGGGTCAACTGCTTGGCAGGGTCCGGATCCGGGTCGCCGGCCTGGGCCAGCGCGATCGGCGCGGCGCCGAGCCAGGCGAACAACAGCAGCCACGACAACGACCGCACCACAAACGAAGAATGACGAAGCGACACGCCAGCACCAACGGTTCGCGCGGACCACCGCGCCTGCCCGCGACTATAAACCGGGCCCCGTTCAGAACAGGTATGCGGCCCTCAGTACTTCAGGCGGAGCTCTTCGACCTGCGGCTGCAGGCGCGCGTACCAGTCCTGGAACTCTTCTTCGGTGATCTCCTCCGGCGCGTAGACCGCGATCTCGTCCCAGGCATGATCGGTCGGCAGCGGCTGCCGCGGCCCGGCACGCAGGGTATAGGTCACGCCCTCATGGTCGAGCACGTCGTCGGCGGTCTCCCGCTGCTGGCGGGCAAAGCCGGTTTCGCTCTTGAGCAGAATCACCTGGTACATCCGCATCTCCATCGCTGTTGAAAGAAGCGCTCATGGCGCCCCTGCCCAGCATAGCGCCGCCCACGCGGCCGGAGCATGACGCATCGACAACGCAGCGTTCTCGACGCCGTACTCGCCTCGGCTTCACCCGGCCGTGGCAGCAGGCCCGGCATCGTGGGATCGCATTCCCACCAGCCGTTGCCCATGACCACACATCCCGACCTGAAGACCGTTCCCGACCTCAAGCTGCCGCGTTACCTGGGCACCTGGTACGAGATCGCCCGCCTGCCCATGAAGCACGAGCCGGAAGGCTGCACCGATGTGTCCGCGCATTACAGCCTGAAGGACAATGGCCATGTCGCCGTGGTCAACCGCTGCCGCATGGGCAACGAGATCGAGGAAGCCGACGGTGAGGCCTGCCCGGTCGATAACGACACCGCGCGGCTGGAGGTCAGCTTCCTGCCGAAGGGCCTGCGCTGGCTGCCCTTCACCAAGGGCGACTACTGGGTGATCCAGATCGCCCCGGACTACAGTGTCTCGCTGGTCGGCAGCCCGGACCGCAAGTACCTGTGGCTGCTCTCACGTACCCCCACGCTCGATCGCACCACGCAGGAGCATTATCTGGCGCAGGCGCGGCTGCAGGGCTTCGACCTGTCCGAGCTGATCCAGACCCCGCATACCGGCCATCCCACCGCCTGAGGCCGCAATGGATCTGAAGAGCGGTTACCCGTTCTGGGCCGTGCGCAACGGCCTGATGCATGCGTTTCCACCGCTGGAAAACGATCTGAACTGCGAGGTGCTGGTGGTCGGTGGCGGTATCAGCGGTGCGCTGATCGCCGACGAGCTGTGCGCGCACGGCCATGACGTGGCGCTGATCGAACAGCGCGATATCGGCTGGGGCAGCACGGCGGCCAGCACCGCGCTGCTGCAGTATGAGATCGACACCCACCTGATCGACCTGGCCCAGCGCTACGGCGAGGAGGCTGCCGTACGGGCCTACCAGGCGTGTGCCGATGCCATTCCGGCCATCTGCGAGGTGGCCGCGCCGTTCCGCGATGTGGATTGCCATCGCATGGCCAGCCTCTACTACGCGAGCAAGCGTGGGCATCAGGCCGTACTGGCCGAAGAATGCGCGCTGCGTGCCAAGCATGGTTTCGACGTGCGCTGGCTGGACAGCGACAGCGTCGCGGACAAGTACGGCATCCGCGCGCCGGGGGCGATCCTCAGCGCGCTCGCCGCACGCATCGATCCGTACCGGCTGACCTACCGCCTGCTGATGCGGCTGCACAAGCGTGGCTGCGGGGTCTACGACCGCACCGTGCTCGACACGCTCACCCCCACCGCGCGTGGCGTCACCGCCACCACCCTGGGCGGTGCACGCATCCGGGCCCGGCATGTGGTGCTGGCCACCGGCTATGCCGGACAGCGCTGGTTGAAGCCCTCGGTGGCCCGCAACCGCAGCAGCTACGCCTTCATCACCGACCCGATCCACCCGGATCTGCTCGGTCCGCTGCGTGAAACGATGGCCTGGGAATCGGCGCGCCCCTACCTCTACCTGCGCAGTACCGGCGAAAACCGGCTGCTGATCGGCGGCGAAGACGACGCCATCGATCTCCCGGCGCGGCGCGACCGGCGTGTGGAGAGCAAGACCGGCAAGCTGCTCAAGAAGACCGCCAAGCTGTTTCCGCACCTGCCGCTGCAGCCGGCCTTCTCCTGGGGCGGCACCTTCGCCGAGACCCACGATGGCCTGCCCTTCTTCGGTCCACACCCACAGTGGGGGCCGCGGGTGCTGTTCGCGATGGCCTACGGCGGCAACGGCATCACCTACTCCATGATCGGCGCCGGGCTGCTGCGGTCGCGGATCGAGCGCCGCCGGCATCCGCTGGCCGAGCTGTTCGGATTTGAGCGCCTGGGCTGAGTTCCCCTTGCAACGCACGCCATGACAGGCATCATTCAAACTACGGCTGCTAGCGTCAGCGCTGTCGGCCGTCCCGCCTGTCTGCTCCGGAGCCTCTCATGATCCGCCTGCTTCCCCTGCTGCTGTGCCTGTCCCTGCCCGGTGTGGCGCTGGCCCAGTCTGCCGCAGGCGCCACCGGCCCGCAGTCCGCCACCGGGCTGGACCTGAGCATCCCCGACGCCCCGCTGCAGTACCTGAGCGACCAGTCCCTGCGCGGCGATCCGCCCGGCACCTTCTACGGCGACCGCACCGGCCGGCGCTCCACCGACCGGGCCGCCAACGGCATCGCCCACGTGACCGACGACAAACTGCGGGTCAACGGCAGCGTCACCACCGGCATCGGCTACGCGAAGAATTTCGGCAACACCCATTACAACGCCGCCGAGCTCAACCTGAGCAAGAACTACACGTCCGACGAAGGCAATACGCGCAACGTCAACGTCAACATCCGGGTGAGCGAAGGCAAGGGCCCGGGCTTCTTCGGCCCGTACGGCTATGACGGTTTCGATGGCTACGGCGGCTACGGCCGTGGGCCCGGCTACTGGGATTACCCGGCGCGCTGGTAAGCGCTGCAGCGGTGGGACACTCACGCGGACGGCCGGGGCAACGCGGCCGTTCGTGCATCCGTGCGCCGTGACGCGGGATCAGTCCCACCAGCCATCGCGCTTGCTGGCCAGTACGCGGCCATCGTGACCGCTCATGCGTACTTCCACGCGCTGGTTGCGGGCATTGCGTGCATCCAGCGTCCAGGTGGCGCCATCGCGCTCGAGCGACTCGATCTGCGTCAGCCCGGCCTTGCCGGCCAGCGCCAGGATCTGCCCGGCATCCAGCAGCGCGCGGCCATCGCGCGGGTCGAAGATCTCACCCTTGGTGTCATCGATGATCACTTCATCGACGGTGCCGTCCTTGCGGGTCACATCCGCCTCCCACACGCCATCATCGTGCTCCAGTTCGTGCACCTGGGTGTAGCCGGCCGCGCTGAGCCTGGCCTGCACCTGGGCGGCGGACAGGTTGGCGGCGAAGGCCGGGGTGGCGAACAGGGCGGCGGCCAGGGTGGTAGCGGCAATCATCGTCTTCATGGGAATCCTTGAGGGGGCGCCGGTCCATTCCGGCACCGCCAGTCTGGCCACCACGCCTAACCGGACCATGAGGGGCACTGTTAGATACTGTTTAGACATCCCCGGTATACCGGTGGCCTGCCCTTTGCCCTGCGTGCCCGCATGTCCGCCCTGTCCCTGATGCTGCCCCTGCTGTTGACCCTGGCCCCGCAGGACCCGATGCGGGTGCTCGACGGTGGCAGCCGCCAGCAGGACAGCGTGCGCCAGGCGGTCCGGCAGGGCCGTTTCGTCCCGCTGGAACAGGTGGTGGCCGATGCACTGCGGCGCTATCCCGGCAAGCTCATCGAAGTGGAGCTGGATGAGGACACCTACGAGGTCGAGATCCTCGGCCCGGACGGCGTGGTGATGGAGCTGGACTACGATGCGGCCACCGGCCGCCTGCTGAAAATGGAAAAAGACTGATGCGCGTGCTGCTTGCCGAAGATGACGCCCTGCTCGCCCGCCGCCTGCAGACGCTGCTGGAAGACGCCGGCTACGTGGTCATCCACAGTGCGGAGGGCCGGGACGCCGAGTACCAGGGCCAGATCGAAGACATCGCCGCGGCCGTGGTCGATCTGGGCCTGCCGGGCCTGGACGGGCTGAGCGTGATCGAGCGCTGGCGCCAGGCGGGCCGGGACTTCCCGGTGCTGGTACTGACCGCCCGCGCCCGCTGGCACGACAAACTGGCCGGCTTCGATGCCGGCGCCGATGATTATCTGACCAAGCCGTTCCAGCCCGAAGAGCTACTGCTGCGCCTGCGCGCCCTGATCCGCCGCAGCGCCGGTCATGCGCATCCGCGCCTGCAGTGCGGCCCACTGGTGCTGGACGTCAATGCCGGCCGCTTCGAGCTGGACGGTGCGCCGCTTGCGCTCAGCGCGCAGGAACACCGCATCCTCAGTTACTTCATGCATCACCCCGATACCGTGCTGAGCCGCGCGCGGCTGGGCGAGAACGTCTACGAGGACGGCTTCGATCCGGACTCCAACACGCTGGACGTGCTGATCGGGCGGATCCGCCGCAAGCTGGGCAGCGCGTTGATCCACACCCACCGCGGGCAGGGCTTCCGCCTCTCGGCGACGCCATGACCACCGGCTCGCTGCGCACCCGCCTGCTGGTGGCCGGTGGCCTGGGCCTGGTACTGGTCTCCGCGCTGGCCACCTGGTGGCTGGGCGCGATGTTCGAGCGCTCGGCACGCACCGCGATGGACGAGCGCCTGGGCAACGACCTGATCGCGGTGCTGGCACTGGCCGAGAGCGATGCCAACGGGCAGCTGCACTGGCGCGACACCCTGGCCGACGAGCGCTACCGGCGCGTGTTCTCCGGCGACTACTGGCAGGTGCTGGACGCGCAGGGCCGCCCGCTTGGGCAATCGCGCTCGCTGTGGGATGACGCGCTGGCCGCCCCGACCGCGCTGCACCCGGGGCCGGCGCAGGCCTTCGATGCCACCGGCCCGTTGAAGCAATCACTGCGCGTGCTGGCCCAGCAGGTGACCCTGCCGCGCGCCGCCGCACCGGTGATCGTCATGGTCGCCACCGACCGCAGCCAGCTGGATGCCCAGGTTGCCAGTTTCCGGCAGCGCACCGCACTGGCCCTGGCCGTGCTGATCGCACTGTGGTTCGCCGTACTGGTCACCCAGGTGCATTACGGGCTGCGGCCGCTGGCCGAACTGGGCCGCATCGCCGGACAGGTCCGCAACGGCGAGAACGTGCGCTTCCCGCAGCAGGGCCTGGTCAAGGAAGTCGCGCCGCTGGCCGGCCAGCTCAATGCGCTGCTCGATCACCACCAGCGCATGGTGGTGCGCGCCCGCCGCAGCGCCGAAGACCTCGCGCATGCGCTGAAGACACCGCTGACCGTGCTCATCACCGAAGCCGAGGGGGATGGCAGCGACTGGCGCCAGACCCTGCGCAGCGAGACCGCGCGCATGCAGGCCAGCATCGATCGTTACCTCGCTGCAGGCCTGGGCGCGGACAGCCAGCAGCGCACGCCGGTGGCGCCGGTGGTGAGCGCGCTGTGCGGGCTGATGCAGCGCGTACATGCCGCGCGCGGGCTGCGTTTCACGTGCGACAGCGAGGATGCCGCCGTGTTCGCCGGTGCGCGCGAGGACCTGGAAGAGATGCTCGGCAACCTGCTCGACAATGCCGGCAAGTGGGCCGCGCAGGCGGTGCGGGTGGACGTGGCACGGGACAGCAAGCAGCTACGCATCACCGTGGCCGATGATGGCCCGGGACTCCCGCCAGCGCAGCTGGAGCGCGTGCTGGAACGCGGCGTGCGGCTGGATGAGCGCGCGTCGGGCAGCGGGCTGGGATTGTCGATCGTGGCCGACATCGCCGAGAGCTACGGTGGCACGCTGGTCCTGGCCAATGACACGCCGGGGTTGCAGGCGACGGTGACGTTGCCGGCAGGCGGAGCAGCCACCGGGTAGAGCCGACCGTTGGTCGGCTGCTTTTCGCGAACACCCCAACGCGCCCAGGTGCGCGCCAGCTTGCCAGCATTAGAGCACCTGCTACGAACACCGGTCGGAGTCGGGCGCGTGGCGACGCGTTCTTCTCCACGGCGCCCCCCTGCCTGTCATGCGCGCATCCACCAGCAATCAATGGCATCCAGCACGATGTGGATGATCAGTCCGATCCCGAACAGGCGCGTCTTCTTCGGTACGCACAGCCCCGCATACACCGCGATCGCCGGGGCGGTGTGCAGTGGATGGAACCCGATGCTGCAGCGGTTCGGGGCGTAGATCGGATCGGCCAGCAGGTGGTCCAGATCGATGATCCAGCCCAGCAGCATCAGCACCCAGGCGGACAGGAAGCGCTTGCGCCAGAACATCCACGCCAGCAGCGCGGGGACGGCCGCATGCAGGAACAGATGAAAGATCGCGCGCGCGCTCATGCCGGTGTCGGGTGCCTTGCAAAGACCGCCGGGCAATGCCCGGCGTTACGGACAGCCGGGTGCGGCCCGAAGGCCGTTACCCGTAAACGCTGGCTTACGTCAGCGGCTCGTCGGACAGGTAGGTGTAGCCGGTCAGGCCGGCCTCCAGTGCCTCGGACAGTTCCTGCGCGCGCTCGGGCGAGAGCTTCGCCGCCGCCACGCGCTCGGCATAGCTCGCCCGCAGATCGGCCAGGCTGTAGCCCACGTAGTCGAGCATCACATCGGTGGTGTCACCGCGGCGCTGCTGGGTAATCGCGTAGCCATCGGCATCGGCCAGCACTTCCACCGCATCCGTGTCGCCGAACAGATTGTGGATGTCGCCCAGGATTTCCTGGTACGCACCGACCATGAAGAACGCGATGCGGTAGCTTTCGCCCGACTTCAGCGCATGCAGCGGCAGCGAGGTGTCCAGGCTCTCGTTCTCGACATAGGTTTTCACCATGCCGTCCGAATCGCAGGTCATGTCCGCGATGATGCCGCGGCGCTCGGGCTGCTCGTTCAGGCGCTCGATCGGCACGATCGGGAACACCTGGTCGATCGCCCACGCATCGGGAATCGATTCGAACACGCTGAAGTTGACGAAGTACTTGTCCACCAGGCGTTCGTTCAACTCGTCCAGCGCCGGGCGATGGCTCTTCTCGTCATAGCTCAGGCGGGCACGCACGGCATGGGCGATGGCGTAGAACAGGTCATCGATGCGGGCGCGCTGCGGCAGGTCGATCTGGCCCAGGGCATAGCTGGCAAGGCCTTCGGCATGGAAATGCTGCGCTTCCTGGAACAGCTCCACCGCCGGGCGCTCGTCGAGCTCGGCGTGGATTTCGCGCAGGTGGCGGATCGCCGCCGGCTCGTCGTCGTGCTGGTCCGGCACGCGCCCTTCCTGCGCCTCTTCCACTTCGGAAACGTTGGCGATCAGCACCGCGTGGTGCGCAGTCATCGCGCGGCCGCACTCGGTGACGATCCGCGGCGGGGTCAGGCCGTGTTCTTCGCAGGCATTGGCCAGCGGCTGCACGATGTTGCTGGCGTAGGAGTTCAGGCCGTAGTTGATCGAGCAGAAGCTGCGCGAGCGGGTGCCTTCGTAATCCACGCCCAGGCCACCGCCGACGTCCACGTGGGTGATCTTCGCGCCCAGGCGCGACAGTTCCACGAAATAGCGGGTGGCTTCGCGCATGCCGTTGGCGATGTCGCGCACGTTGGAGATCTGCGAGCCCATGTGGAAATGCAGCAGGCTCAGGCAGTCGGCGTATTCGGTATCGCGCAGCGACTTCCACAGGTCCAGCAGCTGGCGCGGCGAGAGGCCGAACTTGGCCTTGTCGCCGCCGCTGTTCTGCCACTTGCCCGCGCCCAGCGAGGCCAGGCGCATGCGCACGCCGAGGCCCGGCTTCACGTCCAGCGCCTTGGATTCCTCCAGCACCAGCTTCAGCTCGGAGGGCTTCTCGATGACGATGAAGGTCTGCAGGCCCAGCTTGCGGCCGATCAGGGCCAGGCGGATGTACTCGCGGTCCTTGTAGCCGTTGCAGACGATCAGGCCACCCGGGCGCGACAGCGCCAGCACGGCCATCAGCTCGGGCTTGCTGCCCGCTTCCAGGCCGAAGCCCTCGCCGTGGTGGCTGGCCAGGGTGCCGGCCACGCCGCGGTGCTGGTTGACCTTGATCGGGTACACGGCGGTGTAGCCGCCCGGGTACTCCCAATCGGCCTGGGCCTGCGCGAACGCGGCCTGCAGCTTGCCCAGGCGCTGGCCCAGGATGTCCGGGAAGCGCACCAGCAGCGGCAGCTTGGCGCCGGCCTCGCGGGCGGCGTCCACGATCTTGGGCAAGGACACCACCGGGCCGTCCTGGCCAGTCGGTCTCACCACCATGTGTCCTGCCTGATCCACGTCGAAGTAACCATCCGCCCAATGCGGAATCGAGTAGGTCTTGCGGGCTTGGTCGAGGGACCAATCGGTCATTTCAGTGGGCCTGGTTGGTAAAAAAGGGGGTGCATGATAACGCCTATGTGGCGACAGCTCCGTTATCATGCGCGCCCGCGCCCGTGCTCAGGCTTGAAACCTGAACGGGCCAACCCGTCCGGACGTGGCTTGCGCCACGCGGCACCGCCGCCAGCCCGGCTCCACCACCCTTCCGAACAGGACTGCTTCTCCATGACTGACAACAACAACTGGTACATCGAACACTTCGAGCGCACCGGCTCGGCCATCGGCTACCGCCTGACCGGCAAGCTGGATGAAGTGCAGTCGCCGTTCCAGAAGATCGAGATCTTCGCGACCACCGACTGGGGCAACCTGATGACCATCGATGGCGCCATCATGTTGACCAGCAAGGACAACTTCTTCTATCACGAGATGATCAGCCACCCGGTACTGTTCACCCACGCCGCGCCCAAGCGCGTGGTGATCATCGGCGGCGGCGACTGCGGCACCCTGCGCGAAGTGCTCAAGCACAAGGGCGTGGAGAGCGTGACCCAGTGCGACATCGACGAGCAGGTGACGGTGATGGCGCGCAAGCACTTCCCGGAACTGTGCGATTCCAACGACGACCCGCGCGCCGAGCTGATGTTCGACGACGGCGTGGCCTACATGGCCAACTGCCCGGCCGGCAGCGTGGACGTGGTGATCGTCGATTCCACCGACCCGGTCGGCCCGGGCGAAGGCCTGTTCAACAAGGCCTTCTACGAGAGCTGCTTCAAGGCCCTGAAGGACGACGGCATCCTGGTGCAGCAGTCCGAATCGCCGCTGATGCAGCTGGACCTGATCAACGAAATGCGCACCGAGATGGGCAAGGCCGGCTTCGGTTCGTTCAAGACCCTGCCGTTCCCGCAGCCGTGCTACCCGACCGGCTGGTGGAGCGTGACCCTGGCCCGCAAGGGCGAGAGCAGCTTCGACTTCCGCCAGGCCGATTCGGCTGGCAAGTCGTTCGAGACGCTGTACTACACCGCCGCCCTGCACACCGGCGTGCTCGTGACCCCGCCGTTCGTGGCAGCGGCCCTGAAGGGCTGATCGAAGGCGTGCCGACCAACGGTCGGCACCTACCGGTTCGCCAACAAGAAACCCGCGCTGGCAGCAGCGCGGGTTTTTTGTTGTTCCGTCACCGGGTAGTGCCGGCCGCTGGCCGGCAACCCCCTGAACCCCAAGGCCTCAGATCGCCCAGATCCCAGCAATCACCGCCACCACCAGGCCCCACTTGATCACCTGGTAGGCCACCACGCTGCGCTCGCGCAGCGCCTTGGCCTTCAGCCGCACCTTGTAGACGCTGCCGAAGGCCTTGTTAACGCCACCGGTCGGGTCACCCGGCAGGTTTGGCGAGGCGCCACCGGCCAGCAGCGTGGACGCCACCGCGCGGTTGAACAGGCCCGGCAGGCCGAAGCGCAGCGGGCGGGCGATGTCGCAGAACAGGATCACGCGGTCGTCCGGCGTCTCGTTGTGCGCGTGGTGGATGTAGGTCTCATCGAACATCATCCACTCGCCATCACGCCAGCTCTTCTTGATGCCATCCACCACGATGTAGCAGCCATCGTCGTTCGGCGTGGCCAGGCCCAGGTGCAGACGCAGCGAGCCGGCGAAGGGATCGCGGTGCGGGCGCAGTTCGCTGCCCGAGGGCAGCTGGGCGAACATCGCCGCACGCACGTCCGGCAGCGATTCCAGCAGCGCGGTGGTCTTCGGGCACAGCGCCTTGGCCGAGGGGTGCGAGGGGCCGTACCACTTCAGATAGAAGCGCTTCCAGCCGCGACGGAAGAACGAGTTGAAGCCGGCATCGTTGAACGTGCTGGACGCAGCGATCTTGTCCGCGTCGCGCAGGGCCAGCGCTTCGTCGCGGATCATCTGCCAGTTCTGGCGCAGCGGCTCGAGCTGCGGGAATTCCTTGCCCGGGTCCAGGAAGGGCGTGGTCGGCACCTTCGAGAACGCATACATGATCACGTTGATCGGGGCCATGAAGCTTGAGTGGTCCAGCAGCTGGCGCGACCAGCGCGCGCGCACCTTGCCGCGGTAATGGATGTACAGCACGCAGGCGATGAACAGCCCTGCCAGCACGATCTTGATCATCAGTCTTCCTCCGGCACAGCCGGACCCGAAATGGTGGGGGCGATGCACGGAAGTGACCGGCACCGATACGGCGGCAGAGGGCGGGGACGTGCCGGAGAGGGGCGGCCGCCGATGTCGCGAACAACAGCATATGGTCCGCAGCGCCTGCGTCGCGGTCAAGCACAGGCTGGGCGATGTTCAGCGCCGGGTGACCCATGCAACCGCCTGCTGCGTTGGACGCACGGAAGCGTTGCCTGCCCCGCACTCCCCGGTGATCGCTGGCAACCCGCTGATATAGAACGAAATTATTCCAAACGATACAAGATTGTCCGCTTCAGCGTGACGAACTGTTCCACGCCGGGCGACGACATTTCTCCGACATCATCTGGATTCGTGTACTGGCGAGTACTAAAATTAACGAAATCTTTAGTTCCCACCATAAGCAGCACCGGTACGCCTGACGCATTGCGCCGACCGCCGGGTCGCACAGACCCCTATGAACACAATTGTTGCCTCGTGTGTCGATGACACCGCCCCCGCCGAGCTGCTCAAGCGCGGCGAACGCCTCCTGGAACCCGACGTCTACCGGACCTGCCTCAATGGCCAGCCGGCCGTGGTCAAGGATTACACCCGCTATCGCGGCACCCCGCTGTCGCCGATCGCCCGCCTCTTGGTCCGCCGCGAGGCGCGCATCCTGCAGCGCCTGAGCGGCTGGAAGCACGCGCCGGCCCTGCTCGGCACCATCGGTGGCCTCGCCCTGGGCATGGAGTTCATTCCCGGCCAGACCCTGAGCGCGGCCCAGTCGGTCGGCATCGAGGTCTTCGAGCAGCTGCAGTACGCGCTCACCCGCCTGCATGCCGCCGGCATCACCCACAACGATCTGCATGGCACCAACGTGATGGTCAGCGGTGGCGTGCCGGTGCTGGTGGATTTCACCTCGGCCTGGCGCAGCCCGCGCTGGCTGCCGGTGCACCCGGTCTCGCGCCAGCTGCGCCGCAGCGACATGAAGAATCTGCTGAAGATGCGCCAGCGCCTGACCGGCGAGCGCCCCAGCGCCTCCGAGGCGGCCCAGGTGGCCGACCCGCGCTGGGTGGCCGGCGTGCGCGTGGCCTGGAAGCGCTTCTACCGCTGGTTCAAGGGCCACGCCTGACAGCGGGCGGCCTGGGAATGCCGGCGCGCGTTACAGCGCGTCGGCGTCCAGCTCACCGGTGCGGATGCGCACCACGCTGCCCAGGTCGTACACGAACACCTTGCCGTCGCCGATCTTGCCGGTGCCGGCGGCTTTGACGATGGCTTCCACCACCTCCTCGACCTGGTTGTCGACGACGGCCACTTCGATCTTCACCTTGGGCAGGAAATCGACCACGTACTCCGCCCCGCGGTAGAGCTCGGTGTGGCCTTTCTGCCGCCCGAAGCCCTTGACCTCGGTGACCGTGATCCCGGTGACGCCGCGCTCGGCCAGCGCTTCGCGCACGTCGTCCAGCTTGAAGGGCTTGACCACCGCCATGACCATCTTCATCCGTCTGCACTCCTGTCTCTCAGGCTGCGAGGATAACGCCTGTCCGCCGGTGAACGCGATGCGCGCGGTCCGTGCCGCCGGCAGCGTGGCGGCTTATCCTTGGCGCATACCCCGCGGAGCCGCAGCATGATCGACCTCAACCACCTCGATGACCTCGCCCGCCGCCTGAGCGACATGGTCCCCCCGGGCCTGCGCCAGTCGCGCGAAGAACTGCAGGCCACCTTCAAGACCGCGCTGCAGGCTGGGCTGGGCAAGCTGGACCTGGTGACCCGCGAGGAATTCGACGTGCAGCGCGCCGTGCTGCTGCGCACCCGCGAGAAGCTGGAGGCGCTGGAGAAGACGGTGGCCGAGCTGGAAGCACGTGGCGGATCGGCTGCGCCGCGCGAGTAAGCCGGGCTTGCGCTGACGCGCGTCAGGCGTCCTGCAGCACGAACCGCTCGATCGCCAGCGCCACGCCGTCCTCGGCGTTGGTGGCGGTCTCGAAGCGCGCCGTCTGCTTGACCGCCGGAATCGCGTTGCCCATGGCGACGCTGGTCCCGGCGAACTGCAGCATGGTCAGGTCGTTCTCCTGGTCGCCCACGGCCATCACGTTGGCCCGGTCCACGCCCAGATGCGCGGCCAGCTTCTCCAGGCTCGGCCCCTTCCCCGCCCGGTGATCAAACACTTCCAGGAAGAACGGCGCGCTCTTGAGCACCGCGAAGCGGTCGGTCAGCTCCGAGGGCAGGCGCTGGATGGCGGCATCCAGCACGGCCGGTTCGTCGATCATCATCAGTTTGATGAACTGCATGGCCGGGTCCATATCCGCCACCCGGCGATATGACAGTGGCACGTTCGACAGGTGCGAATCGGCCACGGTGTAGTGGCTGATGTCCTGGTTGGGCGTGTACATGCGGCGGCCATCGAGCGCCTGGAAGTGGATACCGAGTTCACGTGAGATCCGCTCACAGAACACGAAGTCCTCGAAACTCAGCGGAAACTCGATGACGCGCTGGCCGCTGCCGATGTTCTGGACCACGGCGCCATTGCAGGCGATGCAATAGTCCTGCTCGCTCTCGATCCCCAACTGCTGCAGGAACGGCGCCATCCCCGACACCGGACGGCCGCTGGCCAGCACCACCTGGACGCCCTGCGCGCGGGCGCGGGCGATGGCCTGCATCACCCGGGGCGTGAGCGTGTGGGACGGATCAAGCAGGGTCCCGTCCATATCGATGGCGACCAGTTCGATCGGGCCGGAGCGGTGGTGCATATCCATGGTGTTCGACGGCGTGGAGCGTGGGGGCATCCAGTCTAGCGGCAGTGCCGGGTATGGTGGCGGTGCTTGCCTACCCCGTGGCGCGGCAAGCGCTGATGGATGGGTTATCCATGTGCTGCCATTGTGTTCGGCATGCCGCAGACCCCGGAAACAACCGCATGAGCCTCGCGCTGGTGCACAGCCGTGCCCGCGCCGGTGTAAAAGCCCCCGCCGTGCGCATCGAGGTATTCCTGTCCGGCGGGTTGCCGCACACCCAGATCGTCGGGCTGCCCGCTGCGGCCGTGCGGGAATCGCGCGACCGCGTGCGCGCCGCGCTGATCTGCGCGCGGTTCGAGTTTCCGCAGCGGCGGATCACCATCAATCTGGCTCCCGCTGATCTGCCCAAGGAGGGTGGCCGATTCGATCTGGCGATCGCGCTCGGCATCCTCGCCGCCAGTGGCCAGATCGATGCGCAATCCCTGGACAAGTACGAATTCCTGGGCGAACTGGCCCTCACCGGCGAGCTGCGCGGTGTCGACGGTGTCCTGCCTGCCGCGATCGCTGCCGCGCGGGACGGCCGGAGCCTGATCGTGGCTGCCGCCAACAGTGAAGAGGCGGCGTTGGCCCAGCATGCCGACGTACGCATCGCCCGCACTCTGCTGGAAGTCTGCAGCGCCCTTGAAAGCGGCACGCTGCCACCGGCTGTGGCCGCCGCCACGGTGCCGGTCAGCATTCCCGACCTGCGCGATGTGCGCGGGCAGCTGCAGGCGCGCCGGGCGCTGGAAGTGGCCGCCGCCGGCGGGCATCACCTGTTGCTGCTTGGCACGCCGGGCTGCGGCAAGACGCTGCTGGCGTCGCGTCTGCCCGGCATCCTGCCCGGGGCCAGCGAGCTCGAGGCCCTGGAAGCGGCGACCATTGCCTCATGCAGCGGTCAGGGCATTGATGCGGGGCGCTGGCGGCAGCGGCCGTATAGGGCGCCGCACCATACCGCCAGCGCGGTGGCGCTGATCGGCGGCGGCTCGCATCCCAGGCCAGGCGAGATCTCGTTGGCACACAACGGGGTGCTGTTTCTGGATGAGCTGCCCGAATGGAGCCGGCACGCGCTCGAGGTCATGCGCGAGCCGATCGAATCCGGGGTGGCCGTGGTCAGCCGCGCGGCAAGGACGGAGCGCTTTCCCGCGCGGTTTCAGCTGGTTGCGGCGATGAACCCCTGCCCGTGCGGCTGGGCGGGCGATCGCAGTGGCCGCTGCCTCTGCAGCGAAGAGGTGATCCAGCGTTACCGGGGGCGGGTTTCCGGGCCCTTGATGGACCGCATCGACCTGCATGTCGAGGTGCCGCGGCTGGACCCGCGCGAGCTGCGCGATGACGCGCCGCTGGGCGAAGACAGCGCGAGTGTTCGCGCCCGGGTGGTGGCCGCGCGGGACGTGCAGCTGCTGCGCAGCGGAAAGGCCAATGCCCAGCTGCTGCCGTTCGAGCTGAGCGCGCATTGCCGGTTGTCGCGGGAGGATCAGCAACTGCTGGAGGACGCCGTGGAGCGACTGCAGCTGTCAGCGCGCTCGATGCATCGCATTCTGCGGGTGGCGCGGACGTTGGCGGATCTGGGGCATGCCCAAGACATCGAGACCGCGCATGTGGCGGAGGCGATCGGGTATCGGCAGTTGGATCGGGGTGGGGGGACGTGATGCGGCACAAGCCGGCGAAGTCCGAGCCATCAGCTTGCCGGTAGCCGGCAAAGCCGTCAGGCGGCTAAGCGGCTAAGCGGCTAAGCGGCTAAGCGGCTAAGCGGCCACAAGATTCACATCGAGCCTGAATCTGTCACTGAGGGTACCGTCCACGAAGTGCACGTTTCTGGTCGCCTTCAGGGCGAGATCAGGATCATGGGTGACCATGATGATTGTGGCGCCGCCAGCGTTGATCTCCTGCAGCAGCTCCATGACAGTTCCCGCCATCTCGGCGTCCAGATTGCCTGTTGGCTCATCCGCCAGCAGGAGCCGCGGGCGGCCAGCCAACGCTCGCGCGATGGCTGCGCGCTGCTGCTGTCCACCAGACAGTGCTCGCGGAAAGTGATGCATCCGGGAGCCGAGGCCGACACGCTGCAGTACGCGGATGATTCTTTCAGTGCGCTCTTTCACGCCGAGTCCGCGATACCTCAAGGGCACATCGACATTGTCGTAGAGTGTCAGATCAGGGATCAGATTAAAGCCCTGGAAGATGAAACCAACCTTTTCATTCCTGATCCGACTTCGATTGCCGTCACTGAGTGTGGACACATCCCGGCCATCGAGCGTGTACGTACCCGTCGTCACACCCTCCAAAAGACCAGCAATGTTGAGCAATGTGGACTTGCCAGAGCCCGAGGGACCGGTGACAGCGAGGAACTCCCCTTCGCCTACGTGAAGGTCAACCTCCCTCAAGGCATGCGTTCGCACCTGTTCGACCTGAAAGACCTTGCTCAATCCCTGCATTCTCAACATCTTCCACCTCGCGCTTTAGGGAGACGCCTTTCAGGCGCCCTTAGATCAATTCAGAACGACCGGATCGCCTGAACAGGCGTGATCATCGATGCCTTCAGCGCCGGCGCAAGTACTGCGAACTGGCCGAGTATCCATAGCGCCGCGGCGCCAAGTGGCAAGTACATCGCGGGCAGCCGGGGCAATTCATAGAAGCGCATCAGCGCCAGATTCAGTCCGTAGGCCAGCACCAGGCCTGCGGCGACGCCGACGCTCACGATCATGAAATTTTCGATCTGGAAGTAGCGAAGCACGTCCCATCGTGTTGCTCCCAATGCGCGGCGGATACCGATCTGCTTGCGGCGCTGCTCCACCCAGTAGCTCGCCAACCCGCCGATGCCGAGTGCAGTAGCACCGAGGAGCGCGGCGATGACGCCCGCCAGAAGTCCCATCATCACCGTTGCATCATGGAAGAACTCTGTACGGAGCTCACTCAACGTTCGACTGGCGGATTGATCGAAGACCACATCAGGGGCGGCAGATGACACCACCCTTGCTACTTGGCCAAATACCCGCGGGAGATCGTCGGGCATTGCTCGAACGATGTAACGTCCTGCAAGGTATGGCCCAGGACTTGCTGGCACGAAGAGGGACCAATCATTTCCCAAGGCCTCGCCGCCGCCGGGTTGCGAGATGATGAGATGCTCGACGACGCCGATGACAGTGAATCGCGTATCCAACGCCCACAGGCTCCGCCCCACGGCGCTCTGGCCGGGCCAATAGCGCTCCGCCAATTGTTGGGTGATCAGCACGGGCGCATTCGAAGGGACGTACTGCGCAACAGGTGTGTACTCCGCCGGCTCTGGCATCCTGCCCGCGACAAGCCTCAAGCTCAACGCCTGGAGCGCAGCGGAGTCTCCCAGGTAGAAATCCAGCACGCCACCAGGTTGCTCCAGCGCCTCGTCGGTGCTCACGCCGGCCCGGATTCCCGGCTCTCCAAAAGGCACAGCGCTTATCACCCCCACCGACTCGACACCGGGAATCGCCCTGAGGGCACTCATCACACGGGCATTGATGTCATTGGCGTTGTCCGAGCTGAAACCAGAGAGTTGAACGACACCAAGCGCAGACTCCTGGATCCCGCTGTCCAGATTCAGTGCCCGACGTCTTTCCATAAACATGAAGATTGCATTGCAGAGCACTGCGCATGCCAGTGCAATCTCCGCTGCTATCAGAAACGTGGCCAATCGATGCTTTCGCAGGGCGGCGACGATGATTCCCACTTGCATGATGGACTCCGCTATAGCAGCTTCAATTGGGCCACTGGCTGGATCGAGCTGGCCCGGTAGGCCGGAAGGGCACCGGCCAGCAAACTGCTCACCAAAGACAGGACAAACGTAGCGATGAACATGGTGACGTCCAGGCGTATCAGGTCTGCGTATGCCACCGGCTGGATGCGGATCGCCCATAAGGCGAACAGAGTCAGAAGCAGGCCAGCGACCCCACCAATGATGCCAATGACCCCCGCCTCCACAAGGCACTGCGTAAACACCGCTGTCCTGCTCGCTCCCAACGCCCGCCGCAGTCCAATCTCCCCGCCATGCCTCATGAACTTGGCCAGCAACAGGCCCACGACATTCGCCAAGCAGATGATGAGAAAAGCGAATGACAGAACGGCCTGAACCTTCACATCACTGGGTACGACGCGATTGAAGTCCAGCCACTCCATCAGCGATGGCATACGAGTGTTCTGGTCATGCGCAATACGACCCAGGCGCTTCTGCTCGCTGGCATAGTTGGCGAGATAGCGACGGTAATTTGCGACCTTCTCCCGACTGCCAAGCTCCACCCATACACCGACCGCCACGCACGGTGACCCCTGCAGGACGCCGGTGCGCTCTGGGGCGGCCCAGCACGTAAAGGGCTGGAAGTCCCCTTCGTTTATCTCAAGGCTCGCTGACATCGGGAGAAGGACATCATCGGCTGCGCCATAGAATCCCGAGGTCTTGCCACCAGAGAAGCGCCCCCCTCGGATTTTGTAAAACAGGGGCGCAGGGCGCCATGGCTTGAGTACGCCTATTACTTGCAGCTTCGCATCTTTGACCGTGAGGGTCTGACCGACGCTGTCACGACCTCCAAACAGTTGCCGATTCAGGCGATCGGATATGACAACTACCCGGCTGCGCCGCCCATCGTCCTCCTGCGTCCACGCTCGCCCGTACTGAATCGGCACCTCGAACATCGGGAAAAAGTCGGCTGTGGTCGAGGTCGAAGACACCATCAATGGAACGGTACCGGCCAGATCTGATCGTACTTTCACCGGGCTCGACACGACCATCGTCTGCCTGTCGGCCTGGCTGGACGACCACAGATCGTGGGCAGTCCGGTAATCCAGTACGTCATACGGCTCGCGTCCTCTGGAAGCAGGGTTCACATCGACCTGAGGGTAGAAGATGCGGGCACTCTTTCCCGGAAGTGGATCGCCCGACAGCAGTCGCATGACGGTCAGCGTAGCCATGCAGGCACCAATACCGACGGCGATCGCCAGAACCATCAATCCGGTGACGACCTTGCTTCTCGCTGCATTGTGCAGAGCGACCTTGACGTAGTAGAAAATCATCATGAAGCATTTCCGTGGTTCGCCACCAAGGTTCTCTGTCTTCCTGACGTCGCCCGCGGTTGGTCGGGGCTGAACACACTTGGTGAGGGCTGCTCCGGCGACCCAAGGTGGTGACATTCGTCGAAGAGGTCTCGGAACCGGCTGCCGCCATGCATGATCATCACTAGGGTTCCGCCTTCGGTCCATGCCATGATCTCTCGCATCGCGACGTCCTGAGCGCTGGTATCCAAGTTTGCAAGGGGCTCATCCAGCACATAAAGATCCGCTGCTTTGCTCAGCACCATGGCCAATGCGAGCTTCTGCTGCTGCCCGGCTGACAGCTGGTCGGGATAGGCCGTTAGGATTTCCGGACAGTCCAGGCTAAAGGACTGGAGCAGGCGCTGCTCGACGTCAAGCTGTCCAACCCTCAGCGGTGGAAATGCAAGTGGCAGCGTAGCTGCACTGATCCGGGAAGGAAGCAAAACGCGCCCCTGCGTCGGGTACAGGCATCTTGCCAGAATGTTGGCAAACGTTGTCTTCCCGGATCCGTTGTCGCCCGTGATAAGAACGCGGCGCCCGGCCTTCCAGGCCACCGATACATCCCGCAGCACGTCGGCCGCGTTGTAGGAGAAGCCAACATCCATGGCGATCACGCCGTCGCAGACGTCGAAATCAGGCGTCTCGTGACCATGAAGGAATTGGGTGATCCGATGAACGGTTGCGCCATGGCTCTGGAGCTCGGCCCAGTGCTTGAAGATCGCGATCAATGTCGTCGCGGCCCGCCAGAATGAATTAATGAAGGCAATGAATGAGCCGAACGTCATCTTTCTCTGAAGGACGAACAACGCGCCAACAAAGATCGAGCAGACATCCGACAGCACCATGGTCAGGTCACTGGCACCCTGCAGGGTGCGGACGGCCTTGAATCGCGTGTAGCCGGTATCAAGCAACACGCCCATACCGTTATCGAATTCCTTGACCGTCTTGTTCACAAGCCCAAAGCCGCAAACCATCTTGATGCTTCCAACGGCCTTGGTCAGCACACCGAGCACGTCGGCTTCATTTTCACGCTCGGTCGATGTCAGGTGGCGGATTCTGTTGCCGACAGACAAGCTCACGACTGTCGCCACGGGAATGATGACAACCAGCACGGCAAATGCTTGCCAGGAGATGAGAATCAATGCGGAGACCAGGGCCAGCAACATGGAGATCTTCGTCGCAAGCACTCGCACCAACGCAAGCATCGGTACCAACCCATCCTTTACATCCGCTCGTATGCGCGATACGTAGTGCCCGACCCCATTGCGGAGGAAACGACGGTAGTTTTCGGTGTAGAACGCTCCAAGCAGATCCGCACTGATTCGCCTCACGATCCTGTTATCCAGGCGTTGCTGCCACAACGAGGTGGCGTAGGCGCCGGCATTCAGGGATATGCCAAGCACCAGATAGCCGAGCACCAAAATAATCACCCTTTCAACTTCGCCGCTGGACGACGCATGATCAAGAATTGCCTTGATCAGCAAGGGGTGAATCAGGCCTTCGGCAGCGCCGATCAGCACACCTGCAGCAGTCACGCCGATGTATTCACGTCGATCGCCGCCCAACAGCCGAGCGAAGTCTCTCACGCTAGTCTTGGCAGTGGAGGCAGCCTGCACTCCTTGTCCTCGGGCTGCGAATTTCATTGCGCTCTCCTCGCGATCACGCAGACGCTTGGACAGCGTGCGCACCAATGCGCTTCAGCAGTGGCCCGTCCATGACATCCAAGCAGAAGTCATCGCCATCGGGAGCACTGAGCCTCTGGATGGCGCGTATGACCCCGGCCATTCCAGTTGCATAATCACACGATATGCGGAAGAGGTTCTCTCCAGGCACCGCCGCCATGTCGTCGTCCCCGAAAACATAGAGATCGGTAAGGCCTTGGTAGGCACGCTGGGCCATTTCCAGATACTTCGGATTTCCGGAGTACACGTGGGCATCAACCAGCGTGTCGATGAGGCCAGCCAAGCCATACATGAGGCCTGCGAAGCCGGCGTACTTTCTGTGCAGATCTAGTACGAGCTTATCCACCGTCTCCCAAAGTCCGTACCGGATGGCCACCTTGACGATGCCGGCGGTGCCTTGCTCAATGTAATGCTCATAAGTCGTGATCCCTGCTGGAGCAGCGGCAAATGTCGTCACCCCTGCCTCCAGCTCATGGCCATGAGCGAGGTCGTAGCACAGGGCAGCCTTGCCCAGAGTTCGCCAGCGCTGGTCCCCGGCGGCCTGTGACAGCCGAAGGAAGAAAAGAGCGATACCGGATTGTCCATAGCCAAAGCCAATTCGGACGACTCCATCGTCTTCCCAATACAGCCCGTCGTTGCTCCGAAGCGCGGAGGACTCGAGCTGTGCCGCGAGCTCCAGGGCCAGGTCAAGATAGCGATGGTGACCAGAGACCACGTAGGCGGCCAAATCGGCCAAACCCAAGCCCGCCATCCCGTAGTACAGCGAAGGATGTGTGATTTTCTGCGCACTCCTGTTGGCTTGGTCCACAAAGCTGAGGCCAGTGGCGGCCTCTCCCATTGCCAGGTGCGCCCAACCGATCCCCGCGAGGCCGGTAAGGAAGCCCGGTGCCGCATTCTGGCTGTTCAGGCTCGAGACCTCGGCGAGATGCCGATCCCATGCAGCTTGGGGCACCTCCACTCCGGCACGGATGAGCGCGTAGATCACCCCTGATGACCCAAAACCAAGGCTGCTACCGTTGGTCGCCAGCGCGAATGGATCGCACGGGAAGAGCGTGTGATTCGGGTCGAGGCGATAATTGACCTGGATGAAGGCGGCCAGCCTCTTCAGCACGCTGTCAGCGGGAAGGCGTTTACCAGCTCTGGAGGCATAGGGCTGGCGAATGCTCACCGGCTGCAGCAGCCGTTCCTCCGCCTCTTTCAGGCTGACCTTGCCTCGTGCGAGGTCACGGATGACCCCCATGACGGGCGTGTCCTCCCAGCCGATATCCCACACAATCTCAGGCAGCACTGTATCGAATAGATCATCTCTGATGTAGGCCATGGCGACGATCGGGAACATGGCGTACATCATGATGGCAGCCACGGCATAGTTGTCATCTTCGTAGCTGCTGATCCTTGCCCGGCTCTTAAGCTTGCTCCGGAATCCAGGTGTGTGGATGTCCTCTGACTCTCCGAGCTCGGGTCGAAACGCGGCCTCAAGATCGATCAGGCGGACTGCCAGACTGTCCTTGGCAACAAGGATATTGGGAGGAGACAAGTCACCGATCACCATGCCCGCCCCATGAGCTAGATCAACTGCACGCACGAGGTTGACGAAGATGTCCCTGTACATCGCGTAGAACGCATCACTGTCCGCCAGCGTCGGGCGTACTTTCATCAATGGAGAGAACTGCAGCATGACCTGACGCATGTCATGGGCATCGACGTACTCTTCGACCATGTAGAGGTTTTCCCAGTCCCAGAACATATCGAGGACCGCTGGCGCGATACCCAAGGAACTCAGGATGCTCAGGTTCTCCATCTCGCGCTTGAGACGGGTAGTCGCATCCCCGCCGTTCTCGTAAAGCTCGACATGAGGACGTGCCTCCTTGATGACCACCTGTCGGCCGGTAGCGCGCTCGACCGACAGATAGACACCTCCCGTGTTGGAGAAGCCCAGCGCGCTTTCGACGAGATATCGTCCCCCATTGAGGGATCGGTCGTCAGTTTCATCCTCATCACTCGGGAACGGATCCTGAGCCCACGGCGGACTCTCGAAGTATGGGTTCCGGCGGTCAGGCATGTGCTCTCCCGATGGCCCCACTAGCATCGGTATCCGCTTACCCATGATGTCCAGGTGGCTCACCTGGATGATGCCGCCATAGCGGTAGTACAGGCAGCGGCTGTCCTTGTAGCGTCTGTCGGACAGAATGTAGGAGCCGGTCCGGGCGCCAAGCGCCTGGTAAAGCGCCTCGATCACCTGGATGAATTCGCCCTCCGTGTGCGGATAGACGGTGATGAACTTTCCGGACCCTCCCCGGGGCCATCGCTTGGATGTCATCATCCTCATCGTCCGGCAATCGTTCGCGAACTTGAACTGGACATCCTGCTCCAGCAACAGCGCCGCAGCGTCAGCCAGCATGGCGCGGCAATTGCCCTCGATCGCCGACAGGTGAATCTTCCACCCTTGGATGGGAAGAGAGCGCACCTGAGCATCGCCACCAGGCGTCACGTGCGACCAAACATTCTTCCGGCGAATTTCCCAACCACGCCCATGCGCTGCCAGTAGTGGTCGCACGATTGCGGCGAGCTCATCGCCCGGCGTGTAATGGTCGTAATCCGGCTCATAGAAGCGATCATCGCTATTGATGAAGGTGATCTTGTCTACGTGCCGAAGTTCCCGCAGTGTCAGATTTTCAGATGCCATGGCGCGCGCTCCTTGAATGGGCTCGGCGCTTGACCCGTGTATTGAGCCAAGCGGTGTCCAACACTGTTGCGGGAAGGACATCGGGCAGCGGTCCCCTCTCCGGCTGGATACGCCGGCTAGCGATCCTGAGACGCATGTCGCAGGTAGGACGCCGGGGTGAGAGCTCCTCCTCTCACCTTGCCCACCGTCAGGCAGGATCTCCAGCTTGGAAGCCGATCACTGAAGGTCTGAATCGTGGGTGCGTTCCACACCCACGATTATTCACATCAGTCACAGGCGGTGGTTAACGATCCACGCTCCCGGCGCCGCAGCAGGTGTGCGTCGAGCTACCCGAGCTGTTTCCCATCGTGCCGGTATTGGTGTCCAAGGCTAGGCGCTGCAGATTGAGTACGCGATTCATGAGATATCTCCTTATTATGAAACGAAGAATCCGATCTGACTTGATTGTGTATCGAATCAGTCGGTGACACTGCGCACTGGCATTTCAGTTGCGCAGATAGATGGGCATTACGAAACAGCAACAACCGTAATGGACCGTGTAGCGCCGCGGACTGCGGACTGCGGATTGCGGTTGATTTTCCTGCCGATAAACGTCCGCGAAGGGGCGAAGGCGTTGACGAATATTCAACGCCTTTCGTAGCCAAGCGAGTAGCCGGTCTTCTCCGCGTAATGAAGTAGGAAATGCCCTTGTAACGGCGTCCATGTGATCAGATCAACGCATAGCGCGCGCCCCGGTTATCCAGCAGAATGTCGACGTATCTACGCGAGGCCTCCCGCACCATGCGCATCCATCAGATCGATCTCCCTGTGGCCGATGTCGCCGCCACCGTGGCGTACTTCCGCGATGAACTTCAGCTGCGGGTCGAGGGCTCGGCCGTGCGCATCGGCTGGAGCACCCTGCAGTTGCAACCCGCAGGATCGAACCCGGTCGGCGGTGTGCACCTGGCGTTCAACGTGCCCGCCAATCGCTTCGAGGCGGCCACCGACTGGCTCAAAGCACGCGCCACCCTGCAGCGCGATCTGAAAGGCCATGACCACTTCACGTTCGATGGCCGCTGGGATTCGGAATCGATCTATTTCACCGGGCCGGACGGCCTGATCCTGGAATTGATCGCGCGGCGACGCTTGCCTGCGGGCGAGTGCCAGGGCGGGTTCCACGGCAGCGAGATGACCTGCATCAGCGAGGTCGGCCTACCCGCTGAACACGTCGGTGAAGTGCAGGCAAACGCACAGAACGCCTTCGGGCTGGCGCCGCTGTCACAGCCCACGCCGCACTTCGCACCACTCGGCGATGACGAAGGCCTGTTGATCGTGGTCGATGCCACCCGCCGCTGGTTCCCCGAGCAGAAGGTGCTGCCCAATGCGCGCGGCATCCGCGTGGTGCTGCATGACGTGGTGCCGGGCGCGGTGGTTGAAGACGCGGCACTGGGCTGGCACCTGCGCTCGGCCTGAGCAGGCCCGGACGAACGAAGCCCCGCCGGAGCGGGGCTTCAGTTCACACAACAGCCAGCTGGGCTCACTCTTCCTCGTCCTGCTGGCCGCCCTGCTGCTGGTTCTGGTTGCGCTGCTGCTGTTCCTGCTGCTGTTGCTGCTGCTGGCCGCGACCACCTTCCTGCTGCTCACCGCGCTGATTCGGGCTCTGCTGGTTCTGCTGAGCCATCTCGGTTCTCCGGTTGCCGCAAACGGAATGTCGCGGTCCGGGCCATCCTCTGCAGCGCGAGGTTAACGACGTATGGGGGTTTGTATACGAATTCGTCAACGTCCCCACGCCAGCCTTTTCTGCAGTTATAAACCCCATGTCGCAGTAAGCGTTGACCCGCATATGAACGGTTCGAATTCCCTTATTCCGCTTCCCACAGAATGCCTCGTCGTGCGACTGAACAGGGCATCGCTGAGCCAACGTCTGCAGATGACGCGCAGATGACGATCACGGCATCACCGGCGGCACGTAGGTCAGCGTCATGCCGAGCAGCCACAGCAGGCCGAGCACCAGCGGGATGTGCACGAGCAGCTGGATGAAGGTGAAGCCGACGATGTCGCGCGCCTTCAGGCCGAGCACCCCAAGCAGCGGCAGCATCCAGAACGGGTTGATCAGGTTCGGCAACGCCTCGGCCGCGTTGTAGACCTGTACCGCCCACCCCAGATGGGCCTTCAGTTCGTTGGCCGCCTGCATGACGTACGGCGCTTCGATGATCCACTTGCCGCCGCCGGAGGGCACGAAGAAGCCGAGCACGGCCGAGTACACGCCCATCACCAGCGCGAAGGTGTCGGTGGTGGCGATATGCACGAACAGGGTGGAGAGCCGATGCGCGAGCGTCTCATCGCCACTGCCGGTGGCGTGGGTGAGGATCATCGCGATGCCGCCATACAGCGGGAACTGGATCAGCACGCCGGTGGTGCTGGGGACGGCCTTGGCCACGGCGTTGAGGAAGCTGCGCGGGCGCCAGTGCAACAGCAGGCCAAGCGAGATGAACAGGAAGTTGTAGGTGTTGAGGTTGGCGATGGCGGTCACCACCGGCTTGCTGGCGAACTCGCCGAACAGCCAGCCGAACGCGAGCAGCGAGAGCAGCACGGTGAGCAGCGGGCTGTACTCCAGCCACTCGCCGGGGCGGGTGCGCGGCTGCAGCGGCTCGGCCTCGGCGCGGGCAGCGCCTTCGAAGTCCTTGGCGGTGCGCGCAGTGGCGGCGCCGGGGGCGGTCAGCCAGGCGATCAGCAGCGAGACCAGGATCAGCGCGGCGGTCAGCGCGATCGACTGCCACAGGAAGATGGTTTCGGTGAAGGGCAGCACGCCGGTGATCTCGACCAGGCCGGGCGGCATGCTGGCCGGGTTGGCCTGCAGCTGCGCGGCCGAGGAGCTCAGGCCCATCGCCCAGACCGCGCCCAGGCCGAGATACGCCGAGGCACCGGCGGCGCGGTAGTCCATGTGGAGTGCTTCGCGGCGGGCCAGTGCGCGGACCAGCAAGCCGCCGAACACCAGCGAGAAGCCCCAGCTGAGCAGCGAGGCGAGCATGCTGATCAGACCGACGTAGACCACCGCGCCACGGCCGGTCCTGGGGACGCGGGCCAGCAGATCGATGAAACGCGCGACGATCGGCGCGGTAGCGACGGCATAGCCGCCGATGACCACGAAGGCCATCTGCATGGTGAAGGGGATCAGGCTCCAGAAGCCCTCGCCGAATGCCGTAGCGGTGGCCTGCGGGGTGGCGCCGAAGCCCATCGCGGCGGCGGCGACGATGACCACGCCGAGCACCGCGAACACGTACGCATCAGGGAACCACTTTTCCGCCCAGGCGGCCGAGCGCAGTGCCGCGCGCGCCATCCAGCCGTCCTGTACCACCGTCGACGTGTTCATCGTCCCGCCCTCCCCGATCATTCAATGGGAGGGATTCTGGGCGTTGGGGGCGGCGCTGTCAGTCGCCTAATGGTCGTAGTGCGCGTTACCGGTAGCACCCGACCGTCGGTCGGGTGGACCCCTCAGCGCAGTGCCAGCGACACCGCGATGCCGGCGAACAGCGCCGCCCCGACCCAGTTGTTGTGCAGGAAGGCCTTGAAGCACGGATCGCGCTCGCGCTTGCGGGCGATCCAGAACTCGTAGGCGATCAGCCCGGCGGCCACGCCGACGCCGAGGCCGTAATAGACGCCCAGCCCGGCGCGCAGGCCGACCAGCGCCATCGTGCCCAGGAACAGCGCGTAGAGAATCCCCTGGATCACCAGGTCCAGATCCCCGAACAGGATCGCGGTGGAGTGCGAGCCCATCTTCAGGTCGTCATCGCGGTCAACCATGGCGTACCAGGTGTCATACGCGGTCGACCACAGGATGTTGGCGCCGTAGAGCAGCCAGCCGATCACCGGCACCTCGCCCTGCACTGCGGCAAAGGCCATCGGGATGCCCCAGCCGAAGGCCATGCCGAGATAGACCTGCGGCAGGTGGGTGTAGCGCTTGAGGTAGGGGTAGCTGGCGGCCAGGAACACGCCGATGAAGCTCATGCCGATGGTGAGCCAGTTCAGGGTCAGCACCAGGGCGAAGGCGACGATCATCAGCCCGGCGAACAGGGCCAGCGCCTCGCGCCCGGAGACAGCGCCGCTGGCCAGCGGGCGGTCCTTGGTGCGCTTGACGTGCGGGTCCAGCCAGCGGTCGGCGTAATCGTTGATCACGCAGCCGGCCGAGCGGGTCAGCCAGACGCCGGCGGTGAACACGAACAGCGTCCACAGCGGCGGCAGCCCGCCCGAGGCCAGCCACAGCGCCCACCAGGTGGGCCAGAGCAGCAGCAGGGTGCCGATCGGACGGTCGGCGCGCATCAACTTCCAGTAGTGCCGCCAGCGCGACGGGGGCGCCGCCTCGGGCGCCTCAAAACGTTCGTAAGCCATCGGTAAAGGATACCGCCTGGGCTGGCCGGGCGCGCCGTCGCCCGGCGCATCGGTGCGGGGGGCAGACCTGCGCGGCGTTTACGGATAGAATGCTCCTCCCGCGCCGCTTTGGCGGTCCGTGGCCCCATCAGGCGGCCCGGCGGGACGCAGGACACAACGCGCTCGTAGCTCAGCCGGATAGAGTAGTGGCTTCCGAAGCCATTGGTCGGGGGTTCGAATCCCTCCGGGCGCACCATCCTCGCCACTTCCCCGTGTTCATTGCTTTGCCTGCGCTGACCGCGCCCAGGCTGGGCCGCGCCATCGCCTGGCCGACCGGGTGAACGCGCGCACGGAATGGCCGGTACACATCGGTACCGGCCCTGGGACGTCAGCCTTCCTCAGTACGTCCCATCAAACGCGAAGATCGGCTTGCGCTGCTTCCACAACCCGGCGGTGAAGTCAGGGAACTCCAGCGTCTGGAAGCTGTTGGCGATGGACTGCTCGGACAACGGCGTAATCGCGCTCCAGGTGATCGCGTCGTAGATGTCGATCGGCATCGGTGCCTTGGCCTTGAGGGCCTCCACAAAGGCATGGATGACGAACCAGTCCATGCCACCGTGGCCGGCGCTGGCCGCGGTAGCGGCGTGCTGCTTCCACAGCGGGTGCTCGTACTGGTCCTGGTAGGCCTGGAACGGTTCCCACTTGTGCGGCGGGCTGCGGCCTTCGATATGGATGGACTGGTTCACATCCATCCACAGGCCCTTGGTGCCCTGCACGCGGAAGCCCATCGAGTACGGGCGCGGCAGCGAGGTGTCGTGCTGCAGCAGGATGGTTTCGCCGTTCTCGCAGGCCAGCGTGGTGGTGACGATGTCGCCGAGCTTGAAGTTCACCTTGGTGCTGGGATGGGTGGTGCCGCCGCTCTTGGCCACGGTGTACTCATGCAGACCGCGCGCCTTGCTGGCGAAAGCGTTGATATGGGTGAAGCGGTTGCCGCGGTTGATGCCGGTGTACATCGCGCACGGGCCGATGCCGTGGCTGGGGTACAGCTCACCGTTGCGCTTCATCGAGTGCTCGGTGCGCCAGCGGGCTTCGGACCAGCCCTTGGCGCCGAACTCCACGCCGCTGTCATAGGGCTGGCTGGGGTCGCCGGAATTGAACTTCACCCCGCGCAGGTCGTGCTGGTAGCCGCCCTGCAGGTGCACGAGTTCGCCGAACAGGCCTTGCCGCACCATCTGCAGCGCCGCCATCACGTCGCGGCGATAGCAGACGTTCTCCAGCAGCATGTAGGGGGTGCCGGTGGACAGCTGGGTCTTGAGGACATCCCAGTGGTCCTGCAGGGTGATGCCGGCGACCACTTCGCAGCCCACCGCGACCTTGGCCTGCATGGCCGCGATCGCCATCGGCGCGTGGTATTCCCAGGGCGTGGCGATGACCACGCCATCCAGGCCGCGCTGCTCGATCAGCCGCTTCCAGGCGTTGACGTCGCCGTCCTGGCCGTACGCCTTGGGCGCCGGCTTGCCGGCCTTGGCGACCATGTCCATGCCGCGCTTGAGCATGATCGGCTCGATGTCGCACAGCGCGACCACCTCCACGTCATCGCGGCGGACCAGTTCCTTCAACAATACCTGGCCGCGCATGCCGGTGCCGATCAGGCCCAGCCGTACCTTGCGACCGCGCGCCCAGGCGGGCGTGTTCGGCAGCAGGCTGGTGGCGGCGACGGCCGCGCTGGCGGCGATGAATTCTCTGCGTTTCATGGACAGTACCTCGTGTGAAGATCGCGCCGGCCGGGACCGGCGCGAGGGTTGCATCAGAATTTGTAGCCCACGGTCAGACTGTAGCCGCGACCGAAGATGGTGGCGTAATCGCTGGAGTCGCCCAGGAAGCTGTTCGGGTCATAGAACGGCAGACGGTCGAACAGATTCTTGATGGTGAAGCCCACGTTCCAGTGCTCGTCCGGGCGCCAGGCCACGCTCAGGTTGGCGGTCCACCACGACGGCGCACCATCGCACTTGCTCTGCTCCACCGGCAGGTAGCCGGCGGTGCACGTCTGCGGGTTGTTGTCTTCCTCGTCGATCTGCTGCAGCGCCCACTTGGTGCCGCCGACGTAGTTGACGAAAACGCTGGTGGTGACCTGCTTGTAGCTCCAGTCCGCGTTCAACGTGGCGCGCAGGCGCGGGTTGTTGTAGTAGCCGACCAGGTCGCCGTAGTACCAGCCGCTTTCGTCATCCAGGTAGGAACGGTTGCGGTTGGCGAGGGTGGCAGCCACGCCGATGTTCAGGTTGCCCCACTCGCCCAGCGAGAAGCGGCTGCGCGCGTCGATGTCGAAGCCGTCGATCAGGGTCTTGCCACGGTTCTTGTACTGGCCCACCACGCTGGCCACGTTGCCGACGCTGTAGCCGGGCAGCGTGCCGGGACAGGCGACGCCGCTGGCCGGGTCGGCGCACATCGCCGCCAGGGCGGCCAGGTTGGCGCGGTCGCTGTCGGTGATCGGCGAGCGGGTGGAGGAGATGATGTCTTCATCGCGGGTGAAATCCGGGGCGACGATTTCGTTGCTGCGGTAGATGAACCAGTAATCGGCCGATACCGAGAGCCACTGGGTCGGCTCGTAGACAAAGCCCAGCGTGGTGATCTTGGCCTTTTCCGGCTTCAGGTCCGGGTTGGGCTGGGTCATGCGCGCCACGGTGCGGCTGCAATCGGTATTGAGCAGGGTATTGCCCAGGTCCACGTCACCGCCGCGCTGCGACTTCAGCAGCAGGTTGGCGATCGCGTTGGTCTCGTTGCAGCGCACTTCATCACGGTAGCCCCCCAGCTGGGCGAACACGCCGCCGTTGCCGGACTCGGCCAGGCTGGGCGCGCGGAAGCCGGTGGAGTACGTGCCGCGCAGCATCAGCTGGTCGAACATCTGGTACTTCAGGCCGATTTTCGGGGCCAGGTTGGCGCTGAAGTCCGGGTACTTGTCCACGCGCAGCGCGGCGTCCAGTTCCAGCTTCTCGGTGAGCGGCGCCACCGTCTCGGCGAACAGCGCGTAGGTGTTGCGCTTGCCGTCGAACCACGAGCCACCCTGCTGGGTGATCAGGCCGTTGGCCGCGTCCGGGTTGCCAGGCGTGTAGAAGGTCTCGCGGCTGGCGTTGAAGCCGAAGGCCGCACGCACTTCGCCGGCCGGCATCTGGAACAGCGGGCCTTCGATCTTGCCGTCCAGGGTATGCAGGCGCGTCCAGGACTGGATATCGAAGGTCGGGAACGCTTCGCGGATCAGCGCGGCGTTGGCCTCGCTGATCTCGCCGAACTTGTAGGCCGGATGGTCGGAAATGATGACGCGGCCACTGCCCGGGTCGACGGAGTACGGGCCAAAGGCCTTCTCGAAGCCGGCCAGGTTCACGTTGGTGGTCTGGTAGGTGACCGAGTGGCTGCCCGCGGTGGCGAAGGCGGTTTCCCAGTTCCAGTCGCCAATGTCACCGCGCAGCCCGGCCACCACGCGGTAGCTCTGATCGGTGTTGCGCTGGCCGAAGTGGTTGGCGCCCACGTCCTGCAGCAGGTACTGCAGGCCGACCACGCCGCCCATCAGTGCCTTCAGTTCGGGCGAGGCGTTGTTGTATTCGTTGTTCGGGCCCAGGTACGGATACAGGAACTGGTTGACCGTGGTGCCGGTATTGCGCGAGAACCAGCTGGTCGGGTTGCCGGTGGTGGTGCCGTAGGCACGCGGCGTGCCACCGTTGGCGGTCAGGTCGATGTCGGTGTACGTGGCTTCGGCGAAGGCTTCGGTGCTGTCGCCGATCAGGAAGTGGGCGTTGACGTAGCCGGTGTTGCGCTCGGACTTGGCGCCGGCGTCGATCTCGTTGTTCATCCACGTCTCCCAGATACAGCGCGGGCCGGCCGCTTCGCTGGTGAGTACGTTGTTGCAGCCCGGGGCGGCTTCCTGCACGCGGCGGCCGGTGACCGGATCGAAGGCGAAGTAGCTGCCCGGGTTGAACTCGCCCGGCTTGCTGCCGGTCCCCAGGCGCAGGTTGGGCAGGTAGTTCGGGTTGTTGACGTAGTACTGGTCGGGCCGCTTGTCGTAGAAGTCGCTCAGCGGAATCGCATCGCGCCGGTACAGGTTCACCGAGGCGTAGACGTTGTAGCGGTCTTCATCCAGGTCGCCGAAGCCGGCGGTGATGCTGCCCTGGTGTTCGCCGTAGGAGCTGATCCGCGAGGATTTGTCAGTGGTGAGATTGATCTCCGCGCCCTGGTAGGAGCGCTTGGTGATCACGTTGATCACACCGGCCACCGCATCGGTGCCGTACACGGCCGAGGCACCGTCGGTCAGCACTTCCATGCGTTCGATCGCTGCAGCGGGGATTGCATCGATGTTGACGAACTGGGTCTGGAAGCCGGCCGGCGCGCCGTAGTAGGACAGGCGACGGCCATTGAGCAGCACCAGCGTACCCTGTGCGCCGAGGCCGCGCAGGTTGGCCTGCGAGGCACCATCCGAACCGGTGAACAGCGAGCGCGCATCCTGCTGACCCGGACGTGCCGCCGGCAGATTGTCGAGCACCTGCAGCAGGGTGCGCGCACCCATGTTCTCGATGTCCTGCTTGCTGATCACCTGCACCGGCGAGGCGGTTTCCACATCACTGCGGCGGATGTTGGAGCCGGTCACCTCGATGCGCGACAGCTCGGTGGCCTTGGTATCGGGCGTTGCGTCCTGGGCGCTGGCACTGCCGACCACCGCGACGGCCAGGCCGAGTGCGATGGACAAGGGGGTGGCGGTGATGCGGCGATGGCGATGGCGTTCGGTCAACATCTTGGGCTCCTTGTTCGATCCGCAGCGTGGGGCTGGCGGTGGATGGGTGTGTTCGGGCAAACGTCCCCCGTGCCGCGGCCAAAGGGCCGCAGACGGGAAACGGGAGAGAGCTGTTTTTCTGAAAGCGTGTTTCTTCGGTTACGGCGACACGATGCTGGCGGTATCGCCCTCCTGTCCGATCAGGGCGGCATTGGCCCAGTTGCCACAGACCTCCGCGGGGTGGTCGCCCTGCGCTCCGAGCGTGCGCAGGCTCAGCCGCTGCAGGCCGCGCACGTCCAGCTCCGGTTTGACCACGCCGGGTGCGTTGACCAGGCCGCTGTCATACAGCAGCCGACCGTCACCCCACACCTGGAACTGCATGCCGCCGGCGGTGCGGCACTGATCATCGATACCCAGGTCGGCGCGCAGCAGGCGCCAGCTGCCGTTGAGCTTCAGGTCGATGCGGCCGCTGGCGTTGACGCCCAGGCCGCGGCGGAAATGCAGGCCGTTCATGCGCATTTCCGCCTGCCCGCCGAAGGCGTGGTCAGTGGCGACGCTGGCCTGCAACGGTGTCGGCAGCGGCAGCGCAGACAGGTACAGCTGCTGCGCCGGGCCGTCCGGCTGCGGATGCTCCAGCACGTGGAAGGTGGACAGCACGATCGGGCCGACATCGCGCGGCTGCAGCGCATCCACCGCACGTGCCACGCTGCCCTGCGCAGCCGTCACCATCGGATCGGCACCACTGGCGCCATCACCTTCCGGGTTCTGCGTGCTCAGCACGCGGAAGCGCAGCAGGCGGCCGGCATGGGCGGGGAAGTCGATCTGCTGCATTCCCTGCTGCAGGGTCAGACGACCGCGCTTGATCGGCTCACCCCACTCGCCGTTGCTGTCGGCCATGTAGATTTCGTAGTCGCGGATCTGCCCGTTCTTCCAGTGCTGGTCGTTGCGCGGCGCCAGTTCGATGCCGTCGATCAGCTTGCGTTCGCCGAAGCCGAGCACCCACTCGTGCGCGCCGGTCTTGACCGCCTGGTTGCGCACGGTGCGGAACCACGTGGCCGGATCATCGTCGAAGGCTTTCTCCATCTCATAGCCCTGCTCCTCGGCCGGCCGGTTGACCACCAGCAGGCTGTCGGAGGGCAGCGCGCGGCCCAGTTCCGGTGCGGCCGGGAAGGCATCGTCGACCGGTGCGGCGGCGATCGGCAGATCCAGCTGCAGCGTGAGTGCCTGGCGGATGTCGGTCGGCGCGGTGCGCACGTGCAGGGTGCCGCGGCGCTCTGCCGCATCGAAGTACCAGCCCTCGCCCGCACCTTGCCACGCTGCCTGGTCGGCCAGCATCGGCAGCGCGCGTCCGCCCAGCGTCACCGTGGCCGGGCGCTGGCGGCTGAGCACGCGCAGCGCATAGCGGCGCTGCGGCAGCTGGCCGGCATACCGGCCCTGCACCGGATCGATGCGCACCTGCACCGGGCCAGTGCCCTGCGCCGGGGCCTGCACCGTGATCGCCTGCGTGCTCGATTCGCCTTTCTCATAGCGGCGGGTGGCGCCATCATCTTCGTACAGCGTGTACTGCGAGGTGCCCCGCGGGTACAGATCGAAGGTCACTTCATCCAGCGGCTTCTCACCGTCGTAGAGCATCGCCGGGTACATCGGGATGATGGCGCCGGCGCGCACGAACACCGGGATCGTGGCCAGATCGACCGGACGATCCAGCGAGCGCCCCTCGGCGCCGGCCTGCAGCTGGCGGCCATCCCAGTAGTCGATCCAGCGGCCCTGCGGCAGGTGGATGTCGCGGCGCCAGCCACGGCTTGCGGCCTGGCTGCGGTACACCGGTGCGATCAACAGCTCGCGGCCGAGCAGGAACTGGTACTTGTGCGCTTCGGTGTAGGCCTGCGGGTCCTGGGGGTAGTCCCACATCAGCGCGCGCAGCAGCGGTGCACCGCTGGTCGCTGCATCGTGTGCCAGCCCGTACATGTACGGGGTCATGCGCATCTTCAGCTTGAGGTAGTCGCGGTTGACGCTGCGGTAGGGCTCATCGAACCACCACGGGTGCTTGCGCGCATTGCCCGACCAGCCGGACATGCCCATCAGCACAGGGGTGAAGCTCTTCCACTGCAGGTCGCGGGTGAAGGTCTCGGCGCTGCCGCCAAAGATCGCGTCCACGTCGCCACTGGCGTAGGCCATGCCGGACAGGCCCGAGCCGATCAGGGTCGGAATGTGCCAGCGGATGTAATCCCAGCTGCTGCTCTGGTCGCCGGTCCAGGCCACCGCATAGCGCTGGATGCCGCCCCAGCCCATCACCGTCCACAGGAACGGGCGCGAATCTGAGTTGTCCATGATGCCGTTGAACGCGGACTGGTTGGCATCCATCGCGAACTGGTAGCCCTTGCCGGTCCAGGCCACGTCCAGCTTCTGCACGCGGCTGCCGGCGGTACCGACTTCCCAGGCGATCTTGTCGACGCCGTTCTCGGTCCACAGGCCGGTCCTGAAGCCGTACTTCGCCAGCCCCTGCACGGTCTCGGGCAGCTTTTTGTAGCCGCAGCCGTAACCATCGTTGGGGAGGATCCAGCCGCCGGGCATGTCGTGCTCGCGGTACTGCCTGGCCACGCTGTCGACCACGTCGGACGTGGTGCCGGTCGGGCCGTCGCTCCAGCCGTCGGGCACGCTGCCCGGCTTCTTGATGTTGTTGCCATCGTTGTAGCAGTCGGCGTCGCCATAGGAGAACGCCCAACGCGGCAGCAGGCCGGCGCGGCCGGTCAGCGTGGTGTAACGGTCCAGCAGCGTATGCAGGCTCGGCCCGACGAAGTAGTACGCATCGAAGCGGTCCTCGCGGTGCAGCAGCGTGGCCTGGTCGGCCTGGCGCAGATCGTAGGTGCCGTCGCTCCACGTGTTGCGCAGCATGCCCCAGCCCCGCGAGCTCAACAGCATCGGCGCCGGGTTGGGGCGATCGCCTTCTTCCCAGCCACCGGAGTACGACACCTCCAGTTCGCGGCCCTTGAACTCGAAGCGGCCGTTCTGCTGGCCACCGCCGTAGAAGTGCTCATCGCTTTCGCTGGAGAGCACCTGCACGCTCTGATCCTTGTCCAGGTCCAGCGGCTGCAGTTCGCGCCACAGCGCGACATCGCGGTCACCCTCGCGGCGGACCAGCGCCAGGCGCAGTGGCTGGCGCTGGATGTGCAGGACCAGCGCATCGGTGCGGATGCGCACCTCGTTGGCATCCTCTTCCAGTTGGACGGCAACCTTCGCGGCCGGCTGCGGCAGCACGATCGGGGCGGCCTTGTCGCCGGCACCGGTGAGCGTGCCGTTGCGGCCGGCGCGCACGCGCAGGACGTCATCGCGCAACAGGTCCACGCGCACCGTGGCGCCGGTATCGGTGCTGAGCGTCCAACCGGGGGTGCCGTCGTTGGCGGGGGTGGCACTGATCGCACGCAGGTTACCCACCGGCGCGGCACTGGCGGTGCCGCCCAGCGCCACTGCCGCAAGCAGTGCAATCGTCAGACCAGTGCGTCGTAACCGGAAGTCCACCTTGCCCCCAAGCCCGCGGTGAGCGGGAAACTGAAACCAGTGCGGCCGACTCTAGGGCAGGGTCTCGAAAGATGTCAACAAATTGCAAAGAAAAAGGAAGGATAATTTATATAAACCGAAAGATACTGTGCCGTCCTTCTTTCCAAACGGCGCCTGAATACGCGTTTTCGACCGCCCGAAACCTTGCTGCGGCGCGGCATTCCGTCGAAGTGCTGACGGTAGCCCGCGAAGAAGACGACGAAAACTGTGACCGAACTACCTTTTCTTTATCTTTCGATATTTGACATTTCGAAAGAAAACGCAGAAGGTGCGGTCGCCCAACAGGAATTGCGAATGGACGCTTCTCTGCTCCCTGATTTGCCCACGTGGCAGCGCCTCGGTGGCGCCTATACCGCCGAAGAAATCGCCCAGCAGCCCCGGCTGTGGGCCGCGCTGGCCGGCCTTCTGGTCGCAGCGCAGGCGCGCATCGATGACTTCCTCGGGGAAGCCCTGCGCGATCCCGGCCAGTTGGTGATCTTCACCGGCGCCGGCAGCTCGGGGTTCATTGCCGAGATGGTGGCCGACCAGATCAATGCGCAGTGGCCTGCCGAGGTCCGCGCCGTGCATACCACCAGCCTGCTGACCCATCCGGCGCTGTACCTGCGCCGCGACCGCCCGACCCTGCTGGTCTCGTTCGGGCGCAGCGGCTCCAGCCCGGAAAGCGTAGCGGCGGTGGATCTGGTCCGCGACCAGGTCGACCGCGCACGCTTCGTGGATATCACCTGCAATGCCGAAGGCGAACTTGCCAAGCGTGGTCACGGCCGCAGCGATACGCTGTCGCTGCTGATGCCGGCGGCCAGCTGCGACCGCGCCTTCGCGATGACCAGCAGCCTGAGCTGCATGCTGCTGGCCGCGCTGAGTGCGTTCGACAGCGCCCCGTGGGCGCAGCGCCTGGAACGTCTGCACAGCCTGGCCAACCACGGCGAACGCGCACTGGATGCCTGGGATGCGGCGGTGGCCGCGCTGGCCCAGGCGCCATACTCGCGCGTCATCTATCTCGGCAGTGGGCCACTGGAAGCGGTCGCCCGCGAGGCCGCGCTGAAGGTGCTCGAACTCACCGCCGGCCAGGTGCTGGCGCTGGCCAATACCCCGCTGGGGTTCCGCCATGGGCCCAAGTCCACCCTCAACGGTGAAACGCTGGTGGTGATGCTGCGCAGCGCACAGCCGCTGGCCCGCCGCTACGAGCAGGACCTGTTGAACGAACTGCGCCGCGACGGCATCGCCGGGCGTGTGTTGTCGATCGGGCCGGATGACGCGGACCGCGCCGACGGCGACTTCGTCCTCGCCGCACCTGCACTGCCCGATCCGTGGCTGGCCCCGCTGTGGTTGCTGGTGCCGCAGTGCTATGCGCTGCAGCGTTCGGCCGCGCTCGGCATGACGCCCGACAATCCCTTCCCCGACGGCACGGTCAACCGTGTGGTGCAGGGCGTGACCATCCACCCCCACGGCTGAGCACGCATGCAGACCTGGTACGGCATCGACATCGGCGGCACCAAGATCGAGCTGGTCGCGTGCGACGCCGCGCTGGCGGTGCATCATCGCCAGCGCGTACCGACGCCGACCCGGGACTACGCTGCGTTCCTGCAGGCGATCGTCGATCTGGTCGATGCGGCGGATGCCGCGCTCGGCCAGCGCGGGGTCGCCGTCGGCCTTGGCCTGCCCGGCGTGCGTGATCGCGCCAGCGGCCGCCAGCTCAGTGCCAATGTGCCCAGCCTGACCGGTCACACAGTCGGGGCGGACCTGCAGGCTCGCCTGCAGCGCCCGCTGGAACTGGGCAACGATCTGCAGTGTTTCGCCTTGTCCGAAGCGCATGACGGCACCGCCGCCGGGTATCCCAGCATGTTCGGGGTGATCCTCGGCACCGGTGCGGGCGGTGGCTTCTGCGTCGGTGGCCGGCTGATCGCCGGGCACAACGGCATCGCCGGCGAATGGGGCCACTGGAGCCTGCCCGCCACACTGCAGCAGCGCCACGATCTGCCGCTGCTGGACTGCGGCTGCGGCCTGCGCGGCTGCCTGGAGCGGTACGTGTCCGGCAGCGGCCTGGCGATGATCCATGCGCGGCGCGGTGGTACAGCGCTGGATGCTGCCGAGGTGGTCGCACGCGCGCAGGCCGGCGATGCGATCGCGCAGCAGGCGCTGGACATCCACCGCGACCTGCTCGGCTACAGCTTCGCCAGCCTGATTCTCGCGCTCGATCCGCACGTGATCGTGCTCGGCGGTGGGCTGTCCAAGCTGGAGCAGCTGTATCGCGATCTGCCGGCCGCGATCGCGCCGTACCTGTTCACCGGCGTGCGCGTGCCGCCGATCCTGCCGCCCACCTTCGGCGATGCCGGCGGTGCGCGGGGCGCCGCCCTGCTCGCACGTCAGCACCATCCCTCCCCCTGAACACCGCTGTTACTGGAGTTGCCATGTCCGCCGTCCAATCGTTGATCGCCACCCATCGCCAGGGCGCCCCCGTCGGGCTGTACAGCGTCTGCTGCAGCAACGCGCAGGTGTTGCTGGCGGCGATGCAGGTGGCGCAGCGTTACGACACCCTGCTGCTGATCGAGGCAACCTCCAACCAGGTCGATCAGTTCGGCGGCTATACCGGTATGACCCCACCGCAGTACCGCGACTACGTGCTGCAGCTGGCGCGCGATGCGGGCTTCCCGGCCGAGCGGCTGGTGCTCGGCGGCGACCACCTCGGTCCGAATGCCTGGCAGAAAGGCCCCACAGCGGCCGCAATGGCCAACGCCCGCGAGCTGATCGCCGCCTATGTGGCCGCCGGTTTCCACAAGATCCACCTGGACTGCAGCATGTCCTGCGCCGATGACCCCACGCCGTTGCCGGACGCCATCGTCGCGGCGCGCTCGGCCGAACTGGCGCGGATTGCCGAGCGCACCGCTGCCGAGCACGGGCTGCCGCCGCCGGTCTACGTGATCGGCACCGAAGTGCCGATTCCCGGCGGTGAGGCCTCGCTGGCCGGTGGCCTGCAGGTGACGACGCCGGCGGCCGCGGCCACCACCCTGGCCATCCACCGCGAAGCATTTTCCGCCCCGGACCTGCTGCCGGCCTGGGAGCGCGTGATCGCGATGGTGGTGCAGCCCGGCGTGGATTTCGACCACAGCAGCGTGCACTACTACGACCCTGCCGCCGCCGCGGACCTGTCGGCCTTCGTCGAACAGCAGCCGCGCATCGTGTTCGAAGCGCACTCCACCGATTACCAGACCGAAGCTGGCCTGCACGCGCTGGTCCGCGATCACTTCGCAATCCTGAAAGTCGGCCCGGCGGCAACCTATGCCTTCCGCGAAGCGGTGTTCGCGCTGGCGATGATCGAGCGCGAGCTGCTGCCGGCCACGCAGCACTCGCAGCTGATCGAGGTGCTGGACCGCTGCATGGTCGACAAACCCGGCAGCTGGCGCAGCTACTACCAGGGCGACGAACACGAACTGCGCCTGCTGCGCGCGTATTCGCTCAGCGACCGCAGCCGCTATTACTGGGGCGAGCCGGCGGTGCAGGCGGCGCTGGACACGCTGGTCGCCAATCTCACCGCGCACGCGCCGCCGCAGATGCTGCTCGGCCAGTTCATGCCCGAACAGCTCAAGGCGATCGAAGCCGACGAGCTGCAGCCCGAACCGCTGGCGCTGATCCAGCACAAGGTGGCGCTGCGCCTGGCCGAGTACGCCCGGGCCTGCAATCGCAACGTCTCGGGCGCGCATAACGAAACCCGGCAGGCCAAGGAGCTTTCGGAACGGTAAGCTTCGGCTTTCCCTTTCGAACGGAATCGCCCCCATGCGAAACACCCGGCAGCGCCGCCAACAGATCCTCCAGACCCTGGTCGAGCACGGCAACGTGCAGGTCAGCGAGCTGGTGGAGCGCTTTGCGGTGTCGGCAGTGACGATCCGCGCCGACCTGACCCACATCGAGTCGCAGGGGCTGGCCACGCGCACCCACGGGGGCGCCACGCTGGTGCGCACGCCGCCGCAGGAACAGGACATCCACGAGAAGGATGCGCTGAACCTGCCGATGAAGGACCGCATCGGTATCGAGGCGGCCAAGCTGGTCAAAGCCGGCGACAACATCATCATCGATTCCGGCTCGACCACGATGACCCTGGCGCGGCACCTGCGCGGGCATCGCGATGTCACGGTGATGACCAACGGGCTCAACATCGCCTGGGAGCTGGCCAATGCGCCCGGCGTGGAGCTGCTGCTCACCGGCGGGCTGCTGCGCAAGCAGTCGCTGTCGCTGCATGGCAGCCAGGCCGAAGCCAGCCTCAACACCTACAGCTTCGACACGTTGTTCCTCGGTGTGGACGGCCTGGACCTGCAGTTCGGCCTGACCACCCACCATGAGGCCGAAGCCAGCCTCAACCACCGCATGGTCGAGCGCGCGCGCCGCATCGTGGTGCTGACCGATGCCTCCAAGTTCGGCCGGGTCAGCCTGCACCGCATCGCGCGGCTGGACCAGGTCCATACCATCATCACCGACGCCAGCATCGAGCCCGAGTACCTGGAAGGGCTGCAGCGGCTGGGCGTCGAAGTGATCATCGCCGAGTCCCCGCCTTGACCGAGTCCCGCTCCCTGCACGGCCGCCTGCTCACCGACACCGGTTGGGTCCGCGGCGATCTCCATTTCGACCAGCGCATCACTGCCATCGACACCGCGCACGCCGACCCGCGCGACGATGCGGAGGTGCCGCTGATCCTGCCCGGCTTCATCGACCTGCATGTGCATGGCGGGGCCGGGGTGGACATCATGCAGGGCGGCACGACCGCGCAGACGGTGGCCCGCGCGCACGCCCGGCACGGCACCACCGCGCTGCTGGGCACCACCATGACCGCGCAGGAAGACGACATCACGCGGGCGCTTGAAGGCCTGTCCGCTGCGATCGCCACGCGCGAACCCGGCATGGCGCGCGTGCTCGGCGTCCACCTGGAAGGCCCCTTCATCAGCGCGCAGCGCCTCGGCGCGCAGCCACCATTGGTGGTCGAGGCCACCCTGGCCGACGTGCAGCGCCTGCACGCGATCGCCCCGATCAAGGTGCTGACCCTCGCCCCGGAAATCGGCCAGCACCTCGCGCTGATTCCTGCCCTGAGCGCGCTCGGTATCCGCGTGCAGCTCGGCCACAGCGCCGGCAGCTATGATGACGGCGTGGCCGCATTGAACGCCGGTGCGGCCGGCTTCACCCATCTGTTCAATGGCATGACCGGTGTGGACCACTACCACCCGGGCATCGCCACCGCCGCACTCGCGCATGCGCAGTACGCCGAACTCATTCCCGATCTGCAGCACGTGCATCCCGGCGCGATCCACACCGCGCTGCGCGCGATTCCGCGCCTGTACTGCGTCACTGATGCGACCGCCGCTACCGGCATGCCCGATGGCGAATACGCGCTCGGCGTACAGCGCGTGCACAAGTGCCTGGGCTGCGTGCGGCTGTCGAGCGGCTCGCTGGCCGGCAGCGCACTGACCATGGACCAGGCGCTGCGCAACCTGGTCTCGCTCGGCCTGGACATCGCCGATGCCTCCCACCGGCTGTCGCGCTACCCGGCCGACTACCTTGGCATCGATGACCGCGGCCGTATCGCGACCGGTGCCTGGGCGGACCTGGTGGTGCTCGACCACGACCTGCGCGTGCGCGGCGTGGTGGTGGAAGGCGACGACATCGCGCTCGACTGAGCGTGGACTCCCGCGCCGCCATGGCGCACGCAGCAGCAGACAGGACCGGCACGATGAACGACGTTTCCGCAGCCATGCCCGTGCACGCCGGCGCTTCCGCGCCACGCTGGCCGGTACGCTATCTGTTGTTCATCGGTGGCATGGGCGGGCTGCTCTACGGCATCGACATCGGCATCATCGCCGGCGCCCTGCCCTATCTGGAGGCCACCGCCACCGCGAGCTGGCACCTGACCAGCCAGCAGCTGGGTTTCGTGGTCGCCGCGGTGCTGTTGGGCAGTGTGCTGTCCTCGCTGTTCGCCGGGATGGTCGCCGACCTGATCGGCCGCCGTGGCGCGATGCTGCTGGCCGGCGTGCTGTTCACCGCGAGCATTCCGGTGATGGCATTGTCCGATGGCTATGGCGCGCTGTTGATGGGGCGCCTGCTGCAGGGCATCAGTGGCGGCCTGATCGGTGTCGTCGTGCCGCTCTACCTGGCCGAAGTGCTCAGCCCGGAACGACGTGGGCGTGGCGCGGCGATGTTCCAGTTGCTGCTGACCATCGGCCTGGTGCTGGCGGCCGTGATCGGGCTGTACCACGCGCATGCAGTGGATGCGGCGACGGCCGCGGTGCGCCATCTGCCCGGTGCCGAGCAGCAGCGCCTGCTGTTCGACGTCAAGGATCACGCCTGGCGCACCATTTTCTGGAGCTGCCTGCTGCCTGGGCTGGTGTTCACCGGGGGCGTGCTGCTGATCAGTGAATCCCCCCGCTGGCTCGTGCGCCGTGGCCGCATCGACAAGGCGCGCCGTGCCCTGCAGCGTACCGTCGCCGCGGATGAGGTGGAGCCGACCCTGCAGCGCATGCAGGCGCCCGAAGAGATGCAGACCGGCCGCAACGGCAAGCGCGACCCGCTGCTCAGCCGCCGCTACGTGTGGCCGTTCGTGCTGGCCTGCCTGGTGCTGGCCTTCACCCAGGCCACCGGCATCAATTCGGTGCTGGCCTACGCGGTCAACATCCTCAACCAGGCCGGCCTGCCTGGCTCGGTGGCCAATGGCGCCGATGTGGCGATCAAGCTGCTCAATGCCGTGATGACGGTGGTCGCGCTGCTGCTGGTGGACCGCAAAGGCCGCAAGTTCCTGCTGATGCTGGGCAGTGGCGGCATCACGCTGTCGCTGCTGGCTGCGGCGCTGCTGTTCGTGCAGAGCGAACGCGGGCGGCTGGATGTGCAGGCCGCGCTGCAGCAGCAGGTGAGCGGCACCACCTTGTCGCTGCCGCTGGACGCCGCGCAATGGCAGCGCCTGGACGGCAACGCCGGCACCGCGCCCCAGCAGCTGACCGTGTCCTACGCCTACGGCGGCTTCAGCAACGTGCGCTCACTGCGCAGCGACAACCCGATTGACGCCACGCTGCAGATCCGCCGCGAAGATGCGGTCTCCGCCGACAGCGTGATCGGCCGCTTCTTCCGCACGCTGCATCTCAACCCGTTCCCGGACCCGGCGCAGGCCGCGAACGCGCCGCTGGTGATCGAACGTGCGGTGATCGGCCCGGTGCCCTCGCCCACCCACGGCTGGCTGGTCGCCGGCTGCATCCTGCTGTTCGTGGCGTTCTTCGCGGTGGGCCCGGGCGTGTGCGTGTGGCTCGCGCTGTCCGAGCTGATGCCCACCCGCATCCGCTCCAACGGCATGAGCATCGCGCTGTTGATCAACCAGTTCGTTTCCACCGTGATCGCCGCGATCTTCCTGCCCACGGTCGGCCACCACGGCTACGCCAGCATGTTCTTCTTCTGGGCCGGTTGTACGCTGCTGTACTTCCTCATCGCCGCATTCTGGCTGCCGGAGACCAAAGGCAAATCGCTGGAGCAGATCGAGGCGAATTTCCGCTGAGCGCCTCCGCGGATCGCGAGGTGCTCAGGGCGCCTTGCCGGTGATCTCGGTATACAGCCGGTGGGCTTCCTCGTTGCTGTCCAGTCCGCTCACCTGCATGGACTGCGCGAAGGGGCCGGCGATGACGGCGACATTGAGGACCTGATCGCCAACGGTAAACGCCACACGCTTGGCGACGCGCGCTTCCGTCGCGGCGAGGATCCGCGGCGCCGCGGCATCCGTGAAGCGCAGGATCAGCGTCCCGTGTCCGGTGGTCCCGTCGCTGCCCACGGCCACCGAGGCGATGTCGGCCGTGGTGATGAAGGCCGGCTCGATCAGGGGCAGCACGTTGCCGTCGCGGTCCTTGAGCGTGGTGACGCCGGGGTGGCGGGCATCCTCGGCCACCTCACGCATCTGGATGCGTGCGTTCGCCAGCGGTGCGACGCCCGCCGGTGTCTCGATCGCCGCCGGCGCAGGAGGTGCCTGGGTGCAGGCGCTCAGTCCGGCACCCAGCATCATGGTGGCGATCAGCAGACAACTGCGCATGCCTGTTTCTCCTTGTGTGGGGACACGAGTATCGCCGCTGCGCGTGCTCAGCGCAGGCGGCGGATGCGCCAGGCCACCACGATCTGCAGTACGCCATAGAGCAGGCTGCCGATCCCTATCCACAGCGTGGTGACGGCAATGCCCGCCATCGGGTTGGCCACCATCATCGCGCCGAGCACGATGGCCAGCACGCCGCTGAGGATCAGCAGCCACTCGCCCTGGATTTCCTTGCGCACCCGGACCGCGAACACGATGCGGTAGATGCCGGCGACGATCAGCCAGGCCGCCAGCAGCAGGATCAGCACGCTGGCCGTGGCCAGTGGGTTGAGCACAGCCAACGCGCCGAACACCAGCGAAGCCAGCGCATAGACCAGCAGCCAGCCACGCGGCACGCCACTGCGGCCGAACAGCGCGAACAGACTGATCAGGCCTTCCACGAGGGCCATCACGCCAATCGCCCAGGCCAGCGCGGTGGCGGCCGACAGGGGCCGCGTGATCGCGATCAGCCCGAAGACCACGGCAACTACGCCGTACAGCATCAGCACCCACCAGCTGCGGCCGATGGCAGTGAGAAGAGGTGAGGTGCGCGAATCCGGCGGCAGGTTCATGTGACGTCCTTGCGGGGATGATGACGGGCCGATGGTACGACCTCGCGCCGTGCAGGGCGCGGCAACGGGGCTTACGGCACCCGCGCGCAGACCCAGACCTGCATCGGCCCGGCGCCGGCATACTGCAGCGCGCGCAACGCGGCATCGGTGGTCGCCCCGGTGGTCATCACATCATCGACGATGGTCAGCCCGGCGGGCGGATGCCCACGCACGGCGAAAGCATCGCGCAGGTTGCAGCGCCGGGCGTCCGCATCCAGCGTCGATTGCGCGGCGGTCTGGCGGGTGCGCTGCAGCCCGTTCCAGAGCGGGCAGCACAGCCCGCGTGCCAGTGGCTTGCTCAGTTCCAGCGCCTGGTTGTAACCCCGCTGGCGCAGGCGGCGGCGGTGCAGTGGCATCGGTTGCAGCGGCCCGGCCAGAAACGACGGCACGCGCTGCAGCATGAGCTGCGAGAGCAACCGTCCCGCGGCCAGATCCTGGTGGAACTTGAACCGGATGAGCAGCCTGTCGATCGGCGGCGCGTACAGGAACGCGGCACTGGCCGCCGCCTGGCGGGGACAGTCGTCCACACATCGCTCGCAGTGATCGCCGTCGGCGTCCCCGGGGTCGTCCACCGCCAGCGGCAGGGCGCAACGCCGGCAGGCACGGTCGTTCCACGGCAGCGCCCGATGGCAGGCGCGGCACAGGTCCATGCCGTCCTCGCCGGGACAATCGCAGACCAGGCAGCGCAACGGCAGGATCTGCCAGCCCAGCCAGCCCAGCGCACCGTAAACTTTAGATAAGATCATATGGTTGACAGATGGTGACAGCCTCACCAGACTGCCGCCCTTTCGTTCCACTATCTGTCAGGACACTCCCATGGCTTCTGTCATCCGCCACGACTGGCACCGCGAAGAGGTACTGGCCCTGTTCGCGCTGCCCTTCCCGGTCCTGCTGCATCGCGCGGCCAGCGTGCACCGCGAGCAGTTCGACCCGGCGGACGTCCAGATCTCGACCCTGCTCTCGGTCAAGACCGGCGGCTGCCCGGAAGACTGCGCGTACTGCCCGCAGGCGCAGCGCTACAGCACCGGCGTGGACGCACAGAAGCTGATGGCCACCGACGAGGTGGTCGCCAAGGCGCGCCAGGCCAAGGCGGCTGGCGCCTCGCGGTTCTGCATGGGCGCGGCGTGGCGCTCGCCCAAGGACCGCGACATCCCCAAGGTGGCGGCAATGATCCGCGAGGTGAAGGCACTCGGCCTGGAGACCTGCGCCACGCTGGGCATGCTCAGCGGCGAGCAGGCCACCGCGCTGCGTGAGGCCGGGCTGGACTACTACAACCACAACCTGGACACCGCACCGGACTATTACGATTCGATCATCCACACCCGCCAGTACCAGGACCGCCTGGACACGCTGGGCCACGTGCGCGACGCCGGCTTGAAGACCTGCTGCGGCGGCATCGTGGGCATGGGCGAAACCCGCGAGCACCGCGTCGGGCTGCTGCTGGCGCTGGCCAACCTGCCGGCCCACCCCGATTCGGTGCCGATCAACCGGCTGGTGCAGGTCGCCGGCACGCCCCTGCACGGCACCGCGGAACTGGACCCGTTCGAGTTCGTGCGGATGATCGCAGTGGCCCGCATCGTCATGCCACGTTCGATGGTGCGGCTCTCGGCCGGGCGCGAGGCGATGAGCGATGAGCTGCAGGCGCTGTGCTTCCTGGCCGGGGCCAATTCCATCTTCCATGGCGAAAAGCTGCTGACCACCGGCAACCCGGACACCGCGCACGACCTGGCCCTGTTCACGCGGCTGGGCCTGCGCCCGATGGCGGTCACGGTGGATGCCACCGGGCACGACCACCCGGGTACGGTCCATGCCGACATCACTGCCGGCGGCCCCTGCGGGCGCGCGGCCTGAGCCCCGAGCAGCGGGCCCGGCAACCGGGTACGCTAACAGCCCACCCGGACCCCCTGACGACCATGGCCCGTCCTGACCTGCACGACCGCATCCAGGCCCAGCGCAAGCTCCGCGACGCGCAGGGGCGCCTGCGGGTGCGCCGCGTGGTGAGCCGGCGCGATGGCGTGCAGCTGGAAGTGGACGGTCAATGGCTGACCAACTTCTGCAGCAATGACTACCTGGGTCTGTCGCAGCAGTTCGGCGTGGTCAGCGCATTGCAGGATGCCGCCGCACGCGAAGGCGCCGGCGCGACCGCCTCGCACCTGATCTGCGGCCACCACGCGCTGCATGACGCGCTCGAACGGGAGATGGCCGACTGGCTCGGCTATCCGCGGGCCCTGCTGTTCGGCAGTGGTTTCGCCGCCAATCTCGCCGTGCAACAGGCACTGCTCAGCGAGGAGGACGATGTCTGCGTGCAGGACCGGCTCAACCACGCCAGCCTGCTTGATGCCTCGCGCCTGGCCGGTTGCCGCCTGCGCCGCTACCCGCATCTGGATACCGAAGGCGCACTGCGCCAGCTCAAGCACGCGCCCAGCGGCGCGGCGATGCTGGCCACCGACGGCGTCTTCAGCATGGACGGCGACATCGCGCCGCTGCGGTCGTTGTCGCTGGTGGCGCGCATGCAGGAAGCGCTGCTGTACGTCGATGACGCGCATGGCATCGGCGTGGTCGGTGAACACGGCCGCGGCTGCGTGGCCGAGGCCGGCCTGGGCGTCAACGATGTGCCGCTGCAGCTGGCGACACTCGGCAAGGCACTGGGCGGCAGTGGTGCGGTCGTGCTCGGCGATGAGGCGATGATCCAGCACCTGGCCGAAACGGCACGCCCCTACATCTACACCACCGCCGTGCCGCCGGCCCAGGCCGCCGCCGCGTTGGCCGCGGTGAAGCTGGCGCGCCGCGATGACTGGCGCCGCGAGAAGCTCACCGAACTGATCGGCCTTTTCCGCACCGGCGCCCGCCAGCACGGTCTGGAACTGATGCCATCCGAGACCCCGATCCAACCCCTGCTGTGCGGCGCCGAGTCCACCGTGATGGCGATGTCGGCCGCGCTGGAAGCAGCCGGTTTCCTGGTGAGCGCGATCCGCCCGCCGACCGTCCCCGAGGGCAAGGCGCGCCTGCGCGTGACCTTGTCCGCGCTGCATGCGCCGGCGCAGGTCCACGCGCTGGTCGATGCGATCGCACACGCACGCGACACCGCGGTCCAGCAGCACGCACTGAATGCCCTGACCGCGTGATGCCGCAGCGTTGAGCATGCATATCGAGGTCATCGGCCAGGGCCCGGCACTGGTCCTCATCCACGGCTGGGCGCTGCGTGGCGGTGTGTTCGCGCCGCTGGTGGAGCGCCTGTCCGCGCACGTCCAGCTGCACCTGGTGGATCTGCCCGGCCACGGCGCCAGCCGTGACGACACCACGCCGCTGCGCCTGCCCTACGTGGTCAATGCCATCGCCGCCGCCACGCCACCGGCGGTCTGGTGCGGCTGGTCGCTCGGTGGCCTGTTCGCCCTGCATGCCGCCGCGACGCTGCCGCAGGTACGCGGCCTGGCGATGATCGCGGCCACGCCGCGTTTCGTGCGCGGCGATGACTGGCCGCACGCGGTGGAGCCGGCGGTGTTCGAGCAGTTCGGCCAGGATCTCGCGCAGGACTACCGCGGCACGCTGGAGCGCTTCCTGGCGCTGGATGCGATGGGCTCGGAGCACGCGCGGCAGGAACTGCGCACGCTGCGCGAAATGCTGGTCGCCCGCGGTGAACCGGCCCCGCGCGCATTGCAGGAAGGCCTGCGCCTGCTGGAGAACACCGACCTGCGCGGCGCCCTGGCCACCTTGGGCAAACCGAGCCTGTGGCTGGCCGGCCAGCGCGACCGCCTGGTCTCGGCGCGGGCCATGCAGGCCGCCGCGGCACGGGTGCCGGGCGCGCAGGCCCACGTGGTCGCCCAGGGCGGGCACGCGCCGTTCCTGGGCCATACCGACGAGGTCGCCACGCAGCTGCAACACTTCGTTGCCGCACTGTCTTGACCTGTTCCGGCCACGCATCGCCGATCATGTACGCCTGCCTCTCCCCACAGGACTGACCCATGGATCTTGGAATCGCCGGCCGCTGGGCCCTGGTCTGCGCCGCCAGCAAAGGCCTCGGGCTGGGCTGCGCGCGCGCACTGGCACGCGAAGGCGTCAACGTGGTCATCGCCGCGCGCGGTGAAGCGGCCCTGGACCGCGCCGTGCTCGAACTGCAGGCCCTGCCGGGTGCGCGCCGGGTGATCGGGGTTGTCGCCGACATCGCCACCACCCAAGGCCGCGACGCTGCGTTGGCCGCCTGTCCGCAGGTCGACATCCTGGTCAACAACGCGGGGGGCCCGCCGGCAGGCGATTTCCGCCAGTTCAGCCGCGAAGACTGGATCGCCGCGCTGGATGCCAACATGCTGGCCCCGATCGAGCTGATCCGCGCCACCGTGGACGGCATGATCGAGCGCGGCTTCGGCCGCGTGGTCAACATCACCTCCTCGTCGGTGAAGGCCCCGATCGACATCCTCGGGCTCTCCAACGGCGCACGCTCCGGACTGACCGGGTTCGTGGCCGGACTGGCCCGCAAGACCGTCGCGCACAATGTCACCCTCAACAATCTGCTGCCGGGCCAGTTCGATACCGACCGCCTGCGCGGCAACTTCGCCTACCTGGCGCAGCAGCAGGGCATCGACGCCGGCCAGCTGGCCGAACGCAAACGCACCCACATTCCCGCGGGCCGTTTCGGCACCGCTGACGAGTTCGGCGCCGCCTGCGCCTTCCTGTGCAGCGCGCAGGCCGGCTACATCACCGGGCAGAACCTGCTGATTGATGGCGGCGCCTACCCGGGCACCTTCTGATTCCACCCGCACCACCGTTTTGAGCCGTGAGTACCCCATGACGTCCAGCTTCGATCCGCATCACGTCCGCCGCGCCTTCTCGCGCGCCGCCCGCAGTTACGACGCCGCCGCCGCGCTGCAGCGCGAGGTGGAGAAGCGCCTGCTCGAATCGCTGGACTACCTGGAAAACCGCCAGCCCCAGGTGGTGCTCGATGTCGGCAGCGGCACCGGCCACGCCAGCGCGCTGATGAAGAAGCGCTGGCCCAAGGCGCAGGTGATCGCGCTGGACCTGGCCCAGCCGATGCTGCGCGAAGCAAAGAAGCAGGCCGGCTGGTGGAAGCCGTTCTCGCGCGTGTGCGGCGACGCGCAGGCATTGCCGGTGCTGGACCAGAGCGTGGATGTGATCTTCAGCAACCTGTGCCTGCAGTGGGTCGAGGATCTTCCGGCGGTGTTCGCCGGGTTCCGTCGTGCGCTCAAGCCGGGCGGCCTGCTGCTGGTCTCCACGTTCGGGCCGGAGACGCTGATCGAACTGCGCGATGCGTTCGCCGCCGCCGACGAGGTGCCGCATGTCAGTCGTTTCGCCCCGATCGCGCAGTTCGGCGATGCGCTGATGATGTCCGGCTTCCGCGACCCGGTGCTGGACCGCGACCTGTTCACCCTGACCTACGACGACCTGACCGCGCTGATGCGCGAGCTGCAGGCGATCGGCGCCACCAACGCGCGCCAGGACCGCCGCCACACACTGACCGGGCGCGGGCGTTTCGATGCCGCGCGTGCCGCCTACGAGCCGCTGCGACGCGAGGACGGCAAGCTGCCCAGCAGCTGGGAAGTGATCTACGCACACGCCTGGGCACCGGAAGGTGGCGCACCGATCCGCGAGCGCGGGCACGATGTCGCCACGGTGCCGGTGTCGGCGATTCCGATCCGCCGCAGAACGCCCTGAGCCGATCGCGCTGATCGAGGTGATCGCGCCGGCCGCGGTGATCACGGTGATCCCGTAGAGCCGACCGTTGGTCGGCTGGCCGCACGGCGGCCCGGCGGGCCAGCCGACCAACGGTCGGCGCTACGACGGGAACAGGTCGCGGTGGAAGAAATAGATTTCCTGCGCCAGGAACCGCCAGCTGGTGTGGAAGCTGCGGAAGCGCGTGCTCGGCGTGGACGAGGCCAGCGCATCGATGCCCAGTTCGCGGCACAGGCGCAGCGCGCGCGCCATGTGCAGCGGGTCGCTGACGATGATCACGCGGTGCAGCTTGCGCTGCTCCATCAAGCGCCGCGCCTCGATCAGGTTCTGCCGCGTGGTGCGTGAGGCGGTCTCGATCAGGATCGCGTCATCGGGCACGCCCTGCTTGAGCGCGTAGCGACGTGCCACCTGCGACTCGGAAAAACGCGCGCCGGTGCCGCCATAGCCACCGGTGAAGATCAGCAGCGGCGCATAGCCCTGCTGGTAGAGATCCAGCCCGTGGCGGATGCGCTCTTCGAACACCGGCGAAGGCTTGGCGTCATAGGCTGCCGCGCCGAGCACGATGATCGCGTCGGCCTTCTGCGCCTGGTCGCGCTCGCCGATCCAGACGATCCACGCCGTGACCCCGAGCAGCCACACGGCCAGCACGATGCACAGCCGCCACAGCCACCCGAACACGCCCACTCCGGTGCGTCGGCTCATACCGCGCCCCACGGCAGCGCATCCAGATCCACATTGCCCCCGGAAAGCACCACGCCCACCCGTTTGCCGGCAAAGCGTGCCGGTTCGGCGAGGATCGCCGCCAGGGCGATCGCCGAGGACGGTTCCACCACCTGCTTGAGCACCTGCCAGATCAGCCGCATCGCAGCGACGGTCGCCTCATCGGCGACGGTGATGACCTCGGCCGCGCCCTGCAGCAGCGCGAAGTTGGGCGCGCCGAGCGTCCCGCGCAGGCCATCGCAGACGGTGTGGGGGGTGAAATCGATGCGGCGCTCGCCAGCGGCCAGCGAGCGCGCGGTATCGTCCGCGCCCAGCGGCTCGGCCAGGACCAGCTCGGCCAGCGGGGCGCCGGCCTGCAGTGCCAGCCGCGTGCCCGCGGCCAGGCCACCGCCGCCCACCGGCACCACCATCATCTCCAGCCCTTCGCTGGCATGCAGCAGTTCCAGCGCGGCCGTACCCTGGCCGGCAATGACGCACGGGTCGGTATAGGGATGGACCAGGATCGCCCCGGTTTCGGCCTGGACCTGGGCGCACATGGCTTCGCGCGCGGCGATCGAGGCATCGCAGCGCCACAACGTGGCCCCGTGGCGGCCGATGTTGGCCAGTTTCGCCGCCACCGCGCCCTCGGGCACGACCACGTGACAGGCAATCCCACGGGTACGTGCGGCCAGCGCCAGGGCGGCGCCATGGTTGCCCGAGGAGTGGGTGACCACCCCGCGCCGGGCCTGCGCCTCGGTCAGCGCCCACACGGCATTGCAGGCACCGCGGAACTTGAAGGCGCCGCTGCGCTGTAGGTGTTCGGCCTTGAAGACCACAGTGGCGCCGGTCAGCGCATCCAGGGTGCGCGAGCGCAACACCGGGGTCACGCAGGCGTGCGCGGCAATGCGCGCCGCCGCCGCCAGCACGTCGTCAACACAGGGCAAGGGTGAATCGCTCATGACGCAAGATTAACGTATGCCCCCTTCCCACATCCGACTTGATGAACGTGTCAGCATGGCAACCATTCATTCGGATCGGGCCGAGTTAAGGGCTGATTCAATGCCTTGGGCCGAAGCTGGCCCTACAGCCCGTTGGGGGGACCCATCATGAAAATGCGCCTTGTTCTTGCCGGTGGCCTGTTGTTGGCCCTGTCCGGCTGCGCGACGTACGACTATGTCGGCGGTGGCGGCGGCAGCGGCTACTACCACGGCGCACCGTCGGTCGAGTATCGCTACCCGGCCGGATACCCCTATGGGTACGGCAGCGGCTACTACGGTGGCGGGTATTACGGCTATGGCGGTGGCTACGGCTATCCGGTGTATCGCCCGTATCCGAACTATCGCCCGCCGCACAATCACCGCCCACCGCCGCGCCCCGGCCATGGCAACGGCAACGGCAACCCGACCCGTCCGCCGGATCGCCCGCGGCCGAACAACGGCGGCTCGCCGTGGCGGAACATGGATTCGCTCGGTGGGCCGCGCCGGCCGCCGCAGCAGCAACGGCAGCAACAGCAGCGTCCGTCGCCGCCGCAGGCACGCCCGGCCCAGGCGCCGCGTCCGTCTTCGCCGAGGATGAACGGTTCCCCGTGGCGGAATCTCAACAATGCGAACCAACGCACAGTTGAGCCCTGAGATGGCTTGATTTTCACGCGCCCGGCAGTTCACTCTAGCCGGGCGGTGACAGCCACGGTCACAAAGTGCCAAAAGCGACAAGTGGCGTCACATTCGGCTCTATGTCGATATCCGCCAGGAACATCTGGATCCCCCCTGTTCCGGCCCTGTCGGATGTCGGCACCTTAAACGCAGAAGGCCCCGCTACTGGCGGGGCCTTCTGTATTTGGGCGGCGCGTTCGCGCTGGAACCGGCAAAAAACAGGGCCGACAGTCCCCCGACTGCCGGCCCCTCTGCTTCCCCACGATGCGCTTGGACCGGCCCCTGTTCCAATTCCGGTCCGTTGCGCACAAGGCGCATGCCATCCTGGGTGCTATTGGGTTATCTGCAGAAAACGTGCCAACTTGAGGGTGGATTTCATGGCCCCCGACGAATGGCGCTAAAATCGCCACCCGCGCCCTGCCTCCAGGGCTGATCCGGGCCGCCCGGCCCCGTCCCGAGCTCCTCCGCCATGACTGACTCCTTCTACCGCTACGACGTGATCGTCATCGGCGGCGGCCACGCCGGCACCGAAGCCGCGCTGGCGGCCGCACGCAGCGGTGCGCGCACCCTGCTGCTGACCCACAACGTCGAAACCATCGGTGCGATGAGCTGCAACCCGGCCATCGGCGGCATCGGCAAGGGCCACCTGGTCAAGGAGATCGACGCCCTGGGCGGCGCAATGGCGCATGCCGCCGACCGCGCCGGCATCCAGTGGCGCACGCTCAATGCCTCCAAGGGCCCGGCCGTGCGCGCCACGCGCTGCCAGGCCGACCGCAACCTCTACCGCATGGCGATCCGCCAGATCGTCGAGGCCCAGCCCAACCTGACCGTGTTCCAGGCGGCGGTCGATGACCTGGTCATCGAGGGCGATGCCGTGCGTGGCGCGATCACCCAGACCGGCCTGCGCTTCAGCGCGACCGCCGTGGTGCTGACCGCCGGCACCTTCCTGGCCGGCAAGATCCACGTCGGTGAGACCCAGTACGCGGCCGGCCGCATGGGCGACCCGCCGGCGACCACGCTGGCCGCGCGCCTGCGCGAGCGCCCGTTCGTGATCGACCGCCTGAAGACCGGCACGCCGCCGCGCATCGATGGCCGCTCGCTGGATTACCGCCTGATGGAAGAACAGCCCGGCGACGACCCGCGCCCGGTGATGTCCTTCCTGGGCAGCGTGAACGAGCATCCGGCGCAGGTCAGCTGCTGGATCACCCACACCAGCGAGCGCACCCACGAGATCATCCGCAACGCGCTGCACCGCTCGCCGCTGTACAGCGGCCAGATCGAAGGCATCGGCCCGCGCTACTGCCCCTCCATCGAGGACAAGGTGGTGCGCTTCGCCGAAAAAGCCAGCCACCAGATCTTCGTCGAGCCCGAGGGGCTGGACGTGGTCGAGATCTATCCCAACGGCATCTCCACCTCGCTGCCATTCGATGTGCAGCTGGCGCTGGTGCGCAGCATGCGTGGCTTCGAGAACGCGCACATCACCCGCCCCGGCTATGCGATCGAATACGACTTCTTTGATCCGCGCGGGCTGAAGAACACGCTGGAGACCAAGACCGTCAGCGGCCTGTTCTTCGCCGGCCAGATCAACGGCACCACCGGCTATGAAGAAGCCGCCGCGCAGGGTCTGCTGGCCGGCCTCAACGCCGCCCGCTTCACCCGTGACGACGCCGGCTGGTGCCCGCGCCGCGACGAGGCCTATCTGGGCGTACTGGTCGACGACCTGATCACCCACGGCACCAATGAGCCGTACCGCATGTTCACCAGCCGCGCCGAGTACCGCCTGCAGCTGCGCGAGGACAATGCCGACGTGCGCCTGACCGGCCTCGGCCGCGAACTGGGGCTGGTCGATGACCGCCGCTGGAGCGCATTCCAGACCAAACAGGACGCGGTGGCGCAGGAGACCGCGCGGCTGCGCGCCCTGTGGGCCACGCCGGGCAATGCACTCGGCCGCGAGGTGGAAGCCACGCTGGGAGTGGCGGTCAGCCGCGAAACCAACGTGCTGGACCTGATCAAGCGCCCGGAACTGGACTACGCCAAGCTGATGCAGGTGCCGTCGCTCGGCCCCGCCGTGGCCGACGCCAAGGTGGCCGAACAGGTCGAGATCGGCGTGAAGTACGCCGGCTACCTCGACCGCCAGCGCGACGAGATCGAACGCCAGCAGCGGCATGAAAACACCGCCATCGCCGCCGATTTCGATTACGCCAGCGTGCGCGGTCTCTCGGCCGAAGTGCAGCAGAAGCTCGAGCGCGTGCGGCCGCAGACCATCGGCCAGGCCCAGCGCATCCCCGGCATGACCCCGGCGGCAATCTCGCTGCTGCTGGTCCATCTGGAACGCGCGCGCCGCATCCGCGCCGCGTAACGCGGCATGCCCCCGGTAGAGCCGACCGTTGGTCGGTTGCACGACAACCCCCGGTAGAGCCGACCGTTGGTCGGCTGCACGACAACCCCGGGTAGAGCCGACCGTTGGTCGGCTGCACAGCCGCCGCCCGGGGATTCCGGGCAGCCGACCAACGGTCGGCTCTACCGTCGATGGCGTGCGGTCGCGCCGTTGTGCAGTTGTGCAGTTGTGCAGTCGATGGTCTGCGCGCCAGCGGCGGTTGGCGGGCACACCCGCGTTATCATCGGGGGCCGGGACAACGCGGCAGGCGGCGTCCCAGTCCCTGCGTTGCCGGAGTTCATGCATGTCCCCGATCCGCCCCTTCCTCGACAAGCTGCCGGTGCTCGGCGAACGCGTCTACATCGATCCGGCCTGCACCATCATCGGCGATGTGGTGCTGGGCGATGACGTCTCGGTCTGGCCGGGGACGGTGATCCGCGGGGATGTGAACCACGTGCGGATCGGTGCGCGCAGCAACATCCAGGACGGCACCATCATCCACGTCAGCCACCACAGCCCCTTCAACAAGGGCGGCTACCCCACCATCATCGGCGAGGGCGTCACGGTCGGCCACGGCACCATCATCCATGCCTGCACGATCGGCGATTACTGTCTGATCGGCATGGGCGCCTGCATCCTCGATGGTGCGCAGGTGAACACGCACGGGTTCCTGGGCGCCGGCGCGGTGCTCGGCCCGGGCAAGGTGGTCGGCGAGGGCGAGCTGTGGCTGGGCAACCCCGCACGGCTGGCGCGCACGCTCAGCGACAAAGAGATCGAATCGCTGCATTACTCGGCCGATCACTACGTGCGCCTGAAGGACCAGTACCGGGGGTGATGGTGGCCGCGCCGCTGGGCATCGGGATCGGTGCGCGGTAAAGTCCTCAGCCGACCAGGAAGCAGTCGAGACCCGCATGCCCCCGCTGGCAGCCCGGAGAGGAATCCGGCATCCCCTGTGGCCTTCCCTACGGCCCACCGTGACGCGCCGCCCATGAGCGCGCCCATGCTGGATACCTACCGGGAGGTCATCACCCCCGAAGGCGTGCCCCTGCACCTGCCCGTCGCTGGTCCGTTGCCGCGTGCGCTGGCGTGGGCGATCGACTTCGTGATCCGGGTCGGCGCACTGATGATGCTGAGTATTCCGCTGGCCTTCCTCGGCGGGTTCGGCCAAGGGCTCTACCTCGGCCTGATGTTCCTGCTGATGTGGGCCTACACGATCGTCCAGGAGGCGTGCTGGGGCCGCACCCTGGGCAAGCGCGCGATGGGCCTGCGCGTGGTCGCGCGCGATGGTGGGCCGATCGGCTGGATGAGCGCGATCACCCGCAACCTGCTGCGCACCGTGGACATGCTGCCGTTCGGCTATGCGCTGGGGCTGCTGTCGAGCCTGTTCGATGCGCATGGCCGCCGCCTCGGCGATCTGGTCGCCGGCACCGTGGTGATCCATCAGGGCGCCGCGCCGCTGGGCGGCACGGTGCCGGTCGGCAGTGTGCTGGTACCACCGCAACCGCTGCAGCCGGCCGAACAGGCCGCTGTGGTCGCTTTCGCCGAGCGTGCGCCGCGGCTGTCGGCGCCACGCCAGCAGGAACTGGCCGATATCGCCGCGCCGCTCACCGGAAGCCACGGCCAGGTCGGCGTGCTGCGCCTGTATGCGATGGCCAACTGGCTGTTGGGGCGGCGATGAGGCAGGAACAGTTCGTCGCCCGCTACCAGGCCGAATGGCAGGCGCTGGAGCACTGGCTGGCCCAGCGCGGTGAGCACCCGCGGCAGGCGCGCCGGCAGCCAGCACACGAGGGCCTGGACGATGGCGACTTCCCGCAGCGTTACCGCCGCCTGTGCCAGCAGCTCGCGCTGGCGCGCCGGCGCGGTTACAGCCCGCAGCTGGTGGCGCGGCTGCAGCAGCTGATGCAGCAGGGCCATACCCTGCTGTACCGCACCCCGCGCCCGCAGTGGCAGCGCGCACTCGCCTTCCTGTTCGCCGATTTCCCGCAGCTGGTGCGCAGCCAGGCCCGCAGCATGTGGGTCGCTGCGGCGTTGTTCGTGGTGCCGCTGGTGGGCAGTTTCGCGCTGATCCTGTGGCGCCCCGAGCTGATCCACCTGCTGCTGGACAACGCGCGCATCGCCGAGTTCGAGCGCATGTACGATCCGGCCTCGCCGAACCTGGGCCGCGACAGCGGCACCAACTGGACGATGTTCGGCTACTACATCATGAACAACATCAGCATCGGCCTGCGCACGTTCGCCTTCGGGCTGATCGCCGGTGTCGGCACCGTGTTCGTGATGCTGTTCAACGGCGTCGGCATCGGATCGGTGGCCGGGCATCTGCAGCATATCGGCCACGGCGATCCGTTCTGGCGCTTCGTGGCCGGCCATGGTGCATTCGAGCTGACCGCGATCGTGATCGCCGGCGGCGCTGGGCTGCAGCTGGGCATGAAACTGCTTGCGCCCGGTCGCCGGCGGCGCATCGATGCGCTGGTCGAGGGCGGTGTGATCGGGGCCAAGCTGTGCGTGGGCGTTGCCGCGATGCTGCTGGTGGCCGCCTTCATCGAAGCGTTCTGGTCCTCGATCGCCGCGATCCCGGCGTGGGGCAAATACAGCGTGGCCGCGGTGCTGTGGACCGCGGTGTTCGTGTGGTTGTGGCGTGGCGGGCGCGGAGCGGCCGATGCAGATTGATCGGCTCAACATCGTGCTGCGCGCGCGCTCGGGCTGGGAGGCCATGGAGCTGGGGATGGCCCTGGTGCGACGGCACGCCGCGGCGATCTGGGCGCCGTGGGTGAGCGTGTCGCTGCCGGTGTTCGTGCTGCTCAACGCGCTGGCCTGGTGGACGGACAGCTTCGGCTGGGCCTGGTTGGCGATGTGGTGGCTCAAGCCATTGTTCGAACGCATCGCGTTGTACGTGATCTCGCGCGGGGTGTTCGGCGATGCCTCGACGACCACGCAGACACTGCGCGCGCAGCGCACGTGGGGCTGGCAGGGCTTCTGGGGCTACCTCGGCTGGCGGCGCCTGAGCCCGCTGCGCCCGGTGCTGCTGCCGGTGAATCTGCTCGAGGGCACGGACGCTGCGCATCGCCGCCAGCGTCGGCGTGCGATCGCCGGCGGCGCGGTCGGTCACGCGCTGCTGCTGACGCTGGTGTGCATGGTCTTCGAGATCGTGCTGGTGGTCGGCGGCATCGCGGCGGTGTTCCTGTTCATCCCGGTGGACCTGTTGTCCGAGTCCTGGCGCGCGGCGTGGGAGCTGGCCAAGCAGGACATGCCGGCGTGGATGCAGCTGGGCGTGAACCTGCTGTTCTGGGCCGCTGCGACGTTGATCGGTCCGTTCTACGTCGGCGCCGGCTTCGGCCTGTACCTGGACCGGCGCACGCAGATGGAAGCGTGGGATCTGGAGATCGCCTTCCGCCGCCTGCACGCCCGGCTGCAGCAGGCCGCGCCGCTGCTGGTGCTGGCCCTGGTGCTGATCTGGCCGAGCGCGGCGCTGCACGCCCAGCAGACATCCAACAGCAAGGGGGCGGTGGCTGCACCGGCTGCCGCGCCGTCGCTGGAGGACGGTCTGGCGCCCGCGGCCGACGCGGGGTCCGATGCGCCTGAGGATGAAGACGCCGAAGACGAGGCGCCGGACGCTCCCACCCGGACGTTCGACAACGATCCGGACAACACTGTGGTCGGCGTCTTCGGCAACGAGGCGGTGGACACCGCCGGCTTCCGTCAGGCGGTGCAGCGCGCGTATGAAGACCCGCTGCAGAGCCCGACCCGCGAGGTCACCGAGTGGAAGCGCACGGACGGCGAGGCGGCCGAAGCCGAGAAGGCAAAACGCGAGGCCGCCGCCAAGGCATCCCGGCAACGCGGTAACAAGGGCCCATTGCTGCCGGCACAGATCGCCGAGTGGGCGCTGTGGGCCGTGGTCGGCGTCCTGGTGGTGCTGCTGCTGATCACCGCGCCGCGCTGGCTGCCGTGGCTGCGTGGCTCCGGCCAGCGCCGCCGGGCCAAGGCTGTGGCAGTCGTGGAAGAGCCGATCCGGGTACCCGACGTGGCACCGCCCGATCCCGCCGCGCGTGCGCGTGCACTGTGGCAGGAGGGCCGCCCACGGCAGGCGCTGGCGCTGCTGTATCGGGCCAGCGTGGAGTCCATGAGCGAGCGCGCGCAGATCAGCCTGCCGCCGGGCGCCACCGAAGCGCAGTGCCTGCGGGCCTCGCGACGGATGCCGGTCGAGGCCGACCGCCGCCTGTTCGAACGCATCGTGCGGGTCTGGCAGTACGCTGCGTATGCCGGCCGGCTGCCGGCCGATGATGATTTCGAAGCGCTGGCCACCACCCTGCAGCGCCAGTTCGGGTGGCGCGCATGAGCACCCGTCTGCGCTGGCTGCTGGTCGGCCTTGTACTGCTGGTGATCGGGGTGCCGCTGGCGATCCTGTTCCTGCGCACGCACGAGCGGGTGACCCAGCTCGAGCACCTGCCGCCGCAGGGTGAAGCCAGCTACAACCCGTTGTATGTGCTCGGTCAGGCACTGCGCGCGGACGGGCTTACCGCGCAGTCGCAACCGCGCCTGGACCTGGCCCGGATGCCGTTGCAACCGGGCGACACGCTGGTGCTGCTGCAGGACAGCGCGGAAGTGCCCACGCCTGCCGCCACCGCGCTGATGGCCTGGGTGGCGCGTGGCGGCCATCTGATCGTGCGCACGCCACCGGTGGGCAAGGAGACCGCGCGCAATGGTCCGCTGCTGGACGCGCTCGGCGTGGACAGCGAGGACTACGGAAACGACTGCCAGCCGTTCCACGTTCGCGATGATCCGCAGCACGTCGAGTTCTGCAACGGGCGCCGCTTCGCGGTCCAACCGCCCAAGGGCGTGGCGGTCGAGCGCCAGTGGGGCGACACGGGCGATCTGGTGTTCGCCCGCCTGCGCCACGGCCAGGGCCGCATCGATGTGCTGGCGGACATGGCCTTCATGGACGGCAAGGGCCGGCCCAATCCGACCGTTGCGCAGAACGCTGCCAACGCCGCCATCGACGGCCTGCACGACAAGGCCCATCGCGACCTGACCCGCTACGTGCTCTCACCCAACTACGGCAAGGGCACGATGTGGCTGGTCTACGCCTCGCGCCCGCCGTCGTTGTGGAACCGCGTGTTCTACCACGGCTGGCCGGTGTGGGCGCCGTTGCTGCTGGCCCTGCTCGGCTGGCTCTGGCAGCGCGCGCAGCGCCTGGGCAGCGAACTGCCTTCGCCGCCGGCCGAACGCCGTTCCCTGCTCGAACACATCCGCGCCAGCGGCGAACACCTGCTGCGCTTCGGCAAAGCGCCGCTGCTGTACGACGCGGTCCGGCGCGCGTTCCTGGCCCGCCTGCGGCGGCGTTCGCCGAGTGCGGCCGCGCTGACCGGCGAGGCCCGGGTGCAGGCCGTCGCCACCTTGCTGCAGTGGTCGCACGAGCGCGTGCAGACCGCGTTGACCCCACCCGCTTCCCACGACGTCGCCGGCCTGCGCGACCGCATCCGCCTGCTGATCCAGATGAGAAACCTGCTATGACCGAGCCGACGCTTCCGCCGCCGCTGTCCCCTCCTGCCGTGACGCCTTCACCGTCGCCGTTGTCCGAGCGCGTCGATGCCGTGCGCGAGGCCGTGGGCCGTGCCTTCATCGGCCAGCCCGAGGTACTCGACCAGATCCTGATCGCGCTGCTGGCCGGCGGCCATGTGCTGATCGAAGGCGTCCCCGGGCTGGGCAAGACCCTGCTGGTGCGCGCCCTCGCCCAGGCCCTGGAGCTGGACTACGGCCGCGTGCAGTTCACCCCGGACCTGATGCCCAGCGATGTCAGCGGCCATGCGGTGTACGACCCGAAGACGGAGAGCTTCAAGATCCGCCGCGGCCCGGTGTTCACCAACCTGCTGCTCGCCGATGAGATCAACCGGGCGCCGGCCAAGACCCAGTCGGCCCTGCTGGAAGTGATGCAGGAAGGCCAGGTCACCATCGAAGGCAAGGCGTTCGCGCTGACCCCGCCGTTCTTGACCCTCGCCACCCAGAACCCGGTCGAGCAGGAAGGCACCTACCCGCTGCCGGAAGCGCAGCTGGACCGCTTCCTGCTCAAGGTGCTGATCGACTACCCGGCGCTGGAAGACGAGAAACGCATGGTCGATGCGATCACCACCGGCCGCAGCGCGGCCGACTTCGATCTCTCGCAGGTGCCGCGCGTACTGAGCGGGGCCGAGGTGGTCGCGCTGCAGCAGGCGACCGCGGCGATCACGGTCGATCCGGAAGTGATCGACTACGCGGTGCGGATCGTCGCCGCCACGCGGCAGTGGCCGGGCATCGCGCTCGGTGCCGGCCCGCGCGGCAGCATCGCGCTGGTGCGTGCGGCGCGTGCGCAGGCGGTGCTGTCCGGCCGTGATTTCGTCACCCCCGATGACGTGCGCGACATCGCCAGGCCGGCGCTGCGCCACCGCATCGCCTTGGCACCGGAACTGCAGATCGAAGGACAAAGCGCCGACGATGCCTTGACCGCGCTGCTGGCCAAGGTGGACGCACCGCGCAAATGAGGGGGCGCGTTTTCCATCGCGGGCAGGCGGCATGAGGCCGGGCCTACTGCTGCTGGCGCTGCTGGCCGGCTGGGGCCTGCTCGGCGTGCCGGTGGTACTCGGTGCCTGGCCGCACGCAGTCTGGTGGGCGATCGGTGGCGGCGTGGCGCTGATTGCGCTGGTGGACCTGCTGCGCCTGCGTGCCCAGCCCTCGCCCAGCGTGCATCGCGAACTGCCCGAGTCGCTGGCGTTGAACGTCGAGCGTGAGGCCACGCTGCGTCTGGAGTCGAGCCGCCACCAGCGTGTGGAGGTGTTTGATCTGGTTCCCGGTGGGTGGAGCCTGCAGGGTCTGCCGCGCAGGCTGGCCCTCAAGCCGATGGTGACCAGCAGCGTGGCGTACCGGCTGACCCCGACCGCGCGTGGCCGTTTCGTCTTCGAGGGCGTGCACCTGCGCATGCACAGCGCGTGGCGGCTGTGGCATCAACGGCGGCAGCTGTCGCCTTCGCTGGCGGTGCGCGTGTACCCGAACTTCGCCCCGCTGACGCGCTTCGCCTTGTTCAGTGCCGAACAGGCCTCGCGCCTGGTCGGTGCGCACCTCAAGCGCCGCCGCGGCGAAGGCACCGACTTCCACCAGATGCGCGAGTACCGCGTCGGCGACAGCCTGCGCCAGATCGACTGGAAGGCCACCGCACGTGCGCGCAAGCTGGTGTCGCGTGAGTACCAGGACGAGAAGAACCAGCAGCTGGTGCTGATGATCGACACCGGCCGGCGCATGATGGCCAGCGAAGGCGGCCTGTCGCACTTCGATCATGTGCTCAACGCGGCGCTGGTGGTGTCCTACCTTGCGCTGCGCCAGGGCGACGGCGTGGGCCTGTTTGCGGCCGGGGGCGACAGCCGCTGGGTCGCGCCCAGACGCGGCATGGGCACCATCGATACCCTGCTGCGCGCCAGCTACGATCTGCAGGCGCAGCCGGTGGCCACCGATTACCTCGCCGCTGCCACCGAGTTGTCGCTGCGTCAGCGCCGGCGCTCGCTGGTGATGCTGGTCACCAACGTGCGTGACGAGGACATCGAAGACCTGCTCGCCGCAGTGCGCCTGCTGCAACGCCAGCACCTGGTGTGCGTGGCCAGCCTGCGCGAACGCGCGCTGGATGATGCGCTGTCCCAGCCGGTGGAAACCCTGCAGGACGCTGCCCAGGCCGGCGCGATCGCCCGTTACCTGCAGCAGCGCAGCGATGCGCATGATGCGCTGCGCAGCCATCGGGTGATGGTGCTCGATGTCACCGCCGAGGCTCTGCCCGGCGCGCTGGTGGAGCGTTACCTGGCGGTCAAGCGCGACGGGTTGTTGTAACGCGTACCGACCAACGGTCGGTACCTAGCGGATGGCGTTGGCCTTGGCGATCAGACGAGCGGTGGCCTTCTGCAGCAGCACGCGGTTGCGTGCCAGTTTCATCCACTGCGGCAGGCGCGAGAACATTGACCCATTGGCGATACCGGTGCTCTCGCGCAGCGACGCAGTAGCGTAGTCGTGCAGTGCCTGGAGGTGAGCCGTGTTGTAGGCCCACAGCACGCCGGCGGCCGTTTTCTCAACCAACAGCAGCGACATGCCGAAATGCGGGTCAACTGCTTCGGTGCCGCGGACCTGCACTACGCTGACGGCCACATCGCTGCTGCGACCACATTGGGCGCAGTTCGCCGCAAGGGATTTCATGGGCGGCGAGGCCACTTTGCGTGTCGCTGCGGCACTGACCCACTGATGACCACAGTAGCCACAGGGACGCCGGCCGCTGTAACGCACCGGCCCCACCCAGTCGCCAGGCCCGCAGCGGCTGCAACCGCAGCCACCGTCCAGCGCAACGCTGCAGTTCAGGCACCGAAAGCTGGCGGCTTTCTCCTGTTTGATCACCCATCCAGGCGATTGGCAGCGGTGGCAGCGTACCGCTACCCGATCCGCGTACCGCCACAGACCATGCCCATCATCCAGATGCCGGCCGGCCAACGGGCGGCCGCGCAGCTCGCGACGGTACATCATGGCCATCAGACGTAGATGCGCGTCGGCGCTTCGTCGATGATCGCGTGCGGTACGAAGCGGGCGCTGTCGCGGGTAATCCGGCTGTTGTCTTCGCGGATGCCCATGCCACAGGCCTGATCGCCCACCACCCAGCTGCCGATCAGCGGATACCCGCCATCGAACGCGGTAAGCGGATGCGCGGCCTGGCGGATTGCCGGGCCGGTATACGGGCCTTCGCTTTCCTGCCAGCTGCCATCGGCCAGGTGCATGGCCACGTTGGCGCCCTCGCGCGAGAACAGCGGCTTGCGCACCCAGCCACGCGGCAGCTCGCTGCCATCGTCGAACTCGGCGGCGAGCAGGTTCGGGTGGCCCCGGTGGCGCTGCCATAGCAGCGGCAGCACGCCCTTGTTGCTGAGGATCGCCTTCCAGGCCGGTTCCAGCAGCTGCACGCCCGAGGCAGGCAACGCCTGGCCGAACGACTCGGTCATCAGGTCTTCCAGCGGGTACAGCTTGAACAGGCTGCCGATCACGGTGTCGTCGAGCGCGGTGAAGCGCCCGTCTTCGGACAGGCCGATATCTTCGATCGCGATCGCTTCGCCGCGCAGGCCGGCCTGGGCGGCACAGTCGCGCAGATAGGCGACCGTGCCCTGGTCTTCTTCCGACGCACCCACCGCGCTGAAATACAGCGGCGGCGGCAGCTGCGCGGCCAGTTCACCGAACCGTTCGACCAGTGCTTCATGGATCGCGTTGAACTGGTCGGCGTGCGGCGGCAACCGGTTCTGGTTGCGCTGGTCCTCCAGCCATTGCCACTGGAAGAACGAGGCTTCGAACAGCGAGGTGGGCGTGTCGTAATTGAGCTCGTACAGCTTGGCCGGGCCGCTGCCGTCGTAGGCGAAATCCAGCCGCCCGTACAGGTGCGGCTCGCGGCGGCGCCAGCTGTCGGCGATCCAGTCGCGGAACTGCGGCGGGATCGCCAGCTGGTCCATCAGCTGCTGGCTGCCCACCACCTCGTCCACCAGGTCCATCGCCATGGCATGCAGCTCGGCGCTGGGATCTTCGATGTCCTGCTCGATCTGACGCAGGGTGAAGGCGTAATACGCGGTTTCATCCCAGTACGGCAGGCCATCGATGGTGTGGAAACGGAACCCCGACTCTTCGGCCCGGGCGCGCCACTGGCTGCGCTCGGCGATACGCACGCGCTGCATCGATCAGCCGCCGACGCTGCTGCGGTTGCTGCTGGTGTTGCCGAAGCCACCGCGGCTGGCGGTGACCGCCCGGTTCGGGGTGGCGGTGACCGGGGCCAGGCCGGCCTTGCCGGCGCCGATGCCGCTGGCGGTGTTCATCCCACCGGTGGACGGGCCCGGACGGGCCCAGCCCTTGGCCTTGTCCTGGTAAGCCGGCGCCGCGGCCGGCTGCTGGGCCAGACCCGCGCCTCCGCGGTTGCTGAGCATCTGCGACATGAAGAAGCCCATCATCATCGGGCCGATGAACGAGTGGCCGGTGGAGGTCTTCTGTTCCACGCACTGCTCGGCGTTGTACTCGGCCTCACAGGCTTCGCGCGTGGCGTACTTGGGGGCGGCATCGGCCGACTGCTTCTGCGCTTCGGCAAAGGCATTGCGGCAGCTGGACGGATCGCCGGTGGCTTCGGTACAGGCCTGCACCGAGGTGTAGAGCCCTTCCTGCACCTGCACGGCCTCGTTCTTCTGGCAGGCGGTGAACAGCAGCGGCGCGGCGCTCATCAGCAGCAGCGCAGTGGTCCTGGAACGTTTCATGGCGTCATGCCCCCTAGTACGGTTATCTCCCCAATCATGCCTGATCGGGGCGAACAACCAAAACCGGCAAAGTCGCCCAGCTGAACGCGGTTTCAGGTTTTGCCCGGAAAACACCGGTGGCAACGGTTGCAAACGCAACCGGAATTTTTCGGCAGAATCGAGGCGAAACGCGCCCCCACGGCCCGCCAGATCCTGCCAGCCACCATGCCTGAATACCGCTCCCGCACCTCCACCGCCGGCCGCAACATGGCTGGCGCACGCGCCCTGTGGCGCGCCACCGGGATGACCGATGGCGACTTCCACAAGCCGATCATCGCCGTCGCCAACTCGTTCACCCAGTTCGTGCCCGGCCACGTGCACCTCAAGGACCTGGGCCAGCTCGTGGCGCGCGAGATCGAGCAGGTCGGCGGCGTGGCGAAGGAATTCAACACCATCGCGGTGGATGACGGCATCGCCATGGGCCACGACGGCATGCTGTATTCGCTGCCCAGCCGCGAGATCATCGCCGACTCGGTGGAGTACATGGCCAACGCACACTGCGCCGATGCGCTGGTGTGCATCTCCAACTGCGACAAGATCACCCCCGGCATGCTGATGGCCGCGCTGCGCCTGAACATCCCGGTGGTGTTCGTCTCCGGCGGGCCGATGGAAGCGGGCAAGACGCGCCTGTCCGAGCACAAGCTGGACCTGGTCGATGCCATGGTGATCGCCGCCGATGAAAGCGCCAGCGATGAGAAGGTCGCCGAATACGAGCGCAGCGCCTGCCCCACCTGCGGCTCGTGCTCGGGCATGTTCACCGCAAACTCGATGAACTGCCTGACCGAGGCACTGGGCCTGTCGCTGCCGGGCAACGGCTCCACCCTGGCCACGCACGCCGACCGCGAGCAGCTGTTCCGCCGTGCCGGCCGCCTGATCGTGGAACTGTGCCACCGCTGGTATGGCGGCGAAGAGATCGGTGCGCTGCCCCGCGGCATCGCCACCCGCCAGGCGTTCGAGAACGCGATGACGCTGGATATCGCGATGGGCGGCTCGACCAACACCATCCTGCACCTGTTGGCGGCGGCGCAGGAGGCGGAAGTGGACTTCGACCTGCATGCCATCGACGCGCTCTCGCGCCGTGTGCCGCAGCTGTGCAAGGTCGCCCCGAACACGCCGAAGTACCACATGGAGGACGTGCATCGCGCCGGCGGCGTGTTCGGCATCCTCGGTGAACTTGCGCGTGGCGGCCTGCTGCACACCGACGTGCCGACCGTGCACAGCCGCACCCTGGCCGAGGCGATCGCACGCTGGGATGTCGCGGTGAGCACCGATGAGAAGGTGCACGATTTCTTCCGCGCCGGGCCGGCAGGCATCCCGACCCAGATCGCGTTCAGCCAGGCCACGCGCTGGCCGACGCTGGACGTGGACCGCGCCGAAGGCTGCATACGCGATGTCGCCCATGCGTACTCCGCAGAAGGTGGACTGGCCGTGCTGCGTGGCAACCTGGCCGTTGATGGCTGCGTGGTGAAGACCGCCGGCGTGGATGAATCCATCCATGTGTTCGAAGGCAACGCGCGGGTGTTCGAGAGCCAGGACGCCGCCGTGGCCGGCATCCTCGCCGATGACGTGGTGGCCGGCGACGTGGTGGTGATCCGCTATGAAGGCCCGCGCGGTGGCCCGGGCATGCAGGAGATGCTGTACCCGACCAGTTATCTGAAATCCAAGGGGTTGGGCAAGCACTGCGCCCTGCTCACCGACGGCCGTTTCTCCGGCGGCACCTCGGGCCTGTCGATCGGGCATGCCTCGCCGGAAGCGGCCTCGGGCGGCACCATTGGCCTGGTGCGCAACGGCGACCGCATCCGCATCGACATTCCCGCACGGCGCATCGATCTGCTGTTGGATGACGCCACGCTGGCCGCACGCCGCGCCGAGCAGGATGCACTGGGCTGGAAGCCGCGCGAGGTGCGCCCGCGCAAGGTCACCGGCGCGCTGAAGGCCTACGCGTTGCTGGCCACCAGTGCCGACAAGGGTGCGGTGCGGGACTTGGCGAAGCTGGAAGACTGACGCGCCAGCGCGACCTCCCGGCTTGACCTGAGTGCAGCACGGGCAAACACTCCGGTCAGACCTCTGCACAAGGATGTGACGATGCACGGCAAGCGTTCCCTGCTGATACTGGCCTTGTCGGCGGCCGCATTGCCGGCCTTTGCCGACGAATGCACCGTTGATCGCGCCGCGATGCTGGCCTTGACCCCGGATCAATTCGATCAGGATCTGCAGGGCGGCTGGCGGCCGATGGCGGAAATAGCCGACTGCCAGTTGGCTGCTGCCGATCTCATCGCGGCCTATCGTGCACAGCCCAAGGCCGCCGGCAACACCACGATGATCTGGCATGAAGCGCAGCTGCGCGCGGAGGCTGGGCAGGATGCGCGCGCGGTGGCGCTCATGCGCCAGACCTACAAACCCGCACCCGATGCCGGTGGCTGGAATCCGTATGTGGATGCCAGCATCGCTCTCATCGAGAAGGACCGGCCGGCTCTGGTCGCCGCCCGCGCGGCGCTGGCAGCCCTGCCTGCGCCGCCGGAGACCAACGTCAAGGACGGATTTTTCAGTTTCGCGATGCCGAACGGGGAGGTGGTGCAGGTCGCCTGGCCGCCCAACCTCGATGTGGTCGACGCATTTGTCCGCTGCTTCGGCCAGAGCTACCGGCAGGCGTATTCGAGCCAGCGTTGCCGCCATCCCGACACGATGGCCGCGCCCCAGCGCGACACCCCCTGATGCAGCGGCCCCGCAGCGCCAGGGCCTACCCGATCACCCGCTTGAACGGCGGCAGTGAATCGATGATGCGCTTGCCATAGCGGCGGGTCAGCAGCCGCGAGTCGAGGATGATCACGCGGCCGGTATCGGTGGAGGTGCGGATCAACCGGCCGGAGAACTGGGTCAGCGTGCGCAGCGCATGCGGGATCGCGATCAGGTTGAAGGCATTCAGGCCGCGGCTTTCGAACCACTCGCTCAGGGTGGAGGTCTGCGGATCGGTCGGCACCGCGAACGGCACCTGGGTGATCACCACCGTGGTGCAGGCTTCGCCGGGCAGATCGAGGCCCTCGCCGAAGGAATTGAGCCCGAACAGCACCGAGCCCTCCCCGGCCGAGGTGCGCCGCAGGTGCTCATCGATCATCTTCTGCTTGGCCGTTTCGCCCTGCACCAGCACCTGCTTGCGCTGCGCGGCCGGCATCAGCTCGGCCACCTTTTCCATTTTCCAGCGCGAGGTGAACAGCACGATGCTGCCCTTGCCCCAGTCCAGCTCCTTGACCAGGTACTTCGCGATTTCCTTGGGGTGACCTTCCTTGTCATCCGGGGTGACCGGGAATGCCGGCACGATCAGCTGCGCTTGGTTCGGCAGATCGAACGGCGAGGCCAGCGAGACCATCTCGGCCTCGGCCGGAATGCCGTTGTCGATCGCCAGCGCCTGGAAATCGCCACCGCCGGTGAGCGTGGCCGAGGTCATCACCACCGAGTCCACTTCGTCCCAGAGCAGCTTGCGCAGCACGTTCGCGGCCGAGACCGGTGAGCCATGCAGAATCAGATCGCCATCGCGCGAGAGGGTGATCCAGCGCGCGGTCGGCGGCTGGCCCTCCTTGTCCTCGCGACGCCAGCCGGTCCACAGGTTGTGCTGCTGCTCGATCATCTCCAGCGCCATGCCGAGGTTGCGCTGCAGACGCTCGCGCGCGGCATCCTCGGGCTTGCCTTTGGCCACCTGCGTCAGCGCGGCGTGCGCCCAGTTGAACAGCGCGCGGGTGTCGTCGGCGATGGCCTCGATCTCCGGCATCCAGATGTCCGGCAAGCGGCCATTCGGAGCGCGCCACATCGGCTCCTGCGCGGAAGGATCCGGCCGCCAGCTGCGGTCGATCACATCGCGGAAGGCCTTGAGCTGCTTGCTGACCTTGGCGGCGGCCTCGATCGCCTCGTTGGGCAGCAGGTTGCCCAGCTTGTCCTTGTCCACCGCGCGGTAGGACGCGGCGATCAGCACCTGCAGACGGCCGGTGCGCTTGGCCATTTCGTCCAGCGCGAGGCTGGCCGCGCCCTGGTCGATGGCGACGTTGCCGATGTGATGCCCTTCATCAAGCACCAGCAGCATGTCCGAGGGCGGCGCGATCAGCGGCTGGCCGTTGTCGCTCTCGCCGATCGACAGCGCCGACAACAGCAGCGCGTGATTGGTCACCACGATCTGCGCCTCGCGCACGGTGTTGCGCGAGCGCAGCACCGCGCACTGCGCCGAGTAGGCGCACTTGCGCCCGGCGCAGCCGGAGGCCGGCGTGGTGATGCGCGAGCGCAGGGTGTTGCTGATCGTTTCCGGCGCGTTGTCCAGGTCACCGTTCCAGCGGCCTTCCAGGAAGGCCTTGCTCAGCGACTGCGCCAGGTCCATCTCGATCGGCGCCAACGGCCGGTCGAACAACGGCTGTTCGTCGTCGAACATGCCTTCCTGCGCGCCATCGCCATGCGCTTCGGCCGCGTTGCGGGTGCACAGGTAACGGGTGCGGCCCTTGGCCAGCGCCACGGTGGCTTCGATGCCGGTGGCCTTGAGGAAATTGGGGATGTCGCGCTCGACCAGCTGCGACTGCAGCGCCACGGTGCCGGTGCTGATCACCAGTTTCTTCTTGGTCGCCAGCGCGATCGGCACGCCGGCGGTCAGGTAGCCCAGCGACTTGCCGACGCCGGTGGGTGCTTCGACCACGCCGACGCCGCCGCTGTGCGAGAGCGCACGCGACACCACGCCGATCATCTGGCTCTGCGAGCGCCGGGTACTGAAGCCGGGCGTATTGGCCTGCAGCTTGGCGTAGGCGTCGCGGATGCCGGCCTTGAGCTCGTCGTTCAGGGCGCGGGGAGCTTCAACTTTTTCGGTCACGCCGGAGGACTGCCTGACTGGATCACGGTCCCCATTTTCTCACGACCCGGCGGTCGTGACCGGCGCCATTTTCCGCGCCGGTTCATATCCGTGACGCGACCCACGCCAACACTGTGGACCGCGACAGCCTGCTGCATCCGCTCAGCGCGGCGGCAGCGGCGCAGCGGGCGGAACGGCGCGGCTGCGCAGCGCGCGGGTCATCGCCCAGACCAGCAGGACCAGCGCGAGCGCCTCGAACAGGTTGAGCGCGAAGTGGCCAGCGCCCAGCAGCTTGGACATCAGCTGCAGGTTTTCGTAGTTGCCCTGCTGCACCATCCACATCGGCACCAGGTTGAGCACCAGGCCGGCCAGCGTGGTCAGCGCCAGCAGGCCCAGCGCGCCCAGGGCAACACTGCGGATCGCCCCGCGCGGGGTGTCCACCACCCAGACCACCGCGACCGCCAGCGCGATCAGTACCGGCAGGCGCACGCCCACCATGGTCAGCATCGAGACCAGCAGGTCCATGTCCACCGGCTCAGTCCTCGCCGGCCAGCGGCGCCAGCCGGTTCCGCAGCTCGGTGTAGACCGCGTCGGTCTGCGGGCGCACCGCGTGCCACTGCAGGAAGCTCTCGGCGGCCTGTTCGACCAGCATGCCCAGGCCATCGACGATGTTGCGGCAGCCGGCCGAGCGCGCCCACGCGGTGAAGGCGATCGCGGCCTCGCCGTAGTTGAGGTCCACGGCGGTGGTCATGCTGTTGACGAGCGAGAGCGGCAGCTTGAATTCCGCGGTGCGGTCGCGGCCGGCCGAGGTGGCGTTGACGATCAACTCGAAATCGCCCAGCTCGCGGATGTCTTCCCAGTAGCGGGTGATCGCGCGGCCCGGCTCGCCCATCGCATCGATCAGCGCGTCGGCGCGCTCCGGGGTGCGGTTGACCACCACCAGCTCCAGGATGCCGGCATCCAGCAGGGCCGGGGCCACGCTGCGGGCCGAGCCACCGGCGCCGATCAGCAGGGTGCGGCGGCCACGCAGGTCCAGGCCGTGGCGGTCGGTAAGGTCACGGACCAGGCCGATGCCATCGGTGGTGTCGCCATGCCAGCGGTCGCCCTTGCGCAGCAGCGTGTTGACCGCACCGGCGCGGCGCGCGCGCGAGGTCAGCGTGGTGCACAGTGCGAAGGCGGCTTCCTTGTGCGGCGCGGTGATGTTGGCGCCCACGCCGCCCTCGGCGGCGAAGGCCTCCAGCGCTGCCAGGAATTCGGCCGGCGACGCTTCGATCGCACGGTAGTCCAGCGCCAGGCCTTCCTGCCGGCCGAACGTGGCGTGGATGTGCGGCGACTGCGAATGCGCGATGGGCTGGCCGAATACGGCGTAACGGTCGGTCATGGGTTGTCCTGCTCCGGGCCTAGAATGGAACGCAAACCCCAACGGACGCGATGATGCGCATTCCATTGTCTCTGCTCGCGCTGAGCGCCAGTTTACTCTGCACGCCCGCCGCGATGGCGCTTTCCGAATTCGGCATCGAGGGCATGGGCGTGGTCTCGACCAAGGCCAACGAAGCCCAGGCCACGATCGCGCCGGACGGCCAGCGCATCGTGTGGGCCAGCGACCGCGCCGGTGGCCAGGGCGGCTGGGACCTGTGGCAGGCGGTGCTGCGCGATGGCCGCTGGCAGGACCCTGCCCCGCTCGCGCTCAACAGCGCCAGCGATGAGCGCGACCCCTACTTCAGCCATGATGGACGCTGGCTGTACTTCGCCTCCAACCGACCCGGCGGCCAGGGCGGATTCGACCTGTACCGCGCCCCGATGGCCGCCGATGGCAGCGTCGGGCCCGCGCAGACCCTGCCGGGGGCGCTCAACACGCGCGCGGACGAACGGGCCCCCGCGCTGCGCCCGGACGGCCGCATGCTGCTGTTCTCGCGCAACGGCAAACACACCCAGGGCGGCTTCGATCTGTACCTGGCGCCCGTGCAGGGCGAGGGATTCGGCACCGCGCAGGCCCTGCCCGCCCCGCTCAACACGGCCGCCGACGAGCTCGGGGCGGCCTGGCTGGATAACGAGGGTGCACTGGCCTTCACCCGCGCGAGCGACGGACATTCGCAGGTCCTGCTGGCGGGCTGCGATCACCGCCAGGCGGCGGTGCCGTTGACGTTGTCGTTCAACACCGCCGACGGCCAGACCGGCGCGCCGGTGGTGGACGCGTCCAAGCCCACGGAGATGGTGCTGGCTGGCATGGCACGCGCACCGCGTGCCGGCGGGCTGGATCTGTACCGGATCAAGGCGCCGGCAGCGCCGCGGGGTATGGGCTGCGGTTGATGTTGCGGGGCCGAAGGGCAGCGACGCTTGGCGTCGCTCTACCCGTGGAGGCGGCGTCGCCCCGCGTCAATGGCCCTGCAGCAGCGCCGCTCGTTGCTGTTCGTACTGCGCTTCGCTGATCTCGCCGTGATCCTTGCGCTGGTTCAACGCCGCCAGCTGCGCCTGCAATGCCGGCGACAGCTGCGCCTCACGGGCGATGCGGGCAGCGGCGGAGGGCTGCTCCGGCGCCTGCCGCGCGGCGCGGCGCACGCCACGGATCACCAGCCCGATGACCACGGCAAAGGCCAGCACGCCAGCCGTCCAGGTCACCCACTGTAGCCATCCCATCGTCTGCATCATCGTCGTCCTGTATCGGGGTGGGCGCGTATTGTCAGCGTTCGCGCAGCCAACGCGCCACCTGCGGGGCGAAATAGGTCAGCACGCCATCGGCGCCGGCACGCTTGAAGCCGATCAGCGACTCCATCACGCACGCCCGCTCGTCCAGCCAGCCATTGGCGAAGGCCGCCTTCATCATCGCGTACTCGCCACTGACCTGATACGCGAAGGTCGGCACGCCGAACTGCTGCTTCACCCGGCGCACCAGGTCCAGGTAGGGCATGCCCGGCTTGACCATGACCATGTCCGCACCTTCTTCCAGGTCCAGCGCGATCTCGCGCATGGCCTCATCGCCGTTGGCCGGGTCCATCTGGTAGGTCTTCTTGTCCGCCTTGCCGAGGCCGGCCGAGCTGCCCACCGCATCGCGGAACGGACCGTAGAACGCCGAGGCGTACTTGGCCGAGTAGGCCATGATGCGCACGTTGACGTGGCCCGCGGCATCCAGCGCGCGGCGGATCGCACCGATGCGGCCGTCCATCATGTCCGAGGGCGAAATGATGTCCACACCGGCGTCTGCATGCGAGAGCGACTGCTTGACCAGCGCCTCGACCGTGATGTCGTTGAGCACGTAGCCGGCGTCATCGATGATGCCGTCCTGACCATGCGTGGTGTACGGATCCAGCGCGACATCGGTCATCACGCCCAGCTCGGGGAAGCGCGACTTGAGTGCACGCACGGCGCGCTGCGCCAGCCCGTTCCCGTCCCACGCCGCCGCCGCGTCCAGACTCTTGCCGGCCGGATCGATCACCGGGAACAGGTCGATCACCGGGATGCCCAGTTCCAGCGCCTCTTCGGCCACCTTGAGCAGCTCGTCGATCGAGAGCCGTTCCACGCCCGGCATCGAGGCGATCGGCGCGCGGCCGGCCAGCTCGTGCACGAACACCGGATAGATCAGGTCGTCGGTGGTCAGGGTGTTTTCGCGCATGAGGCGGCGCGAGAACTCGTCGTGACGCATGCGGCGGGGGCGATAGTCGGGGTGTGCCATGAGGTGCTCCGGAACGGAAGGCAGGAATTACTGCAGCAGGTACTGCCGCGGTTGCAGGGGCTCGGGCAGCGGCTGGACGCCCAGGCTGTCGAGCAGATCGATTTCGATGGTGCGCACCATCGCATCCAGCGGCAGGTCGTTGGATTCCAGCCCGAACGGCTCTTCCATCTCCTCGCCAAGCTGGTCCAGGCCGAAGAACGCATACGCCAACACGGCCGAGACCACCGGCGTGGCCCAGCCCAGCGAGCTGGCCAGGCCGAACGGCAGCAGCACGCAGAACAGCCACGCGCAGCGGTGCAGCAGCAGCGTGTAGGCGAACGGCAGCGGGGTGGTCAGGATGCGCTCGCAACCGGCCTGGATGCTGGAGAGCGCATGCAGGCGTGTTTCGAACTGGGTGTACAGGTAGGGATCGAGCTGACCGGCGCGCAGCGCCTGGGCCAGATCGGAGGCGATCATCGCCAGCAGTTGATCCGGCACATTGCGGCGCTGGCCGAAACGCACGCGGTCGGCCTCGGCCACCCACGGCAGCGCCGCCAACGCCACGTCGCGGCCGCGCAGGCGGGCGGCCAGGGCATGCGCGAAGCCGATGCACAGCCGGCACACGCGGTCACGCAGCGCCGCATCGTCGACCAGCACGGCCTGGCACAGCCGCGCCAGGCTGCGCGATTCATAGATCAGCTGGCCCCACAGCTTGCGGCCTTCCCACCAGCGCTCGAAACAGGCGTTGTTGCGGAAGCTGAGGAAGATCGACAGCACCAGGCCCAGCAGCGTGAACGGCGCTACCGAGACGCGCTCGATGCCCGGCGGGTGCCACAGCTCGGCCAGGGCGGCGACGGCAATGGACAGCAGCAGGATCGCCACGACTTTCGGGGCCACCGCCGGAACGATGGAGCCGCGCAGGATGTAGAGCAGTTGCCAACCGTGGGGACGAGGACGAATGATCATCGGTGCAGGGAGAGCGCCCGGACGGGCGTGGACCGCCGGCGGAGCCGGATGCGGCAGCCGGTCATTCTACGCCGATGGTGCCGGGCGCCCGTGAGCTGCGACGGTCGGTCGCACCCGCACGGCTCAGATGATGCCGCCGCCCAGCCCGAGCCGGACGATGCCGACCACCACCACGATGCCGTTGAGCACCAGCCCGGTCCAGGCCCGGCCGCGCTTGCTGGCGTGGGTGAACAGGATGCCGATGGCGGCGATGACCGCGCCCACGGCGGCGAACGGGATCAGGAACCAGTTGCCCCAGCCCAGCAGCGGGATCAGGGCCACAATCATCCAGAGCAGCGCCACGATGCCCCACAACAGACTGATCAATCCCATGCCCGGCTCCTTGAGGTGAATGCGTGGCCCACCATAGCGGTTCCGGGCGCAGGCGCAAGCGGCAGCGAGACGCCGTTGGCGGGGGCCTCACCGCGGCGGTGCTAGGGTGCACTGGCAGGGGTTGGCACCGATTCAGTCGCCAGCGCCGATCATCCCAGCCATCACACACAGGGGTAACGCCATGAACATCCGATGCGCCGCATTGCTGGGCCTGGCGCTGCTCAGCGCTGGCTGTGCCAGCACCTCCAAGGTCATGCTCGGCCAGGCACGTGCGCCGGTCGATCCGGCCACGGTCCAGATCTACTCCACGCCGCCGGCCGGCTCACAGGAAATCGCCCAGCTCGAATCGGCCAGTGCGGTCGGCTTCGGCACGCAGGGCCAGACCGATGCGGCCGTGATGCGGCTCAAGCGTGAAGCGGCCGCCCTCGGTGCCAATGGCGTGATCCTGATGGGCGTCGGCTCCAGCGGTTCGCCGGTGGGCATGTCCGTCGGTGCGGGCAGCTATGGCTCGCACGTGGGCGGTGGCGTCGGCATCGGCATCCCGACCACGCAGAAGCGCGCGGCCGGCGTGGCCATCTGGGTACCCAACCCGCCGCCGGCGCCGCGCCTGCCCACGCAGACGATCACGCCGCAGCGCTAACCGGCGCCGCGGTAGGCCACGACCGTTGGTCGTGGCGGCCGGGCCAGCGCACCGACCAACGGTCGGTGCCTACCGGGAAACGCCCCGCACCTACCGGAACCGTGTCAGCGCTTGGCCGCGCTGTTGTACTTCGGCACGAACACCTCGTTCACTGCCTTGGCCAGCTGGTCCGGCGGCAGCAGGCCCTGGTCCAGCAGGAAGTTGTTGAACGCCAGCCGGTCGAAGCGATCGCCCAGCGCCAGCTCGGTCTGCATGCGCAGCTCAAGGATGCGGGTGTAACCGTAGAAGTAGCTGCCGGCCTGGCCGGGCATGCGCACCATGTAGCGGTCCAGTTCCTGGGTGGCCATCGCCTTGGACAGGCCGACTTCGTCGATCAGCACGCGCTCGGCGTTGGCACGGTCGATCTGGCCCAGGTTGAGCATCGGGTCCAGCATTGCGCGCGCGGCACGCAGCAGGCGGAACTGCAGCGCGATCAGCTGCCCGTCCAGCGGCTCGTACGGCACCATCTCCGCTTCGGCATACAACGCCCAGCCTTCCACGTTGACCGAGTTGAAGGCGAACATGGTGCGCGCCAGCGAGATGCCGCGCTCGACCATCGCGGTGAACTGCAGCTCGTGGCCCGGGCGGCCTTCATGCGCGCTCAGCGTCCAGGCGGCCGAGCCGAAGTTGAAATCGTCGTACTGCGCGGCCTTGTCGCCGGCGGCCGGATTGCCCAGCGGCAGCACGAAGGTGCCCTGCTGCCCGGTGTTGCCGACCAGCGGGGCCGGCAGGAAATGCGGGGCCGGCGAGGCGGCACTTTCGGCAGCCGAGCCCAGCCGCATCTGCATCGGGCGCTGCGGCACATCGACGATCTTTTCCTTGCGGATGATCGGGTCGATCGCATCGATCACGCCACGGTAGTGGTGCTCAAGCTGGTCGTCAGGAATCTTGTCGCCCTTGAGCGCACGCACCACCGCTACCGGGTCGGTGGTGTCGGTGACCTTCAGGCCCTTGGCCTGCACCACCAGCGGTGCCAGCTGGCGCATCGCCGAGCGGGTTTCCATGAATTCCAGCTGGGCCCGCTGCATCAGCAGCGCCGGCGCGATGTCGATGCCCACGCGCTTGAGCTGGTACGCATACAGCGGCTCGGGCAGGCGCGCATCGGTGCGGGCCTTGGGCAGCACTTCGTGGCGCGTCCAGTCGCGGTACTCGCGCAGCTGGCTGGCGATGGTCTGCAGCGCCTGCTCGGCACCGGCGACCTTGTACTTGCCGAACAACTGCTCGATGCCGCTGATGTAGGTATCCACATTGGCCAGCGACTGCTCGACTTCGATCTTCGTCGGCTGCAGCAGGCTCTTGTCGCCCAGGCGCTCTTCGTAGCGCTGGCGCGACAGCGTGGTCACCGGCTGCGTGCCCGGGGCAAGCCCGGCGTAGGCCTTCAGGCGGTCCAGCGCCTTGGCGCGGCGTTCGGCGGGCACCTGGTCGGACAGCAGCAGATTGAGGCCGCTGAACACGGTCTGCGGGGTATCGCTCCACGGCAGCAGGTACTTCTCGTTGAGTTCGCTGCCTTCGATGTTCTGGTCGGCGGCGGCGATCATGATCGCAAGGTCCTGGCGGACGTTGGGATCGCGCTCGGTGGCGAGCTTGGCCTGCAGCTCGCTGCGCGACTTGGCCATCGCCGCGCGGTAGCGGGCGCCGTTGTCCGGGCCGAAGTCGGCCACCTTGTCGTCGTAGCCCGGCACGCCGAAGAAGCCGGTTTCTTCCGGCTGGAACGGGCCCTGCGCATCCAGCAGGATCTGCGCCAGCTGATTGCTGCGGGTCACCCAGGCCGGCGAGGCGGCGGGCTTGGCGGCTGTTGCTGCGGCCAAGGCCGGGGGAGCCGACAGCACGGCGGGAACGGACAGCGCAAGCGCAACGGCGAGGACAAGCGGCTTCATGCAGGAACTCCAGGGCAGGATGCCTGCGACCCTACGCACTTGGCGGGTCCGGGGCAATTGGCCGGAGGTCATGCGCCGCTCAGATCTGCAAGGCCTCCGGTGCCGGCGGGCAGTCCCCCTTCGCCCGGCACTCTTCGAGCGCGCAACTGTCCGCGGCTTCGAGGTCGTCCAGGGCGGCCAGATCGATCGCCTCCTTGCCGTCGGTCACCACGTACAGCATCGGGTAATCCCAGTGCTCGCCGGCGCGCTTGGCATTGAGGAAGATGCGGCCGTTGCCCTGCGGGCCGGACACCGCGATCACGAACTGGCTCTGCCCGTTGGAATGCATCGAGCCGGCCGGCAGGTAGCCATCGCGCAGCGGCTCACCCAGGGCCGCCACCAGTTCGATGTTGCAGCGCGCGCGGCGCATGGCTTCCTGGTAGGGCGTGCTGGACTTGCTCCAGTACGCCCACTGGGACAGCGCGAACCCTACCGCGCCCGCTGCCGCCGCCATACCGACCACCACCGCCACCGGCATCGCCCAGCGCCAGTGGCGACGCCACCAGCCGGTGGGTACGGTCGAACCAGGAAGCGCGGGCGGCAATGTCATCGGCAAACTCCTTGTCGGGCCGGTGGCAGGAGCGGGATCAGGGCGCCAGGCAGCGCCCCAGGAAGTCCTCGGCAAGACGGTAGCGGTGCAGCGCATTGCTGCCCGACAAACCATGTTTGGCGCCCGGATAGGTCATCAGCTCGAACGGCTGGCCGCGCTTCTGCAGAGCGCTCATCAACACGGTGGAGTTGGTGAACAGCACGTTGTCATCGGCCATGCCGTGGATCAGCAGCAGGCGCGAGCGCAGGCCGTCGATGTGCGCCAGCACGCGCGCTTCTTCGTAGCCCTTCGGGTTGTTGCCCGGCAGGTTCATGTAGCGCTCGGTGTAGTGGGTGTCATACAGGCCCCAGTCGGTCACCGGTGCACCGGCCACGCCGCAGGCGTAGCTGTCGGAGGCCTTGGCCAGCAGCATCAGGGTCATGTAACCGCCGTTGGACCAGCCCTGCACGCCGATGCGCGCCGGGTCGACCCAGGCCTGCTGCTTCAGCCAGGCCACGCCGCGCAGCTGGTCGGCCACTTCCACCGTGCCCTGCACGCCATACAGCGCGCCACCGAAATCGCGGCCGCGACGCGGGGTGCCACGGTTGTCCAGCGAGAACACCACGTAGCCCTGCTGCGCCAGGTACTGGTTGAACAGATGATCGCCACGGCCGGGCCAGCTGTTGGTGACCGTCTGCGAGGCCGGGCCGCCGTAGACGTACACCACCACCGGGTAGCGCTTGGCCGGATCGAAACCGGTCGGTTTGATCAGGCTGTAGTGCAGTTCGGTCCTGCCATCGGCGGCGGTCAGGGTGCCGAACTCTACCGGGCGCTGCGCATCGAGATAGCGCGCGTACGGATGCGCCGGGTCGTCAAGATTGTTCTCGACCAGGGTCGCGATCTTCTCGCCGTTGGCACGGTGCAGTGCGATCTGCGGCGGCGTGGTGGTGTTGGACCAGCTGTCCACGTAGACGCTGGCGTTGCGCGCGAAGCTGGCGGTGTGCATGCCCGGTGCCTGTGAGAGGCGCTGCGGCGTGCCACCCTGCAGCGACACGGCATACAGCTGGCTTTCGCGCGGGCTGTCCATGCCGGCGCGGAAGTAGACCTTGCCGGCGTCTTCGTCCACGGCGAGCAGTTCGTCCACCGGCCAGGTGCCGGCGGTCAGCGGGGTGACGGTCTTGCCGTCGTCGGAGATGCGGTACAGGTGCTCGAAGCCACTGCGCTCGGACGACCACACAAAACCGCCCTGCTTGAGGAAGCGCAGGCTGTTGTGCAGCGGCACCCAGGTCGGCGAGGTCTCGGTCACCAGCGTGCGCTGCTGGCCGCTGGCCAGCTCGGTCTGGACCAGTTCGAGTGTCTTCTGGTCGCGCGACTGGCGCTGGAAGGTCAGGTGTTTCGGGTCGCGCCAATCGACGCGGGCCAGATAGATGTCGGGGTTGCGGCCCAGGTCGATCCAGCGCGGCGCGGCGTTCCGGCGCGGCGCGATCACCGCCAGCTTCACGGTGACGTTGTGGTCGCCGGCGGCCGGGTAGCGCTGCTCGATCATCTCGGTGCGGTCGGCATACATCTCGTAGCGCTTCTGCACCGGCACCGGGGACTCATCGATGCGGGCGAAGGCGATCGCCGAGTCGTCCGGCGCCCACCAGTAGCCGGTGTGGCGGTCCATTTCCTCATCGGCCACGAACTCGGCCACGCCGTTGCCGATGGTGTCGCTGCCATCGCCGGTGAGCTGGATCTGCTGGCCGCTGGCCAGGTCGATCACCCACAGGTTGCGGGCGCGCACGAAGCTGACGAAGCCGCCCTTCGGCGAGAGCTTGGCATCGGTGGCGAAGCCTTCGCCGTGGGTGAGCTGGCGCACCGCGGCCTTGCCCTGCTTGCTCAGGTCGTACAGGTACAGCTCGCCGCCGAGCGGGAACAGCAGGGTGCGTGCATCCGGTGACCACTGGTAATCGACGATGCCGGTCATCGCGGCGATGCGCTGGCGCTCGCGGCGGGCCTTCTCGGCATCGCTCAGGGTCTCTTCGCCCGGCAGCACCACCTTGGAATCGACCAGCAGATGGGTCTGCCCACTGGCGATGTCGTACGCCCACAGGTCCAGCTGGTTGCGATCCGCATCCTTGCCGCGCAGGAAGCTGACCTGCGAGCCATCCGGGGCCACCTTGGGCTTCATCAGGGTCGGGCCGGACAACGGCAGCGGGCCGGTGATGGCATCCAGGGTCAGTTTTTCAGCGTGGGCGATCGAGGTCGAGGCGAGCATCAGGGCGAGCGAAGCAAACAGGTGGCGCATGAAGGATTCCGGCAGCGTCTGGGCAGTCCCCGGCCACCGCGGCGGCCCGGGGAACGCTTCATCCTAACCAAAACCGTTCCGGTCGTGCCGGAGATGGCGGGCATCCGGCCGCGCCGAGTGTTCCGGGGAGCCGGCCAGCGGCCGGCACTACGCCGCTGCTCAGCGCTGGCCGAACAGGTGCTTGCGCTCTTCTTCGCTGAGTGGCTTGCCGGCCTGCGGGTTCACCTTCTCGCGCAGGGCGTAGGCCCGCTGGGTGGCCGGGCGCGCAGCGATCACGTCATGCCAGCGCTTGAGGTTCGGGAAGGCGCTGAAATCGACCGGAAGCTTGTCGTAGGCCCCGATCCAGGGGTAGCTGGCCATGTCGGCGATGCTGTACGCCTCACCGCCGAGATAGGCGGTCTGCGCCAGGCGCTTGTCCATCACGCCGTGCAGGCGGCGCACTTCGTTGTCGTAGCGCTCGATCGCATAGGGAATCTTTTCGGGCGCGTAGACGTTGAAATGGCCCATCTGGCCGCTCATCGGGCCCAGCCCGGCCATCTGCCAGAACAGCCATTCCAGCACCGCCACCCGGCCGCGGCTGTCGGCCGGCAGAAAGCGGCCGGCCTTCTCGGCCAGGTACAGCAGGATCGCGCCGGACTCGAACACGCTCTGCGGGGCGCCGCCGTCGGTGGGCTGGTGGTCGACCAGCGCTGGCATCTTGTTGTTGGGCGAGATCGCCAGGAAGGCGGGCGTGAACTGGTCCCCGGCGCCGATGTTCACCGGCTGGATCCGGTATGGCAGGCCGGTCTCCTCCAGCATCAGCGTGACTTTGTGGCCATTCGGGGTGGGCCAGTAGTACAGGTCGATCATGGCGACGGCTCGCGGATTGGGAATACCGAGTCTAGTCCGTCATTCGGCTTGGCAGGGTCAAGCCGGACCGTTACGCTGCGCCGTCCCCGCAACGCAGCATCCCAGCATGAGCTCGACCCAGACTCCCATCAGTCCCCTGTCCTCCCTGATCTTCGCCTCGCGCTGGCTGCAGCTGCCGCTGTACCTGGGCCTGATCCTGGCCCAATGCGTTTATGTGTTCCTGTTCGGCAAGGAGTTGTGGCACCTGCTGCACAAGGCCAACACCATGGGCGAGCAGGAGATCATGCTGCTGGTGCTGGGCCTGATCGACGTGGTGATGATCTCCAACCTGCTGGTGATGGTGATCGTGGGCGGCTATGAGACCTTCGTATCGCGCCTGCGCCTGGAAAACCACCCCGACCAGCCGGAATGGCTGAGCCACGTCAACGCGAGCGTGCTGAAGGTGAAGCTGGCGCTGTCGATCATCGGTATCTCCTCGATCCACCTGCTGAAGACGTTCATTGCGGCGGGCAATCTGGATGGGCTGCCGTCGTGCAACAGCGACGCTTACTTGCAAGCCGTTTCGGCCGCAGTTGCAGCCGCCGGCCCCACGGCCGCCGTAGCTTTCAAGTGCTCGGCCATGACCTCGACCGGGGTGATGTGGCAGACCATCATCCATGCCGCCTTCATCCTCTCGGCAATCGGCATCGCCTACACCGACAAGCTGATGAACGGCACGCCGAGCAAGACGCTGTCGCACTGACACTTGCCCGGCAGCGGCGGCATCGGTGAGGATGCCCCTGTCCTGACCGCCTGGCCCCCGGGCCGGGCGGGGTGATGCTAGATTGCACACCTGCGGGTCCGCCATGGACGTCGGGAAACGTCCATGGCCTTCGGTCGGCCTGACCGCATCAGGCCCTACGTATCGTCGTCTTCAAAGGGGAGTTGGATGTCGCACGTCAAGACTCATGGCCCGGCGCGCCTGTTCGCGCCGATGATCCTGCTGGTCGCCCTGTCCGCCTGCTCGGGCAAGGACGACACCGCACCGGCCGCGCCTGCGGCACCCGCCACCCCCACTGCTGCGCCGGCCGCACCGGCGGTCTCGGCCAAGGTCCAGTCGCTGGGTACCGAGGAACTGCGTGAGCTGGCCAGCAAGGCCCTGCGCGAAAACCGCATGTACGCCCCGGCCGGCGACAACGCCATCGAGTACTACCTGGCGCTGCGCGACAAGACCCCGGATGACGCCTCGGTCAAAAGCGCGCTGACCGATCTGCTGCCCTATACCCTGATCGCCGCCGAGCAGAACCTGGGCCGCGAGGATTTCGCCGAAACCCAGCGCCTGGTTGCGCTGATCGAAAAGGTTGACCCGGCCGCCCCCGCACTGCCGCGCCTGAAACAAGGCATCAGCGGCAGCATGCAGACTGCGCTCAAGCGCACCCAGGAAGAGACCGACAAGGTCAAGAAAGACGCCGAGACCCGCGCCAAGCAGCTGGTTGAACAGCAGCGCCTGGCACAGCAGCAGAGCACCGAAGCCGAGGCCGCGCGGCAGATCGCCGCGCAGCAGGAAGCCGCGCGCCGCGACACCGACCGCCAGGATGCCGAGCGTCAGGCCACCGCCCGCCGCGAGGCCGAACAGCGCCAGCAGCAGGCCGCCGCCCAGCAGGCCGCGGCCACCCGCCAGGCCGCCGCGGCGCCGAGCCTGCGCCCGGTCAGCACCCCGGCCCCGCGTTACCCGGCCGACGCGCTGCGTTCGGGCACCTCCGGCGAAGTGCTGGTCGAGCTCACCGTCGGCACCGACGGTTCGGTGACCGCCGCCCGCGTGCTGCGCGCCACCCCGGCGCGCGTGTTCGACCGCGAAGCGCTCAACGCCGTCAAGCGTTGGAAGTTCGAGCCGGTCGGCGCCCCGGTCACCACGCGCCGCACGCTTGCCTTCGCGCCGGAAGGCGGTTGATCGCAGCGTAAGGTGGGAGGACGAAAGGCCCGGAGTGATCCGGGCCTTTTGCTTTACACCGCGCGCAGTATTGCCTTCCGCTCATGGCTCACGACATGTTGTTCAGAGAGGCTGTCAGCAATGCCTCTTAACGGCGTGAACAATCTGTAGCAGCATGTCCTCGCATGGACATCGCTGTTCTTGAAAAAACCGGGGCCATACACGCCGCGGCAGCCCACAGGCCACCCACGTGAGTCACTTGGCCCGGCGCCTTGAGCTGCTGAAGATCCCTTCGGTGCGGCGCGTGGTGCTGAGCTGCCTGCTTGCCAACATCGGCGCAGGCATGATCCTGCTTGCCATGTCCTGGATGGTCGTGGGTCAACAGGCCTCGGTGTCCGCACTGGCATGGCTGATGACCTGCTACTGGATTCCCTCGCTCATCTTCGCACCGGCCATTGGTGCATGGGTGGATCGATACGATCGACGGTACGTGGTCATGATCACCAAGGCCGTGCGGATCGTGGTGCTGCTGGTGGCCGCAGTCATTTATGCACGCTACCCCGGTATACCCGCGCTGCTTGTGCTCGGTTTCTGCATGGGGACCTGCGCCGCGCTCTATACACCGGCGCTGCTGGCGATGGTGCGCGACCTCGTGCCTGCCAAGCATCTGTTGGACGCCAATGCAGCGGTGGATGTGGCCTTCGAAATCGGCTTCATCATCGGCATGCCGGTCAGCGGAGCGCTGCTGATGCTGGCGCCGCTTCCCGTGGTGCTGGTGGTGACTGCGGGCCTCTTTGGATTGGCGTTGATGTGCCTGATCGGCGTCAGGCTGGGCGATGACGCCGGGATCAGCCCGACCCGTGACGTGACGCGGCACGCCGCATTTGTGCAGGGGCTGCGCTATCTCCTCAGCCATCGTCGCCTGCTGCTCATGTACAGCGTGCAGGCGCTGATGTACGTCACGTTGATGACGACGAGTATTCTGCTGGCCCCGTTCGCCAAGGTGGTCCTGAATCTCAGCGCCGGCGAGTTTGGTGCCATCGAAGCGGCACTGTCCCTGGGCGTTGTGGTGGGCGCGTTGATTCTTCCGGCCTCGGCGCAACGTTGGGGCTACGGTACGGCACTGGTCATGGCCACGTTGGCGATGACCATCTGTTTTGCGCTGTTCGCGATGGCGGAGTCCTTCGTCAGTGCCCTGCTCCTGTACTTCCTCATCGGGGGTGGACTGGCCACCTGGCCGGTGGTGACAACGGCTGCCCAGGAGCTGACCGACCCCGCCATGCAGGGGCGTGTTCAAGCAGCCGGAAATGCCGCCTCCAGCGTGTTGATCCTGGCGACCTATCTTCTGCTGGGTGCGGCAGCGCCGTACATCTCCATCCGCTGGAGCTACGTCTCGGTCATGGCGTTCTCCGCCACGGCCTGCCTGATTACCTGTTGGATCTATTTTGTCTCGCCGGATCGAGCGGAACGTCCTGACCCCTGAGCGGAGCCCCGCGCTCCTCTTCGTGCAGGGAAGCGGTTCATCGCGGCATGACGTTACGCTGGATGGCGAAAGGCCCGGAGAAGTCCGGGCCTTGTCCTTGATGAACTGTCTCCCACTTACTGGTGCCAAGGGTGATGCCAATCGGTGGTGAAGCTCTACTCGACCCGTCTCTCCCGGAGCATTGTCTTGATCTCCTTGAGTGTCGCCTGTTGTCGAGCCTCAAACTCGTTGGGCGTGACCATGTACTTCAATGATGAAAGGGTAGCTACCACCCCTCCAACGGAGAGAACAAGATTTCCCAGCTCGGGCTTTCCGGTAAAGCGAAGGTACATTGCGACGGCAATGATGATCACTACAAAACCGAGCCACGCGAATGAAATGCGCTTCCACTTCGATCTTGTCTCCTCCGCGAGAAGTTCTTTGCGATGCACCTTCTCGGCGATGAGACCGTCGTCGTCAAGGTCGCATATTCGCGTGACGCGATTCGAAGTTACGTTCAGATCACCTTGAACCCGGATATCTCTTCCGGCCTTTATGTCTCGCATTTTTTGAACTCACTGGATCTCCAGCTCAGTCTCATTAATTCTGGCAACGCATGTCAACGCGATCCTGTCGCCTTCAACCTCATCAGGCAGAACGCCTTTAGGCGTCCTGCCCGCCTGCCGTCAGCCCGAAATCGCCAACCGTTCCTGATGGTAGCGGCGCACCGCGGCATACCAGAACAGCGCCGCCAGACCGAAGCCCGCGCCCAGATACACCGCCCACATCTGCGGGCTGATCGTTTCGTGGCGGATGATCTTCAGCAGCATCTGGTTCTGCGCCAGGAACGGCACCGCAAACTGCCACAGCTCACTCTTGATCGGGTACACCATCAGCGCGTAACCCGGCAGCATCGGCAGCAGCATCAGCCAGGTCATGTGGCTCTGGGCTTCTTTCATGCTCTTGGCCGCCGCCGACAGGAAGGTCAGCAGCGAGGTACCGATGAACAGCATCGGCAGCATGATCAGCAGCATCTGCAGCATCGGCAGGAAGCCCATGTTGAGCTGCCGGCCTACCCCGCCGGAGGATAGCTGCGCGCTGATCTTGAAGGCCGCCAGGGTCAGCAGCAGCGATGCGACACCCACGGCGCAGGCCGCAGCGATCTTGCCGCTGACGATCGCGCTGCGCGGTGCGGGGGTGGCGAGCAGCGGCTCCAGCGATTGCCGCTCACGTTCGCCGGCCGTGGTATCCATCACCAGGTAGGCACCGCCCAGGAACGAGGTGATGGTGAGCAGAATCGGCAACAGCACCGAGAGCATCATCCCGCGCTTGGCTTCGGCGGTCGCGAGGTCCTGTGCGGCGACGTCCAGCGGGCGCGCCACCTGTGCATCGATCCCGCGCGCCAGCAGGCGCAGGGCACCGACCTGCTGGCTGTAGCCACCCAATGCCGCTTCCAGACGGCTGCTGGGAATATCGGCAGCGCGGCGGGTGCTGTCCTTGATGATCTCCACCAGCGCCGGGCGGCCGTCGGCCCAGTCCTTGCCGAAGTCCGGGCTGATGCGCAGCGCCACATCAATGCGCTGGCTTCGGATCGCTTCGGTGAGGTCCTTCGGTGCCTCGGTCGCATTGAGACCCTGCGATGCCAGGAAACGCACCAGATTGGGGGCATGCTCGCCGCCGATCATCGGTATTTCCAGCGGCTGCTCGATCTGCGTCTTGACCCGGCTTTCGGCCAGCTTGCTCATGCCGAGAATCAGCACGGGATACAGCAGCGGTCCCAGCAGCAGGGTCAGCGCGAGGGTGCGGCGGTCGCGGGAGAGATCGCGCAGTTCCTTGCGCATCACGGTCAACAGCGTGGCGAACGAACTCATGCGTGCAATCCTTCTTCGGTACCGATCGCCTTGACGAAGGCATCTTCCAGGTTGCTTTCCCCGGTCTGTGCGCGCAGCTCATGGGCGCTGCCGGCGGCCATCACCGTGCCCTGCGCGATGATCACCACGTGGTCGCACAGTGCGGCCACCTCCTGCATGATGTGGCTGGAGAAGATCACGCAGCGCCCCTCGTCGCGCAGCCCGCGCAGGAAGCCGCGCAGCGCGCGCGTGGTCATCACGTCCAGCCCGTTGGTGGGCTCATCCAGGATCACGTTGCGCGGGTCGTGCACCAGGGCGCGGGCGATCGCGGTCTTGGTGCGCTGGCCCTGCGAGAAGCCTTCGGTCTGGCGGTCGAGGATGTCCTCCATCTCCAGCGCCGTGGACAACACCTTGGTGCGCTCGCGGATCCGCGCGGCACTCAGGCCGTGCAGCTGGCCGAAGTAGGCGATGTTCTCGCGCGCGGTCAGGCGCTTGTAGACACCACGGGCATCGGGGAGCACCGCCAACTGGCGGCGCACGGCGATCGGGTCTACCGCCGCGTCGATGCCATCCACCAGCACGCGGCCCTGGTCGGGCTTCATCAGCGTGTACAGCATGCGCATGGTGGTGGTCTTGCCGGCACCGTTCGGCCCGAGCAGGCCGGTGATGCGGCCGTCTTCGGCCTGGAAGCCGACGTTCTGGACGGCGTGGATCAGGCCGGTCTTGGTCTTGAACGCTTTATGCAGGTTCTCGGCGACGATCATGCGCGCACCTCCCCGGTGCGGTGGGAGGAACGGTTCATGGGGCCCATCCGTTGAACGAGGTGAACGCCGGCACCGGGCTGAGGGTGTCCAGGCAGGTGGCATCGAGCGACTTGGCATCGGCGGTGTCGATGAACTGACCGAGGATGCGCGGCATGCAGCCGGCGTTGATCGTGCCGTGGCCCTGACCCTTGGCCAGGAGGTGTCGCCCGTTCGGCAGCTGCTTGACGACCTGCTCGGCATAGCGCGGCGGCGTGACCGGATCGAACTGGCCCGACAGCAGCAGCACCGGCAGCGACGAAGCGAACGGCGTGGTGAAATCCTTCGGCCGCGAACCGGCGTTCCACGCCGGGCACGCCGCGAAGAACATGCGCGCCACTTCCGGGCCCAGCACGCGGTCACCCTGCGCACTTTCCTGATAGCGGTCGGCATCCTCGGCGCACTGCACCGACCATTGCATGCCACGGTTCATCTGTACGCCGAGGGTGCGGCTGGCCATCTTGCTCAGCGACATCAGCGGCGCGTAGCGTCCTTGTGCAGCTTCATCCAGCATCACCGGCAGCAGCGAGGACAGCTCGGGCATGTACGAGAACATGAAAGCCAGGGCGGTAACCGAATCGGCGGTCAGCACGCCATGCTCTGCCTGACCGGTGCCCGGGTTGCGGTAGTCGACCTCCACCGGCGCCTTGGCCAGGGTCGCCATGACGTTGCGCAGCTGGGTGCGGGTATCCACCGGGAAGCGTTTGGCGCAGACCGGATCCTGGCGGCACTGCGCCGACTGCAGGGTGATTGCATCTTCAAACGTGTTGGCGAAATCACCGCCGACCACCAGATCGTTGGGCACCACGCCATCGATCACGACCGTGCGGGTGTGCTGTGGATAGCGCGCGGCATACTGCTGCGCCACGCGGGTGCCGTAGGAACCACCAACCAGGTTGACCTTGTCCACGCCCAGTGCCTTGCGCACCGTATCCAGATCAGCGATGGCTTCGGTGGTGGTGTAGAAGGGGGTGTCGGCACGGCCGGTCAGCGACTGCGCGCACTGGCGGGCATAGTCTTCGATCAGTGTGGTGCTGGGTGCCGCGTTCTCGTCCAGCGGCAGTTCCTTGCCCTGTGCATCCAGGCAGGTAAGCGGATTGGACTTGCCGGTACCGCGCTGGTCGATCAGGAAGATATCGCGCTGCTTGCGCACGTCGCGAAGTGCCATGTTGACCGGTCCGGCAACCTCGGTTGCGGCCTGGCCCGGGCCACCGGCGAGGAAGAAGACGGGGTCGCCTTTGCCCGCGCCATCATTGCCGGCGCCCAGCCAGGCGATGTTCAAACCGATCTTGCGACCGTCCGGTGCCGCCGGGTTCTCCGGCACCTGCAGCGTGGCGCACTGGGCTTCGACATTCGCGCTGGCCTGTGCGCTGGTGAGGGTGCAGGGCTGGAAGGCCAGCGTCCCGTACAGGCGCTCTGCCGCTTTGGGCGTCGCCTCCGGGGCAGCCTGGCAGGCCGACAGCAGCAGAACCGCTGCGGTGGCCAGGGGACGGCAGGGAAGTCGCATGGTCGATCTCGTCCTGGAGTGAAGGGTCTCAGCATGCCATGACGACTGCCCGGTGCGGATGTGACCAGCGACGGGTTCGCAGTGCCCCTCTCAGGATCCGGCTCCGGCACTTGGGCTGCGCAAAGTGTCGTGTTTGCCACCGCTTCGGTGCTGGCGGCCATCGCACAACCGGCAACGGGCAGTCGATCTGTCACATGAAACTGTGACCGTGCCGAAGGCGCCGCGATTCCACGGATCACAGTTCGCCGCATCCGCGTCATTCTGGGCTGGCGTTGGCTTGTTGTGCAGGCAAGCCGCTTCGGATAGTCCGCCCTGCAGGCGCGGTCAGCTGCGTGCACTGCGCACGCCGGCAGGAGCGCGCTGCAGACCGTCTCCAAACAGGACATCGATGATGAAAAAGATGATGCTTGCTCTGCCCTTGGTGCTGGCCACGCTCTTTGCCAGCCCGATCACCTCGGCCGCGCCACAGGAATCCGCGCGCGCCACCGCCCAGGAATGCCGGGCCTACTGGAACATCTCACCGGCCACCTCCAGCCAGCGCTGTGCGGCCCAGTCGATCATTCCGGTGGGAGCGGACGGTTGCAGCGTCACCGCCAACTGCCCCTTCAACGGCCAATGGATCACCAGCGGCGTCACCGTAAGCGACAAGTGGGAACTGGGCCGTCTGAAGAACTGCTCGGGTCGGCTCGGCACCAACTGCTGAGTCCTCTGCGCTCCACCGGGGACCTACCTGTCACCCACGCCCGCGCCGCGATATCAGTGGCGCGGGCTCAGGTGATCGGCACCGCCGCTGCGCTGATGGTGCGATCGCGGCCCTCGGCCTTGGCGCGGTACAGCGCGGTATCGGCATCACCCAGCAGACGCGCCATATCCTCGCGGCCGGCATCAATGACCAAGCCGATGCTGGCGGTCACCGCTACCTGGATGCCGTCCACGCGGGCCGGTGATCCGCGCAGCGCACCCCGGATGCGGTCTGCGCACTGCAGCGCCTGCGCGGCGTCCGTGTCCGGCAACAACAGAACGAACTCCTCGCCGCCGTAGCGGCCGAGCAGATGCTCACGGTCGACCACGCAGCCGGCCAGCACATCAGCAACGTGCCGCAGCACCGCATCGCCCGCAAGGTGTCCCCAGCGATCATTGATCTGCTTGAAGTGGTCCACGTCCAACAGCAGAAGGGCCAGCGGCCGCGGCGTGCGGCGCACCGCCTGCAAGAGGTTCGCCCCATCGGCGAGCACGGCACCGCGGTTAAGCAGGCCGGTCAATACGTCGGTGCGCGCCAGCCGCTGCAGATCGACCAGCATCCGTTCCACCAGCAGCAGCACCAAGGCGAAACACCGGGCAAGCTCCAGGATCAGGCCGGCCAGATACGTGGCGAATACCGGCGAACCGGCACGCATGATGTCCTCGCCCGCATCCGGCGCCACCGGCAGAAACAGCCGGACCAGATACAGCAGCGTCTGCGCGCCGAACACGGCCGCCGCCAACCGGCAACTGGTGCGCTGGGCAGGCGGCGCATGGCGCAGGAGCATCCACGTCATCCAACCGTTGAGCAGCACCGCGAACACGCTGAAGACATCCAGCCGGATGACCAGGCTGGGGTGGACCAGTAGAAAAAATGCGATCGCGCCCAGATAGATGATCGACAGCGCCACCGGCTTCCAGGCCGGCAGGCGATGGCCCAGATGGCGGGCGACGCCATACAGCATCAACACGCCGGACAACGCCACCGCGGCATTGCTGGCCAGGATGCTGGAGATCGGCGGCAGGTGGGGCCGCAGCGCGATCAGGGTGAGGCTGACCGACAACAGCCATAGGCTGGCCGTCCACAGGCGCAGCGCTGGCTGCCGCCGCAGCACCAGCAACAGCAGTGAAAAGCCCATGGCGATGCCCAGGCACAGCAGGAAGCCGAGCACGGCGATGGTGGGGAAATCCAGGGGCATCGGTCTATCGACTGGAGTGGCGCGGCGCATCTTACCGCCCGTCGCGCCGTGGCGCTGCCCGGCCCGACACTGGCGGGTGCACACGTGCGACGGTCTGCCGGACGCAGCGCGCAGACGCCCGCTAATTTTCAGATTCGTTGCATTCCGGTCTGCCCCTCGCGTCCGGAGACTGACCCGGCTGCTTCCGCCCCCTGCCTGGAAACCGTGGTCACGCGTCCGCACTGCCGCGGGCCGGAGTACGCCTGCCCTTTTTCATGGAATCCACATGTCCCACCACCCTCGTCATCCCCACATGCTGCTGGCGCTGTCGCTCGCCCTGGGCGGCCTGACCGTCTCCGGCGCCGCCTTGGCACACGGCACCATGGTCACCCCGCAGAGCCGCGTCTATACCTGCTTCCAGGGCAATCCCGAGAACCCGACCAACCCGGCCTGCGCCGCCGCCAAGGCGGTTGCCGGCCCGCAGGCGTTCTACGACTGGATGGGCATCAACCAGGCCGCCGCCAACGGCAACCACCAGGCCGTGGTGCCCGATGGCAAGCTGTGCAGCGGCAACAACCCGACCTTCCGCGGCCTGGACCTTGCCCGCGACGACTGGCAGGCCACCCCGATCCACGGCGATGCCAACGGCCGCTACACCTTCGAGTTCAAGGCGCCGGCCCCGCACGCCACCCGCGAATGGAAGTTCTACGTCACCCGCGAGGGCTGGCAGCCGGGTACCGCACTGCGCTGGGGCGACCTGGAAGCGTTCTGCACCCTGGGCAACACGCCGCTGTCGGCCGATGGCACCTACAAGCTGGACTGCCCGCTGCCCAAGCGCACCGGCCCGCACATCATCTACAACACCTGGCAGCGGTCGGATTCGCAGGAAGCCTTCTACACCTGCATGGACGTGAAGTTCGAGGGCGGCGGCGGCATCCCGCCGGTCTGGCTGGATGCCGGCGCGCTGACCGCCCGTGGTGACCTGCCGGTCGGCAGTGAGCTGGAACTGCGTGTGTTCAAGGCCAACGGCAGCGATGCCGAGCGGGTCAAGACCACCCTGGCCGCCGGCCAGACCGCCGCGGCGCAGTGGCCGCTGCAGCTGGCCCGCCGGGTCAACGCCAGCGCCAGCCAGGCCCGGATCGGTGTGATGCGCAACGGGGTGATCACCCCGGTCGCCTCGGCCACCGCCAACCGCGTGTACCTGCAGCGCGGGCTGAGCCACCAGCTCGATGTGCGGCTGCCGGACGTCGATCCGCCGCCGGTCGGTGATTACGACCACGTCTACCCGGCCGGCATCGGCAGCTACATCCCGGGCCAGACCGTGGTGAAGGGCACGGACGGCAAGCTCTATGCCTGCCGTCCGTTCCCGGAAGGCGCCTGGTGCAACATCAATGCGGACGCCTACCGCCCGGGCACCGGCTCGGCCTGGCGCGATGCCTGGATTTCCTACTGAGCCAGGACGGCAACGGGGTGAGGGCACTGCCCTCACCCTGGGCTGCGTTGGGCCCCCGCGCCATGCGATGCGGCGGCCAGCGCGGTCATTTGCTGCTGACGTACTTCTCGCGCCGCACCTGCGGCGTGGGGAGCCCGGCGTCTTTCAGCGCCTCGAAGGTGGCATCGACCATGTCCGGGTTGCCACACAGGTAGGCGATGTCGGTGGCCGCGCTCGGGGCGAACTCGGCCAGGTGCTGCTGCACGTAGCCGTGACGCACATCCGGATGCGGGTTCTCCGGCAGCTCGCGGGACAGGCACGGCACGTAGCGGAAACCCGGATGGGCGGCCGCGAAAGCATAGAAGTCCTCGCTGTAGAGCAGTTCCGCCGGCGTGCGGGCGCCCTGCAGCAGGACCACCTCCACCCCGCGCTCGGCCATCGCGGTCGCCAGCAGCGGCAGCATCGACCTGTATGGGGTGACCCCGGTGCCGGTGGCGATCAGCAGGTAACGCGCATTGTGGTCGCCCGGCTGCAGGCAGAACCGTCCGAACGGGCCGCTGGCACTAACGTGGCCGCCGATGTCCAGGCCCTCGAACAGGGCCGTGGCTGCACCGCCGGGGACGAAACTGACCGCGATATCGACCGCATCGCCTGCGCCGAGGGCGTGATCATGAATGGTCGCCAGTGAATAGCTGCGCTTGGTAGCGGTGCCGTCGGCGTACTCGAAATGGACCTGGATGAACTGGCCGGGCTGGAAATCCAGCGGCTGGCCGTCATCACGCAGGAACTGGTAATGGCCGATGGTGGGCGCCAGCATGCGCCGGTCGACCAATTTGAGGGGGAATTGAGCAGGCACGACTTTTCGGGACAGTGTGTAGCCGGGGCAAGCCCTCGGGGTCTTCTATAATAGCCGCTCCCCGCCCCTATCCAGCGCCAGCCCATAGGCGCGAAGGCAAGAGCTTGGCTTCCCAGAACACTCCCGCGCCCACCGCCGTGCCCGCCCTGCGGGTGCGTGACCTCCGCAAAACCTATGACAACGGCACCCAGGCGCTGAAGGGCGTCTCGCTGGACGTGGCCCCGGGCGACTTCTTCGCCCTGCTGGGCCCCAACGGCGCCGGCAAGTCGACCCTGATCGGCATCATCAGCTCGCTGGTGAACCTCAGCGAAGGCCAGGTCGAGGTCTTCGGCAGCGACCTGGTGCGCCACCGCAGCGCCACCATGCGCCTGATCGGCCTGGTCCCCCAGGAAATCAACTTCAACCTGTTCGAAAAGCCCTTCGACATCCTGGTCAACTACGCCGGCTTCTATGGCGTGGCGTGTGCCGAGGCCGAGAAGATGGCCGAAGAAGAACTCAAGCGCGCCCACCTGTGGGACAAGGCGCAGGTGATGAGCCGCACCCTGTCCGGCGGCATGAAGCGCCGCCTGATGATCGCCCGCGCGATGATGACCCGCCCGCGCCTGCTGATCCTGGATGAACCGACCGCCGGGGTGGACATCGAAATCCGCCGCGACATGTGGCGCGTGCTCAAGGAGATCAACGCCGCCGGCACCACGATCATCCTCACCACGCATTACCTGGAAGAAGCCGAGCACCTGTGCCGGAACCTGGCCATCATCAACCACGGCCAGATCGTCACCCAGGGCCCGATGCGCGAACTGCTGGCCAAGCTGGACGTGGAGGGCTTCCTGTTCGACATCGACGGCAGCCTGCCGGCCCAGCTGCCGGAGATCGAAGGCGCGATCCTGATCGCCACCGACAGCCACACGCTGGACGTGGACATGCCGCGCGCGATGGACCTCAACCGTGTGTTCGACGCCTTGAACGCCGCTGGCATCCGCGTGCGTTCGATGCGCACCAAGAGCAACCGCCTGGAGGAGCTGTTCGTGCGCCTCACCGGCAACCAGGAGAATGTGGCATGAGCAGCACCCCGACGCCGGTCCTGACCGACGGCCAGCGCAACCGCATCGCACTGATGACCATCGTGCGCCGCGAAGTGGCGCGCATCCTGCGCATCTGGGGCCAGACCCTGGTGCCGCCGGCGATCACCATGACCCTGTACTTCCTGATCTTCGGCGGCCTGATCGGCTCGCGCGTGGGCGAGATGGGCGGCTACAGCTACATGCAGTTCATCGTGCCGGGCCTGGTGATGATGAGCGTGATCCAGAACAGCTACGGCAACATCAGCTCGTCGTTCTTCGGCGCCAAGTTCGGCCGCCACGTGGAAGAGCTGCTGGTCAGCCCGATGCCCAACTGGGTGATCCTGTGGGGCTATGTGTCCGGCGCGGTGCTGCGCGGCCTGATGGTCGGCGTGATCGTGTTGATCATCGCCATGTTCTTCACCCCGGTGCGCATCCCGCACCCGCTGGTGACGCTGACCACGGTGCTGCTGGGCGCGACGATCTTCTCGCTGGCCGGCTTCATCAACGCGGTGTACGCCAAGAAGTTCGATGACGTGGCGATCGTGCCGACCTTCATCCTGACCCCGCTGACCTACCTGGGCGGCGTGTTCTATTCGGTGAAGCTGCTGCCGACCTGGGCCGAAGCGGCCACGCATGCCAATCCGATCTTCTACATGGTCAACGCGTTCCGCTACGGCCTGCTGGGCACCAGCGATGTGCCGCTGTGGGTGGCCTACGCGCTGATGATCGGCTTCGTGGTGGCGCTGACGGCGCTGGCGCTGTGGCTGCTGAAGCGGGGCGTGGGGATGCGCAGCTGATGCTGCGCGCGTAGTATCTGTGATGGATCGGGGATTCCCGGTCGGCACTGGGCCTCGGCGGATTCGCCGGGGCCTTTTGCTTTGTGAGGGCGATTACATTCGACGCCGGACGGTACCTGGTGCATCGTAACAACACCCTCCCACCCAAGAATTGGGCCGACCGCCTGAACCTTGCGAGAGACCTTCGCAGAATCAATGTGTTTTTCGGCCACACCGACTATGAAGATTGTTCAGATTCCTCTGGATCAAGCTGTGTCCGACGGACCAATTGACGCATTCAGCCATATGGTTTTAAGCCCATTTCCACGCATGCAGGAAATTCTCGGCTGCCTGGATGAGCAGCGTGCGGCCTTTCCATCGGATCGATTTCTTTGCACGCTCGACGACCTGAACCAATGTTGCTACACAAGCATGCACGCCTCGTCGGACGACGAGCGCATCGCCCTGGATGCCGATGTTGGCGAGGATATGTCATCACCCGCAGAGGCCTTGGCTGCACGATGCACTGTGCTGACGCATGTGATTGAACGGCTTGAGTCCTCTGAGCATCGCGTCGAGTGGTCGGCACTGACCGTATCCCTACGCTGCTCGGATCAGGACATTTGGGCGCTGAGCGAAGTCAATGACGATCCCGATTCGATTCTTGACGAAGTGGTGTGCATTCAGCGCGTGCCTGTCATGAGAGAGGATCTGCTGATTGCCGCACTACCCAACGGCTACTTTGAGGCAGATTGGAACATCTTCCAGAACCATGCGCTGACCAGGCATCTCCGCGACAGATACAGCTATCGGCTGATTGGGATTGGCGCGTCCTGGTTGGGGTTCCAGCGGGACGACCTGCTGGCGAGCGACGATATCCTTGAGCTGATCAGCGACCTGCAGGCGGTCTATGGTTCACAGGGGTCAACAGAGGCATGGTCCGCGCTAAGCGACGTTCTACGGCTTCGCACCACACTGTTGCTTGGGTACACGGAAGATTTCAGGGTTTAGCATTCGATCGGTGCAGTGAATTCGGCACAATTGGTTATTGAGCCATCCATCAGCAGTGAGATTGTCATGCGCATCCTGATCCTCGGCGCCGGCGGGACCGGCGGGTACTTCGGTGGTCGCCTGGCCCAGGCCGGCGTGGACGTCACCTTCCTCGTCCGCCCGGCGCGTGCGGCCCAGCTGGCGGGCGAAGGGCTGGTGATCCGCAGCCCGCTGGGCGATGCGACCTTCCCGGTCAAGCACGTCACCGCCGAGGCGCTGCCTGCGCTGGCGAGCGCTGAGCCCTTCGACCTGGTGATCCTGAGCTGCAAGGCCTACGACCTGGCCAGCTCGATCGAGGCGATCGCCCCGGCGATGGGCCCGCGTACCACGGTGCTGCCGATCCTCAACGGGCTGCGGCATTACGCCGATCTCGACGCACGCTTCGGCCGCGACGCCGTGCTGGGCGGACTGTGCTTCATCAGCGCGACCAAGGCCAGCGACGGCGCGGTGGTGCATCTGGCGCCGGCGGCCAAGCTGACCTTCGGCGAGCGCGACGGCACCGGCAGCAGCGCGCGCGTGCTGGCGCTGGCGGCGGCCTGCGTGCAGGCGGGCGTGGACCACGTCGCCACCGATGCGATCGGGCAGGAGCAGTGGATCAAGTACACCTTCCTGACCACGCTGGCGGCGGCGACCTGCCTGATGCGCGCCGATGTCGGCACGATCGTGGCCACCGATGACGGTGCGGCGATCGTGCGGGGCCTGTACGAGGAATGCCTGGCGGTGGCCGAGGCGGCCGGCGAGCCGATCCCGGCCAAGGCGCGGGAGATCGCACTGGCCGCGACCACCCAGTCCGGCTCGGCGTTGAAGGCGTCGATGCTGCGCGATCTGGAGGCCGGCCAACAGGTCGAGGCCGAGCATATCGTCGGCGACATGCTGGTACGGGCACGGGCGGCCGGCCAGGCCGCACCGCTGCTGGCCGTGGCCTATGCGCACCTGCAGGCCTACCAGCAGCAGCGCAGCGCCTGAGCGCCATGCCTGCCGCGCTGCCGTCCCACGTGCTGGTGCTGGGCCTGGGCTATGGCGGGCGGCATCTGGCCGCGCTGCTGCACTCGAACGGGGTGGCCTGCAGCGGCACCGTACGCGATCCCGCCAGTGCGCCGGCGGATGGGCTGCTCCGCCACCGTCTGGTTGCAGGCGAACCGATCAGCGCGGGCCTGCGCGAGGCGATCCGCACGGCCGAGGCCATCGTCTGCTCCGTGCCACCGGATGCAGACGGCGACCCGGCCTTGCGCCTGCTCATCGATGCGCTGGGCGACAGCCCTGCGCTGCGCTGGGTCGGCTATCTCTCCTCCACCGCGGTCTACGCCGACCGCGATGGCGGTTGGGTCAACGAAACGTCTGCCGCCGATGCGACCGATGAGACCGCCCTGAAGCGCCTGCGCGCGGAACAGCAGTGGCAGGCATTCGCGCAGGCGCGTGGCATTGCCTCGGCAGTGTTCCGGCTGCCGGGCCTGTATGGGCGCGGGCGCAATGCGCTGGTGCAGTTGGCGCAGGGCAAGGCGAGGCAGGTGGTGCGGCCGGGGCTGGTATTCAACCGGCTGCACGTGGCGGACCTGGCCAGCGGCGTGCAGGCTGCGATGCAGCGGCCTGCACGCGATGCGCTGCATCTGCTGAGCGATGACGAACCGGCGCCGCCACAGGACGTGGTGGCCTACGCCGCGGCGCTGAGTGGAATGCCGCTGCCCGTCGTGCAGGCGTGGGACGCACCCGAGGTGGCCGCCTCACTGCGCCGCTTCTACGCCAGCAACAAGCGCATCGACGGCCGCGCCACGCGCGCGGCATTGCAGTGGCAGCCACGCTTCACCACGTACCGCGAAGGACTGGACGATGCGTGGGCGCACGGCGACGGACGCCCTGCCCTGCGCTAGCCCACGACCGTCGGTCGTGGGTGCGGCGTACCCATGCGGGGTCCGACACGCGTACCGACCAACGGTCGGTACCTACCTTCTCAAGCCGCGTCAGGGAGCCGGAAGAACGTGCGCGTAGCCGCCGTCGCGTGGGCGGCCGTGATCTCCACGTCCTCCCCGCGGTCGCGCGCCAGCTCCTCGATGATGTGCGACAGGTACATCGGCTCGTTGCGACGGTCTTTCGGCAGGGGCTTGAGCGTGCGCGGCAGCAGGTAGGGCGCGTCGGTCTCGATCATCAGGCGGTCGGCCGGGATGTGCTTGACCAGCTCGCGCAGGTGGGCGCCACGGCGTTCATCGCACAACCAGCCGGTGATGCCGATGTACCAGTCCTGGTCCAGGTAATCGAACAGTTCCTGGCGCTCGCCGGTGAAGCAGTGCACCACTGCCGGGCCGAGCTTGCCCTCGAAATTCTTCATCTGCGCCATGAAATCGGCATGCGCGTCGCGCTGGTGCAGGAACAGCGGCTTGCCGTTTTCGGCGGCGAGCTGCAGCTGGCGCTCGAAGGCGCGGTGCTGCGCCGGGCGCGGCGAGAAATCGCGGAAGTAATCCAGCCCGCACTCACCTACCGCCACCACCTCGGCATGCGCGTGCAGCGCGCGCATTTCCGCGTCGCACTCGTCGGTGTATTCCACCGCATGGTGCGGATGCACGCCAGCGGTCGCATACAGGAACCCCGGGTGCTGGCGGGCCAGCGCCAGCGCCATCGGCGAATGCTCGCGGCTGGCCCCGGTGATCACCATCTGCACCACCCCGGCCTCGCGCGCACGCGCCAGCACGGCGTCGCGGTCGCGATCGAAAGAGTCATGGGTGAGGTTGGCGCCGATATCGATCAGTTGCATGTGGGGCTACAGGACGGGTGAACCCGGGCATTCTACCGTGCTCCCCGCGATGCCCCGGCGCGCGCGTCTCGCCGCCCCCGCCTGGGCCCCGTATCCTTGCCGCATGACCACCCCGATGTTCCCGATTTCCACACTGCTACCGCAGATCCTGACCACGCTGGAGCACGGCACCCGGCTGGTGCTGGAAGCACCGCCCGGCGCCGGCAAGACCACCCAGGTGCCGCTGGCGCTGCTGGATGCACCGTGGCTGGAAGGCCGGAAGATCATCATGCTGGAGCCGCGTCGCGTGGCCGCGCGCAGCGCCGCGCAGTTCATGGCGCGGCAACGCGGCGAAGACGTCGGGGACACCGTCGGCTATCGCATCCGTTTCGAAAACAGGATCTCCGCGCGGACCCGGATCGAGGTGGTGACCGAAGGCATCCTGACCCGGATGCTGCAGGACGACCCGCTGCTGGAGGGCGTGGGGGCGCTGCTGTTCGATGAATTCCACGAGCGGCATCTGGCCGCCGATCTCGGCCTGGCACTGGCACTGGATGTGCAGTCGCAGCTGCGCGAGGACCTGCGCATCGTGGTGATGTCGGCCACGCTGGATGGCGAGCGGCTGGCGCAGTTCCTCGATGCGCCGCGCCTGAGCAGCGAAGGCCGCAGCTTCCCGGTGACGGTCGCGCATTTTCCCGCACGTCGCGACGAGGCGCTGGAGCCGCAGGCACGGCGCGCGGTGGAGCAGGCCCTGGCCGAGCATCCGGGTGATGTGCTGGTGTTCCTGCCCGGGCAGCGCGAAATCGCACGCGTGCAGACAGCGCTGCAATCCGTGCTGGATCCGGCCGTGCTGGATCCGGCCGTGCAGGTGCTGCCGCTGCACGGCGAGCTGCCGGTGGACCAGCAATCGCAGGTCCTGCAGCCTGACCCGGGCGGTCGCCGCCGGGTCGTACTGGCGACCAACGTGGCCGAATCCTCGGTGACCCTGCCCGGCGTGCGCGTGGTGATTGATGCCGGTCTCGCACGCGAGCCGCGCTACGACCCCAACAGCGGCTTTGCGCGCCTGGATGTGGTGAACATCGCGCAGGCCTCGGCGGACCAGCGTGCCGGCCGCGCAGGCCGTGTGGCCGAGGGCTGGGCGTGGCGGTTGTGGCCGCAGTCGCAGCGGTTGGAGGCACAGCGCCGGCCCGAGATCGCGCAGGTGGAACTGGCCTCGCTGGCACTGGAACTGGCCGCCTGGGGCAGCGACGACCTGCGCTTCGTGGATACACCGCCGGCCGGTGCCCTGGCCGCCGCCCGTGAACTGCTGCAGCGCCTGGGCGCGCTCAGCGACAGTGGCACGCTGACCCCGCTGGGCCGGCGCATGCTGACCCTCGGTACGCATCCACGGCTGGCGGCGATGCTGATGGCGGCAGGTGCCGGTGTGGAACAGGCCCTGGCCTGCGATCTGGCCGCGCTGGTGGAAGCGCGCGATCCGCTGCGGCAAGGGGGTGATGCACTCGCCGCGCGGTGGCGTGCGCTGGCGGCGTTCCGCCAGGGGCGCGTGCCACCCGATGCCAACCGCGGCGGGCTGGCGACCATCGATGCCGCCAGCAAACAATGGCGGCGACGCCTGCGCTGTGATGCCGCGCCTCCTTCCTCAGTCGAAGCGCATCAACTCGGTGACCTGCTCGCCCATGCATTTCCGGACCGGATCGCTGCCCGCCATCCGACCGATCCGCTACGCTATCTGCTGGCCAATGGCCGCAGCGCGCGCCTGTTCGATCCCAGCGATCTGCGTGGCGAACCGTGGCTGGTCGCGGTGGAGCTGCGTTACGAGGCAGGCGACGCGTTGCTGCTGCGCGCCGCGCCGGTGGACGAGAACCGCCTGCGCCGTGATTTTCCCGATCGCTTCAAACAGGAAGACGTGGTGCGCTGGGATGGTGAAAAGCGTGCCTTGGTCGCGCGACGGGAAACCCGCTTCGACCGCATCGTGCTGGACAGCCGCTCGGCCGGCCGCGTGGATCCTGCACACGCCGCGCAGGCACTGACTGAAGCGGTTGCCGAACTTGGGCTGGATGCGTTGCCGTGGACCGAGGGGCTGCGCCAGTGGCAGGCACGTGTACTGGCGGTGCGGGCATGGATGCCGGAGCTGGAACTGCCGGATGTCTCCGACGCAGCGCTGTTGGCGACGCTGCCGACCTGGCTGACCCCCGCATTCAACGGCAGGACCCGCCTGGACGCGCTCGACGAATCCACCTTGGGTGAAGCGCTGAAATCACCGCTGCCGTGGGCGCAACGCCAGCTGATCGATCGCCATGCCCCGGTGCGCATCACCGTGCCTTCCGGGATGGAGCGCCCGATCCATTATGCGCTCGATGCCGATGGCGTCACGCCGCAGGCACCGGTGCTGGCGGTCAAGCTGCAGGAACTGTTCGGCCTGAGCGACACCCCGCGCATCGCAGATGGCCGCATCCCGCTGACGCTGCATCTGCTTTCCCCAGGCGGCCGGCCGCTGCAGGTCACCCAGGACCTGCGCAATTTCTGGGCGAACACCTATGCCGAAGTGAAGAAGGAAATGAAGGGCCGCTATCCCAAGCATCCGTGGCCGGATGATCCGTGGACGGCCACGGCCACACACCGAGCCAAGCCACGCGGGACGTGAGCGCGCCTCCGCCGCCATCGCGTTGCCCCCATTCATGGCTGCTACCTGACCGGCACCACACGCCCCGCTGACCGGGCTGCACCGAGACGCTACAGTCATGACCTGGCCGTCTCCGGCGGATAACACCGCGTACACGGCCATCGCGCGACACTGGATCAGAACCGAGGCAAAGGACCCCCCATGAGCAGATTGACCGTGATTACCGACCGCGCCCTCGAGCGCGCCCTGGACATCGCCAGCACCGCTGGTGACGGCCTCAAGCATGCCGGCAGCAACCTGCGCCACTTCGGCCCGCAGGCCACCGACTGGATCAAGACCGGCGCGGCGCTGGGCGCAGTCAAGACCGGCAGCAAGGTCGCCGCCAAGGTGGTGCGCCGCAATCCGGCCGTGACCATCGCCGCCGCCGCTGTCGGCGTCGGCCTGCTGGGCTACGCGCTGTACCGCAAGCAGCAGAAGAAGAAGCTCGCCAACGGCGGCGTGGTGAACGGCCAGGCGCAGCGCATCAGCGCCCGCAACCGCCGCAACGACACCGTGGTGGATGAAACCAGCGATATCGGCAGCGACGCCTGATCGGCTGACGCTTCACCGGATCCGCACGGAAACCGCCGGCCTCAGCCGGCGGTTTTTTATTGTCCGATCTCCCGCCATTGCCCAGGTTGCAGATCGCCGATCGCATGCGCGCCCATGGAAACCCGGACCAAGCGCAGCGTCGGCAGGCCGACCGCTGCGGTCATCCGCCGAACCTGCCGGTTACGGCCCTCGCGCAGCGTGATCGCCAGCCACGCGTCGGGCACCGTCTTGCGGAAGCGGACCGACGGCATGCGTGGCCACAGTACAGGTGCGGGCTCCAAGCGCTCGACACCGGCCGGCAATGTGGGGCCATCGTTGAGCAGCACGCCTCGGCGCAACGCCTGGACCTGCTCGTCGGTCACCGTGCCTTCCACCTGCACCCAGTAGGTCTTGTCGGCCTTGTGCCGCGGATCGGTCAACTGGTGGGCCAGGCCGCCATCGTCGGTGAGCAGCAGCAGGCCTTCGCTGTCGTAATCCAACCGCCCGGCGGCATACACCGCCGGTGGCAGACCGAAACCGGCCAGCGTCGCGCGCGGCGGCTGGCTGCGGTCGGTGAACTGGCACAGCACATTGAACGGTTTGTTGAAGGCGATCAGCATCGGGGCGACAGCGGCGGTGGGGTGGTCCATTGTCCCATCCCCACGCCGACGCCGCGATCCGCGGCGAACGTTATCCGATGATCTTCATTTTGAGCAGGAAGTAGACCAGCACCAGCACCACGCCGCAGACAGTGGCGATGCGGGCTTGCCGTGCCCGGGACCCGGTGGCGGGCGCATTGAACGCGCGACGCCCGTCCAGGGCTGCACCGGCGAGCAGGAGCCCGAAACCGGCGGCCCCCATCAGGTCGTAGCCGTTGCGGCCGTAGAACACGAAATCAACGATCTTGATCAGCGTGAACACCGCCAACGCGATCAACAGCAGCTTCTTCAAAAGTGCTTTCCTCTACCTTCCCTGGAACGCGCGGGCCATAGCCCGCGCGCGGTGTGTTACTTGCCGGGCTTCACGAAGCGCAGCGTCATGCGGTCGCTTTCGCCGATCGCCTGGTACTTGGCTTCATCTGCCGCGTCATGCTGGTTGGTCGGCGGCAGCGTCCACACGCCGTTCGGATAATCCTTGGTGTCGCGCGGGTTGGTGTTGATCTCGCTGCTGCCGGCCAGTTCGAAACCGGCGGCCTTGGCCATCGCGATCACCTGCTGCTGGCCGACATAACCGGTCTTGTCGTCGGCTGGCACATCGGCCTTGGCGCGGTGCTCCACCACGCCGAGCACGCCGCCCGGCTTGAGCACCGAGAAGAAGCCCTTGAACATGCCTTCAGCCTGGCCGCTGCTGCGCCAGTTGTGCACGTTGCGGAAGGTCAGCACCACGTCCGCCGAGTTGGCCGGGCCGAACACCGGAGCCTTCGGGTCGTAAGCCACCACACGGCTTTTGCCGAACACGGCAGCGTTGCCGGCAAATTTCTTGTCCAGCCCATCGCGGCTGCGCTGCTGGTAGTCGCGGCCACGTCCCTCCGCCACGGCCATCGGGTCGACCACGGCGGCCACGTACTGGCCCTTGTCGTGCAGCAGCGGCGCCAGGATTTCCGAATACCAGCCGCTGCCCGGAGTGACTTCGATGACGGTCTGGCCCGGCGCGACACCGAAGAACGACAGCGTCTGCGCCGGATGGCGGTAGGCATCGCGTTTGACGTTGGCCGGATCGCGGCGATTGTCCTGCACGGCCTTCTGCACGGCCGGGGTGATCGCGACCTGCGCGTTCGGGCCGGCGGGCTTGATCGCCATCGCGGGCGCGGCAAGCATCAGGGTGGAGACAGTGAACAGGCAGGCACAGGTCAACGAACGGGCTTTCATCGGCGGGGCTTCCAGTAACGGGATGCGGCGAGACTAGCAGCCAAGCGTGCACAGGTGTTCACAAAGCGTTAGTGCGACGCAGCAATCCAGAACACTGTTTTGTGCCTGCTGCCGCAACGCTGTCACCCCCCCGGCCGTATCCTGTGGAAACGATTCCCAGGGAGAACATCACCCATGACTGCTACGCGCGAACTCGGTCGTTCCGGCCTCCATGTCGCCCCCATCGCCTTCGGCGGCAATGTCTTCGGCTGGAGTGCGGACGAGAAGACCTCCTTCGCCCTGCTCGATGCCTTCGTCGAGGCCGGCTTCAACCTGGTCGATACTGCCGATGTCTATTCGGCATGGGTGCCCGGTAACCAGGGGGGCGAGTCGGAAACCATTCTGGGCCGCTGGTTCAAGCACAGCGGCAAGCGTGACAAGGTGGTGCTGGCGACCAAGGTGGCCAAGTGGTCCGAACACCCGGGCCTGTCGGCCGACAACATCACCGCCGCCGTGGAGGATTCGCTGCGCCGCCTGCAGACCGACGTGATCGATCTGTACCAGGCGCACGAAGATGATGAATCCACCCCGCTGGAATCCACGCTGGCCGCCTTCGGTCGCCTGATCGAACAGGGCAAGGTGCGCGCGATCGGTGCCTCCAACTACAGCGCCGAGCGCCTGCGCGATGCCTTGAGGGTCTCGGCCGACTACAAACTGCCGCGCTATGAAACGCTGCAGCCGGAGTACAACCTGTACGACCGCGCCGGTTACGAAGCCGGGCTGGAAGCGGTAGTGCGCGAAGCGCAGCTCGGCGTGATCAGCTACTACTCGCTGGCCAGCGGCTTCCTCAGCGGCAAGTACCGCAGTGCCGCCGATGCGGGCAAGAGCAGCGCGCGCGGCCAGAGCGTGGTGGACAAGTACGTCAATCCGCGTGGCCTGCGCATCCTGGGCGCACTGGACGACATCGCCAGCACGCATGGCGTGAGCCCGTCGCAGATCGCGATCGCGTGGTTGATCGCCCGTCCAGGCATCACCGCGCCGATCGTCAGCGCCACCAGTGTCGAGCAGTTGCACGATGTGCTGGCCGCCGCGAAGGTCGCGCTGTCGGCGCAGGATGTGCAGCAGCTGGATGCGGCGAGCGGCGAACAGGCCTGAGCCCACCGCCATGTATGACGGACAGCCGCCGCAGGGCGGCTGTTTCCGTGTGGGGTGGGCGCTCGGTTTCCGGCCCGGCCGAGCGCCCTCGCCTTATCGGCTGGCCCGGCTGTCTTCGGCGACCAGCGCGTGGTGCAGGCTGACGCCGGCGCGCACGCCTTCGGCACTGGCCAGGCTGATGTTGCCGACCAGCGTTGCATCGCCTGCGGCGTAGATGCCGGGCACGCTGGTCTGCTTGCCCGGGTCGACCTGGACCAGCACGCCGATCGGGCTGTTCTCCAGCACGCAGCCCAGCTGTTCCACCAGGGGTGTCGCCATGTGCTGGCGCGCGGTGACGAACAGCGCGCGCAGTTCAACCCGGCGGCCATCGGCGAGCACGGCAGCGCTCAGCGCCGGTGCCTCGCCTTCGAGACCGATCACGGCCTCGTGCTCGATGCTGACCCCGCGGTGCTGCAGGGCAGCGCGTTCTTCCGGTGCCAGTGTCATGCCGTGCGCGAACAGGGTGACGTTGCCCCAGTCCGCGAGCAACGCGGCCATCGTCGCGGATTTCTCATGCCCGCCCAGCAGGCCGATCGCGCCGCCGCCGATTTCATAGCCATGGCAGTACGGGCAGTGCACCACGCTGTGGCCCCAGCGCTCGGCCAGGCCGGGCAGTTCGGGCAGTTCATCGGCGATGCCGGTGGCCAGCAGCAGCTTGCGCGTGGCCCAGGTGTCACCGTTCGCGGTGCCGACCACGAAACCATCCACGGTCGGCTCGGCCGTGCTGACCGTATCGTTGACCCAGCGCACCGTCGGGTAGTCCAACAGCTGCGCCTTGGCGTTGCGCAGCAGCTCGGCACCGGCGATGCCATCCTGGCCCAGCACGCCCTGGGAATGGGCGGCGAAGCGGTTGCGGGGCAGGCCGCTGTCGATCACCAGGATCTCGCGGCGCGCACGCGCCAGGATCAGGGCAGCGGACAGGCCGGCGAAGCTGCCGCCGACGACAATCGCATCAAACCTCATGGGGAACTCCTGCAGCATGGTGGGCCAGGTGGCGGGCGAATTCCTCGCCCAGCGTGGCCAGGGTGGTGTCACGCAGGCGGGCCTCGAGCAGCGCCTGGGCCTGGCGGTAACTGTCGTCCAGCGCCTCGTTGACCACGCGCTGCACCGGGCAGCCGCGCCCGGTCTCGCGCGCGCCGGTGTGCAGCAGGGCGGGCGCACCGATGGCGACATACACGTCGTGCAGGGTGATCTGCGCCGGCTCCCGGGCGAGTTGGGCGCCGCCCCCGTGGCCACGCACGGTAGTCACCAGGCCGCCTTTGTTCAGGGCCGACAGCAGACGGCGGATCACCACGGGATGGGTCGGCAGGCAGGTGGCGAGCTGCTCGGAGGTGCGCGGACCGTCCTGGCCGACCAGATAGGCCATCACGTGCAAGGCGTCTGAGAACTGGTTGCTGGATTTCATGTAACTACATTAGTTACATATTATTTGCGTGTCCAGTCCTGTTTCGTTCCATATGCGACCAAAATTAATCTACACGCCATCGTCACAACGTTTAATGGAACGGTAACCGTGATTGGCGTCGCACTTCAGCTTGCTTTAGGCAGACCGATACCGCATTGCCCTTCCCCACTTTTCATTTCCCATGACGTCCTCCGCACCGGCGCGTCCACGCGCCCTGAGTCTTCAATTCAAACTGCTGGGCGCGCTGTCGCTCGGCTTGGTCATCATCGTGCTGGCGGCCCTGGCCGGGCTGGGATCGGCCTGGCGGAACCTGTCGGCCGAGGTGCCGGTCGAGGTCGCCCGCAAAGCGCAGGCCGAGCTGCTGCAGCGCGAGTTCCGGCTGCAGGTGCAGGAGTGGAAGAACGTGTTGATCCGCGGCGCCGATGAAGCGCTGCGCGAGCGCCACCTGGCGGCGTTCGATGCGGAAGGACGCCGCATTGAAGCCCTCGCCGGCACGCTGGCGACCAGCCGCGATGAACAGACACGCACGCTGGCCAACCGGTTCCTGGCCGAGCACCGCGCATTGGAGGCCCGCTACCGCGGCGCGCTGGAGGCGTTCGCGGCCAGTGGCTATGACACCCAGGCCGGCGACGCGCTGGTGCGCGGCGCCGACCGCGCCGTGGGCGCCACGCTGGATGCCTTGGCCGCGCGCGCCAGCGAACGAGCCGAGTACGAGACCGGTGCAACGGCCGAGCGCGCCCGCGCCGCGCTGGTCGCCTCGGCCATGGTCACGGCGCTGGCGGCGCTGGTGCTGCTGGCCGTGCTCACCCTGTGGCTGCGGCGCGCGGTGATCGCCCCGGTGGTCGCGGTCGAAGCCGCAGCCCGCGCGGTGGCACGCGGCGATCTGGAGCATGTGGTGGTGGTGCGCAGCGGCGATGAGATCGGTCGCCTTGGCACCGCGATGCGCGAGGTTACCCAGACCCTGAAGGGCGTGCTGGCCGCGCAGGCGACGATGGCGCAGCGCCACGACGCCGGTGAGATCAGCTACCGCATGGACGCCACGGCATTCCCGGGCGGCTATGGGCAGATGGTCAGCGACACCAACACCCTGGTCGCCAACCACATCCAGGTGAAGCTGCGGGCGATCGAGATCATGGGCCACTACGCGGTCGGTGATCTATCGGTGGACATGGAACGCCTGCCCGGCGAGAAGGCGGTGATCACCCAGGCGCTGGATACCGCCAAGGCCAACCTCGGTGCCATCAATGCCGAGATCAAACGATTGGCGGCGGCAGCGGCCGTGGGCGATTTCAGCCAGCGCGGCGATGAGGCACGCTACCAGCACGACTTCGGCGAGATGGTCGGCGGGCTCAACCGCCTGATGCAGACCACCGAGCAGGATCTGGGCGAAGTGTCGCGCGTGCTGCAGGCGATCGCCGGAGGTGATCTGAGCGCGCGCATGCACGGCGACTTCCACGGGGTGTTCGCGCGCATGCGAGATGACATGGCGCGTACCACCGGTCAGCTGACCACCATCGTTGGCGACATCAAGCACGCCGCGCAGTCGATCCAGACCGCCGCCGGCGAGATCGCCGCGGGCAACAGCGACCTGTCGCGCCGCACCGAACAGCAGGCCGCCAACCTGGAAGAAACCGCCGCCTCGATGGAGGAACTCACCTCCACCGTGCGCCAGAACGCCGAGCATGCGCGCCAGGCCAACCAGCTTTCGATCAACGCCGCCTCGGTCGCTTCGCAAGGCGGTGAGGTGGTCGGCCAGGTGGTCACCACGATGGGGGCGATCCAGGCCTCGTCGCGGCAGATCGCCGAGATCATCACCGTCATCGACGGCATCGCGTTCCAGACGAACATCCTTGCGCTCAACGCTGCGGTGGAAGCGGCGCGCGCCGGCGAGCAGGGCCGCGGCTTTGCGGTGGTCGCCAGCGAAGTGCGCACGCTGGCGCAGCGCTCGGCCAGCGCGGCCAAGGAGATCAAGGGGCTGATCGATCAATCCGTCACCGATGTCGACAGCGGCGCCGCACTGGTGCAGCAGGCCGGGCAGACCATGGGCGAGATCGTCGGCAGTGTGCAGCGCGTCACCGACATCATGGCCGACATCGCAGCCGCCTCGCAGGAACAGTCCGCCGGGATCGAGCAGGTCAACCAGACCGTGGTGCAGATGGACGAGACCACGCAGCAGAACGCAGCGCTGGTGGAAGAAGCTTCGGCGGCGGCGCGCAGCATGGAAGACCAGGCGCTGGCCCTGAACGCGGCGGTGGATGTGTTCGTGCTGGATGCCGGGCGCGGTGCGATGGGCGGATTGGCGCGGGCGGCGTAATGCAGCCGTCGTGCCGGCCGCTGGCCGGCAACCGCACGCAGTGGGCATCGCGGGGGAGCCGGCCAGCGGCCGGCACTACCGGACGTAGGGCGTGCCGACCATGGCCTGCGCCAGGTGATCGAGGAAGGAGCTGATCCGCGCCGAGACCGCCGTGTTGCGGTAGTACACGGCGTGGATCGGCTGGCGGACCTCCACGGTGATATCCGGCAGCACCTGCACCAGGGCGCCGGCCTCGCGGTCGCGGTGGGTCATGAAATCAGACAGGCTGACGATCCCGACCCCTTCCAGCGCCAGCCGGCGCAGCGTTTCGCCGCTGGAGACCGCCACCGCCGGGCGCACGTGCAGCAGCGCGTCGGTCGCCCCGGGCAGCGGCCAGTGATTGAGCGAGTCAGGCTCGTTGAAGCCGAGCAGGGTGTGCCCCGCCAGCGCCGCCACGTCGCGCGGGGTACCGTGCTGCGCCAGATATGCCGGGCTGGCCATCACGCGCAGCCGGCTGTGGGCCAGCGGCCGCGCGTGCAGGGTGGAATCGGCCAGCGGCCCGATCCGGATCGCCACATCGGTGCGCCGCTCCAGCAGATCGATGTAGCGCTCGCTGCTGTTGAGCTCCAGCGCCACCTCGGGATAGCGCGCGCGGTAGCTGGCCACCAGTGGGGCGATCACGTGCAGGACGAACGGCATCGCCGCATCCACGCGCAGGCGCCCGGCCGGTCGCTCACGGCGTGCGGCGATCTGCTCTTCGGCCGCCTCCACCGAGGCCACGATCGCGCGTGCCTGGGCCAGGAAAGCGTCGCCCTCCTCGGTCAGCTGCAGACGACGGGTAGTGCGGGTCAACAACGTGGTACCGAGTTTCTCCTCCAGCCGGCCAAGCGCCCGGCTCACACCGGAGGTGGTCTGGCCCAGCTGTTCGGCGGCAGCGGTGATCGACCCGCTGTCGATCACGGCGATGAAGGCCTGCATTTCATCAAGGGTGGTTTTCATGGCGGTGACACGGCGGGAGACCGCCCATTATTGACCATGAAGCAACAGTGATTGGCGTGAAGGCCGCTTTTTCCGCAAGAGTGCGGCGCGCAGACTGCGCAGCCTCACTCCCCACCGGTATCCGTCCATGTCCCGTGGTATCCCTTTGGCCTTGTTGGCGCTGACGCTGGGTGCGTACGCCATCGGCACGACTGAATTCGTCATCGTCGGCCTGATTCCGACGATCGCCGCCGACCTCGGCGTCACCCTGCCCTCGGCCGGCCTGCTGGTGTCGCTGTACGCACTGGGCGTGGCGGTCGGTGCCCCGGTGCTCACCGCGCTGACCGGCCGGGTGCCGCGCAAGACCCTGCTGGTCGCGCTGATGCTGCTGTTCACGCTCGGCAACGTGATCGCCTGGATGGCGCCGGGCTATGGCTCGCTGATCGTCGCGCGCGTGCTCACCGGCCTGGCGCACGGCGTGTTCTTCTCGATCGGCTCGATCATCGCCACCTCGGTCGTGCCCAAGGAGAAAGCGGCCAGCGCGATCGCGATCATGTTCACCGGCCTCACCGTGGCCCTGGTCACCGGCGTGCCGCTGGGCACCTTCATCGGCCAGCACCTGGGCTGGCGTGCGACCTTCCTGGCGGTGGCCGCGCTGGGCGTGATCGCGCTAGTCGGCAGCCTGCTGTTCGTGCCACGCAACCTGCAGCGCAGCGCGCCGGCGACCTTCGGCCAGCAGCTGTCGGTGCTGGCGCAGCCGCGCCTGCTGCTGGTGTATGCGATCACCGCGCTCGGCTACGGCGGCACCTTCCTGTCGTTCACCTACCTGGCGTCGATCCTGCAGGACGTCACCAGTTTCTCGGCCAATGCGGTCAGCGGCGTGCTGCTGGTCTATGGCGTGTCGGTGGCGATCGGCAACCTGTGGGGCGGCCGCCTGGCCGACCGCCGCGGTCCGATCCCGGCACTGAAGCTGATCTTCGCCCTGCTCGCGGCCGTGCTGTTCGTGCTCACCTTCACCGCCTACAACACCTGGCTGGTGCTGCTGACCGTCCTGGCGCTGGGCGCGGTGGCGTTCGGCAACGTGCCGGGGCTGCAGGTGTACGTGGTCAAGCAGGCACAGCGTTTCGCCCCGCAGGCCGCCGACGTGGCGTCGGGCCTGAACATCGCCGCCTTCAACATCGGCATCGCGCTCGGTGCTTCGCTGGGTGGCCTGGTGGTCGATCACTTCGGCCTGATGCACACCCCGTGGCTGGGCGCGCTGGTGGTGATGGGCGCCTTCGGCCTGACCGCGTTGAGCGGCGCCTGGACCGCCGCGATGGGGTGGCCGACCGTGCCGAAGGCATCGCCGTGAGTGCGCATTGAGGGATTCCGGTCGCGGACCCGTGACCGCAGCCGACCAACGGTCGGCTCTACCTGACAGACGACCAACGATTCGTTCCATGCAACCACAGCCGACCCACGGTCGGCTCTACCGTCGCTTTACGGTGCACGGCGTAGCCTGCACCTCACCCCATGAAGGAGTTTCCATGAGCATTCCCGCATTCGGTCTCGGCACGTTCCGCCTGAAAGGCCAGACCGTCATCGATTCGGTGCGCAACGCGCTGGACGTCGGCTACCGCGCCATCGATACCGCGCAGATCTACGAGAACGAGGCCGAGGTCGGCCAGGCCATCGCCGAATCCGGCGTGGCCCGCGATGAGCTGTTCATCACCACCAAGATCTGGATCGCCAACTTCCACCACGACGCGCTGCTGGACAGCCTGCGCGAGAGCCTGCGCAAGCTGCGCACCGACCATGTCGAGCTGACCCTGATCCACTGGCCGTCGCCGAAGGATGCCGTGCCGATGGCCGAGTATCTGGGTGCATTGGCCGAGGCGAAGTCGCAGGGCCTGACCCGGCAGATCGGCATCTCCAACTTCACCATCGCCCAGACCCGCCAGGCCATCGAGATCCTGGGGGCCGGGGCGATTGCCACCAACCAGATCGAAGTCCACCCGTACCTGCAGAACCGCGCGATGATCGCGTTCCTGAAGGACCAGGGCATCCATGTCACCGCATACATGAGCCTGGCCTACGGCGAAGTACTCAAGGACCCGGTCATCCAGGCCATCGCCGAGCGTCACCAGGCCACCCCGGCCCAGGTCGCGCTGGCGTGGGCGTTGCAGCAGGGCTTTGCGGTGATTCCGTCCTCGACCAAGCGCGACAACCTGGCCGGCAATCTGCTCGCGGCCGACCTGCGTTTGAGCAATGAGGACATGGCGCAGATCGCCACGCTGGATCGCGGGCATCGCCTGGCCAATCCGGAAGCGATCGCGCCAGCCTGGGATTGATCGGCAGGGTCCGAGGGTTGGTCGGGCGTGGGTGGTGCGTGCCGACCAACGGTCGGCACCTACCGGAAGAGCCAGCGCCTGATCAACGACGTGGGCATCATCGGGAAGCGCCGGCCGCTGGCCGGTATCACCGCAACCAGTCCCGCATTGCGGCGCTGACCTCGTCCGGCTTCTCCATCGGGGCCAGATGCCCGCAGTCGGGCAGCACCACCAGGTGCGAGTGCGGCACCAGCGCATGCATCTCCTCGCTGATCGCCAGCGGGGTGATGCGGTCGTTCGCACCACACACGATCAACAGTGGATCGCGGTACCCGGCCAGCACGTCGTGGCCATCCACCCGATCCAGGGCGCTCTGGCGCAGGAACACCTCCGCACCCAGCCGCGCGGTCATGTCGCGTATGCGCTGCACCAGCACATCGTCATCCAGCCGCGAGGCGTCGATGTAGCTGCGCATCAACGCATCGCCGAAGCCGTGGAATTTTCCGGGCAGGCGCACGCTGGCCTGCTGGGTCTGGCGTCGCCTGGCACGCTCGGGCGAGTCGGCATGGATCGAGGTATCGATCAGGGCCAGCCGCAGAACGCGTTCCGGCGCGGTGCGCAGGATCGCCTGCGCCACGAACCCACCCAGCGAGAAACCGGCCAGGGCGAAACGCGCCGGTGCCTGGGCCAGCACGTCATCGACCACCGCCTGCATCGTCTCGCCACGGGTCTGGTCGCCGACGATGCAGTCGGCGATATCGGACAGGTCGGCAATCTGCGCACGCCAGAGTTCAGCGTCATTGAGCAGGCCGGGGAGCAGCAGCAGGGGGAGGCGATCGGTCATGCCGTATTGTCGCTCCGCCAACGTGCACACGTCGTACCGCGATCGGCTCAGTGCGTTGCAGGATCGGGCGCCTGCGGCACCTGCACGTCCTGCACAGGCAGGGTCACCACCATCACCGTGGAATCGTCCGGGTCCAGTCGCGTCTTGAAGCCCAGGCTCTGGCACATCGCCAGCATGGTGCTGTTTTCGCGCAGCACCTGGCCTTCAATGATGTTCAGGCCGAGCCACTGGGCGTACTCGATCATGATCGCCATCAGCCGCCAGCCGATGCCGTGGCCCTTGAGGTCGGAGCGGATCAGGATGCCGTACTCGCCGCGGTCGTAGTCCGCATCGGCGTGCAGCCGCACCGCGCCGAGCATGTCGCCGCTGCGCGGGTCGATCGCCACCAGCGCGATGGAGCGCGCGTAGTCGAGCTGGGTCAGGCGTGCGATGAACTCGTGGCTGAAATGCTTCACCGACTGGAAGAAGCGCAGGCGCAGGTCGTCGTCGGTCACGCGGGCGAAGAACGCGCGGAACAGCGCGTCGTCCTCGGGGCGGACCGGACGTACGAACGCCGGCGCGCCGTCGGACAGGGTAATGGTGCGCTCCCACTCCTTCGGGTACGGAAATACCGCGAAGCGCGGATGGCCGCGGCCCTTGTGCAGTTTGCGCGAGGGTTCGATCGCCACGCGCGCATCGAGTGCGATCACGCCGTCGCGGTCAGCCAGCAGCGGATTGATGTCGAGCGTGCGGATCTCGGGAATGTCGGCGGCAAGCTGGGCAAGCTTGACCAGGATCAGCGCGACTGCACGTTCGTCGGCGGCCGGGACATCGCGGTACGCCTTGAGGATGCGTGAGACCCGCGTGCGGCCGATCAGTTCATGCGACAGGCGCAAGTCCAGCGGCGGCAGGGCGATCGCCTTGTCGTCGATCACTTCGACCGCGGTGCCGCCGCGACCGAACACGATCACCGGGCCGAACGTCGGGTCATCGGCGATGCCGGCAATCAGCTCGCGCGCCTTGGGCCGCACGATGGTCGGCTGCACCAGCACGCCATCGATGCGCGCATCGGGTCGCTTCTCGTGCGCGCGCGCGATGATCGAGGTGGCCGCCGCATGCACCGACTGCAGGGTGCTGAGGTTCAAGCGCACCCCGTCCACATCGGACTTGTGCGGAATGTCGGCCGAGAACACCTTGATCGCGACCGTGGCGCCCTGCTCCAGCAGCGGCTGGGCCAGGTCCATCGCCTCGTGCGCATCCCGTGCCTGCATCACCGGTGCGGACGGAATGCCATAGGCGCTCAGCAGCTGGTGGGTAGCGATCGGGTCCAACCACTGTTGGCCGGCGGCGAGCGCCGCCTCCACCAGCGCGCGGGCGCCGGCGGTATCGACCACGAAATCCTCGGGCAGGCTGGGCGGAGTTTCCATCAACGCGGCCTGCGCGTCACGGTAGCGCACCAGGTGCTGGAAGCCGCGCACGGCCTCGGCTTCGGTCGGGTAGGTCGGCACACGTGCGGCATTGAGCGTGGCGGTGGCGCGGTCGTCGTTGCCCAGCCACACCGCGAACACCGGCTTGTCGCGGTGATGGCGCGGGCGCAGGCCCAGCGTACGGGTCAGCGCCTGCGCGGCATCGGCCGAGGAGGTGAACGCGGTCGGCACGTTGACCACCAGTACCGCGTCGTTCTCGGTATCGGACATCAGCGCTTCGATCGCCGCAGCGTAGCGGTCGCCGTCGGCATCGACCACGATGTCGACCGGATTGCTGCGCGACCAGCCCTGCGGCAGCACCGCATCGAGCTGGGCGACGGTGGCCGGCGACAGCTCGGCCAGGCTGCCGCGCAGGGCCAGCAGCTGATCCACCGCCAGCCGCCCTACCCCGCCGCCGTTGCTCAGGATCGCCAGCCGTCGCCCGGGAAAGGTGCCGAGCCGGCCCAGCGTTTCGGCCGCGGTGAACAGTTCGTCCAGCGCGCTGACGCGCAGCAGGCCGGCGCGGTTGAACGCCGCGCCATACACCGCATCGGCACTGGCCAGCGCCTGTACGTGGGTATCGGCATCGGGATTGATGCGGATATGACGGCCGGACTTGACCACCACCACCGGCTTGGCACGCGCCGCGGCGCGCGCGGCCGACATGAACTTGCGCGCGTCACGGATGTGCTCGACGTAGAGCAGGATCGCGCGGGTGCGGTAATCGGTGGCGAAGTAGTCGAGCAGATCGCCGAAGTCGACATCGAGGGTGTCACCCAGCGAGACCACGGCGGAAAAACCGACCGAGCGTGCCACGCCCCACTCCACCAGGGCCGCGGCGATCGCGCTGGATTCGGAGATCAGGGCCAGATCGCCGGCCTGCGGGAAATGCGCGGCGATGCTGGCGTTCAAGCGCGCGTGCGGGGCGATCACGCCCAGGCAGTGCGGGCCGAGTATGCGCAGGCCCTTGGGCCGTGCCGCCGCTTCCACCTGTGCGGCCAGCGAGCTCGGGCCCTCGCCCAGGTTGGCAGTGAGGATAATCGCCGCGCTGACGCCGCGCTCGGCGGCGGTGGCCACCACCTGCGGCACGATGCTGGCCGGGGCGGTGATCACCACCAGCTCGGGCACCCAATCCAGGTCCTTGAGCCGCTTCACGGTGCGGATGCCGTCGATCTCGCTGTACCGCGGATTGATCCAGGCCACCTTGCCGGGGAAGCCGGTGCCGCGCAGGTTGCGCATCACCGCCCGGCCGGCGGAGCGTTCACGCGGGCTGCCGCCGATCACGGCGACCGACTGCGGGCGGAAGACGGCTTGCAGGTGGTAGGTGCTCATGCGACCAGACAGTAACAGGGACGGGGGTGGTTATTAACCACCCCCGTCCCTGTTAAAGCAGGGTGCCGCGCAGGATCATCGCGGCGATGCTGAAGTAGATGACCAGGCCGGTGACGTCCACCAGCGTGGCCACGAACGGGGCCGAGGCGCTGGCCGGGTCGAAGCCCAGCCGCTTGAGGATGAAGGGCAGCATCGAGCCGGACAGCGAGCCGAAGGTGACGATGCCGACCAGGGCCGCGCCGATGGTCAGTGCCAGCAGCTGCCAGTGATCGCCGTAGTCGTGCAGGCCCAGCAGCTGCCAGGAGACGATGCGGATGATCGCCAGCACGCCCAGGATCGCGCCCAGGGTGATGCCGGTCGGCACCTCGCGCAGCGCCACCTTCCACCAGTCGCGCAGGCGCAGCTCGCGCAGGGCCAGGCTGCGGATCAGCAGCGAGGTCGCCTGCGAGCCGGAGTTGCCGCCCGAGCTCATGATCAGCGGGATGAACAGCGTCAGCACCACCGCGCGCGCCAGCTCGTCTTCGTAGTGCTGCATCGCGCTGGCGGTCAGCATCTCACCCAGGAACAGCACGCTCAGCCAGCCGGCACGCTTGCGCAGCATCTCGAAGAAGCCGATCTGCATGTACGGTTTTTCCAGTGCTTCCATGCCGCCGAACTTGTGCACGTCCTCGGTGGATTCTTCGATCAGGGCATCGAGGATGTCGTCCACCGTGACGATGCCCAGCACATGGTGCTGCGCATCCACCACCGGGATCGCGAGCAGGTCGTGGCGGCGGATCAGCTGCGCGACTTCTTCCTGGTCCAGCTGCACATCCACCGTCACCGGCGGATTGACCTGGGCGACGTCGAGGATGGGCTCCTCGGGCAGCCCGGTGATCAACCGGCGCATGGTGACGACCTGCACCAGCGCACGGGTATGCGGGTCCAGCACGTAGATCGCGTAGACGGTCTCGCGGGTGCGCTCCACCTCGCGGATGTGCTGCAGGGTGCGGCCCACCGTCCAGTCCGAGGGCACGCTGACGAACTCGGTGGTCATCAGGGCGCCGGCGGTGTGGGCCGGGTAGCTGAGCAGCTGCTGGATCGCCTTGCGGGCCTCGGGGCTGAGCAGCGGGATCAGACGCGCGCGCTCGTCCTCGTCCAGCTCGTGGACGATATCGGTGGCGCGGTCATCGGCCATCAGGCCGAGCAGGGCGGCGGCGCGGGCGACCGGCATGGCCGCCACCAGATCGCCACCGCGGTTGAGCTCGGGCTGCTCGAGCATCTTCACCGCGCGCGGCAACGGCAGCGCGGCCAGCGTATCGGCGGCGCGCGACAGGCTCAGCGTGTTGAGGAATTCCACCGCATCGGCGGTGTTGAAATTATCGAGGGGTGCGCTCAAGGAGGCGGCATCGGCCACCGGGCGCAGCAGGTCTTTCTGGTTCATCGTATTCGCCTGTGGGTATCGCATTGCGCGACGCCAACGCTGGCGAACCGACCCGTGTCAGGCGGTCGCCATCGCTGGCGTCGAGCAAGGTCGACTTCTACTGTCGCTGGACATGGGTTGGGGACTCCGGATGGGTTTACTGCCGACGGCGGACGCCAGCAGCGGCGGGCAGTCTGGACCCGGGTGTGACGCAGGTCAACCCTTGGGGAGCGCGCCGTTCGGGTAACAGTGGCCTTCGGCCGGCATCGCGGCCGCATAATGGCGCGTGGCCCCGGCCACGGGCCCCGGCTGCCCCGGGGAGGCTTTCCACCCGCACGGCACACGATCCCATGAGCAGGTTCCCCCATGCATAGCGGCGCGCTCGAGCTGGCCCTGGTGCTGCTGCTGGCCGCGGTGATCGCCGTGCCGGTGTTCAAGAAGCTCGGCCTGGGCGCGGTGCTCGGCTACCTCGCCGCCGGCGTGGTGCTCGGCCCCGATGGGCTGGGCTTCGTGCAGGACGCCGACCGCATCCTCAGCGCCGCCGAGATCGGCGTGGTGATGCTGCTGTTCGTGATCGGGCTGGAGTTGTCCCCCGCCCGCCTGAAGGTGATGCGCCGCTCGGTGTTCGGGGCCGGCGCGCTGCAGGTGGCGCTCAGCGCCCTCGTGCTCGGCAGCCTGCTGATGCTCGATCATTTCCAGTGGAAGAGTGCGTTGATCGTCGGCATCGCGCTGGCGCTGTCCTCCACGGCGGTCGGCCTGCAGCTGCTGTCCGAGCACAAGGCGATCAACAGCGATTACGGGCGGCTCGGGTTTGCGATCCTGCTGTTCCAGGACCTGATCGCGATCCCGTTGCTGGCCGCGATTCCGCTGCTGGGCGGCGCGCGCAACGACACCCTGCAGTGGAATGACGTGGCGATCGCCCTCGGCGCGCTGGCCGTGGTGATCCTGTGCGGGCGGCCGGTGCTGCGCCGGCTGTTCAACATCATCGCGCGTACACGCAGCCCCGAAGTATTCACCGCCACTGCGCTGCTGGTGGTGCTGGGCACCGCGTGGTTCATGCAGGAGGCCGGCCTGAGCCCCAGCCTCGGCGCGTTCCTGGCCGGCGTGCTGTTGTCCGATTCGGAATTCCGGCACGAACTGGAATCGCAGATCGAGCCGTTCAAGGGCCTGCTGCTCGGCCTGTTCTTCATCGCGGTGGGCATGGGCATCGACCTGGACCGCATCATCGCCGAGCCGATGATGATCGCCGCCGGCGTGGCGATCCTGCTGGTGGTGAAGTTCGGCCTGCTGTTCGGGATCGGCAAGCTGGCCAAGCTGCGTACCCGCCATGCGGTACTGCTGGGCAGCGTGCTGTGGCTGGGCGGCGAGTTCGCCTTCGTGGTGTTCAACGAGGCGCAGCGCGCGCATCTGCTGGGCAGCGCCAACCATGATCGGCTGGTGGCGATCGTGGGTCTGTCGATGGCGATCACACCGCTGCTGATGATCGTCCTGATCCGCCTGCTGGGTCGCGACGAGGGACCCAAGGCCCCCGTCCAGCCTGCTGACAAGGTCGACATCAACGATGTACAGCCGCAAGTGATGATCGCCGGCATGGGCCGCTTCGGCCAGGTGGTGGCGCGCCTGCTGACCGCGCAGAAGATTCCCTTCGTGGCGCTGGAGTCGAACCCGGACACGGTCTCGGACCTGCGCCGGTTCGGCAACAAACTCTATTACGGCGACCCGACCCGACCGGAGATGCTGCGCGCCGCAGGTGGCGAACACATCCGCGTGTACGTGGTCACGCTGGATGATCCGGACGCCAACATGCGGGCCACGCGGCTGATCCGGCGCATGTATCCGGATGCGGTGGTGCTGGTGCGCGCACGCAACCGCCAGCATGCGTGGCGGCTGATGGACATGTCCGCCGAGCCGTTCCGCGAGGTGTTCGGCACCAGCCTGGAACTGAGCGAACGGATGCTGATCGCGCTGGGCATGTCGGTGGAGACCGCACGCAGCCATGTGCAGCGCTTCCGCGAGCACGACGAAAAACTCCTGCGCGATCAGTACCTGGTCTACGACGACGAAGCGGCGGTGATCCAGACCTCGCGCGATGCGCGTGCGGACCTGATGCATCTGTTCGAGGCGGATGCGGAGAGTGATGGGAAGGGCGCGGACGACCGTCCGCAGCATTGATGAACCTGCGGATGCACCGTCGCGTGCATCATTGATCCGCTGCCGGCCAGCGGCCGGCACTACCCGCCGCGGAGTCAGCCGTTATCGCGCAGGAACCGGGCCATCGAGGAGACGCCCGGCACCAGCGGTTCGAATTCGCCAGCGACGTCGATGAAGCCGCGCATCACCGCGATCTCGCGCGGGCTGCGGTTGAGCGCGTCGCGTACATCCGGATCGGCACCGGCACGCAGCAGGCGCTGCACCAGCAGCGGCAGGCCGTGCAGCGCCGCCAGATGCAGTGGACCGAAGCCGCGCGGATCACGCACGTCCAGCGAGACCTCTTCGTCCAGCAGACGCTCCACCGCAGCGAGCACGATCTGCTCGTCGCAGGCGGTGCCCGGCTCGGCGCGTGCGCCGAGCAGCAGCAGCAACGGCGTGACCGAGCCGGCGGCGGCCTGGTCCGGTTCGGCACCGGCCAGCAGCAGGGTGTCGAGCAGGGCGAGCAGACGCGCACGGTCCCGCGCGCTGAAGCCGTACAGCGCCGCGCAGTGCAGCGGACCCAGTTGCTGGGCATCGCCGGCGTGCACGTTGGCACCGGCGGTGAGCAGGCGCGAGACGATGTCCGGCAGGCCCAGCGCGGAGGCCAGCATCAGCACGGTGACGCCGCCCGGCAGGCGGTATTCGAGTTCGGCACCGGCATCGAGCAGCGCCGAGACGATGTCCACCTGGCGCATGCTGACTGCCGCCGAAAGCGGCGTGGCGCCACTGGCGGCGGCATGCTGCGGGTTGGCACCGCGGGTCAGCAGCAGATCCACCACGGCCAGGTGACCGCCACCAGCGGCGCGCAGCAGCGCGGTGCAGCCCTGGGCGTCGACGGCATCGACCCCGAACCCCAGGTCGACCAGGCGACGCACGGCATCGGCATCGCCGGCCATCGCAGCGGCCGGCAGGTCACCGTCGCGCAACGCGCGGCGCGGCAACGGCCACACCCGCCAGTCCAGCCAGTCGGCGAGGTCGCGGCGGCCGATCGACAATGCCACGCCCAGCGGGGTCTGGCCGTCGGCGGCGCGGGCTTCGGGTGAGGCGCCCTGTTGCACCAGCAGTTTGATCGAGCCTTCGCGCGCGAGCGCCGTGGCCAGATGCAGGGCGGTCATGCCATGGCTGTCGCGCGCTTCGCGGTCCACGCCTTGAGTGAGCAGCGCCTGCTGCAGCCGCAGCCAGCCCAGCCGCACGGCCAGCGACAGCGGCGGATCGCCGGCCGGCGATGGCGCGAACGGATCCGCGCCGCGTTCCAGCAGTTCAAGGGCAAGCTGTTCCAGCCCGCGTGAGGCGTGGTCGTGCTGGGCGCAGGCGCTCAGCAGACGCGCCAGGCCACCGCGACCGGCCGGGGACACGCCACGGCGCAGCAGCACCTGCAGGGCCGGCACCGCGTCGATGCCCCGCGCCAGCAGCGCGAACATCGGGGTATCACCGCAGGCATCGAGCACTTCCGGGGCCGCGCCATGCGCGAGCAGCCAGTCCAGCGCCTGCGGGTCCAGGGCCAGTTCGGCATCGTGCAGCAGCGCACCGAGTTCTTCGGGCGCGCACAGGCGGGCCAGGGCCGCCATGCCCTCGACGTTGCCGAAGCTCAGTGCTTCGCGCAGCAGTTCCAGTGGCGGGCGGTCCGGCAGCGACGCAGGAGCCGCATCGCTGTCACCGGACATCACCAGCCCATCGCTGACCGCCGAGGGCAGCGGATAGGACGGATCCAGCAGCGACACGATGGCCCAGCGCCCGGCACCGGCGGCGATGTCCACCGCGCGTCGGCCCTGCGGATCGGCCACGTCGGCGGCGATGCCGAGGTCGCGCAGGCGGCGCACCAGCAGCGGCGAGACGTTGTCGGCCATGCAGGCCAGCAGCACCGCGTTGCGGCCTTCGCCATCCACCGCGTTAAGGTCGGGATGGTGCGGCAGCAGGTGTTCGACCACGCCGGCCCGGCCACCGCGCGCGGCCTCCAGCCACGGCGTGCGCGCCAGTGCATCGCGTGCTTCCAGGTTGGCGCCGGCGGCCAGCAGCACGTCGATGATGTCGACATGGCCGGCCAGCGCGGCTTCGTGCAGTGCACTGCGGCGCTGGCGGTCGCGCGCATCGGCGCGGGCCTTGTGCTTGAGCAGCAGCTGCACACCGGCCGGGTCGTCTTCTTCAGTGCCGGCCGCGGCCAGCAGCACGGGCGTGCCCTCGGCCGGCTCGGTCTTGGCCCCGCGTTCGAGCAGGAACTTGGCCAGCCGCCAGTTGCCGACCTGGCAGGCCACGGCCAGCGGCGACCAGCCGTCGTCATTGAGCGCGTCCACTTCGGCGGCGGCATCGCGCAGCAGCGCGGCGACACCGGGATCGGAACTGCGCGCCGCGTGATGCAGCGGCGTGTTGCCCTCGCTGTCCACCGCGCGCGGGTCGGCGCCATTGGCGAGCAGGGTCATCACCGCCTCGGGGCGACCGTGCCAACTGTCGCGGGTAGCAGCCAGCAGCGGGGTCATGCCACGGTGCGGGGCATTGACGCCCACGCCGCGCGCGATCAGTTCGCGCAGCAGGCGCAGGTCGGGCAGCACCGCGGCCAGCACGGCCAGGCTGCGCTGGTCGCGCCAGGCTGGATCGGGCAGCCCGTGCGGGTCGGCGCCGGCCTGCAGCAACTGCAGGGCACGGTCGACCCGGCCGCTGCGCGCCGCGTCATACAGCGCCGGCTGCTGTTCGTGCAGGCTGATCGATTCCAGCGGTTTGGGCTCGGCGTACGCGTCGGCGAACAGATCATCGCGGTCACCGCGGGTCTCGGCCGGTACCGGTGCGCTCAGGGTCGATGCGGGGGCAATCGCCTGCAGCAGCACGTGCGCCAGCGGGGACAGCAGTACCACTGCAGCGGCGATCGGCCAGTGCAGCGCCGCCGAAACCAGGCCCGGCCACGCCGGCAGCACCACCAGCGCGCACACCAGCACCACCAGCGCAGCAACGGCCAGCCCGCGCCAGGCGGTCAGGTCGCGTCCGGCCAGGGTCTGCCAGTGACGGGCCAGGCTGCCTTCGCTGCGTTCCACGTCATTCCACAGCGGCCAGGTCCGCCAGACCCCGAGCAGCGCGGCGCTGACTGCCACGCTCACGCCGAGCACGGCGGCCAGGCTGCCGCTGTCGTGCAGGGCACTCAGCGGCCAGGCCACCAGCAGGGTCAGCAGCAGCGGGCCCAGCCCCCACAGCGCCAGCAGCGCAGGCGCATCCTGACGGACCACCTGCGGCAGCGGCTGCAGCGAGCGGGTGCGGCGCCACCACGAGACCGCCAGCGCGAACGCCGGCTGGGCCAATGCGGCGCACACGGCACCGGGCACGCCGCCGATGGCCGCAGCCAGGGCCAGCAGCGCACCGAGGGCGGCAGCAGATGCGACGGCGCGGGGGCGTTGGGATTCAATCATTGCGTCGCGGGAACCTGACCGGCGCCAACGGAGGCGGCGGCAACTGCAGATGGAATCCACGCTTGGTCAGGTTCTGGCGCACTTGTGCGGCATCGACCTGGGCGAGGCGACGGTCGGGAGTCAGGGCCACTTCGAGAACGAACTGGAACGGCGCCAGCGAGGCCTTTACCGCGTCAGGGATGACCGAGAAGTCATCACGAACGGCGAGATAGACGAAGCTGTCCTGCTTGCGTTGGCTTTTATAGACGTAGGCTTGCATGCCGCAGGGCGTTGCCCAGGGTAGTGAATGACAATGATTGTGGAGGAAAGCCGGCACAGGTGAAAGCCACGTGCACTGTCTACCGTCGGTTTTCCGTCACGCGACAGCATCAGGTTCATCAATGTCGTGATGTCGTTCAGCTGGGCGCCGCTGCAGTCTGCCGATGCCGCTGTGATGAATGCGTCGCTGCGGCGATGCCGCCGGTACCTGCGTTGGCCGCTGCATGGACCACCGCCCCGGCAGGGACGGTGGCCCGGGGGCTCACTTCACCTTGGCGTAGGTGCCCTTCAGCGCCACTCCGGCCAGGATCGCGCCCGCGTAGCATTCGTAGTTGGCGGTGCTCTTGAACTCGTTCTTCTTGTAGTAGCTGACGAGGTCGACCACGGCATTGGCACCGCGCGACTTTGCCCCATCCTGCAGCGCGCGCAGCGCCGACAGCGCCACCCAGCGGCAGGCTTCGGCATCGCTCTTGTTGGCGGCGTTGGTCTTCTTGTTGGTCACGTCCTCGCCCAGGCGTTCCACTACGCTGACCTTTTCACCGGCCAGATAGAACTTCACGCTGCCGTCGATGCCCACGTTGCGGGCTTCAGCGGAATTGACCAGCTCATGCAGCGACTGCTCGACACGGGTTTCGCGGGCCTGGGCGGTACTGGCCAGGGCGAGCAGCGCGGTGGCGGCGATCAGGGCAAAACGACGCATTCAACTTTCTCCTTGTTGGGGGGATGCGAGGGGTCTACGGAACGGCCGGCCCGCGACGCGGGCCGGAAACTGCGGTCAATCCTGCCAGCGGCGGAAGATCAACGAGGTGTTGATGCCGCCGAAGGCGAAGTTGTTGCTCATGACGTAGTCGGTCTGCAAGGCACGGCCGTCGCCATGGATGTAATCCAGCGCACCGCAGCGGGGATCGACCTCGTGCAGGTTCAGGGTGGGGGCGAACCAGCCCTCGCGCATCATCTCGATGCTCAGCCAGGCCTCGAACGCGCCGCAGGCACCGAGCATGTGACCCACATAACTCTTGAGCGAGCTGATCGGCACGCCGGGGCCGAACACCTGGTGGGTGGCCTGGGTTTCGGCGATGTCGCCATGCTCGGTGGCGGTGCCGTGCGCGTTGACGTAACCGATCCGGTCGGCAGCCAGGTCGGCATCCTCCAGCGCCAGCCGCATGGCCTGCGCCATGGTCCCGGCGCTGGGCTGGGTGACGTGCTGGCCGTCGCTGTTGGTGCCGTAGCCGACCACTTCGGCCAGGATCGTGGCGCCGCGGGCCTGGGCATGCTCCAGCTCTTCCAGGATCAGCGTGCAGGCGCCCTCGCCCAGCACCAGGCCGTCGCGGTGGGCATCGAACGGACTGGGCGTGGTCTGCGGCGCATCGTTGCGCACGCTGGTGGCGAACAGGGTGTCGAACACGGCGGCGGCGGTGGCGTCGAGCTGCTCGGCACCGCCGGTGACCATCACGGTCTGCTTGCCGCTGCGGATCGCTTCATAGCCCGAGCCCACGCCCTGGCTGCCCGAGGTGCAGGCGCTGGAGGTGGTGTAGACCCGCCCGGACAAGCCGAAGAACACGCCGATGTTCACCGGCGAGGTGTGGCTCATCATCTTCAGGTAGGTGGTGGCGCTGATGCCTTCGGTGGTGTGCTCATGCAGCATCCGGCCGAACTCGGCGGTGGCCTCGTGGCTGCCCGAGGACGAGCCGTAGGCCACGCCGGCCATGCCACTGCGAAGCACCGGATGGCCGAGCAGGCCGGCCGCCTCCAGCGCCAGCTCGGTGGCACGCACCGACATCACCGCCACCTTGCCCATGCTGCGGGTGGTCTTGCGGTTGTAGTTGGACGGCAGCTCGAAATCTTCGGCCGGTGCGGCCAGGCGGGTGTTGAGGCCATCGAAGACCTCCCATTCGGGGATGTAGCGCACCGCATTGGTCCTGGCCTGCAGGCGCGCACGGATGCTCGCCCAGTCCTGCCCGAGCGGGCTGATGGCAGCCGCGCCGGTGACCACCACGCGACGATCGGGGCGGGCCATCAGACCATCCCTCCGTTCACCGAGATCACCTGGCGGGTGATGTAGCCGGCCGATTCGGAGAGCAGGAACGAGACCGCGGCAGCGACCTCCTCCGGCTGGCCCAGGCGGTTGGCCGGGATCAGCTTGAGCGCGTGCTCGACCACTTCTTCATTGACCATCTCGGTCTCGATCAGCCCGGGGGCCACGCAGTTGACCGTGATCGCGCGGCTGGCCAGCTCCAGCGCCAGCGCCTTGGTGGCGCCGATGATGCCGGCCTTGGCCGCGCTGTAGTTGGTCTGGCCGCGGTTGCCGACCAGGCCGGAGACCGAGGACAAGGTGACGATGCGGCCGGGCTTGCGCCGGCGCACCAGCGGCATCACCAGCGGGTGCAGCACGTTGTAGAAGCTGTCCAGGTTGGTGTGGATGACCGCATCCCAATCCTCGGCCGGCATCGCCGGGAAGGCGCCATCGCGGGCGATGCCGGCATTGCAGACCACCCCGTAATACGTGCCGTGCGCGTCGATGTCCGCTTCCAGCGCGGTACGCGCGGCATCGCGGTCGCTGACGTCGAACATGAGCACCCGGGCCTGTCGGCCCAGCGCCTGGATCTCGGCCACCACGGCCTGTGCTTCCTCGATGCGGCTGCGGCAATGCACCACCACATCGAAGCCGTCGCGCGCGCAACGCAGCGCCACGGCACGGCCGATGCCCCGGCTGGCGCCGGTCACCAGCACGGTCAGATTCCCTGTCATGCCTCTCCACTCTCCAGATAGGCCATCGCGTCCGTGGGTTCAAACACGGAGACGTTGGCAACCGCCATTTCGATATCGCCCGCCAGGATCCGGCAGGCGAACATGCCCAGGCCATTCTCGCCCAACAACTCGCAGTTCGCCTCCACCCGCAGGCAGCTGCCGGCGGCAAAGAACGGCTGGTGGGCGGTGTACCGGCGGGTGCCAAGCAGGAAGCCGATCGACGGCGCGCGGCCGGCGTGGCGTGCGCGGCACCCGGCCCAGGCGGCGATCGCCTGCGCCATGTACTCCACCCCGACCCAGGCGGGCACGCCATCAGGCGTGCAGAACAGCCCCTGCGCAGGCACGTCCACCTCAACGGCGATGGACTCGTCCTGCCAGGCCACCACGCGGTGGATCAGGCGCATGCTGTCGCGGTGCGGCAGCACCGCATCGATGTCATCGGGCAGCGGCATGCTCATCCTCGCGCCAGGGCCAGCACGGCGTTGCTGCCGCCGAAGGCGAACGAATGGCTGAGCACGTGCTGCAGCGGCTGCGCGGCACGCGTCCCGGGCGCCACCAGCGCCAGTGCCGGCAAGGCGTCATCGGGCTGCCCGTCCCACCAGTGGGTGGGCAGCTGCTGGTCCGGGTTGTCGGCCAGGGTCATCCAGCACAGCGCCGCTTCGATCGCGCCCGAGGCGCCGAGCGTGTGCCCGGTCAGAGGCTTGGTCGAGCTGGCCGGCACCTGCGTGCCCAGCACCGCGGCGACCGCCTGGCTTTCCATCGCATCGTTGTGACCGGTGGCGGTGCCATGCAGGTTCACGTAGTCGATCTGCGCCGGCGCCAGCCCGGCCCGGTCCAGGGCCTGCTGCATGGCATCGATCGCGCCACGTCCCTGCGGATCCGGCGCGGACATGTGGTGGGCATCGGACGATTCGCCCCAGCCGGACAGGCGCACCGGGCCCGGCTCGCGGGTCATCAGGAACAGCGCGGCGCCTTCGCCGATGTTGATGCCGCTGCGGTTTACCGAGAAGGGATTGCAGCGCACCGCCGAGACCGACTCCAGCGCGCTGAACCCGGCCACGGTGAAGCGGCACATCGAGTCCGCCCCGCCGGCGACCACCGCATCGACCACGCCGGCGCGCAGCAGGCGTGCGGCCGACATCAGCGCCTTGGCGCTGGACGAGCACGCGGTGGAGATCGTCCAGGCCGGGCCGGTGCTGCCGATCCGCTCACGCACGAAGCGCGCGGCGGTGCCCATTTCCTGCTGGGCGTAATGGAAATCCGCCGGCCACACGCCATCGCGGTGATAGGTGCGCAGTGCGTGCTCCGACTCGCCGATGCCCGAGGTGCTGGTACCGATGATCACCGCCACGCGCTCGGCACCAAAACGGGCGACGGCGGCATCGACGGCCTCGCGGATCTGGCCGAGCGCAGCGTCCAGCAGGCCGTTGTTGCGGCCGCGCAGGGCGACCGGCAGGTCGGCCAGGTCCGGCAGCGGCGCCTGCACTTCGCCCAGCGCCAGCGTGCGGCCGGGCAGGATGGTGTCGTTGTCGTGCAGCCCGCCGGGCTGCGCCGCGAACAGGCCCTCGCGCACCTGGGCGCGGTCGGCCCCCAGTGCGCAGATCACGCCCAGCTCGTTCAGATAGACCGCGCTGCTGCTCACTCTCGGCCCTGCCCCATGTCCATTGATTCGATCACCAGTTCGTAGCCCTCGGCCAGGTTGCGCAGCCGCACGCGACCATCGGGCAATGTCTCGCGCACCAGCCAGGGTGTGCCGCCCTGGACCAGGCTGCGCACGCCGTCGGTTTCCTGCAGGCTCCAGCCGTCCGGCAGCGCGGCACGGATCGCCGCGGCGGGCCACAACGCGAACTGCAGGTCGTCGAGCACGCGCTCGCCGCGCACCTGCGGCGGCAGCCACGGGGCCCGGGTCTGTTCCAGATGCTGCCCGTCCCAGACCATGCGCACGCCGGTCTGGCCCATCGCCTGCACCGCCAGCCGCACCTGTTCGGCATCCACCTCCAGCAGGGCATCCAGCTCACGCTCGTGGCTGCCGAAGCGGAACTGCAGGCGCTGCTGCAGCTGCACCGCCTGCGGCAATGCCGAGGGCGCCAGCTGCAGCACGGGCAGCTGTACCAGCGGCGTGGGCATGCGGGTGCTGGCGCATGCGGCCAGCAGCAGGCTCAACAACAGGGTCAGGATCAGGCGCTGCACAGTTCCTCCAGCACGCGCAGGCGCCGACCGCTGGCGTCGGCAACGTACGGATTGTTGGTATCCCAGGCATAGCCGGCCAGGATCGAGGAGATCATTCGGCGCACCCCCGGCTGCGGATCGGGATGGTAGATGATCTTCTGGAAGCCACCGGCGTACCAGGCCTCGACGAAGCGCCGGAAGGTTTTCACCCCGGCGCGCAGCGGCACCGAGAAGTCCTGTTCCCAGTCCACCGTTTCACCGGCGTGCTCGCGGGCCAGGCAATCGCTGGCCAGCTGGGCTGATTTGAACGCGATAGTCACCCCCGAGGAAAACACCGGATCGAGGAACTCGCCGGCGTTGCCGAGCAGGGCATAGCCTTCGCCCCACAACGAGGAGACATTGGCCGAGTACCCGGTGATGGTGCGCACCGGCAGCACCGCCCATTCGGCGTTCCCGAGCAGGCGGGCCAGGTTCGGATCCTCACCGACGATGGCCTGCAGCTTCTCCAGATCGGTGCCCGGGTAGCGCGCGAAGAAGCTCGGCTCGGCCACCACGCCCAGCGAACAGCAGCCGTTGGAGAACGGAATCGTCCAGTACCACACGTCCACGTGCTCGGGATGGGTGGTGATCAGGATCTTGTTGCGATCAAAGCCCGCGCCGGCCGGAATGTGGTCGCGCACATGGCAAAAGATCGCACCGCGCACCGGGAAATTCGACGGCGACTCCAGGTCCAGCAGGCGCGGCAGCAACCGGGCGAAGCCGCTGGCGTCGAGAATGAAACCGGCCTCGATGGTGTACTCGCTGCCATCGGGCCGGCGCACCTGCACCTGCGCCGGACGCCCGGGCTGCACGGACAGCACCTCATCACCGAAGCGCAGCGTAGCGCCCATGCGCTCGGCACCGCGCGCCAGCACGTCATCGAAGTCGGCGCGCTGCACCTGGTAGGTGGTGCCCCATCCCGGCGAGAACTTGTCGCGGAAATCAAACTCGGTGGTCGCCTCGCCGCGCACGAACGCCGCACCGTTCTTGTACTGGAACCCGGCCTGCACCACATCCTGCAGCAGCCCGGCCGCCTCGATGTATTCCATGCTCTGCGGCAGCAGGCTCTCGCCGATCGAGAACCGCGGGAACGCCTGGCGCTCCAGGATCAGCACCTGGCGCCCCTGCCGGCGCAGCATCGCCGCCGCCACGGAGCCGGCCGGGCCGGCGCCAATGACGAGGATTTCAGTACGTTCCACCTGCGGGTTCATCGATACATCCTTGATCAGATCATGAGAGGGAAACGCGGTCGCTCAGTGCGGTGCGTCGTGCGGTGGCGGGCGGAACAGCGGCGAGATCAGCCAGACCAGGCCGATGCCGAACAACAGGGTCAAGCCGAAGGCGCGCAGCGCCGGCGTGGCCGACAGCCCGAGCAGGCCGAACGACAACCAGGTGCTGGCCGCGCCCACGCAGACCGCGAGCCAGGCACTGGCATCACCGCGGTGTTCGATCAGGAAGATGCCGTAGTCGATGCCCATGCCGAGCAGCAGCATCAGCGCGAGGACGTTGAACAGTTGCAGTGGCTGGCCGAACAGCCCCAGCAGCGCCAGTGTCAGTGCGCCGGCGATCAGGGTCGGGGCGAGCACGCGCCAGGCCTGGCCGCGGTAGCGCCAGAACAGCACCGCAAACACCAGCGCGATGCCGATCAGCAGCAGCCCGCTCATCAGCTTGCGGTAATGCTTGAGCAGCTGCGAGAAATCGGCGGTACGGTCCACCCACCGCACGCCATCGATGCCCTTGGCCTGTGCTTCCAGCAGCGCCAGCGCATCGGCACGCGAGAGGTCATCGACCATCACCACCGACGCCACGCCCTGCCCGACCGCGCCCAGCCACAGATGTCGGAACGGCATGGCTGCCGGCGAGGCAAGGAAGGCGTCGGCCTGCAGGTCCTGCGCAGCATAGGCCGGGCGCAGCAGTGGCTCACCCACCGCCGCACCGACCCGTGCCAGCACCTGCGGCTCGACCTTGGCGGTCAGGGCCGCATCGGCATGTTGGCGCTGCTGCGAGGGCAGCCAGTCGCTGATCGCACGGTAGCCGCCGATCTGCTTGTCTGCTTCCAGCACGCGCAGGCGGTCGATCAGCGCTTCTTCGCGCTCGAGCACCTGCTCGGCGGTATCACCCTGGACCAGATAGAACTGCGCCGGGCTGGGCATGCCCAGCATCTGGCTGATGCGGATCTGCTGGGCGATCAGCTCCGGTGGCGACGACTGCAGGCTGCGCAGGTCATCGTTGGTCTGCAGGCGCGCGATGCCGATCGCCGAGAGCAGCGTCACCACGCCCAGGAACATCGCCGCCTTGCGCCCATGCAGGCGCGGCCAGCGCTCCAGCGTGGCGCCGAGCCAGCGGGCGAAGCGGGTACGACGGATTTCGCCGCCATCCAGCCACGGGAACCAGAAGATCACGGTCAGGAAGGCGGCGGCCAGGCCCACCACCGAGAACAGCGCCATCTGGCGCAGCCCCGGGAACGGGGCCAGCCCCAGCGCGAGATACGCCAGCGCGCTGGTCAGCAACGCCAGCCACAGGCCCGGCAGCAGATGCCGCAGCAGCTTCCAGCGACGGTCAGCCGGCTCCGCCTGGCGCGAGGCGAACCAGTGGATGCCGTAGTCCTCGGCAACACCGACCAGTGACGCACCAAACACCAGCGTCAGCACATGCACCTTGCCGAACACCAGCACCGTCACCGCCAGCGCGACGCCACAGCCGATCAGCAGCGAGGCGGCCACCAGCAGGATCGGGCGCAGCGAACGGAACGCCAGCCATACCAGCAGCAGTACCGCGGCCAGCGACCCCCAGCCGATCGTATTGATCTCCCAGTTGGCCTGCACGGCCGCGGCTTCCGCATGCAGCGGGACGCCGGCACGCAGCACTTCCAGACCCGGCGCCTGCTTCATGGCGGCCTCGGCGGCGGTGTCCAGCAGCAGGTCGATATGGCGCTCGCCATCGAGCTGGAACGCCGAGCCGACCGTGTCGTACTGCACGATCGACCAATGCTTTCCATCGGCTTCCAGCAGGCCGTCATCGCCCATCTGCAGGCCCGAACCCAGCGCGCGCTCCTGCCACCACTGCGGCCACAGCGAGAGCGGATCCTGGCGCCACTCGGTCAGGCGCGGCGCGCCCATCGGGCCGTACAGCGCCGCCAGTGCCGATTCGGCCAGGCCATCGGTGGGTTCGTTCTGCAGCCGCTCGCGCTGTGCACTGGTCAGCAGGCGGTCGCGATACGGTGTGTAGAACGCCCGTGCCTGATCGAACCAGCCTTCGATCGAGCCGCTTTCCTGGAGCAGCGGGGCAGCGCCCCGCTCCACCTTGATGGCATCGCGGAATGCGGCCTCGGCCGCCTTGGTCTGCGCCGCATCGGTACTGCCCAGCAACACCACGATCTGGCGCGCGTTGGCATCGGCGATACGGCGGGTGACATCGGAGAGCAGGCGGTCGTGCGCATCCTGCGGCAACAGCGCGAGGATGTCGGTATCGATCCGCGATTCGCTCTTCCACAACTGCCATTGCTGCACGCCCAGGCCGATCAGCACCAGCAGCCAGGCAATGGCCAGCCAGCGCCAGAGGCGCTGCAGGCGGCCGTTGGACGTCAGCACGTCATTCAAACTTGCGGCCCTCGTCGGCGCTCAACGCCGCCGGCGTATCGCTCATGCCGGCAAAGTGGATGCGGGTGACATCCTGGTTGGCCTCGTTGATCTGCACCTCGCGCACGTAGCGGTCACCGCTCAGAGTGAGCTGCGCAAACACCTTGCCGAGCATCGCCGAGCGCGGCGTCAGCTGCATGCGCCAGGCATTGCCGGGCAACACCTCGACCTTGACCGTGAACTGCGCGGACAGCGCCTGCGCATCGCCGCTCATCAACGCGAACATGATCGCGTTGACCGAGCGCATCGCCGGCTGCTGGCGGCCATCCAGTTCCACCCGGCTGCTGCCATCGCTTTGCCGGCTGAGGATGCGGTCGCGGGTGACCACCACCTCGGAGGGGAACGGCTTGAGCGTGGTCCAGACCACCCCGTGGTCCTGGGCCAGCACGAAGCGACCCTGCGAGCGCAGCGGGTTCTTGAACCCGGCGACCTGTTTCTCCTGGGTGAACTCGCCGCGCAGCACGTCGACCTTGGCCACGCGCTGCTTGACTGCCTCCACATCGGTGGCGGCGAACGCCGGGGCGACCATGGCCAGCATCAGCAGCACGCACAGCATGCTCAGGAAACGGTTCATTGCGGTTGCACTCCCAGACGCTCCCACAGCACCGGCGGGCACAGGTAGAGCATTTCATTGGTGGCCGCGTCGACCGCGACCTGGATGGTATGGGCGCGGGTCAGCGTAGTACCGCTGTCCGCATCCACGATTTCATAGGCGATCTTCAGGCGGTTTTCCCACTCGGTGATCGTGGCGCGCACGCGCAGTGCCTGGCCGTACAGCAGCGGGCGGATGTACTTCACCCGCGCATCGACCACCGGCCACAGGTAACCGGAATCGCGCATCTGCGGGTAGTCGTAATCATGGCGCTGCAGCAGGGCGCAACGCGCGATCTCGAAGTACTTGAAATAGTTGCCGTGCCAGACCACCTGCATCGCATCGCAGTCATGGAAGGCCGGCGACAGCGCGACCTCGAAGCTCAGATCATTCGTGGACATACAGCTCCCAGCGCCGTGCGCGGATATCGTCCAGCAGGGCGCGCAGCTCGCCATCCAGCGCGCGATCCTCCTCGATCAGGGCGATGCGCTCGGACAGGTCCTGGTACATCGCGGCCAGATCGCCGTGCAGCGTGGCCTTCATGCCGACGCGCTCACGCAGCGCCACGCCTTGGCGGGCGGTGATCAGCAGCGCCGCCACGACCTGCTCGGTCAGCTCGATCACACGCAGGCAGTCGCGCGCGGCGATGGTGCCCATGCTGACCTTGTCCTGGTTGTGGCATTCGGTGGAACGCGAGAACACCGAGGCCGGCATGGTCTGCTTGAGCGCTTCGGCGGTCCACGCCGAGACACTGATCTGCAGCGCCTTCAGACCGTGGTTGATCGCCGCGCGCTCACCGGTGGCGGCCGACAGGTTGGCCGGCAAGCCATGGTTGAAGCGTGCATCCACCACCAGCGCCATCTGCCGGTCGAGCAGGTCGGCCAGATTGGCGATGGTGTTCTTCAGCGCGTCCATCGCGAAGGCGATGTGGCCGCCGTAGAAGTGGCCACCATGCAGGATGCGCTCGCCCTCGACATCGATCAGCGGGTTGTCGTTGGCGCTGTTGAGTTCGGTTTCGATCAGCTGGCGGAAGAACGGCAGGGCGTCCTGCACCACGCCGATCACGTGCGGGGCGCAGCGCAGCGAGTACCGGTCCTGCAGGCGCTGTTCGTTGCGCGGCGGCCGGTCGCTGTGCAGGTCCTGGCGCAGGCGCGCGGCGATCCGGGTCTGCCCCGGGTGCGGCTTGGCTGCGAACAGCATTTCATCGAAATGGTGCGCGTTGCCGTCGCTGGCCAGCACGTTGAAGGCGGTCAGGCGCGTGGCCAGCCTGGTCAGGTAGTCGGCGCGGTCGTACGCCAGGCAGGCCAGCGCCGTCATCACGGCGGTGCCGTTCATGATCGCCAGGCCTTCCTTGGGGCGCAGCCGCAGCGGCGCCATGCCTATCTCGGCCAGCACCTCGGCCGCCGGGCGGCGCGACCCCTGGTACATCACCTCGCGCTCGCCGCAAAGCACCGCGGCCACGTAGGACAGCGGGGTGAGGTCGCCGCTGGCGCCGACCGAGCCTTCGGCCGGGATCAGCGGCAGCACGTCATGCCGCAGCAGCGTGGCCAGGCCCTGCAGCAGCGGGTGGCTGACCCCGGACATGCCGCGCACCAGCGAAGCCAGGCGCGCGGCGATCACGGCACGGGTTTCCTGCGGGTCCAGGAAACGCCCCAGGCCACAGCCGTGATAGGTGAACAGGTGGTGCGGCAGTTCGGCCACCAGCGCCGGCGGAATGTTGACCGTGCACGAATCGCCGTAGCCGGTGGTCACCCCGTAGATGACGCCGTCTTCGCGCAGCAGGCGATCGAGGAAGTCCGCGCCGCGCTGGATGCGCGCGGTGAACGCGGCATCGTCGGTGACCACGGCCTGGGCCTGGCGCTGTGACAGCGCGACCACGTCTTCGATGGTCAGCGGCGCATCGCCGAAGCGGACGGAGGGTGCCTGATCGGCCTTACTTGCCATGAGATGCCTGATCCCAGAAGGGGAAGAAATTGAACCAGTCCAAGGGTGCCTGGGTGACCTGAACTTCCAGCCACCGGGCGAAATGTTCCGCCTGCGCGGTCAGCGCGGCGTCACGCGAACCGCGCGGCAATACGATGCGGTCGGTGAACTGTTCAAAGCGCACCTGGTAGCCACGCCCGTGATGCAGGCAGGCCATGGTGTAGACCGGGCAGGCCAGCGCGGCGGCCAGTACATAGGCGCCGATCGGGAACTGCGCGGTGTGGCCGAGGAACGGGGCCGGCACGGTGCGCCCGCCACGCAGCGGCACGCGGTCGCCGACGATGGCCACGAAACCACCCGCCTCGACCCGGCGCTGCAGCTCGACCGCGGTGGCCGGGCCCATGTCGGTGACCTGCAGCAGCTCCACCGAGGCCAGCGGATCGAGCCGCTGCATCAGGCGGTTGAAGCGCTGCGCGTGCGCGGTGTGGACCAGCACGGTGATGTGGAAGCCCGGCACCCGCTCGGCCAATACCTGGCACAGCTCCAGGCAGCCGATGTGCGCAGTTAGGATCAGCCCGCCTTCGCGGCGCGCGATCTTGTCCAGCACCAGGTCGCGCTGCAGATGGATGTGCTCGGGCGGATAGCGGCCGCCCAGGCCGAGCAGCTTGTCGAGCATGGTGTCGGCAAACAGCGCGAAGTGCTTCAGGCTCTGCCAGCGCCCGGGTGCCGAGGGGAACACGCCGGTATGGGCCTGCAGCCGCTCCAGGTACTGCAGCGACGATTCGCGCGCGACCCGGTTGCTCAACCAGTGGCAGAGCACCACCGGGTACACGCACAGCCGGAACGGCCAGCGGCCGAACCAGCGGTGCACCCAGCACAGGAACAGCACGCCGGCGGCCGAGGTGGACTCGCCGATGTCGGCCCAGTGCGGGGCAATGCCGGGGGCGGGCGTGGTCATGCGCCGGGCCCTGCGATGCGCTGCCACAGCAGCCGCGGCGCGCGCCACAGCATTCCGACGAACAGGCGCGCGTGCATGCGGCTGATGCGCACGTTGTCGCGCCACACATCGAAGTGCGAGACGCCGTCGCTGGGATAGGTAACGGCGGTCGGCACACTGATCACCTTCACCCCACGCCAGAACAGCCGCACCAGGATTTCACTGTCGAAATCCATGCGCCGGCCGATGGTTTCCTCGCCCATCAGGCGGATCACCGGGGCCAGTGGATACAGGCGGAAGCCACACATCGAGTCGCGGATCTGCAGCGACAGCGTGTTGATCCAGACCCAGATATGCGTGGCGTAGCGACCGTACAGGCGCGCCTTGGGCACGCTGGCGTCATAGCGCGGGATACCACAGATCACCGCCTCCGGCTGCGCCTGCGACAGCGCGACGAAACGGGGGATATCGGCAGTCTCGTGCTGGCCGTCGGCATCTATCTGCAGCACGTGGCTGTAGCCCAGGCGCGCGGCTTCGGCAAAGCCGGCCAGCATCGCGCCACCCTTGCCCTGGTTCACCGCCAGCCGCAGCAGCGTCACCTGCGGTGCGTGCTCGCGGGCCAGCGCATCAAGCACCTGCGCGCACTCCCGGTGCGAGCCATCGTCGACCAGCAGGCACGGCTGCCCACTGGCCAGCACGCCCTGCACCACCGCACCGATCGCATGCGCGTGGTCGTACACCGGGATCACCACCAGCGGGGCGAAGGCCGACCTGCTCATGCCGTCACCGGAGTCATCACGCATCACCAAACACCACCCGGCCGCTGGCGTGCACGCCATGGACGGAGACGTAGCGGAAGCTCATCGCCGACCTGGCCGCATCCCAGCCCAGGCTCAGCTGCAGGCAGTCGCCCGGGCGGGCCACGTGCTGGAACTTGACCGCGTCCATGCGCAGGAACTGCGGCGGCATCGTGAATGCGCTGCGGCCGTAGTGGATCGCCCAGTCCAGCTGGACCACGCCGGGCAGGATCCTGGCCTGCGGGAAGTGCCCGTCGAATGCGACCAGGTCCGGATCCAGCACGAGCTGCAGCGAGGCGCTGGTGGCATCGCGCTGCTGCCACTCGGGGGTCGGCATCAGCGGCCGGAACAGGGCCGCCAGTGCCGCGGCAGTAACCTTGCCCTGCGCGTTGAGCGGCAGTTCGTCGATGAAACGCCAGCGGCGCGGCCGGGTCACGGCATCGTGGCTTTGGGCCAGATGCGCGCCGAGCTGCTGCGCCTGGCGGCGGCGCTGTGCATCGTCCCAGTTCGCGGCGCCCGCCGCCTGCGGCACCACCACGGCGGCCAGCTGTTCGCGCGCGCCCGGCAGCACCAGCACGCGCACGTCCTGCACCGCCGGGTGCGCACGCAGCTGCTGTTCGAGGGCGTCCAGCGAGACGCGGCGCTCTTCGATCTTGACGATGCGGTCGGCGCGGCCGAGCAGCCGGAAGCTGTGGCCGTCATCGGCGACGGCGCGGTCCTGGGTCAGCCACCAGTCGTCGTTGTCCAGGTGCGGCGAACGCACCGCCAGGCAACCTTCCTCGATCCGCCAGGCAACGCCCGGCAACGGATGCCACTGCGGCTGGGCGGCACTCCAGCGCCGCCAGGCCACGCCACCGGTCTCGCTGCTGCCGAAGACCTCGGTCGGGGCCACGCCCATCAGGGCGCGGACCTGCAGCGCCGCCTCGGTCGGCAGCGGGCCACCGGAGGAGAACACCGCACGCAGCTGGCCGCCCAGCGAGGACCAGTCCAGCTGTTCGGGCAACCGTTTGAGGTGGGCCGGGGTCGCCACCAGCACCGACGGCTGGCCGCCCAGCGCGCTGACCAGATCCTCATGGAAAAACCGGCGCGGCTGGATCGCGCGGCCGGCCACCAGCGGCCACAGCACGCGGAACAGCAGGCCGTAGATGTGCTGGTGCGAGACCGTGCCCTGCACCTGCGCGCCGTCCATCTGCTCGCCGAAGGCGGCCTGCAACGCATCCACCTCGCGGGTCAGCTGGCGCATGCGTTTGACGATCGCGCTCGGCGCACCGGTGCTGCCGGAGGTGAACACCACCAGTGCCAGTGCGGCTTCATCCAGCGGTTGCAGCACGACGGCGGGATCGACCTCCGGATCCGGCTGCAGCGGCGCATAGCGCGCCGGCACGTCACCCGCAAAACCGGCCACGCGCGGGCTCAATCCTTCCAGCGTGGCCGGCAGGTTGTCGCCTCCGAGGAACACGCGCTTGCCGGCATGCCACGCCCCCAGCAGGGCGGCGGCGAAGGTGAGCGTGTCATCGAAATACAGCGCCCAGTCGGTGCCGGGCGCGCGTGCGAAGGCCTGCTGCCAGCGCAGCACCTGCGTGCGGAACTGCGGATGGTCCACCACGGTGTCGCCGGCCATGCCGACGATGCGGCCCGGGCGCGGCACCAGCGCCAACCGGTCCAGTGCGATCCACTCAGCCATGCGCATGCGCCGCCTTGACCCGTCGCCGGACCAGCCATTCCCCACCAAACAGAGCACCCATCATCACGTACGCCAACAATCCGTTGTAGAACGCCCAGACCTGGTTGGACGCCCACAGCGCCGTGGCCAGGGCCAGACTTCCGTTGAGAACAAAGAAGCCGCACCAGATCCAGGTGACCCGGCGGGTATAGATCACGGCGAACGGCGGCAGGTCCGGCTCGCTCAGCCGCGCCAGGCGCTCCACCGCGCTGGGGCCGAAGCGCAGGCTGGTCGCGAAGATCACCAGCATCACCGCATTCACCAGCGCCGGGTACAGCTTCAGCGGCAGCGCCTGGTTGAAGGCCGTGGCGACCAGGGCGAGCACGCCGGTACCGAGCGCGGCCACCCACCACACCGCCTGGCGGGTGGTCAGCGCGCGCAGCGCGGCCAGGGTGAACAGCAGCAGCGACAACCAGCGCGGCTCGAACCGGCCCAGCGACAGGTACACCACCAGCGGGTATGCCAGCGACAGCAACGCAAACGCCGCGACGCGTACCCGGACCATGGTCAGTCTTCAGCGATGGCCGTCAGGCGGCCGCTTGACCGGGCAACAGCCCGTGCACCACATCCACGATGTCCTGCACGGTACGCACCTGCTTGAAGGCTTCCGGTTGCAGATTGCGGCCGAGCAGCGGCTTGAGCTGCACGATCAGGTCGACCGCGTCGATGCTGTCGATGTCCAGGTCGTCGTACAGCCGCGCGGCAGGCGTGATGCGGCTCGGCTCGATCTCAAAGCTGTCCTTGAGGATCTTGACGATGCGCTCGAAAAGTTCGTTCTTGGTCATGGGTAAATCCTGACGCGCCGTTAGGACGGCTGGCGTGCGGCGACAAACTCGCTCAGGGCACGCACGCTGGAGAAATGGCGACGGGTCTCTTCCGAATCGGCTGACAGGCTGACACCGTACTTTTTCTGCAGGGCCAATCCAAGTTCCAGCGCGTCGATCGAATCCAGGCCCAGCCCCTCGACAAACAGGGGGGCGGCGGAATCGATGTCTTCGGGAGTGATGTCTTCCAGTGAAAGCGATGAAATGATCAATTCCTTGATCTCGTGCTCAAGTGCCTGCACGGGTCGGGTCTCCAGCGAAGTCGAAGTAATGGGCAAGATGATCGGTCACACGCCTGGCCGCCAAGGCATCCCCCCTGGGCGCATCGCCGGTCTCGTTCAGAAACGGGGCGATCGGGAGATCCTCCCCGACTTCCAGCTGAACGTGAAATCGCCGTGATGGCACACGATACCATTTCTGGCCCTTGGTCAGGGTCGGCGGGGTGCAGGTGATCCGCACCGGGGTGATGTCCAGCCGGCCCCGCACCGCGATGTTGGCCGCGCCACGCTGCAGGCGCAGCGGCTGCCCGGGCACGGTGCGGGTCCCTTCCGGGAAGATCACCAGGTTGCCGCCGGCCTGGACCGCGGCGATGCAGTCGTCCACCAGCCCGGCCCCATCATCATTGGAGACATAACCGGCGGCACGCACCGGGCCGCGCATGAACGGGTTGCGGGCCACGGCCTGCTTGACCACGCAGTCGGCATTGGGCAGCTGGGCGATCAGCAGCACCACATCGATCAGGGTCGGATGGTTGGCCAGGATCAGCAGGCCGTTGCGCTGCAGGCGCTCGCCCCCGCGGATCTCGTAGGTCATCAGCCCCAGCCGGCGCATCAGGCCGACGTGGGTGGCGAAACCGGCTTGGACCAGGCGCCGCGCCAGCACGCGCCGGCGGACCGGGTCGCGGACCAGCAACAGGGACAGGAACAGCATCCCGCCCAGGACCAGCCCGCCGATCCCGAAGGCGGCAAAGCTCAGCCCCGTGCCCAGCACCCGCCAAGCACGGTTGATCCGGGCCGGCCAGCGCTCAGCCATGGCGTTGCCAGCTCCAGTGCTGGCCGTCGGCCTCCAGGCCCAGCGAAGGCGACCCCGCCAGCAGGAAGCGCAGCGCTTCAAGGCCATGCGGCAGACCGTCGGAGGGACGATCCCCGCCGCCGGCACCCCAGCCCAGCGACAGTCGGGTGCCCGGGCCGCTGGCCGGCCCGAGCCGCCAGCACCACGCGAAGAAAGGGTCGGGCTCGTCGGCGAAGCCGGCATAGATCGGCGGCAGCGGCGATTCGTACACCACCAGCCGCACCTCCGGCGCACCATCGGCGAGCAGCCCGAAGGCCTCCACGCAGGCCGTTTCCACCGTGGCCCGGCCGGCCGCGAGGGCCAGATAGTTGCCCCGCTGGCCGCGGGCGATCGAGTACAGCGCGGCGATCGCGTTGTGCACCGACAGGCCGAAGCCGGTCGGCGACATCGGCTGGTCCGCACTCAGGGTGTTGAGCAGCTCCATCGAACGGGCCACGTCGCCGTGCCGCGAGGCGAACACCAGCGGCACCCGGCCACCGTCGTCGGGCTGCTCGCACCAGCAGGCGGTCTGGATCGCCATGCGTCCGAGCCGCTCGATGCGACGTCGCTGCATGGCGGGCACTTCGGACAACGCGGGGGTGTCCTCACCGGTGGGCAGCCAGGGGGCCTTCGCCCACGCCTGCCACTGCGCGTGGGTGGTGATGCCCGGCGCCCACGCCGCCCAATCGATTACAGAAAACTCAATCATTCCCGCCAACATGATGGATGGGTACCAGGAGAAGGCCGTCGACATCGCCTGGCACCGGTGGCGGCGCCGGGAAAGGAGCGCACGCTATCATGACACTCTCGGCACTGGCTGCATTCACATTCTGAAATGAGCAACACGATCGACAACGCAACGGCCCCGGCAGTCGCTTCCCCTTCCTCCGGACCCGCGTTGTTCCGTGTCGCGTACGTCCCGGCCACGCAGCGCGAGGCGGCACTGGCCGACCCGCGCACACTGGCCGTGTTCGGCTTCGGCCTTCCCCGCGCCACACTGGACGACCCGCGCTGGCTGCAGGTGCCGCTGGCCGAACAGGGCCCGGCGCAGATCGAGGTCTGGCGCAGCGGCACGCCGGTCGAACACGGGGTCACCGACGGGGTGCGCTGGTCGCACAACGACAGCCTGCTGTTCGGGGTGCTGGAGATCGAGGAGACCGACAGCGATATCGAATCGGCTGCGGCCGAGGCCTACGCGCGGATGAGCGCGTTCCTGTCGCGGTGCGGCTATCCGCACCTGCTGCGGACCTGGAACTATCTTGATGCCGTGACCGAGGGCGACGGTGACCAGGAACGTTATCGGCGCTTCTGCGTGGGACGCGTCCGTGGCCTGCGCGAGCTGGACGAGGCCGCGCTGCCGGCGGCGACCTGCATCGGCCGTTTCGATGGCGAGCGCCGTCTGCAGGTGTATTGGCTGGCCGCGCGTGAACCGGGCCAGCCGCTGGAGAATCCGCGCCAGGTGAGCGCGTTCCGGTATCCGCGCCAGTACGGGCCGCAGTCGCCCAGTTTTTCGCGTGCGCTGCTGCCGCCGCTGGCGACGGGCCTGCCGCTGCTGCAGTCGGGGACGGCGGCGATCGTGGGCCATGTGTCGCAGCACACGGGGGCGGTGGATGAGCAGTTGCGCGAGACGCTGACGAATCTGCAGAGCCTGGTGGATACGGCGCGCGGCCAGCGGCCGTCGTTGTCACCGGTACTGGGTTCGGGCTCGGTGCTCAAGGTGTATGTGCGCCGGGCGGAGGATATGGGCCCGGTGGCGGTGCAGATGGCGGCGCTGCCGACGGCACCGCCGTTCGTGGTGCTGCATGCGGAGGTATGCCGCGCGGAGCTGCTGGTGGAGATCGAGGGACTGCACGGCTGAGCCGAACGCCGTGATGTGCCGGTCGTGCCTGATCGGGGTCGGCGTGGGTGGCGTGCTGCCCGTAGAGCCGACCGTCGGTCGGCTGCTCTTCGCCATCGCTCGCACCCGTCGAGCCCCCATGGATGGGTTTACGTCGCGTCCGGGCAGGGTCTGACCGCCCTCGCCCACGCGCAGCAGGGAAGCGCCAGCCGCTTAGTGATACCCCACATCCGCCCGCACCTTGCCGCGGAACACCCGGTACGACCACGCCGTATAGCCCAGGATCACCGGCAGCAGGATCACCAGCCCGACCAGGCTGAAGCTCAGCGACGAGGCCGGCGCGGCCGCCTGCCACAACGTCATGCTGGGGGGCAGCAGGTACGGCCACATGCCCAGTACCAGGCCGATGAAGCCCAGCACGAACAGGCCCAGCGTCAACAGGAACGGCGGCAGATCGCGCTTGGGGTGCATCGCGCTGCGCCACAGCGCCGTGGCGACCGCCAAGGTCAGCAACGGCACCGGCGAGAGCCACCAGAAGTTGCCATCGCTGAACCAGCGCGCCATCAGGCGCGAATCCAGGAACGGCAGCCACGCGCTGACCAGGCCCATGAACACGATCACGGCGACCACCAGCGGGCGGGTCAAGGTGCGCGCGAAGGTCTGCTCGCGGCCCTCGGTCTTGAGGATCAGCCAGGTGCTGCCCAGCAGCGCGTAACCGAACACCACGGCAGCGCCGGTCAGCATCGAGAACGGGCTGAACCAGCTGAAGGCGCCGCCCACGTAACGGCCATCCACGACCTGAAGGCCCTGCACGAGCGCGCCAAGGATCACGCCCTGCGCGAACGCGGCCAGCAGCGAACCCAGGCCGAACGCCACGCTCCACAGCTTGCGCGAGCGGTGTGCCTTGAAGCGGAATTCGAAGGCCACGCCGCGGAACACCAGCGCCACCACCAGCAGCAGCACCGGCAGGTACAGCGCGGACAGCAGCGCGGCGTACGCCTTCGGGAAGGCCGCCATCAACCCGGCCCCGCCCAGCACCAGCCAGGTTTCGTTGCCGTCCCAGATCGGCGCGGCGGTGTTCATCATGATGTCGAGCTGTTCTTCATCCTCGGCCATCGGCGCCAGGATGCCGATGCCGAGCACGAAGCCATCCAGCACCACGTACATCAGCACGCCGAAGCCGATCACCGCGAACCATGCCACGGGCAACCAGGTGGTCATCTCCATCTCAGCGCTCCTCCAGCGGTTCATCGGCACCGGACAGCGGCCGCGCCGGGGTGTGGCTGCCGGCATCCAGCTTCGGTGCCGGCTCATGCGGCTTGGGACCGGTGCGGATGATCTTCACCAGGTACCAGATGCCCCAGCCGAACACGAACGCATAGCCCACGATGTACACACCGAGCGACAACGCCGTCATCCACGCACTCTGCGGGCCGACTGCATCGGCCGTGCGCAGCACGCCATAGACCACCCACGGTTGCCGGCCCATCTCGGTCACGAACCAGCCGGAGATCAGCGCGATGAAGCCGCTGGGCAGCATCCAGTTCCAGCCGCGGATCAACCAGCGCGACTGCAACAGTTTGCCGCGCCACCACTGGAACGCCGAGACCCAGGCCAGCAGCAGCATCAACGTGCCCAGCCCGACCATCACCCGGAACGCGAAGAACACCGGCACCACCGGCGGCCGATCGCTGGCAGGCACCGAGGTCAGCGGATCGAAGGTGCCGTCCAGCGAATGGGTGAGGATCAGGCTGCCCAGGCGCGGAATCGCGATCTCGTAGTCATTGCGCTCGGCCTTCTCGTTGGGCACGGCGAACACCACCAGCGGCACGCCCTTGCCCTCGCCTTCGGAATGCCAGTGCGCTTCCACCGCCGCGATCTTCATCGGCTGGTGCTTCAACGTGTTCAGGCCATGCATGTCGCCGACGAAGATCTGTACCGGCACCGTCAGCGCGGCGAAGCCCACCGCGGCCAGCAGCATCTTGCGACCGGCCTCGCGGTGCACGTCCTTGCGCAGGTACCACGCCCCCACGCCGCCGATCACGAAGCAGGTGGTGATGAACGAGCCCAGCGCCATGTGCGCCAAGCGGTAGGGGAAGGACGGATTGAACACCACTTGCCACCAGTTCTGCGGGTGCACGATGCCGTCGATGATGTCGTAGCCGGCCGGCGTCTGCAGCCAACTGTTGGAGGACAGGATCCAGAACGTGGAGACCAGCGTGCCCAGCGCCACCATGCAGGTGGAGAAGAAATGCAGCCGCGGCGAGACCTTGCCCCAGCCGAACATCATCACGCCCAGGAAGCTGGCCTCCAGGAAGAACGCGGTGAGCACTTCATAGGTGAGCAGCGGCCCGATCACGGTACCGGCGACCTCGCTCAGCCGCGGCCAGTTGGTCCCGAACTGGAAGGCCATGACGATGCCGCTGACCACGCCCATGCCGAAGGACACGGCGAAGATCTTCTGCCAGAAGAAATACAGCTCGCGCCAGACCGGATTGCCGGTGCGCAGCCAGCGCGATTCGACAAAGGCCAGCCAGCTGGCCGTGCCGATCGTGAAGGCCGGGAACAGCACGTGGAAACTGATGACGAACCCGAACTGGATCCGGGACAACAACAACGCGTCCAAGAGACGCCTCCGACTGGCTTCTGGAATCCGCACCAGTCTGGGCCTGTATCCGTGAAAGGCACATGCGACCCGGTGACGCGCTGCTTCACTTTGTCGCAGGTGGGTCGGGCGCTGGGCCCCCATACCCTTGGAGGCGAAATAAAGGGGGAGGGGGCGGCCGCAGGCCGACGCCGGAGGACATTCGCCGGAACGGGTATGGGGGCCCAGCGCCCGACCCACCGGCCGTCGCTCATGAGCGCACGCCCATGACCTGTGGCCCCTTCCCGCGGCCCTTGCGGCTGCTACGCTTGGCGGGTTTTCCTCATTGGTGCCGCCCGCAATGCCCAGAACGCTGCCTTTGTCCCTGCTGCTGCTCGCCGCCCTTGGCGGCGCTGCCCATGCGGCGCCGACGCCGATCACCATCGAGCAGGCCATGGCCGACCCGGACTGGATCGGCCCCCCGGTCGAAAGCGCGTGGTGGTCCTGGAACAGCCAGCAGGTCGAGTACCAGCTCAAGCGCACCGGCAGCCCGGTGCGCGATACCTTCCGCCAGCCGGTCGCCGGTGGCGTGGCTGCGCAGGTCGGCGATGACCAGCGTGGCACCCTGGATGTGGACAGCCCGGTCTACGACAGCGCGCGCCAGCGCTCGGCGTTCGTGCGCAATGGCGATGTGTTCGTGCGTGACCTGCGCAGTGGCGCGCTGACCCAGCTGACCCGCAGCACGGAAAAGTCCGGCGCGGTCAATTTCGCCCGCGATGGCGGCGTGATCTGGCGTACCGGCCAGAACTGGTTCCATTGGACCGCCGCCGCCGGCGTGCAGCAGGTGGCCAGCCTGAAGGCCGAGAAGAACCCGGACGATGCGCCCAAGGCCGACACCCTGCGTGAGCAGCAGCTGCGCACCCTGGCCACGCTGCGCAACGACCGCGCCCAGCGCGAGGCGCTCAAGGCGCAGGAAGCCAGCTGGCGCCGTGCCGACGGCACCCGTGCACCGGGCCCGGTGTATCTGGGCGCCGACGTGGAGATCGTCGACAGCGTGCTCTCGCCCGATGCGCGCACCCTGATCGTGGTCACCAAGCCGAAGAGCTTCGATGAAGGCCGCGGCGGCAAGATGCCCAAATACGTGACCGAATCGGGTTACGAAGAATTCGAAGAGACCCGCACCCGCGTGGGCCGCAACGACCCGGAGCCGAACGCGCTGTGGCTGGTCGATGCCGTCGCCGGCACGGTCAAGCCGCTGTCGCTGGACGGCCTGCCGGGCATCGGCACCGACCCGCTGGCCGCGCTGCGCAAGGCCGCCGGCAAGGACGCCCTGAAGGGCAACCGCCCGGTGGAAGTACTCGGTGGCCCCGGCGCGCCCGGCATCCGCTGGAGCGCCGATGGCCAGCAGGCCGCGATCATGCTGCGCGCCAACGACAACAAGGACCGCTGGATCGCCAGCGTGACCCCGGCCAGCGCCAAGCTGGAGACGCGTCATCGCCTGACCGACAGCGCCTGGATCAACTGGAGCTTCAACGATTTCGGCTGGTCCAACGACAACCGCACGCTGTGGCTGCTGTCCGAAGAATCCGGCTATTCGCACCTGTATACCCAGCAGGGCACGGCCAAGCCTCAGGCACTGACCGGCGGCAAGTGGGAAAGCTCGATGCCGGTGCCCAGCGCCGACGGCCGCGGCTTCTACTTCCTGTGCAACCAGCAGTCGCCGGGCGACTACGAAGTGTGCGCGGTCGACACCGCCAGCAAGCAGGTGCGTGAGCTGACCTCGCTCAACGGCGTGGAAGACTTCTCGCTGTCCCCGGATGGCCAGCAGCTGCTGGTGCGTTACTCCGGCGCCTACCTGCCGACCCAGCTGGCCGTGGTGCCCGCTGCCGGTGGCCAGGCCAAGGTGCTGACCGACACCCGCACGGCCGAGTTCAAGGCGCGCGAGTGGATCCAGCCCAAGCTGGTACAGGTGCCGTCCAAGCACGGCGCGGGCGTGGTCTGGGCCAAGTACTACGGACCGGAGACCTTCGAGCCGGGCAAGCAGTACCCGATCGCCATGTTCGTGCACGGCGCCGGCTATCTGCAGAACGTGCACCAGCAGTACCCGGCCTACTTCCGTGAGCAGATGTTCCACAACCTGCTGGTGCAGAAGGGCTACGTGGTGCTGGACATGGATTACCGCGGCAGCGCCGGCTACGGCCGCGACTGGCGCACGGCGATCTACCGCAACATGGGCCACCCGGAACTGGAAGACTACAAGGACGGTCTGGACTGGCTGGTGGCCACCAAGCAGGGCGACCGCGACCACGCCGGCATCTACGGCGGCTCCTACGGCGGCTTCATGACCTTCATGGCGCTGTTCCGCTCGCCGGGCACGTTCAAGGCCGGTGCCGCGCTGCGCCCGGTGGTCGACTGGCACCAGTACAACCACGGCTACACCGCCAACATCCTCAATACCCCGGACATCGACCCGGAGGCGTACCGCAAATCGTCGCCGATCGAGTACGCCGACGGGCTGCAGGACCACCTGCTGATCGCGCACGGGATGATGGATGACAACGTGTTCTTCCAGGATTCGGTCAACCTCACCCAGAAGCTGATCGAACTGCACAAGGACAACTGGTCGATCGCGCCGTACCCGCTGGAACGCCACGGCTATGTGCGTGCCGATTCCTGGCTGGACCAGTACAAGCGCATCCTCAAGCTGTTCGAAGAGAACCTGAAGTAATCCAGCGATGACGTCGGTGCCCACTGACGTGCAGCACGCCGCGGCGACGATCGATATCGTCGCCGCGGTCGTTTTCGATCCCGACGGCCGCGTACTAGTGGTGCGCAAGCACGGCTCGGACACCTTCATCCAGCCCGGCGGCAAACCCGAGCCCGGCGAAGCACCCTTGGCCGCGCTGGCGCGCGAGCTGGAAGAAGAACTCGGGGTCACGGTGGACCTTGCCAGGGCCGTGCTGTTGGGCCGGTTCGAGGCCTGGGCGGTGCACGAAGCCGGGCACCGCGTACGGGCCCACGCCTATCTGGTGACGGTGACCGGTTCGCCCCGCGCACAGGCGGAAATCGCCGAACTGGCCTGGGTGCCGCTGCGCCCGCCGCATGGCGTTTGCTTGGCACCGCTGAGCGCAGACCATATCCTGCCCGCGGCCGCGAACGCGGTGGCTGGGACCTAGACGTCTGCGGCCTGCCCAACCAGGACACCGGATGTCAGCCCCGCTTCCCCCGCAATTGCCTTCCTGCACGCCCCGCCCCAGCAGGGAGGGTGCGCCTGCGTTTCTCGCCCCCCTGCTCAAGTCCGTGCTGCTGGTCTGCCTGGTCACGGCCGCGATGTGGGGGGTACTGGCCCTGATTGCGATCCCCCTGTCAGGCTCGGAGGCGCTACAGGCGCTGCTGGCCGATGAGGACCTGCACTGGCTGCCTGGCTCGCTGCGCTGGCTGCTCACCCACCCGGTGCTGGCCAACGTGCTGCTGTGCGTGTCGAGCCTCTTGGGCGTTGCCGCATGCTGGGGCATGCTGCGTCGCTGGCGCTGGGCATGGGCACTGTTCATCGTGCTGCTGGCGGTCACCGCCGTGCTCAACGTGGTCGCCGCGTGGCTGCTGGACGATGCGTTCCGCCACCTGCTGGCGCAGATACCCGATGACACCCTGTCGATCGAACTGCTCAAGTTGCGCAGTGAGCTGCGCGTACAGCGCGTGATCTGCAGCGGCCTCGCCGGCATCACCGCGCTGGCCTTCGCGGTACTGCAGGGCTGGCTGATCGTGCGCCTGTGCGCGGCTGATGTACGTGCGTTGTTCCGCCGCTGACCTGTTTCCCGCAGCGCCACGGTGCGCTGCACGACCTGCAAGGATGATCGTGTGACTGTTTCCCTCCCCCTTCTGCGCCGCCACGGCTGGCGCGCGACCCTGTTCACCCTGCTCACGGCGGTCAGCCTGCCGGCAGCGGCCCAGGCCATGGTTTGTGGCACGTTCGTGGCCAAGGACAGCGGCACCACATTGACCCTGCACAGTGCGAACGAGGGTGTGCGGCAGATTCCCGGCCAGGCGCCCGAGCCTTACCTCCTCAGCCGCCTCGGCGACGAGCTGAAGCTGGCCGACCTGGACAACGGCGGCGTCAGCTCGCTGAACGTGCAGGAGGGCGGTCGCCTGCTCAGTGACCGCTTCAACGACTACCGCTTGCAGAAGGCAGCCACCTGCCGCCGCGCGACGATGTTCCCGGCGGCATCGTGCCGGGCCGAGATCGGCACCTGCCTGAGCGACACGCTCTTCGCCAGCAACGACCGCCTGCGTCAATGGTGTCGGGAGGACGTGCCGGCTGCCTGCAAGCGTCTGCTGGCCAATTTCCAGTCCGAAGCGCGCGAGGCCAGGACGCTGGCGGCGACCCGGGACGATGCGCCGGAGCTGCCCGAGCCGGAGGTCTGCAAACCTGCGTCCGCGCAGTACGACCAGGCTGCCTGTCTGGAGGCCGCGCGCGACGCGATGGGGCAAGCGCTGGCCAAGGCGCTGCTTGGCGGGCTCAGCGCAGCCAAGGCGTCACCGCTGCCGGCCATACAGCTCGATGAGATCACCACCCTGTGCCGGGCACAGACCGGCGGCACGTTCTGCGCCAACGCTGCCGAGGCGTTGTGGGATGCCGGTCGCCTGATCCCGGCCCGCGATGCACTGCAGCGGGCGTGCGCCCTGGGCAAGGACCCGCGCGCCTGTGAGCGTGCGGCGCCGCTGGCCACGCTGGAGGCCAAGGCACTGACCCCGGTGGCAGCCACCGCCCTGCCCTGCGGCAGCTATGTCGCCAGTCAGGGCCTGATGGACCATCTGCCGTTCGGCGATGGCGGCATGCTCGACAGCGGCTTCGGCGGCAAGCTGCGCGCGCGGCTGGTCGATGGCGACATCCGTGTGCGCCATGACCAGGGCGACGACTTCGTGTTCAAGCGCCTGGCCAACGGCAACCTGATCGGCATGGACAGCTGGAACCGCTTCAGCTATTACGAGCGCACCGGCGAGGCGCAGCAGTGCAGCGCGCCGGTGGTCTTCGTCGAAACCCCGCTGCCGCAGGATTGCCCGACGCTGGCCCGCGAAGGCGGTGCCCAGGCGTGCTGCGCGGCCGGCAAGCTGCAGGGCTGCAATGCCGCCGGTCACCAGCTGGCGCTGCGCAACCGCTGGGCCGAGGCGGCGCCGTTCTATCTCAAGCTCTGCGCCGCCGGGGTACGCGAGGGCTGCGAGAACCTGGCCAGCGTCTACGAACACACCGGTGACGAGGCGCTGCCCGAGCAGATGGCCTCGATCTGCGCCAAGGATGGAAACGGCACGCACGTGGCCTGCGATGTGCACGCGACCCGCAACTGGGGCCTGATGCAGGTCAGCGCCGGGCTGGAGCAGATCGCCGAGCGCATGGCCGCCGAGGCCGAGGCGGACGACGATGCCGATGCGCCGGCCCAGGCCCCTGCCGCGACAAAGGACAGCAGCAACCGCAACCGCAAGAGCGGCCACTGAGCACACGCAGGCCGTGCACCGGCCTGCGGTAAAGTAGCGCCATGAACGACTTCGACCGCGTCCGCGCGTATCTGACCGACCTGCAGGACCGCATCTGTGCGGCGATCGAAACCGCCGACGGCCAGGCCCGCTTTGCCGAAGATCTCTGGCAGCGTGCGGAGGGTGGCGGTGGCCGTACCCGCATCCTGCGCGATGGCGCCGTGTTCGAGCAGGCCGGGATCGGGTTCTCCGATGTGGCCGGTACCCGCCTGCCGCCATCGGCCTCGGCGAACCGGCCGGAGCTGGCCGGCGCGTCATGGCGCGCGACCGGCGTCTCGCTGGTGTTCCATCCGGCCAATCCCTATCTGCCGACCACGCACGCCAACGTGCGCTACTTCCGCGCCGAGCGCGATGGCGTGGCGGTGGCGTCCTGGTTCGGCGGGGGCTTCGACCTCACCCCGTTCTACCCGATCGACGAAGACGTGCGGCACTGGCACCAGGTTGCGCACGATCTGTGCGCGCCCTTCGGCGAAGAGCGCTATGCGGCGCACAAGCGCTGGTGCGATGAGTATTTCTTCCTGCGCCACCGCAACGAGACGCGGGGCGTAGGCGGATTGTTCTTCGACGACCTGCATGGCGACTTCGAGCGCGATTTTGCGTATCTGCGCGCGGTCGGCGATGGCTTCATGGACGCCTATCTGCCGCTGGTCGAGCGCCGCAAGGACACGCCGTATGGCGAGCGCGAGCGCGAGTTCCAGCTGTACCGGCGCGGCCGCTATGTCGAGTTCAACCTGGTCTACGACCGCGGCACCCTGTTCGGGCTGCAGAGCGGTGGGCGCAGCGAGAGCATCCTGATGAGCCTGCCCCCGCGCGTGCGCTGGGAATACGGTTTCCAACCTGAAACCGGCAGCGACGAAGCCCGCCTGGCCGACTACCTGGTTCCGCGCGACTGGGTGTAACCCAGCGCGCCACCGCATGGGCCGGCATGGATTTCGCATGCGGTGCATGGGTGGCACCCGTCGGGTAGAGCCACCCCATGGGTGGCTCTACGCCTTCTTCGGCACGATGGTGATGTGCCCGTTGATCTCCAGCACCGCCAGGGCGACATCGTCGATGGACAGGCAGCCCTGCTGACGCATCGCTGCGTCCAGATCGGCCGGGGTCACGAGCTCGCGCTTGAGCACGGAATCGAGCACCTTGCCATCACGGGCGATCAGGATCGGCTCGCCTTCGACCAGCGTTTCCACGCGCTGACTGCGCGTGCTGAGCCAGCCCACGCCGTAGTTGATCGAGATCAGGGTCGCCGCCAGCAGCAGGCCGCCGCCCAGGGAGGTATCCTGGCCCAGCAGGGCGTTCTGCACCGCGTTGCCGAGCAGCACGATCAGCAAGACATCGAACGGGGTGATCTGGCCCAGCGCGCGCTTGCCGGAGAGCCGGACCATGCCCAGTACCACCGCGTACACCACCACCGCGCGCAGGATGAATTCCCACCACGGCATGGCCAATGCAAACAGGTCGCTCATGCGGTTCTCCCCGGGTCCAGCCCACAGCATGGGCCGCGCGCAGGGCAAACGGCAATCGGCAGCGCGGGGTCTCTCGTGCGGCGGGCCGCGCGGGGTTTTCGGCCCCACAAATAAAAAGGTTCTTCACCCAACTCCGGGGAAGGCCGCCCGGATCTTCAGGAAGAAATACGCGTCATCTCGGTATCCGTAGGCAACGCGCTTGATGACCTTGATCTTGTTGTTGATGCCTTCCACCAGGTTCGTC